>JAEUGW010000014.1 GCA_016795565.1 Opitutaceae bacterium | reverse complement strand
GGGTGGGGCTATTACGTCTTGAACCGTGGCAACCACCGGGCAGACAACTGCTGGCTTGCGGCGACAATGCACATGGGCAACCTGCACGAAGTCAGCCGCCAGGTCAGCGCCTGGACGCGCCAGCTCGACCCGTCCTTGCAGTGGAAACTATCATGAACCCCACACCCCAAGGCCTGACCCTATGCGTTCTTCCAAGGGGCTAGCCGGGCAAATTACGTCTCGTGAGTCGGTGCTAGCTGGTTTTTCTCCGCAAACTCCAAGTATGCCATCGGCTGCGGATGTTGCCCAGCAGCAGCTCGGTGCAGTCGATGCTTCTCGGACTATCTTAACAGACACGGAAGGAGTAGCTGGGGCTGGAGCCACGCTCTATGGCTTCTTCAGAGGCACAAACACCTCCATGGAGAGAGGTGCGGGACTCCTCACAGTTGCTTCGGTGGGCGCAAATCTCGGAACCGCTGCGGGCGCAATAGCGAATGGCCGCCCCGGAGACGCCCTAGATCCAGCGTGGAATCTTGCACAGACCGGCGGCGGCTATGCGACAGGTCGCTGGCTACGCGACCCAATAGGGTCAGGCTTTGTAGTTTGTAGTTGACGCGGAGCTGCAGGTGGTTGGAGTGCGGGCATGGCGCGACCGTTGCGAATGGAGTCCGAGGCCGGGGTCTATCACGTGTTGAACCGGGGCAACTACCGGTCGGACATCTTCCGCTCCGACAAGGCCAAGGCGGCGTTCCTCCAGTGCCTGGGCGAGGCCTGCCAGAAAACCGGCTGGGAGGTGCACGCGTGGTGCCTGATGTCGAACCATTACCACCTCGCCGTCTCCACCCCCGGGGCGAACCTCGTCGAGGGCATGCGGTGGTTGCAGGGCACGTTTTCAACCCGGTTCAACCGGATGCGCAATGAGCGCGGCCACCTCTTCCAAGGCCGCTACAAGAGCCTGGTGGTGGATCCCGACGGGGGCCTGGGACCGCTCTGCCACTACATCCACCTCAATCCGGTCCGCGCGCACCTGCGCCCCGTCACGGAACTGCCGGCCTACCCATGGACCAGCCTGCGCTGGCTGATGGAACCGAAAAGCCGACCGACTTGGTATCATCCCCAGCCCGCCCTCGAGCACGCCGGGAAACTCGCGGACACCGCCGCCGGCCGGAGCAAATACCTCGCCTACCTCGCCTGGCTGGCCGAGGACGAACCGGCCCGCAAGGCCCAGCGCTTCGAGGCCATGTCCCAAGGCTGGATCATCGGCACGACCGGCTTTGCCCAGACCATGCTCAAGGAGCATCAGGGCCTCGTGGGCCAGGGCCGGCGCATGGCCGCCGAGTTGCGCGCGACCCGCGAAGCCCTCTGGCAGGAGGAGCTGGCCCGGCAACTGCGCCAACTCCGCCGCACCCCGGCCGACCTGGCCCGCGAGGCCAAATCCGCCGCCTGGAAGGTGGCCCTCGCCGCCGCCCTGAAGAGCCGCACCACCGCGACCAACCGCTGGCTCGGCGAGACGCTGAACATGGGCGGCCTGCACGAGGTCAGCCGCCAGGTCAGCGCCTGGACGCGCCAACCCGACCCGTCCTTGCAGCGGAAACTATCATGAACCCCACACACCAAGGTCTGACCACATGCGTTCCTTCCATGCGTTCCTTGACCCCCATGCGTTCCTCCGGAGGTGAACCACACAAGCAGACCATTCATCCGGGTGGGGCGGCCGTTCATCAAAACTGGCTGCAACTTTGGGCTGAACCGGGTGTTTTGAGCCCATGCCAAACACCACCTGCGGCCTGCGGCCTTTCGTCCCGGTTCCGGGGTGGTTCGTCGCCCAAGCCTCCCGTCTCGTCGCCCGGGTGTTTTCCCGCCCCGCCAAAGCTGCTGCCCTGCGCCCGTTCGCAGTTTCAGTTGTGTTGCAGAGGGGCCCATCGGGGCCCTTCTGTGTTTCAAGGGCGCACCGGGGCCGGGCTGGAGTATAGCGCTGGCCAGCCCTCCTGTCTTTCGCTCAATCTATCCGACCAACTGATCCCCCATGCCTGCATCCACGAATCCGGCCGCCTCCGCTGCGCCCCAGAAAAAGAAATCCAACCGCAAGCTGTTCATCCTCCTCGGGGTGGCGGCGGTGGTCATCATCGCCCTCGTCGTCTTTGCCGCCTCGAAGAACAAGGAGGACGGCATCCCCGTGACCACCGAGAAGGCCGTCGTGAAGACCATCACGCACCTCGTCACGGCGACCGGCAAGGTCCAGCCCGAGGTCGAGGTCAAGATATCCCCCGAGGTCGCCGGCGAACTCATCGAGATCCCCGTGATCGAGGGCCAGGCCGTCAAGAAGGGCGACCTCCTCGTCCGCATCAAGCCCGACTTCTACCAAGCGCAGCTCGAGCAGCAGGAGGCCGCGCTCGCCTCCGCCAAGGCCGCCAGCGTCCTGAGCCAGGCGCGCCTGACGAAGGCCGAGCAGGATTTCAAGCAGGCCCAGGAACTCTACGGCAAACAGCTCGTCTCCGAGGCTGATTTTACCTCCGCCACGACCAATCTCAATGTCGCCAAGGCCGACTTCGACTCCTCGCTCGCCCAGATCCGCCGGACCGAGGGCTCCCTCAGCCAGGCCCGTGATTCGCTGGCCAAGACCACCATCTATTCGCCGATGGACGGCAGCATCAGCTCCCTCACCAGCGAGGTGGGCGAGCGCGTCGTCGGCACCGGCTCCTTCGCCGGCACCGAGATCATGCGCATCGCCGACCTGGCCAGCATGGAGGTCCGCGTGAAGGTCAACGAGAACGACATCATCAACGTCAAGGTGGACGACAAGACGGTCGTGAGTGTGGACGCCTTCCCCGGCCGCAAGTTCGCCGGCGCGGTGGGCGAGATCAGCAGCTCCGCCATCACCACCGGGGCCCAGTCCGCCGCCTCGTCCGCGTCGGATGAAGTGACCAACTTTCTCGTCAAGATTCGCATCAAGGACCGCGACGTGAAGCTCCGCCCCGGCATGAGCGCCACGGTGGACATCGAGACCGAGACCGTCGAAAACGTCATCTCCGTGCCGATCCAGAGCGTCACGGTGCGCGCCGCCAGCGGCAAGAACGCCGAGGAAATCCAGGCCGCCAAGGCCAAGGAAGCCAAGGAGCGCTCCGGCAACGACCTTGAGCTGGTCAACGAGAAGGAGGAAGCGCGGCGCAATCGCGACAGCCTCCAGCGCGTCGTCTTCATCAAGACCGGCGACACCGTCAAACAGCAGGTCGTCGAGACCGGCCTCGCCGACAACACCTCCATCGAGATCAAGCAGGGCATCAAGGCCGGTGACGAGGTGGTCGCCGGCAGCTATGCCGCCATCAGCCGCAAGCTCAAGGACGGCAGCAAGGTCATGATCGAGAAGCCCAAGAAAGAGGAAGCCGCCAAGTAACGTAGCTGTAGCGGCGCTCCATGAGCGCCGACGGCGGTCACAGGCCGCCGCTACAGAATCCCACGCCATGAGCACCGCCACCACTCCCGCCGCCCCGGCCGCCCCGCGCCATTACCGCGCGCCCGGCCCCGTGGTCATCGAGATCGAGAACGTCACCAAGCTCTACAAGATGGGCGCGGAGATCGTGCACGCCCTGCGCGGCGTCTCGCTCACCGTCCGCCGCAACGAATACCTCGCCGTCATGGGCCCCTCCGGTTCCGGCAAGTCCACCATGATGAACATGCTGGGCTGCCTCGACACCCCCACCAGCGGCAAATACCACTTCACGGGCAAGGACGTCTCCAGCATGACCGACGACGAGCTGGCCGACATCCGCAACCGCGAGATCGGCTTCGTCTTCCAGACCTTCAACCTTCTGCCGCGCTCGACCACCCTGGCCAACGTCGAGCTGCCCCTCATCTACGCCGGCTACTCCCCCGGCGACCGCCGCGAGAAGGCGGTCAAGGCCCTGCACGATGTCGGCCTCGGCGAGCGCATGGGCCACAAGCCCAACGAGCTCTCCGGCGGCCAGCGCCAGCGCGTGGCCATCGCCCGCGCCCTCGTCAACAATCCCTCCATCATCCTCGCCGACGAGCCGACCGGCAACCTCGACTCCCGCACCGGCGAGGAGATCATGCAGCTGCTCGAGGACCTCTATGCGCAGGGCAACACCATCATCGTCGTCACCCACGAGGAGGACATCGCCCGCCACGCCCGCCGCATCGTCCGCCTGCGCGACGGGCTGATTGAATCCGACGCGCGGCAGCAATGATTTTTGAATTTTGATTTTTGGTTTTTTGATTCCATGACCGAAGCCGAGCTCAAAGCGCGAACCAAGCTCTTCGCTCGCCGGGTGCTGCACCTGGTCGAGGCTTTGCCGCGCGGGCGTTCCGCGTCAGTCGTGGCTGGTCAGTTGGGTCGCGCGGGCACCTCGGTCGGAGCAAACTATCGCGCTGCCTGCCGGGCGCGTTCGACGGCGGATTTTATCTCCAAGCTGGGCGTTGTGGAGGAGGAAGCCGACGAAAGCGCATTCTGGATGGAGCTGATCATCGAGGAAGGCCTGCTTCCGGCTGGGAAAGTGCAGTCGCTCTGGCAAGAGGCTGATGCACTCACCGCGATCATGGTCAGTTCGCGCAAGACCCTCGGCCGACAGAATCAAAAATCAAAAATCAAAAATCAAAAATAACGTGAAGCGTCTCTTCTACGAGTTCACCGAGTCCTTCCGCATCGCGCTGACCCAGATCCGGGCCAACAAGATGCGCTCGGTGCTCACTGCCCTCGGGGTGATCATCGGCATCGTGGCCGTCACCCTGATGGGCACGGCCATCCGCGGCATCGACACCGGCTTCCAGAACAGCCTCGCCATGCTCGGCGACGACGTCGTTTACGTCCAGAAATGGCCGTGGGGCGGGGTGGAGGACTGGTGGAACTACGCCAACCGGCCCAACGTCAAGCCGGCGGACGCCGACGCGCTGAACCGCATCATCGCGGCCACGCCGAACAGCCTGTTGGATGTCGCCGTGCCGGTGGTGGCGCGCCCCTGCTCCATCAAGCGGGATGATGCCAAGGTGAACAACGTCTTCACCATCGGCACCATGGCCGACTACGCCCGCATCAGCGGGGCCGAATACAAGGAGGGCCGGCTCTTCAACGACACCGAGGCCGGTGCCGGCCGCCAGGTCGTCGCGCTCGGCCATGATGTGGCCGAGGCGCTGTTCCCCCTCGGCTCCCCGCTGGACCAGACCGTGCTGGTGGACGGGCAGCCCTTCACCGTCATCGGGGTGTTCGCCAAGCAGGGCGAGTTCCTCGGGCTCTTCAGCTTCGACAACCAGGTCGTGGTGCCGTTGCGGGCCTACCAGAAATATTTCGGCACCCGGCGCGGCTCCGAGCTGCGGGTCAAAATCAAGGACAAGACCCAGCTCGACGCCGCCAAGGAGGAGCTGGCCGGTGCCATGCGCCGCGTGCGCGGGCAGCTGCCGGGCGAGCGCAACAATTTCGAGCTGAATGAGCAGCAGGCCTTCAAGGCGCAGCTGGACCCGATCAAGTCCGGCATCGCGATGGCGGGCCTCTTCATCACGGGCCTGTCCCTCTTCGTCGGCGCCATCGGCATCATGAACATCACCTTCGTCAGCGTGAAGGAGCGCACCAAGGAGATCGGCACGCGCAAGGCGCTCGGGGCCCGCCGCCGCAGCATCCTCATGCAGTTCCTCATCGAGGCCGTCTCCATCTGCCTCATCGGCGGGGCCGGGGGCATGGTGGTGGCTTTCGGCCTGTTCCTCGGCATCCGCGCGGCCGCGCCGGGTTTCCCGGTCGAGTTCTCCCCCGACCTCGTGCTGGTCAGCATGCTGGTGTCCGTCATCACCGGCATCGTCTCGGGCTTCGCCCCGGCCTGGGGTGCCTCGCGCCTCGATCCGGTCGTGGCGCTGCGCTATGAGTGACCGGATTTTCGATTCCCATAAACGAGCGCGAACTCAAAGACCAAAAAATGATCCTTTCCCGTCATTCTGAACGAAGTGAAGAATCCATCGGCACAACCGCCTGCGAATATCGTGATGGATGCTTCGCTGCGCTCAGCATGACAATGAATTGGAATGTTCATTGGCGATCCCACGCAAGCCTCGCGGCTTGCTGTCCAGGCTCAGTATGACAAGCCGGGGTTGTATTCAAAAATCGAGAATCGAAAATCGAAAATGAATTTCCGCGAAATCCTCCGCATGGCCCTCGGCTCGCTCGGCGTGAACAAGCTGCGCTCGTTCCTCACGATGTCGGGCATCACCATCGGCGTGTTCTCCGTCATCGGCGTCATGACCGCCGTGTCGGCCCTGCGCGGTTCCATCGAGACAGGGCTCAGCTTCCTCGGGTCGAACATGTTCCAGTTCGCGAAGTTTCCGGTCAATGGCGGCGGCGACGAGGGCCAGCGGCGGCGCTACGTCTTGCGGCGCGACATCACCCTCGCGCAGGCCACGCGCTACCAGCGGCTCATGGAGGGCGTGGCGGACGTCGTCTGCCTGAAGATTTTCGATCGCAACGGCATCGCGCAGGCGGTCTATGGCGGGCGCAAGAGCACCCCCGGCCTCACCTTCGGCGGCACCAACGAGCATTTCCTCACGGCCAACCAGTTCACCGTCGATGTCGGCCGGAACTTCACGGCGGAAGACATCGAGCTGGCCCGGCCGGTCATCCTCATCGGCCGGAGCATCGTGGAGAAGCTCTTCCCGGCGGAGAATCCGCTGGGCAAGGTGATCAAGATCCGCGAGCGCACCTACACGGTCATCGGCCTCTTTGCGGAGAAGGGCACCCAGTTCGGCCAGAATCAGGACGACATCGCGATGGTCCCCATCACCCGGTTCCTGAACGATTTTGGCAGCGAGCGGCAGACCGTGAACATCGCCACCCAGGCCGCCAGCCAGATGATTTACAACGAGACCATCGAGAAGGCCATCACCGCCATGCGCATCGCCCGGGAGCTGAAGCCGGAAGACGAGAACGACTTCGAGCTCTACTCCAACGACTCGCTCATCTCCGCCTTCGCCCAGGTGGCCGATGTCATCGCGGCCGGCTCCTTTGTCATCAGCGGCATCGCGCTCCTCGCGGCCGGGGTCGGCATCATGAACATCATGCTCGTCAGCGTGACCGAGCGCACGAAGGAGATCGGCATCCGCAAATCCATCGGCGCGCGGAAGAAGAACATCCTCACCCAGTTTCTCATCGAGGCCGTCGCCATCTCCCTCGCCGGCGGGGTCATGGGCATCCTGTTTGGCATTGGCGTTGGCAACTTGGTGGCGGTCATGCTCAAGGCCGCGCTGGTTTTCCCCTGGGACTGGGCCGCCATCGGCCTGCTGGTCTGCTCGGGCATCGGCGTCGGCTTCGGCTTCTACCCCGCGTGGAAGGCCGCCTCCCTCGACCCGATCGAGGCCCTGCGCTACGAGTGAACCGCGTCGGGTGAGGTGAGAAAGCACGCCGAACGGACGGGCTAGCAACGGCTTTTCAGGCGAGAATAAGTAAGCTGAAGCCGCTTGAAGTTGTCCTGAAGCGAGTCAGATTTCTGCCCATGCCCATGCCCATGCAAATCCTCAGTGTGTCGCACGCCAAGGCCAGATTCTCCCAAGTGACACGTGCCGTGCTCAAGACCCGCCGGGCGGCCGTCATCCGCACCCCGGCCGGATTTGTGCAAATCACACCGTTTGAGTTGCCGGAGGAGGTTCCGCCCGCCCCGCCCGGGCACTTGAAGCTCACGAAAGCGGAGCTGCGCTTGCACAACACCTTTGGGGAATCGTTATGACCCTAAGCCGTTGGGACGTGGTTTTCCTCCGGGCGGAGGGGCGGGCAGACCCGACCGGCCATCCCGCTGTTATCCTCTCCGGCGAAAACACCCTCGGCGACGCCAAGCAGAACCGTTTTAATGTTTTGCTCGGCACGAAAAAACCTCCGGCTGCTTCTACGGGCGCTCATCAGGTTCTCCTGAACGGTGCCGATGGGCTCGACCACCTGACACAGTTGGATTGCTCGTTGGTCTATGTCGCCCGCAAGGAGAGTGTGCTCCGCAGTGCCGGTCGGGTGAGTCCCGCACGGCGTGGCGAAATAGCCAGGAAAGTCCGGGCGTTTCTCGGCCTAGGTTGACATCGCGGCCCCCTCCTTTTCACGAGGCCAAACTGAATGAGGCAAGCTTTGTGGGGGTGCCGGTAACGTGCAAGCTCCAGGCCGCCACGCTTGAACCATTTTGCAGGTTGCCCGCCCCGGCCGGGCCCGCCTACATGGCGGGCCGGTGAAGCTGCACTATTCTTTCAACCCCGCCCTGACCCGCGTGCTCGCTCCCGGTGACCGGCGGCTCTGGCTGCTGCGCTCCGTGGCGCTCCGCATCGAGCGGCAGGCGAACCCGATCTGGCGCTTCGAGATCTATCACCGCCGCCTGCTCATCGCCCTGTCCGGGCTGGCGCTGGCGGGCTGGCTCCTGGCCGCCAGCGCGCTGTTCCTCTGGCTCGACCGGCTGCCGCACAACCAGGTGGGCTGGTTCGACCTGGCGGCGCCGTGGCGCTGGCCGGGCCTGCGCGAGAAACGCGGCGACACCGCCATCCTGACCGCGTTGGACAACCTGAAGGAGCGCGACTACACCACCGCCTTCTACAACCTGCGGGCCGGTCTCGCGCGCTCGCCGGGGAATGTGGAAGGCCGCCTGATGCTCGCGCGCTTGCTGGCCGGCTTTGAGCCGGCGCGCGCCGTCAGCACGCTGGAGGAGGGGCTGCCTTTTGCCGGGGAAAATCCCAAGCTGGTGGGCGCCCTGCTCGGCCTCTACGCCGCGTGGCAGATCCAGACGCACGGGCTCGAGGTGGTGGAGCGCCAGCTGCGGGCCGCCCCGGCCGATGCCCGGCACGCGGAGCTCCGGCTCTTGTTGGAACGCGCCCGCGTGGGCTTCCTGCTGCAACTCGGACGCCATCCGGAGGCGGCGGCGGCCTTCGCGGCCATCACCCCGCCGGCGACCGCCACCGCGCAGGCCGAATTGGCGGCCTTGCAGGTGGACCTGCTGCTGCGCACCGGACAACCCGCCGAGGCGAAGGTGGTGGCCGACCGCCTGCTCGCGGCGCCGGAGGTCGCGCCCGGAACCTGGCGGCTGGCCACCGAGGTCGCCGTGGCCGCCGGCGATGCCGATGGCCTGCTCCGCGCCCTGCGCCATCTCAAGGCGCAGGCTCCCGACAAGCCGGGCGCCTACCTGTTGGGTTTCCAGGGCTGGCACCGGCTGAAGCGCACCAGCCTGCGCGACGCGGCGGAGCAGGAATACTACCGGCTGTTCCGCAGCAACGACGGTGCCATGCAGGCGCTGGCGGCGCTGGCCGTCAACCTGGACCTCCCCGACGTGGTCGCGCGGGCCCAGGCGGTGGCGACGGGCGCGCGGTTGAGCCCCTTTGCCTTCCAAGTCCACCGGACGGAACTGGCGCTGCGGCACGGCGACATCGAGGCCGCCACCCGCCACCTGCATGATTGGGAGAACAACATCGATACGCTGAAAGGCATGCAGCGCTTCCACCCCGAATTCATCAAGCGGCTGACGCGCGCGGCCTTTGCCGGCACGCCCGACCAGGTCGTGTTCCTCGTGGCGCATCTCACCGGCGCGCGCGGCCAGGGGCCGTTGCCCGTTTATCAGCTGGCCGCTTCGGTGCTGGAGAAGGCCGGCAACCCGGCCGGCGCCGCCGAGGTGGTGCGCGCCGGCCTGCAGGTGTATCCGCAGAGCGACCCGCTGGTGACGGCGCAAGCCCACCTGGCGACGGTGCTGGCCGCCGCGCCCGCTGCGGGTGCCCAAACCGAGACGACGGGGACCGCCCTGATCCTCCTGCCCGCCGGTGCCACCGAGGCGCGCCAGCGGCTGGGCGAGTTGCTGGCGAAGGATTCCCTGCTGGCGGCCCGCGATTTCGTGCGCGCCATCCGCGCGCAAAAACCCGGCTGGTTGCCGCTCATCGAGACGGAACTCGCGGTGGGCGAGGTCGAGCTGGCCTACCTCACCCTCGACCAGATCGCCAGCCGCACGGCCGCCCGCGCTTGGCTCGACCGCTATCGCAGCGAGCCCGACATCCTGCAACTGGTCCCGGTCGTGCAGCGGCTGGCGGAGCGCGGCCGGCGCGACGAAGCGCGGCTCCTCCTGGATGAGATTGTCGCGGCGCCGACCGCCACCGTCCGGGTGCAACAGGCGTTGCGCGCCCTGGATTTGGCGGACGATGTGGCGCCCGCGATCGCGAGCCAGCCCGCCGCGCTGGCGGCGCTGGATCGCAGCATCCTCACCCAGGAATGGGCCCAGGCCGAGCGCCTGCTGAAACACCTGCGCGAGAAGCCGCCGGCCTGGCTGGCGACCGGCGCCGCCGAGGTGAGAGTGCGCGAGGTGCTGATCCGGCTCGGGCTCGGCCAGCGCCCGCAGGCCCTGGCCGCGCTCAAGGAACTCGTCATCAAGGGAGGCGCGGCCCGCGGCGCGGCGTTCAAGGTCGTGCGGGATCTCCTGGCGGGCGGGGATCAGGAAAAGGCGATGCTGCTGGCGCGGGAGATTGGCCGGTTGCTGCCGGACGATCCGGCGGCGGCCCGCCTGATGCGCGAGGCCGAGACTCCGCCGCCGGTGACGCCCTGAGGCGGCAATAATCCTTGTGGGCGGGGTGCCCTCACGCCGCGAGGCAGGTGCCGCTATGGAAAGCTGCGGGATGAGGGCATCTCGCCTACAATTTGCTCACACCTCGGGCGGAGTGAACAACAGGCTGTCCGTCTGCAAGGCGGGGAGCCGGAGCGTGCGGGTGTGCCGCAGGCCGATTTTCCGGAGGACGTTGGCCGAGGCGGCATTGTCCGGGGCCGTGATCGCCACGATCCGCTTCAGGCCCAGCACGGTCCGCCCATGGTGCAGCGTGGCGGCGGCGGCCTCGGTCGCATAGCCGCGGCCGCAAAACTGGGGCAGGTAGGCGAAGCCGATATCCACGTCGTCCAGCCCCTCGCGCTTGATCAGGCCGCACATGCCGATGGCGGGGCCGCCGTCTTTCAGGGCGACGAGCCACAGGCCGAAGCCATGCTGCGCGTAACTGGCCAGCGGGCCGCGCTCGATGTAGGCGGCGGCATCGGCGAGGGTGCGGACGCCCTTGTCGCCGATGTAGCGCAGAAACCCGGGATCGTTCAGCAGCGCGAGGATGACCGGGGCATCCGCCGCGGACATGCGGCGCAGCTCCAGGCGCGCGGTCTCGAGGATTCTCATCAAGGCGGGCGGCTGGTCGGCCGTGGCTCGGCGCAGGCCGGTCAGCCGCGGCGGATCTCGGAGCCCTTGAACCGAATGATGGTGCGATAGACCTTCTTCAGGCGGCAGGTGATCTTGCCGGTCTGCAGGTCGAACGACTCGGGTATCTCGATCCGGTGCACGTCCACGACGGCGTGGTAGCCGCGCTCCGAGAAGATGTCGATCAGCATGGCCAGGGCGAGCGGCTCGTCGAAGACGGAGTCCTCGCTGTTGATGTTGGCGTGGCCGGAGAGCGCGTGCCGGGTGATGATGGGCATCATCTTCTTCTCGATGAGCGTGACCACGCGCTGGAAGACCTCGGGGTGGCTGAGCTCGTAGCCGTCGAGGCGTTTCACCAGTTCCTGACGGGCGTGGACGATGATCTCGCTGGCGAGGGGCAGGGTGCGCAGGCGGTCGTAGGTGCGCGGATCCAGCTCCAGCGAGCTTTGATACTCGAGCTCGCCGAGGATGTTCTGCTCGACCTCGGCAAACGTGCCCACGGCGTTGATGAGGTGGTAGTGGAAGACGTCCTTCAGCGAGAGCAGCGCGTCCCAGGTCTGCTCCTTGAACACGCGGTAGCGGCGGCGGGCGAGCTTCTCGTCGAAGTCGGTGGCGCGCTCCTCCTGCAGCACGCCGTGGCCGACGCGGCGCACCTCCTCGTTGAGCAGCTTGACGGTGCGGCCGCGCTTGAGCTGGCGGGCGACGCTCTCCTTCTCGTCAATGAAGAGGACGACGATCTGCATGACCGGCTGGCGGAAGTGGATGGCGAGCGGGGTGCCGTAGAACTCGCGCCAGAGCTGGGTCATCCGCTCGTAGAGCATCTTCAGGCACTCGACCTGGACCTTGGTGCGGGGGAAGCCGTCGAGGATGACGCCGTCGCGGTATTCGGGCTGCAGGAGCCGGCGGAGCAGCACGGCCAGCACCTCGCGGTCGCCGATCATGTTGCCGGCGTCCTTGATCTTCTTCATCTCCGGGGTGTCGAGCAGGGAGCTCATCACGATCGGGGCGCAGGTCAGGCCGCGGGTCTTGGCGATGAACGCGGTGTTGGTGCCCTTGCCGGCGCCGGGCGCGCCGCCGAGGAGGATGATTTCCTTGGGGAAGCGCAGGTGCTGGCGGCCGAAATGCGATTCCAAGTCGTCCCAGATGGGCTCGAAAATGATCCGGGCGTCCTTGATTTCCAGGTCGCTGCTGGCCGACAGGGTGGGGGTGGGCGCCGGGGCGGAGGTTTTCTGGGCTTCGCTCATGTCAGGGTGCGCGCAGCCTAGGCGGCGCTTTTCGCCGGAGGCGACAATATTTGGCTGGCGGCGCACGGAATTACGCCGAAGGGGGCACGGGACCGGTTCCGGGCGGGCCTACGTCCCTTTCCGGGGCAGCACGCGGGCCGGCGCCTCCATCTGGCCGCGCGTGACGCCGAGCTGGTTGATGAGCTTCAGCTCGCGCCAGAGCTCGGTGCCGCTGACCTGGCCGCCGAGAAGCTGCCGGTAGCGGGCGACGGTGCGCGTGACCTCGTCGGCCGACTCGGTTAAAAACTCGATGCGAAAATGCCGGGCGCCGAGCTCCAGCAGGCGCGCGGCGTATTCGGCACCGGTCTGGGCGCGGCTGTTGTAAACGGTGTTGCGGCAGCCGGCGTCGGCCTTGAGCGGATGCTCGGCGCCAACGCGGTCGCGCAGCGCCACGCGGTGCGCGTCGCAGGGCCGGCCGCAGTCGCGGTAGTCCTTGCCCGTGGAAAGGAACGCGCAGAACACGCAGTGCTCCATGTGAAACATCGGCATGTGCTGGTGCAGGGTGATGTCGAACCACGCGCCCGGGGCGTGGCGGAGCAGGGCCTCCAGCTGGCCGATGTTGAGATCGTAGGAGGCGGTCACGCGCTCCAGGCCGCGGTGGTTGATGAAGTAGTCCGCCGTGAGCGGGTTGGCGACGTTGAGCGAGAAGTCGCCGCGCAGGCGCCGGCCGGCGAAGGCCTTCAGGTGGTCGTAATTCCGGACGAGGTAGCCGTCGGCCTCGCAGGAGAGCACCTGCTTGATGATCCATTCCTCGCCGGGCTTGAAGACGCGCGGCGCGGCGACCCAGATGGTGGGGTTCTCGATTTTGAATTCCCGATTTTCGATTTGAAGCGCGCGGAAACGGGCGACGGTGTCGCGGTAGTGCTTCGGATTCTCGAACTCGCAGTAGAAGGTGCGGGCGCCGGCGGCCCAGGCGGCGTCGAGCTGGTGCGGTTCGCGGATGACGACAATGAGCTCGGGGGCGCTATTTCCCGTCATGCTGAGCGTAGCGAAGGATCCAGTATGATGTGCTCCGGCGATCATGCTGCTGGATTCTTCGCTGCGCTCAGAATGACAGGCAGGAGTATATTGGGCCAGCTGCCAGCGCTGGGGCGCCGCACGTTGTGCCTCGAGATCGACGGCGACGCGTCGGCGCAGTTCATTGAGCTCCTTGACCGGCAGGATGACCTCGCCCTCGAGGAGGTTTTGCAGCGTGCCGAGCTTGAAGGGCGTGCCGCCGAGGCGGCCGAGCTGGTCGGAGAGGCGGGCGGTGGTGAGGGGTTGTTTCTCGGCGCGGGCCAGCGCCGTGGCGGACTCGGCCCTGGCCACGTGCCCCTGCTCGTCGCGGGCGAACAGCGTGAGCGGCGTGCCGGCGGCGCCGTGAACCTCGAGATGAATCTCGCGCCGGAAACGGATCTGGTCGCCCTCGAAGGTGGCGCGCACGCGCCGGTCGAGCTCGGGATCGTTGGTTTTCCAGACGCGGTCGCCGACGTGGATGCGCGCGAAGTCGATGTCACCCCGGCCGAAGCGCAGCACGGTGTCCGCGCCACGGGTGTCCACGTGATAGATGCGGCCGCCCTGTTCTTTTTCATCGGGCCGGCCGGCGTCGAAGACGATGCCATCGCCCGGCTTGGCGGGGCCGGCGAGCTGAAGGGAGACGCTGTCGGGGCCGACCCCTTTGACGAGGCCGAGGTAAACGCCGCGTTTGGTGCCGAAGCGGGCGTGGGCGAGTTCCTGGTTCTGGATGCCGCGGAACCATCCGGTGTAGAGTCCGCGGGAGAAGCCCATCTCGAGGTCGTAGAGCGATTCGCGGCGCACGGTGTCCATCACGGCCGCCTCCGGCTGCGGGGCGGGGCCGAAGACCTCGGCCAGCACCTTGTCGAGCGCCTGGCGGTAGACGCGGGTGATGCTGGCGACGTATTCCGGGCTCTTGAGGCGGCCCTCGATCTTGAGGGAGGCGACACCGGAGCGCACGAGGTCGGGCAGGACGTCGAGGCCCGAGAGATCCTGCGGGCTGAGCAGGTAGCGGCGGTCGCCGAGGTCCACCGTTTGGCCGTCGGAGACGAGCTCGTAGGGCAGGCGGCAGGCCTGGGCGCATTCGCCGCGGTTGGCGGAGCGGCCGCCGAGCGACTCGCTGGTGAGGCACTGGCCGGAATAGGCCACGCAGAGCGCGCCGTGCACGAACACCTCCAGCGGCATCGTGGTCCCGGCCGCGAGCTGGGCGGCGCGGATGGCGGCGATTTCCTTGAGGGAATTCTCGCGGGCGAGCACCACGAGGTTGGCCCCCAGCTCGCGGGCAAACTCCACGCCGGCCGCGCTGGTCACGGTCATCTGGGTGGACGTGTGGATGGGGAAGTCCGGCGAGAGCGAGCGGATGAGCCGGCAGATGCCGATGTCCTGCACGATGGCGGCGTCCACCCCGGCGGTGATGATGGCCTTCAGGTAGTCGGTGGCGGCGGCGAGCTCGTCGGCGAAGACCAGGGTGTTGAACGTGACGTAACCGCGCACGCCGCGCCGGTGGAGGAATTCCATGAGCCGGGGCAGGTCGGCGATGGTGAAGTTTTGCGCGCGCATCCGGGCGTTGAAGCGCTCGAGGCCGAAATAAATGGCGTCCGCGCCGTTCTCGATGGCGGCGCGGGCGCACTCCCAGTCGCCCGCCGGGGCAAGCAGCTCGGGCCGCACCGTGGCGGAGCGCGGTGCAGGGGAGGCCGTGGGATGGGTGGCGGTGGCCATGCGCGTTTCAGGCGGCGGCTTCGGTGGGAGGTGGAGGCGGCAGGGCGCCGTGGGGGGTGGCCTTGGCCACATGCGGTGCGGCGGCCCGCAGCGCAAAGGCCAGCAGCACCGCCAGCCCGAAGAAACCAGCGGAAACGTAGCCGAGCAAGGGCAGACCGGCCAGCTGCCCGGCGGCGGTCCGGGTGACGAACAGGCCGGCCAGCATGCTGGAGCACCCGCTGGCCGCCTGCTGGAGCGCGGCGTTGACGCTCATGAAACCGCCCCGGTAGCGCGCATCCACGGCGTTGGTGATCATGGTCATCGCCGGGGCGAAACGGCCCGACATCGTGACCATGAACAGGGCCATCATCAGGCTGGCCGTGAACACCGAGGAGGGGCCGAGGCGGGTGATGAAGAGCACCACCACCACGGCGCCACCCGACATGATGACCAGCAGGCGGAGCCGGTCCATGCGGTCGCTCAGCCAGCCAATGAGCGGCGTGCTGAAGGCGGTGGCGATGCCGCCCACCGCGTAGGCGAACGGCAGCTGCAGGGTCTCATCCAGACCGACGTTGGCGACAAAGGACGGCGCCAGAAAGGGAATGATGACCCCGCCCGACATCACGAGCACGGTGCCGAGGGCGAAGGCCCGCCGGTGCACGCCATGGGCGAGAATTTCCCGCATCTGGCGCAAGGGCTGGTGGTCGGTGACCGCGGTGCGGAGGTGCGGCAGGGCGAAGGTGGCGAGCAGCACGTTGGCGGTGGCGCACGCGGCGAGGAGGAAGAAGGGGGCGTGCCAGCCGTAGCGGCCGGCCAGCACGAGCCCCGCCGGCACGCCCAGCACGGAGGCCAGCGGGAAGGCGGTCATCACGTAGCTCATGGCCCGGCCGCGGCGGGCGGGCGGGATGATGTCGCCCACCATCGCCGTGACCAGCGAGCCTGCCAGGCCGCCGAAGGCTCCGGCCGCCAGCCGGGCCGCGAGCAGGGTGTGATGGGTGGGGGCGAGGCCGCAGGCGAGGGTGGCCAGCCCGAAACCCGCATACAGCACGAGGAGGGCGCGCTTGCGGTCGAAGCGATCCATGAAGAAGCCGCCAGTGAACCCGCTGACGGCGGCGGCCAGTCCGTAGGCGGCGACGAGGCGGGTGAATTCCGCCGGTGAGATGGCGAACACCCGCATCAGCTGCGCTCCGAGCGGCATCATGATCATGAAGTCCAGGATGTGCGTGAACTGCACGGCGCAGAGCACGAGCAGGGTGGTGAGCTCGCGACCCTTGCTCAGGGTGTGGTGCTGGACGGAAGCAGACATGAAAAGCGGTCAGGGTTTCGCCAAAACGGGCCGGGTGCAACTCAAGTCGCAGCCGAGGGGTGGCGGGGCACGGGGAAGGGTGTGGCGGTGTCCGACCCCCGCACCGGGCCGACGACGGCTCGGGCGATCTCGGCGAACAGCAAGGCGCCCTTGCCGAGGTGCCGGCGCCGGTGCCGCACCAGGGCGATGTCGCGCGAGGGCTGGACCGGGCCGGTGAATTTGCGGAACACGAGCCCGGCGGGATCCGTGGCGCTGCGGGCGCTCTTGGGCAGGACCGTGACGCCCAGCCCGAGGGAGGTCAGGGACTTGGCGGTCGCCAGCTGGCTGCAGCGATGGCTGATTTGCGGCACGAAGTCGTGCTCGCCGCAGAAGCGCTGGATTTGCAGCGCCAGGCTGGAGGCCTCGCCCAACAGGATAAAGTGCTCATCGCGCAGCGAGGCGAAGGTCACCTCCTTGGATTGGGCGAGCGGGTGAGTGGCCGCGACCGCCAGCCAAAGGGGCTCGGAGTAGAGCTTCTCGATGAGGAGCTGGGGTTCGTTGAAGGGCAGGGAAATCAGGGCCCAGTCCAGGTGGCCTTCGGCGACGGCCTCGGCGAGCGGCCGGCGAAAGTCCTCCTGGGTGTGGAGATCGAGCCGGATGTCATTCGCCCGGCAATGGGCCATGACGGCGGGGAAGATGAACGGGGCGACGGTCGGGATGGCGCCGACCGTCACCCGTGGGCCGTGCGCGGTGATGTCCTTGATCTCCTGCAGGGTCTGGTCGGCTTCGCCTATGATGCGGCGGGCTCCTTCGAGGAGCGTTTTGCCCGCCTCGGTGAGCACGACCTTGCGCCCCAGACGGTGAAAGAGGGGCTGCCCGAACTCGGCCTCCAGATTGAGGATTTGCTGGCTGAGCGATGGTTGGGAGATGAACGCGCGTTGGGCGGCCTTGGTAAAGTTGCCTGTCTCAGCGACTGCCAAGAAGTAACGCAATTGATATAGCTCCATAGACAAAAACGATGAAAAGCATAGAAATGAAGTATTATGACTATTGCAAGCCGTGTCGTATACTCCGTCCAGCACCAAGAAAGGTGCCCAGACAAAACAACCAACCAACCAAGTTTATGAAGAACCACGCACTCCATATCTCCCTCGCGGCCATCGTCGGCAGCGGCATTGCCCTCCTCGCGGCCACGAACATCGCGCTCGGCGTCAGCTACGTCGCCGTCGGTATCCTGCTCGCGGTGGCGGCTTTGGATTACCGCCAGGGGCCGAAGAACTACGCTTCGCGCTAAGGCGTCACTTTAAGTCAGTGTTAGTGTGTAACAGAGGCCGGGGCGAACCCCCGGCCTCTTTTAATGTCTGCATCCGGCGGCGCCTCCGGTGCTGAATAGACAAACCCCAGGTCCCGTGACGCTCTTCAGGAAACAACCCCCGACAGATTGCATGGAGGCGACACATGAACCCGGCACCTGGAAGCTCTGGCTTGAAGCCCACGGCCCCAAATTGCTGCTGTGCGCCCGACAGTGGACGCGTTCGCTCGCCGATGCCGAGGATGTGGTCCAGGAAGCCTTCGTCCGCTATTGGCGCCATCAGCGGCACCTGCCGGGCGACCCGCAGGCGCTGCTGGTCACATCCATCCGCCGGGCCGCGCTGGATCACGCCCGACGCAACGCGCGCCGCGCCGCCCGCGAGGAAAGGGCCGGCGGCGGACTCGAGGATCGCGATGGCGCTTTCGAGCCCGCGCCCGGGGAAGACGCCGACCGCCGCCGCGAGTTGGAGGGCGCATTGCAGCGATTGCCGGCCGGCCAGCGCGAGGTGCTCGTGCTCAAGATCTGGAACGAACTCACCTTCGAGCAGATCGGCGAGACGCTCGAGATCCCGGCCAACACCGCCGCCTCGCGCTACCGTTACGCGCTCGCCGCACTCCGCAAGGAATTGAACCCCGCCTGCCATGGATGAACCACTCCAGGAACTGGAAAACGAGCTGAAGCAGCTGCAGCCGCGCCGCGCCCGGGCCCGCTGGCTGGAACAGATCAACCGCGATCTGGCCGCGGAGTTGCCGGCACCGTCGCGCCCGCGCTATGCCACCGCGACCAACCTCGGCTCGTGGAAATGGCTGGGCTGGCGCACCACGGCGGTGGCGGCCGCGTTGGCCCTCGTGGCCACGTTCGGGGTCGTGACCCTCCGCCGCCCGGTCCCCGCCGCCATTCCCGCCATCCCGGACTCCGCCGCACCCGCTGCCGGGCCGGCCTACGAGCCGGTGGCGGCGAGCAACGTGCTCTACGATCTCAAGGACGAGGGCGCGGTGCCGGGAGCCGGCGAGGCCGGTGCCCGGCGGGTCCGCGCCCGCTACGTGGACACCTACACCTGGAAAAACCCGCGCAACAACGCCTCGATCAAATGGACCGTGCCGCGCGATGAGATCCGCGTCGTGCCCGCCAGTTACAACCCGAATTGATCTTCCACATGAAACCTCAACCCACATCCCCCATGAAATCCACCCACCGCTACCTGCTACCCGTCCTGGCCCTGGCCGTGCTCGCGCCCACGGCCTGGGCTGAAAAAGAAGTCACCATCCGCCGCCTCGACAAGGAGGGCGCAAACCACGACATCGTGATCCGCAAGCACGGCGAGCCGGTGGAGAAGGAGAAGGTCACCTTCCTCGGGGTCGAGACCGCTCCGGTCAACCGCACCCTCGCGGCCCAGCTCGGGTTGGGGCGCGACACCGGCCTCGTGGTCGTGCGCGTTTCCGAGAAAAGCCCCGCGGCCGAAATTCTCAAGGAGGACGACGTGCTGACGCGGCTTGACGACCAGGTGCTGGTCAACCAGCAGCAGCTCGGCGTGCTCGTGCGCAGCAAGCCGGAGGGCACCGAGGTCAAGCTGACCCTGATCCGTGGCGGCAAGGAAATGAGCGTCAAGGCGAAGCTTGGCTCGCACGAGGTGCCCAAGATGCTGGCGGCGCTTGCCCTCCCGGGCGGCCTGAACTGGAGCATGGGCGCCATGCCGGAGGAGTTTGCCCGCCTGCGCCAGATGCCCGGCATGGGCGATGACGCCGCCAAGGACGTCCTGCGCATGATCGGACGCGAGCACCGCAACTTCATGGCCACCCCCGGGGTGCGCATCTACCGGCGCGCCGGCAAAGGCTCCACCATCCTCGACCTGCCCAACAGCAACATCTCCTACTCCGACGACAGCGGCTCCATCGACATCAAGGCCGCGGACGGCAAGCGCGAGCTCACCGTGAAGGACGCCGCAGGCAAGGTGACTTTCCAAGGGCCCATCAACACGGACGAGGAGCGCAAGAAGCTGCCCCCCGAGGTGGTGAAGCAGCTCGAGAAGCTGGACAACGACTCGATCAGCTTCGAGGCGGGCGAGAAATTCGAACAGGAGATGTTGCCCCTGCCGACGGCGCCGACCCGGACCAAAATCCGCGAGGAACTGCGCCGCGAGGTCCGGCCCCGGATGCGCTCCCTGTAAACAATCAAGGCGCGGCCTGGGCCGCGCCGGTGTGTAGGAATATCCCGGGGCGGCGTGCGAACGTCGCCCCGGTCTTGCTTCAGGCGGCCTTGAGCTGCTCAGGCGCCGGGCGCTTCAGGATGGCGGCGATGATGAGCGACAGGATCAGGCCGAAGATGACGACCATGATGGGCGTCATGATCGCCTGGGCCACCGGGCCCATCATGGCGCGGGTCACTTTCTCCGCTTGGTCCATCTGGGCTTCCGGCATGCCGGCGGCTTCCCATTTCGGGCGGATCAGGGCGAGCTGGTAGTCCGCGAACTGCGTGTTCACGAACTTGAAGTGGATGAAAGAGTAGATGGAGCTCATCAGGCCGGAGTAGAGCGAGATCAGGGTGCCCGTGCCCACGCCGCGACCGTAGCTCATGCCCTTCTCGGGGGCCTCGTCGCGCACGGCCTTGATGCCGAGCCAGAGGATGGCGAACATCATGACAAAGCCGAGCCACTGGAAATACTGGCCCGTGGCCAACTTCTCCGTCTGGAAGCCGGTGAAAAACAGCAGCAGGTTCAGGAGCGCGCCGCAGATGGTCAGGATGAGTGCGTAGATGAATTTGGTGCTCATGGGTGCACCTTGGGGAACGGCCGGCGAAAGCTCAATGGCGATGTGACGGGCGGCTCGCCGGCCGGATGGGCGGCTTGGAGCCTATCCGAATATCGTCCTGTCCTGTAGCGGCGGTCTATGACCGCCGAACGATCACCATCCCAGGCTCGACGGCGGTCACAGACCGCCGCTACAGAAAACCAGGCTGCCGGGAATAGGTTATTCGGATAGGCTCTCAGCTGTTGTCGCCGTCGAGCACGCGGCCGAGTCCGCCGAGCAGGGAGCCTTCCTCGCGGCCGCCCCGGCCGGTCTTCGGCGCCGCGGCCACGATGCGGCCGGCGAGGCGGGAGAAGGGCAGGGACTGCAGCCAGATCTTGCCCGGGCCGCGCAGGGTGGCGAAGAACAGGCCCTCGCCGCCAAACAGGGCCGTCTTGATGCCGCCGACGAGCTGGATGTCGTAGTCCACGCTGGGCTGGAAGCCGACGATGCAGCCCGTGTCCACCCGCAGCGTCTCGCCCGGGGCGAGCGTGCGCTCCAGCAGGGTGCCGCCGGCGTGGACAAAGGCCCAGCCGTCGCCCGTGAGCCTTTGCATGATGAAACCCTCGCCGCCAAACAGGCCGGCCCCGAGCCGCTTTTGAAACGCGATGCCGACGCTGACGCCCTTGGCCGCGCACAGGAAGGAGTCCTTCTGCACGATCAGCTCGCCGCCCAGGTCGGCGAGGTGCAGCGGGATGATCTTGCCGGGGTAGGGGGCACCGAAGGCCACCTTTTTTTTGCCCGCGCCCTGGTTCATGAACACGGTCATGAAGAGGGATTCGCCGGTGAGCAGGCGCTTGCCCGCGCCGAGCAGGGCGCCCATGAAACCCGAGTTCTGTTGGGAGCCGTCGCCGAAGATCGTCTCCATGGCGATGTGCTCGTCCATATACATCATGCCGCCGGCCTCGGCCACGACGGCCTCCTGCGGGTCGAGCTCGACCTCGACGAACTGCATGTCGTCACCGTGGATCTTGTAGTCTATCGCGTGCATTGTGTTCATGGGTTTGTGGAGTGAGAACCCGCAGCATCGCAGGAAAGTCGCGGCGGTTCAGCAGGAATCTGCCGGCTTGAGTGTAACGAGGGTCGCGCCCCAGCCGCCGGTGGTCTCGTCGCCCGGGGTGAAGCCCGCCACGCCGGGTGAGCGGCGCAGGTGCGCCTGCACCGTCGCGCGCAACGTGCCGGTGCCCTTGCCGTGGATCACCCGGACGCGGTGGATACCGCGCCGCCGGCACTCGGCGAAATAGTCATCCAACAGGGCGGTCACCTCGGCCGGGCGAAAGGCATGCAAGTCCAGCTCCCCCGTGATCGGGATGGCGAGGGGTTCAATCGGCTCGTCCTCAGGCACGCGGTGATTCTTGGCCCGGCGCCGCACCGGGCGACAAAAAACCCGCCCCTCGCGGGGCGGGTTTTTGACACACACACACTAACAAAGAACACACGGACAACTAACAAGTCAGGACCGCGCGAGACGCAGGGGCGTCAGCGGCTTGGCCACGGAGGTGACCCGGGTATTGAGGGCGGGCAGCTCCAGCGTGATGGCCGCCGGAGTGCGGGCCTCGGCGCGGAGCACGTTCAGGCTGACCTGGATATACTGGTCGGCCACCTGGATGCGGGGCGCGTCCACGACGTAGGTGGGCAGCTCAAGCGGCTCGGCTTGGGGCTGGAGGTGCGCCGCAGCGGCACTCGAGGCGAGCGCCGCGAAAAGGGAGAGGATGAGAATCGGTTGGTTTTTCATGGGAGATGCTTTGTTGCCCTACATACACGCAAGTGGAGTGCCAAGTTACAGGGTGCTGCGTAACTTGATGACAAAGAGGGGTAAGAAATATTCTTCGCGGTTTTCCCGTGCGGCGTGCCGCACGCGGGCGGCACGAAGCTGAAACACACGCTTCCCGCGAATGGGACAAAAAGGGTCATGCATGACCATGACTTCCCTCCGTGCCGGCAGGCTCGCGGCCGGCGGGAGCTGCCGCTTCATTTGCCCCACAACATCCCCGCCACCCATGCTCAAACTGGATCGCATCACGAAGCGTTACGGCACGCTCACCGCCCTCGACGGGGTTTCGCTCGAGATCGCGCCGGGCGAATTCTTCGGATTGCTCGGGCCCAATGGCGCGGGCAAGTCCACGCTCATGTCCCTCGTGGCCGGGCTGCGCGCCCCGGAGGCGGGCCGCATCACGCTCGACGGCCGGCGGGTCACGGCGGCGGATCCGGCCACGCGCATCTCGCTCGGGCTCGTGCCGCAGGCCATCGCGCTCTACGAGGACCTGAGCGCGGAGCAAAACCTGCAAATCTTCGGCGAGCTTTACGGCCTGCGCGGACCGGACCTCCGTGCGCGGATCGACGAAGCGCTGGAGGCGGTGCAGCTGGCGGATCGCCGCCGCGACCAGGTGAAGACCTTCTCGGGCGGCATGCAGCGCCGGCTCAACCTCGTGGCGGCGCTGCTGCACCGGCCCAGGCTGCTCCTGTGCGACGAGCCGACGGTCGGCGTCGATCCGCAGTCCCGCAACGCCATCTTCGATTTCCTCGAGGCCCGCGTGCGCGCCGGCCTGACCGTGATCTACTCCACCCACTACATGGAGGAGGCGACGCGCCTGTGCTCCCGCATCGCCATCATCGACCACGGCAGGATCCACGCGCTCGGCACACTCGACGAGTTGCTCGCACGACTGCCCTTCCGGGATGAGATCAGCTTTCCCGCCACGCCGGCGACGGCGGAGCTGGCGGCCCGCCTGGCGGCCCATGGCCAGATCATCCGGGATGGCGGCACGCATCGTTTCCGTCCGGCCACGGCGTTCCGGACCTCGGCCTTTTATGCCCTGGCGGAAAGCCTGGCGCTCCCGCCCCGCCTCTTTGTCACCGAGCGGCCGACCCTGGAGGCCCTGTTCCTCCATCTCACCGGCCGCACGCTCCGCGAATAAGGTCCCCCATGCGCATCATCCTCACCCTCCTCCGCAAGGACTTCGCCAATTTCATCCGCGACAAGGCGGCGGTCAGCCTCACCTTCCTCGTGCCCGTCGCGCTCATCTACATTTTCGGCCAGGTCTTCGGCCTGAACCGCAAGGACAGCGGCCCGACGGGCATCCGGCTTGCGGTCGTGAACCAGAGCGACAATCCCGCTGCGCAGCAACTCGTGGACGCCCTCAAGGCGGAGAAATCGTTCCGCGTGCTCACGAACCGCGTCAACCCCGACAAGTCGGAGCGGCCGCTCACGGAGGAGGACCTGCGGCCGATGATCCGCAACCGGGATTTTCGCTTCGCGCTCATCATCCCCCGGGACGTGATCGCCACCCGGGGCGTCGGGTTGCACCTGCGGATACTTTCCGATCCGCGCAACGACATCGAGACACAGACCGTCAACGGCCTGCTCCAGAAGGCGATCTTCTCCAACGTGCCGCAGCTCCTCGGCCAGTCCCTGCAAACCAGCGCGAGGAAACACCTCGGCAATCCGCGGCTCGACCAGTTCAACGGCGAGCTCGCCGCAGCCGTGACGAAGGCGTTTGGCGGCGACGTGGAGGAGACCAAGCAGGCGCTGGCGGAAGGCGATTTCGGACTGAGCGCCCTGGGGGCCGCCGGACAATCCGGGCAGCAGGGCGCTTCGGCTGATTTCTTTGCGAAGGTGGTGAAGATCGAGAACGAGCAGGTCGTGGGGAAGGACGTGAAAAGCCCCGAGGCCACGCGCGTCGTGGGCGGCTGGGCCATGATGTTCCTGCTGTTCGCGCTCAGCCACTCGGCGGCGGCGTTTTTCGAGGAGAAGAAAGCCGGACTGTTTCAGCGGCTGCTGTCGGCTCCGGTGCGGCGCGCGCACATCCTGTGGAGCCGGTTTCTCTACGGTGTGCTCCTCGGGCTGGTGCAGCTCACGGCGCTGTTCTTCGCCGGGCGGCTGATGTATGGCATCGATGTGCTGGGCAACTTCGGCAACCTCGTGGTGGTTTGCACGGCGGCGGCGGCGGCTTGCACGGCCTTCGGCATGCTGCTGGCGGCGATTTCGCCCACGGCGGCGGCGGCCAACGGACTGGCCACCTTCCTCGTGCTGACGATGAGCGCGACCGGGGGCGCGTGGTTCCCGGTCAGCTTCATGCCGGAGTTCATGCAGACCATCGCCAGGTTCACGCTGGTTTACTGGTCCATGGAGGGATTCTCACAGGTGCTGTGGGCGGGGCAGTCGTTCCTGCAAATCCTGCCCACGGTCGGCGTGCTGCTGGGCATCACGGCCGGCGTGATGGCGGTCGCCGTGTGGCGGTTCAACCGTGGGGCGATCTTCGACTAATCCGTGGCGGTGGGCGGGGCGGGCTTTTCCGGCGCGGCCTGCTGGATGGCCCGGGGGGGCGTGGGAGCCGGCTTGACCGGCTCCTCCATGGCGCGGCGGACCTCCTCCTCGACGCCACTGGCGGCCTTCTTGAATTCACGGACGGATTTGCCAAGGCCGCGGGCCAGTTCGGGCAGGCGGTTGGCCCCGAAGAGCACGAGCACGACGAACATGATCATCATCAGCTCCGGTCCGCCAATGCCCTCGATGAATGCCAGCTGGGGGATCATAGATTGAATGGTTGGGAGGTCGCGCCGGGCGCCGGCCGTCAGCCGAGGGTGATCTCCACGTAGAATTTCTGGGTCTGGCCCGGGGCAACCGTATGCAGGCCGACCTTGGTCTCGGCGGCATTGGGCGGCCCCATCCAGGGCTCGATGCAGTAATAGGGTGATTTCTCATCCTGGGTCCAGGTGACCACGGCGAGTTCGCCCGCCGGGCTGTGCGCCATGCCGCTGCGGAAATGCAGGCGGTTGCCGGTCGGGACCTCGGTGACGGCAAAAACCTCGCGGCGCAGGCCGGTGTGGATGAGGTCGATGAGGTTGGGATTGCCGAGCGACTCGCGCGCGGTGGCGCGGTGGAACGGCACCAAGGCACCCCGCTCGTCGCGCTGATACTGTTTGGTGGCGGTGGTCTCGAGCAGGTAGTCCTGGCGCGAGCGGCCGGGGCTCCACGGCAGGGTGAAATAGAAATGGTGGCCGGCGGACCAGGGCATCGGCTGGCTGCCGAGGTTGGTCAGTTGCAACTCGACGAACAGGGCGCGCGGGTCGAAGCGGTAGCTGACGACGAATTCGTAGTCGTAGGGGTAGGCGGCCTTCGCCGCCTCGTCGGGCATGAACTGCGCGGAGAAGCCGCCCTCATCCAGGCGGGTGGTGCGGAACCTGCCCTGCCGGGCGAGGCCGTGCATCGGCATCGGGCGGCGCACGCCGTCCGGGGCGCGCCAATGATGGATCTCGCCCTGGTCGTAGCTGCGCCCGCTGAACGGGAAGAGGATCGGGTTGCCCCCGCGGACGCTGGCGATGGCGTCTAGGTTCTCCACCTCGGGCCAGTAAACGATGTCGCGCACGCTGCCGTCGCCGAGCGTCACATTCCAGTTCATCAGCCGGGCACCCTTCTCCGGCAAGGCCAGGAAGGAGGAGGCGCCGACCTGCCACTTCAGAATTGTGTGCCCGAGATACGGGATGCGTTCCATGGGGCAGTTGGTAGAACAGAATGCGGCGGCGTTCCAATACAAAGTCAGATAATTTCGGCCGCGCGGAACAAACCCCGATCCCGTCGGGATTTTTTGAAAGAAGGGCGGAGATTATAAGTTCGCGATGCTTGCCTGTCGCGCCGCGACGTGTAGGCTGCGTCCTGATGTTCCTGCGCACAGGCATGCTGATGATGATCCTCCTCGGTGGCTTGGCCGGCCAAACGGCCGGGCCGGCGCCGGGCGTGGCCGTCCCGGCCAAAAAATCGGTGGTCTATGTGATTCCGGTCAAGGACGAGATCAACAGCCCGACCCTCTACATCCTCCGCCGCGGCCTGAAGGAGGCGATCGAGCAAAAGGCGGATGCGGTGCTGCTGGACATGAACACGCCGGGCGGCGCCCTGGACGTGACGTTCGACATCATGGAGGCGCTGGAGAAGTTCCCGGGCCGGAAGCTGACATTTATCGATCGCGAGGCGATGTCGGCGGGGGCGTTCATCTCGGCCGTGACCGACGAGATCTATTTCGTGCCCAACGGGGTCATCGGGGCGGCCGCGCCGGTGCTGGCCACCGGCGGCGAGATCGACAAGTCGATGAAGCAGAAAATCGTCAGCTACCTGCGGGCGCGGATGCGGGCCTCTTCCGAGGGCAAGGGCTACCGCGGGCAGGTCATCTCGGCGATGATCGACGAGGACTACGAGCTGAAGATCGGCGAGAAGGTGCTGAAACCCAAGGGCGAGCTGCTGTCGCTCACGGCCACCGAGGCCATGGAAAAATACGGCGAGCCGCCGCAGGTGTTGCTGGGGGCGGGCAAGGCGGAGAACATCACGGCCCTGCTGGTGGCCAAATACGGGGCCGGCAACTTCGAGGTGCGGCAATTCCAGGTCACGTGGTCCGAATCGCTCGCCAAATATCTCACGGCCCTGTCGCCGGTCCTGATGGGGCTCGGCATGCTGGCGTTGTTCGTGGAGTTCAAGACCCCGGGCTTCGGCTGGCCGGGCACCATCGGCATCATCCTGCTGGCGCTGGTCTTCCTCGGGAATTATGTCGCGGGACTGTCGGGGCACGAACCGGCGCTGCTTTTCGTGATCGGGGTCATTCTGGTGGCGGCCGAGCTGATTTTCTTTCCGGGCCTCGTGGTGGTGGCGCTGACCGGCGTGCTCTTCATGCTCGGCTCGCTGGTGTGGGCGGGAGCCGACTACTGGCCGAATCAGCCCATGACGGTCAATTTCTCGGGCGAAATGCTGATGCAGCCGGTGGTCAACCTCGGGCTGGCGCTGGCCATCGCCATCGGTCTGTTCGCGGCTTTCCTGAAATACCTGCCCAAGACCGGCCTCTACCAGCACCTGGCGGTGCAGGGTGCCTCGGCCGCTCCGGCACGGATGGCCGACACGGTGATCGATCTGGTGGGAAAGCGCGGCATCGCGGTGACCGGCCTGTTCCCCAGCGGCGAGGTCGAGGTGGAGGGCCGCCGTTACCAGGCCAAGGTTGACCTTGGTTTTGTCGAGGCCAAGGCGGGCATTGTCGTGACCGGCGGTTCGGACTTTGGCCTGACGGTGGAGAAGGAGGAGACTGCATGACGACCATCATCGTCCTGTTTCTCGCGGGCATCCTGCTGCTGGCGATTGAAGTGTTCGTGCCGGGCATGATCGTGGGCATCGTCGGCGGGCTGTCGATTATCGCGGGGGTGGTGACCGCTTTCAGTCTCTACGGTTCGAGCGGGGGCATGCTCGCGCTGCTTTGCGGCGGCGGGTTGCTGGGCGTGACGCTTTACATCGAGTTTGTGGTGCTGCCCCGGACGAAGCTGGCCAGGACGCTCTCGATGCAGGCCACGGTGGAGGGCACCAGTCAGCCGGCTGTGGCCGACTTGGCGGCGGTGATCGACCAGCTGGGCGAGACCATCACGCCGCTTGCGCCGAGCGGTTATGTCAGCTTGAACGGCCGGCGCTATGAGGCGTTCTCGCAGTCCGGCTACCTCGCCAAGGGCGTGTCCGTGCGCGTCACCGGCCTCGATAATTTCCGTTTAACCGTAACCCATAACCCAACCTCCTCATGAGTGGCTTGTTCATCACCGCAATTGTCATCGGCGGCATCATCGTCCTGTTTTTCGCCGGACTCGTCTTCAGCCTGGTCGGCGCCTGGGTCCGGGCGCTGTTCAACGGCGCCCCGGTCTCCATCTCGAAGCTGATCGCCATGAAGCTCGCCAGCATCCCCTACGGGCTGGTGGTGGACGCCCGCATCACTGCGGTGCGCGCCGGCATCGAGCTCAGCGCCGACCAGATCGCCTCGCACTTCCAGGCGGGTGGCAACGTGGTGCCGACCGTGCAGGCGCTCATCGCCGCCCAGAAGGCCGGCATCGAGCTGAACTGGGACCGCGCTTGCGCCATCGACCTTGCCACCAAGGGCTCGGGCAAGAGCGTCGTCGAGGCGGTCCGCACCTCCGTCGATCCCAAGGTCATTGACTGCCCCAATCCCGAGGGCGGCCGCACCACGATCGACGGCGTGGCCAAGGACGGCATCCAGGTGAAGGTGAAGGCGCGCGTCACCGTGCGCACCAATCTCACCCGCTTCGTCGGCGGCGCCAAGGAGGAGACGATCATCGCCCGCGTGGGCGAGGGCATCGTGACCACCATCGGCGCGGCCGAGACCTACAAGGTCGTGCTGGAGAACCCGGACAGCATTTCCAAGACCGTGCTCGCGCGCGGCCTCGACGTCGGCACGGCGTATGAGATCCTCTCGATCGACATCGCCGACGTGGACGTGGGCGAGAACGTCGGTGCCAAGCTCCAGGAGTCGCAGGCCGAGGCCAACAAGAACATGGCCCAGGCGCAGGCGGAAATCCGCCGCGCCGCCGCTGTGGCGCTCGAGCAGGAGATGAAGGCCAAAGTGCAGGAGATGCAGGCCGAGGTCGTGCGCGCGCAGGCCGAGGTGCCGCGCGCGATGGCCGAGGCCTTCCGCCAGGGCAAGCTGGGCGTGATGGATTACTACAAGATGGAGAACGTGCAGGCCGACACGGCCATGCGCGGCTCGATCGCCCACCCGGAAGGCAAGAAATAACCCGGGGCCGGACAGCGCCGTTTACCCGCCATGAAAGTGATCAACTGGCTTCTCGATAACGTCTGGGCCGCGGTGATCATCTTCACCGTGCTGGCCCAGCTGTGGAAAGCCATCACCAAGGGCAAGGGCGGTGACGAGGAGCCTGCGCCGCACCAGGAGGAAACCTTTGACGATCCCGAGCTGGCCGAGCGGACGCGCAAGATCCGCGAGGAGATCCAGCGCAAGATCGCCGAGCGGGCCAAGGGCTATCCGACCGAGCAGCCGACGCCGCCGCTGGCTGCGCCGGACGAGCCACCGTTGGTGCGCGAGGTCGTGGTCACGCCGACGCCGCCGGTGCCGCGCCGGGGCCTGACGGCGGTGGAGGCGCAGCGCCAGGCCGAGATCCTCGAGGAGCAGGCGGCGCTGGCCGCGAGGTTGCAGGAGGCCGAGCAGATGAAGCTCGCGGCCCAGAAGCGGGCGCGCTACGAGGCGGCGACGGCCGACCACTCGACGACGGCGCGGTCGCTCGCCCGTTCCACCGTGCTGGATGACTTGCGTGATCCCGCGGCCTTGCGCCGGGCGTTCATCCTGCGCGAGGTGCTCGGGCCGCCGGTGGCGCTGCGGCGGTAAGAGCCGCGGTGTGGGCGGGGTGCCTTCACCCCGCGAAGCAGCATGCACCTGCCGCACGTTCAACCCTTCGACAAAAATCCGCGCTATTTCTTTACGGCGTGTATTGAGGGGCGGCACCCGGTTTTGGCGTGCCAACCCGCATTTGATGAACTGAGTGGCATCTGGACGCGCTCAGCCGTGCATGATGGTTGGTTTGTCGGACGTTTCGTGATCATGCCGGATCACGTGCATTTCTTTGCGGTGCCGGCCCGCGAAGCAAAACCGAGATCCGAGTGGCACAAGATGTGGAAGTCGGTTTCGTCGCGCCGACTGATGCGCGAATTTAAGCTCAAGCCTCCAGTTTGGCAGGCCGACACGTTTGATCACATCCTGCGCAATGAAAAATCCTATGAGGAGAAATGGCGCTACGTCCGGGATAATCCCGTGCGCCAAGGGCTGGTCGCCAACTCTTCAGAATGGCCGTGGCAGGGTGAAATCAATGCCATCCGGCTTTCGTAGCTTATGGTCCGCGGGGTGAGGGCACCCCGCCCACAATCCGGCCCGCTCAGTCGAGGGCGAAGCGGCCGTAGCCGTCGAGGGGCACGGGATAGTTGCGGCCGTTGACCTCCATGCGGAGGTTCTTGCCGGCCTCAACGGTGATGAGGAGCTTGCCCTGCTTCTTGAAGGATTTGGTCTCGGCGCGGGCGAGGGAGCCGTTGAAGAGGATGGTGCCGTCGAGGTCCTGCACGACCTTGACGCGGGTGGCGTCGATGGCCGTGAGCGTGAGCGTCTGCGCGGCCTCGGCCTGGACGGTGGGCGCGGGGCCCGACGCCGTCGTCGCGGGCTTGGCGGGGGTGCCGCCGAACAGGACCTTGAAAAGCAGGATGATGATGATCACCGCGACGAGCGCGCCGCCGCCCAGCAGGGCGAACTTCAGCATCACGGCCTGGTCCTGCGCGGAGCGCCCGCCGTTGGCCGCGGGTTCGCCGCCGTCGGTCGCGCGGGCCGACTCGTTGAAATCAACCCGGCCATAACCCTCGCGGTTTTCCCGGCGGGCCGGCTTGCCCTCGCGGCCGGCCGAGGAGTCGAAGTCGCTGACGATGCGGTCGGGGTCGAGGTCCAGGAAGCGCGCATAGGAGCGCAGGAAACCCCGCACGTAGAGCGGGGGCAGGCCGGCGTCGAAGGTGTTGGCCTCGAATTTCTGCAGGTAGTCGCTGCGAATCTTGGTGGACTCCGCCGCTTCACGGATGGAGATGCCCTTGCGCTTGCGCGCCTCCTCGAGCCTTTCGCCGATGGTCTGCATGGGGATTGGTTAAGTGGGTTTGGCGGGTTTTTGAAAGTCTAATCGCGGCTCAGGGCTGGTAGGTGTCGAGGTCGATCAGGATCTCGCGCGGTGACGAGCCATTCTCCGGGCCGACGATGCCCTTGTCCTCCATGAGGTCCATGATGCGGGCGGCGCGGTTGTAGCCGATGCGCAGGCGGCGCTGGATCATCGAGGTGGAGGCGCGCTTGGTGGACTTGAGCACATCGAGCGCCTGCTGGAACAGGGCGCTGTCGTCGCCGAGGTCGCCCTCCTCGTCCTCGTCGCCCTCCTCGCCGTCCTCGTCCTCCTTGGCCGCGCGGTCAATCTGCTGCTGGACGGACTGGTCGTATTGCGGCGGGCCGTTGCGCTTGAGGAACTCGACGATGCTCTGGACCTCCTCGTCGGCCACGAAGGCGCCCTGGGCGCGGACCAGCTTGGAGGTGCCGGGCGGCGAGAAGAGCATGTCGCCGCGGCCGATGAGGGTGTCGGCCCCCTTGCCGTCGAGGATGGTGCGGGAATCCACCTGGGAGGCGACCTGGAAGGCGATGCGCGAGGGCAGGTTGGCCTTGATGACGCCGGTGATGACGTTCACCGACGGGCGCTGCGTGGCGATGATGAGGTGGATGCCGGCGGCGCGCGCCAGCTGGGCGAGGCGCGCGATGGAGGTCTCGATCTCGGCGGGCGCGACCATCATCAGGTCGGCGAGCTCGTCCACGATGGCGACGATGTAGGGGAGGCGCTCCGGAATCTCGACCTCCTCAACCACGCCGTCCAACTCGGCCTGCTGCTCCGGGGGCAGCGGTTCCGGCTTTTCCTTCTTCCGGTTGTTGAAGCCGGTGATGTTGCGGACGTTGACCTTGGCGAAGACCTGGTAGCGGCGCTCCATCTCCTTGAGAAGGATCTTCAGCGCGGCCGGCACCTTTTTCGGCTCGGTCACCACCGGGATGAGCATGTGCGGCAGCGGATTGAATATCTTCAGCTCGACAACCTTCGGGTCCACCATGATGAGGCGGACATCCTTCGGGCTCTTCGAGTAGAGGATGGAGGCGACAATGGAATTGATGCAGACGGATTTGCCCGAGCCGGTGGCGCCGGCGATGAGCAGGTGCGGCATCTTGGTGAGGTCGGAGATGAGGGGCTTGCCGCTGACATCCTTGCCCAGGGCGATGGGCAGCTCGCGCTTCTCGTCGTTCCAGACGGAGCTTTCGAGGATCTCGCGCATGCCCACCGGGGTGGATTTCTGGTTGGGCACCTCGACGCCGACGGCGGCCTTGCCCGGTATCGGGGCGAGGATGCGCACCGACTGGGCGCGCATGCCGAGGGCGATGTTCTTGTCCAGACCCGAGATCTTCTCGACGCGCACGCCGGCGGCGGGCACGACCTCGTAGCAGGTGATGACGGGGCCGACATGGATTTCGCCCAGCGTGACCTCGACGCCGAATTCCTTGAGGATGCGGAGCAGATTCTCGGCGTTCTGCCGGTGTTCCTCCTCGGAGTTGGTGCCGTCGCCCTTCACCTGCTCGCGCAGCAATTTGAGCGGCGGGAACTCGTAGTTCTTGTCGTCGCTTTGCGGGAGGGCGACCTTGGCTTTCTTGGTCTCCTCCGGCTTGACGATGTTGAGCTCGATTTTGCCCACGGCGGCGGGCTTGGGCTCGGCCGCCGCTTCCGGCGGCTTGACGAGCGGGCGGGCCGGGGGTTTGGGCTCGGTGATTTCCGCCGGGAGCGTTTTCGCGGGCGGCGGAGTGACCGCAGGCTTGGCGGGCTCGACGACGGGATCAGCGCTCTTGGGGGAAATGGTTTTCGGGGGCGTGATGGTCGTCGCGGCCTTGGCGGTGGCCGCCGCCTGGGCGGCCGCCGCACGGCGTTGGCGGAGTTCCTCGGCCCGCGCGACCGCCAGGGCGGCCCGCCGCTGGCGCCACTCGGTGAAGGCATTGAGCAGGCGGGCGACGTCCGCGATGAAGTCGCGTGTGAAGATGAAGATGAAGCCGAGCAGATAGACGGTGCCAAAAATCAGGGCGGAGCCGAAGACCCCGAGGCTGTCCTTGAGGAGGGTCTGGTAGAGAAACGCGCCGAGGAGGCCGCCGGGGCCGCCGGTGAAGATGGCCTGATTGGTGAAGACCGTCTCTTGCATCGCCATCAGGGCGGAGAAGGAGACCAGGCAGCAGACGATGGCCAGGAGGCGGGTGGTGGTGAGGCTGCGCGCGCTGCGCAGATAGATGTAGGCCATCCGCAGGAGGAAGGCCGGGATCAGCCAGGAAGCGGCGCCGAGCAGGTGGTAGGCCCACCAGGTGTATTCCGCGCCGATGACGCCGGAGAGATTCGTGCTGGTGGGACTGGTGGTGTGCTCGATGCTTTGGCCGGGCTCAAAATCAATCAGCGCCACGATCAGATAGAGGCCGGCGGCCATGCAGGCGGCGGCGGCGACCCAATGCGGACGGTGCTGCGGGCCTGCAAAGGACACGGAGTCCTTGTCCTTTGCCTTTGCATTTGAATTCTCTGCCTTGGCCATTTGTAGTGGAATTTATTGCAGGTTCATCAGGTCGGAGGGTCAATGTAAAAGCCCCCGCCAATATCTGCACAAGCCACTAAAGCCCAACGAATGACGCCATTTCTTATCTTCAAGCCAGTCTATCAGGAACGGGTCTGGGGCGGTCGGGCGCTAGAGTCTTTTTTGGGGAGAAAACTTCCCGGAAACGCGCCGATCGGCGAAAGCTGGGAGCTGGTTGACCGGCCCGAGGCGCAGTCGGTGGTCGCGAACGGTCCGTGGGCGGGCCAATCGCTGCGGGAGGTGCTCGCGGCGCACACGGCGACCATCATGGGACCGGCATGGCCGAAGGAGCGGCCGTTTCCCATCCTGGTGAAGTGGCTGGATTGCCGCGAACGGCTCAGCCTGCAGGTGCATCCGCCCGCCAGCATCGCGGCGCGCTTGGGGGGCGAGCCCAAGACCGAGAACTGGTATGTCGCCCGGGCCGAGCCTGGCGCCGCCGTCCTGGCCGGGCTGAAGCCGGGCGTGGATGCGGGCCGGTTCCGCGCGGCACTGCAGGACAACACGGCGGAGTCGCTCGTGCACCGCCTGCCCACGGTGGCGGGGGATTCGCTCCTCATTCACAGCGGCGTCATGCACGCGATCGACGGCGGCAACCTCATCCTCGAGATCCAGCAGAACTCCGACACGACCTACCGTGTTTACGACTGGGGCCGGGTCGGCCTGGACGGCAAGCCGCGCGCGATGCACGTCGAGCAGTCGATGGCCTCGCTGGAGGCGAACACCGCCGGCGCGCCGCAACTCGTGCGCCCGACGGGCAAGGTGGCCGTGCTGGCGGAGTGCCGCGAATTTCGCATCACCCGGCACCGCCTGCTCCCGGGCGAGCGCTTGTCATTCGAGGCCGGCGACCAGGCGCGCATCCTTTCGGTGGTCGAGGGAAGCCTGAGCGCGGCCGGAGCCACCCTGCGGGTGGGCGGGAACGTGCTGCTGCCCCATGCGGGGGCCTTTGCGTTCACCGCCGGGGAGGAAGCGGTCGTGCTGGTCACGGACAAATTTGGCTCGCTTGAAAGTTAGAAACAATCAGGTAACGTCGCACCTCCATTCATGAGCGAAACCAGCCAGACCGAAGCCACCAACACCAATCCCGCCCCGGTGACGCCCGAGGTCGCGCCCGCCGCGAGCACGGCCGCAGCCGGCCCCGAGGAGCAGTTGCTTGCGGCCAAGAAGGAGGCGGCCGCCAACTACGACCGTTACATGCGCGCCGTGGCCGACCTGGAGAACTTCCGCAAGCGCACGCTCCGGGAGAAGGACGAGCTGCGGCAATTCGCCACCTCCGGCCTGATGGAGGACGTGATCCCGATCATCGACACGCTGAGCCTCGGCCTGGCCGCGGCCCGGCAGCAGACGGAGGTCAAGGGCATCGTGGACGGGGTCGCCCTCGTGCAGGAGCAGCTCAAGACCACGCTCGGCCGCCATGGCCTCAAGGAGGTCAAGCCCGACGGCCAGCGCTTCGATCCGAACTTCCACGAATGCATCTCGCACCAGCCCAGCGCCGAGGTGGCCGAGGAACACGTGATGCAGGTGGTGCGTCCCGGCTACACCTTGAACGGACGCCTGCTGCGGCCGGCCTCCGTGGTGGTGTCCAGCGGCCCGGCCAAGGAGCCGCAAGTCTGACACCATGGCTGCCGGACAAAAACAGGATTATTACGAACTGCTCGGGGTGGCGAAGAACGCGACCGAGGAGGACTTGAAGAAGGCCTATCGCAAGAAGGCCGTGCAGTATCATCCGGACAAGAATCCCGGAAACAAGGAGGCGGAGGAGATGTTCAAGAAGGTCTCCGAAGCCTACGAGGCGCTGAAGGATCCCGACAAGCGCGCCGCCTATGACCGCTACGGCCATGCGGCCTTCCAGCAGGGCGGCGGTCCGCGCGGTGGCGGGGGCTTTGGCGGGGCCGGCGGCGGCTTCCACGATCCGTTCGACATTTTCCGCGAGGTCTTCGGCCAGCAGGGCGGGGGCGGCGGCGGCGGGATGTTCGACCAGTTTTTCGGCGGCGACGGCAATGGCGGCGGCGCCGGCCGCGGCTCGGATTTGCGCTACGATCTGGAAATCACGCTGGAGGAGGCGGCGCACGGCGTGGAGAAGGAGATTTCCTTCCGCAAGCTCGGGGCCTGCGGGCATTGCCATGGCAGCGGCGCCGAGCCGGGCTCGAAGAAAACCACCTGCCCGACCTGCCGGGGTGCCGGCCAGGTGACGACCTCGCGCGGTTTCTTTCATGTGCGCCAGGCCTGCCCCACCTGCCATGGCTCCGGCCAGAAATTTGAGAAGACCTGCGCCAAGTGCCACGGCGAGGGCCGGGTCAACGAGACCGCCAAGGTCAAGGTCAAGATCCCGGCCGGCGTGGACACCGGCAACAAGCTGCGCTCCGTCGGCAACGGCGAGGCCGGCGCGCAGGGCGGCGAAGCCGGAGATCTCTACATCGTGGTGCATGTGAAGGACCACGAGATCTTCGAGCGGCAGGGAGACGACCTGCATTGCGAGATCCCGATCAAGTTCACCCTGGCCGCGCTCGGTGGCACCATCCATGTGCCGACGATGGCGGGCAAGGCGTCCCTGAAGATCCCGGCCGGCACGCAGTCCGGCACGACGTTCCGCTTGAAGGGGCGGGGCATGCCGCATCTGCGGGGCGGGTCGCACGGCGATCAGCTCATCCGCGTGCAAGTCGAGGTGCCGACGAGCCTGTCGTCGGAGCAGAAAAAAATCCTCGAGGAATTCGGCCGGGTCAGCGGCGACACCGACGAGCCGATGAGCAAGGGCTTTTTCGAGAAGGCGAAGAAGTTCTTCTGAGTCCGGCCATGCGCGTCGTCATCCTAGGCTCGGGCCGCGGCAGCAATGCGGAGGCCATCCTGCTGGCCCAACAGGCGGGTGGGTTGGGGGCGGCGCAGGTGGTGCAGATTTTGTCGGACCAGCCCGATGCGGGCATCCTCGCCCTGGGCGCGCGCTTCGGTGTGCCGGCCGCCTTTGTTGATCCCGCGCCGTTCAGGACGAAGCTGGAGGGGCCCGGGGAAGACCGGTTCATCGAGGCAATCCAGGCGGCCCGGGCCGACCTGATCGTGCTGGCCGGGTTCATGCGGGTGGTGAAGCCGAGGTTCCTCGGCGTCTTTGCGGGCCGGGTCATCAACCTGCACCCGAGTTTGCTGCCGGCGTTCCCCGGGCTGGATGGCATCGGGCAGGCGTTTCGCGCCGGGGTGAAGGCCACCGGTTGCACGGTCCACCACGTCACGCGGGAGGTGGATGCCGGGAAAATCATCGAGCAGGCGTCCGTGCCGGTGGAGCCGGAGGACACGCTCGAGACCCTGACGGCGAAGGTGCACGCGGCGGAGCACCGGCTGTTGCCGGCGGTCATCGCCCGCCTGAGCCGGCTTCCGCAATAATCATGGCCACCTTTGAACTGAAAACGGAGATTCCGCCGGCGGCAGCCCACGCGTTGGAAGAACTGCTCGCGGAACGCGAGGAGCAGCGCCTGATGGTGCTGGAGGACAAGCCCTCGGGGCGGTCGTGGCTGGTGGGTTACTTCGGGTCGCCGGAGGAGGCGACGGCGGCCTGGCGGGAATTGGCCGGAGCCACTGACGCGGCTTGGGCCGCGGCGGCGCCGACGGTGCGCGAGTTGCCCGACGGGGATTGGAAGGACAGCTACAAGGCGCATTTCAAGGCGTGGAAATTCGGCCGCTTGCACTGGGTGCCCGTCTGGCAGCGGGAGGACTTCGTGCTGCCCCCGGGCGAGGAGGTGCTCTGGCTGGATCCGGGCATGGCCTTTGGCACGGGCAACCACGAGACGACCCGGCTGTGCTGCGAGCGCCTGGCGCGCTTTGCCGCCACGCAGGGGAACTCCGGCCGCGTCATCGACGCCGGGTGCGGGTCGGGCATTCTGGCGCTGTCCGCGGCGAAGCTGGGCTTCACCCGGATTGCGGGCTTTGACAACGATCCGGAGGCGGTCCGCGTGAGCGAGGAGAACGCCGCGCTGAACGGGCTGGCCGGGCGCGTCAAATTTCACGTCGCCGACCTGGTGACGGGATTTGCGGACGGCCGGACGGCGGAGCTCGTGCTGGCCAACATCCAGGCCGATGTGCTGATGCGGTTTGCGGACGGGTTGTGCGCGGCCGTGGCACCGGGCGGGCAATTGGTGCTCAGCGGCATTCTCAGCCAGGAACTGGAGGCCGTGCGGACGAAATTTGCCGCGCTGGCCCAGGGCTGGCACATGGAGTCGCGCGTGCTCGGCGAGTGGGCGGACCTCGTGCTTGTCCGCCCTGCCTGATGCCCGCATGGCGGCCCGTGAAGCCGGCCATCCCGACTACAGGCGGGGAACCACCAGGCCGCCGAGGGCAGCGGCCGCAGGCATTATGCCTACGCGCCCAGAGGGAAATGGTGCTTGGAATCGCGCGTCATCGGAGAAGTTAAACCCGCCCGGCCGTCCTGTCGCCCGAAGGCCCAGCGAAGGACGAAAAAGGATCGCGAATTGCTTCATGCCCCAACTCAACCACGAGACACTGATAGCATAGTGTCAGGAGGGATTTCTGGTTGCCCATCTAGTCGTTTATGGCGCTATATGCGTAGCGCTCTATGAAACCTTACCTCACCAAATACATTCTGCGGGTGTTCTCGCTCGCTGTTTTGATTTTCAGTGGATGCGTTAGCGGGTCTCAAATTGTGACAGGAACAGCGCGCGCACCCGTGCCGCCTTACAATGTTACTGTTTATACGGAGACTCCGGCAGGCGCAGAGACGATCGGGCTTGTTTCAGCAAATTCGACCGCATCGTTGTCGTGGGATAAGGCTAAGGTCCAATGCATCGAGAAGATGCGTGAGAAAGCCGGCGCGATGGGGGCGAATGGAATCGTCATCAAGAGTATGGATGATTCCGTTTGGGAGGGACAGAAAATGACTGCCACCGCGATATACGCTTTGAAAAAATAAGCGTCACCTGTTTGTTTATGGATGCCCGAGCGCTAGATTTCATTAATGGCCCTGTTGCGCTGGCACTTACGAACCTAGATGTCTGTCGGAAGGTGTGCCTTATTTTGATGGATCACCTTGAGCGGAATGTTCCGCCACCGGCATTAACAATAACCTTTAGCGGTGGAGGCCCATGTCCGGAGCTTAAGGCATCAAATTGCGGTGTGTTCACGACGCCAGTGATCATCTCTGCGTTGGTAGACATTAGGAAGTTCGCGAGCTTCTTCGGTATCTATGTCGATAAAAATGGCGCTCTCGTGAGCCGACCAAAGTCTAGGACAGACGATTTCGATATCTCAGATGTTGGATTGCCTTACCCTATGGTTGTGCAGTTTCTTTCAATTATGGAACCCGAAGGGGTTACGGACGCGAAATTCCAGAATGCAATCGCTTCTTGTCTTACCTATTCGAACAAAGAAGTGGCTCACTTCACCTTAAATAAGTTAGAGCTTTATTTTAATCCCCTGATTTTAGCGTCGTTCGGGATAGATCGTGCAATGCGCATATTGGTTTTTGATCCCCTTGGAATCGCGCACCCTGATTTGAGAATTAAAGAGATTGCGGTCGAAAGACCGACGGGCGGAGCCTGATGAGTTAAAGCCGCTGGACGACGAGGCCGCCATCCCCCATGACGACTTGCCCGGTGGAGAATGGGAAGTCGCCGCGCGCGATCAGCCTTCGCCAGGCCTACGGCTGACGACGGGAGGCAGCGGCTCAGAGGCGAGGGACGACTAAGCCTCCATCCACCATTACTACTTGTCCCGTCGAGAATGGAAAATCGCCTCTTGCGAGTGCAGCCACCGCTTTACCCACATCTTCAGGATAGCCCCACCTGGGTTGCACGCAAAGTCCCTTGCTAATCAGGTCGTCATACTTGGCCGTTACCCCCGCGGTCATGTCGGTCTTGATGACGCCCGGGCGGACTTCGTAAACGGGGATGCCGTCGGCGCCGAGGCGGGCGGCGAAGAGCTGGCTCATCATGCTCAGGCCGGCCTTGGCGATGCAGTATTCGCCGCGGTTGATCGAGACGACCGTGGCCGAGATGGACGTGATGCTGATGATATAAGCGGCGAAGGCCGGATCGGTCTTCTTGGCGGCGACCATGTCGCGGGCGAAGGCCTGGGTGAGGAAGAACACGCCGCGGAGATTGGTGTTCACCACGTAGTCGTAGCTTTCCTCGCTCGTCTCCAGCAGATCGGCGCGGACCTTGGGGGCGACGCCGGCATTGTTGACGAGGAGGTTGATGGCCTTGCCGCCGGTGAAGGCGCGGGTGGCGGCGAGGATGGCGTTGCGGCCTTCGGCGGAGCCGACGTCGCCGCGGGCGTAGCCGACCTTCACGCCCATGCTGCGGAGCTTGGCGAGGGGTTCGGCGACGGCGGCTTCCTCGCGGACGCCGTTGATGACGAGGTCCCATTTCTCGGCGGCGAGCTTTTCGGCGATGCCGAAACCGATGCCGCGGCTGCCACCCGTTACTAAGGCTACTTTATTCATGAAGGGTAAGAGTTCCCGCGAATGACGCGGATAAACGCGGATAGATTCAGAAAGGATTTATCCGTGGTATCTGCGAAATCCGCGGAGAATTTCTGGTTTGGTTTACTTCAGGACCGGCACGTCAACCCACTTGCGTTCGGCCCAGGACTTCAGGCCGAGTTCGGCGAGCTGCACGCCCTTGGCACCTTGGAACAGGTCCCACTGGAACGGGGAACCCGTGACGACGTGCTTGAGGAAGAGTTCCCACTCGATCTTGAAGGCGTTGTCGTAAACGCCCTGGTCGGGCACGCGCACCCAGCCGTCTTTGTATTTGATCGGGCTGTCCACGTCGGGATTCCAGACGCAGCGCGGCGTGGCGGCGAGGGACTGGGCCTTGCAATCGCGCAGGCCGGCGACGGCGGAGCCCATCGTGCCGTCCACCTGGAGGGTGAGGAGATCGTCGCGGTCCACGCGGACGTCCCACGAGGAGTTGAAGTGGCAGATGACGCCATTCACGAGCTCGAAGGTCGCGTAGGCGGAGTCGTCGGCGGTGCACTTGTAGGGCTTGCCGGCCTCGTCCCAGCGGGTGGGGATGTGCGTGGCGCCGAGGCAGGTGAGGGACTTCACCTCGCCGAATAGGTTCTGGATGACATACTGCCAGTGGCAGAGCATGTCCACGATGATGCCGCCGTCGTCCTCCTTGCGGTAGTTCCACGAGGGGCGCTGGAGCTTCTCGTGCTCGCCGGTGAAGACCCAGTAGCCGAACTCGCCGCGCACGGAGAGGATTTTGCCGAAGAAGCCGGTATCGATGAGGTATTTCAGCTTCACGAGGCCGGGGAGCCAGAGCTTGTCCTGCACGACGCCGTTCTTGAGGCCGGCGGCGGTGACTTCCTTGGCGAGGGCGAGCGCCTCGGCGGAGGTGGTGGCGGTGGGCTTCTCGCAGTAGATGTGTTTCTTCGCGGCGATGGCCTTGCGGACACCGATCGGGCGCTGGCCGGTGAGGGTGGCGTCGAAGTAGATCTGGTTGGCGGGGTTCGCCAACTCGGCGTCGAGGTTGGTCGAGACGCGCGAGACGCCGGTGCGGGCGGCGAGGGCCTTGAGCTTTTCCTCGCTGCGGCCGACGAGGACCGGGTCGGGCATGATGACCTCGGAGTCGGAGAGCTTCACGCCGCCCTGGTCAATGATGGCCTTGATGGAGCGGATGAGGTGCTGGTTGGTGCCCATGCGTCCCGTGACGCCGTTCATGATGATGCCGATTTTGTGAACTTTCATGTGGTTGTGGTGGAAGGTTGCTGAACTTAAACGTGGAGGGCGCGGAGTTCTGAAATTGGTTTGTTTCTCCGCGGTCTCTGCGATCTCCGCGTTAAAAGATTGGGTCGGTTCAAACGTGGTCTTTGTAGGCTTGGACGATTTTCTTGAGGTATTCGTCCTGGTCCATCGCCCAGAGGCGGTTCGAGAACACCTCGACCTCGTTGAAGCCCTTGAAGCCGGTGGCCTCGACCCAGGCGCGGATCTGGTGGAGCGGGATGCAGCCTTCGCCCATGAGGCCGCGGTCGAGCAGGAGGTCGGTGGTCGGCGTGCGCCAGTCGCACACATGGTAGGCGAAGAGGGCCTTCAACTTGCCGCAGCGGGCGATCTCGGCCTCGAGCGCCGGGTCCCACCAGAGGTGATAGACGTCGGCCGCGACGCCGACGAAGGGCGACTTGAGCTGCTCGACCATGTCGTTGGCCTGGCCGAGCGTGTTCACGGCCGAGCGGGAGTCGGCATACATCGGGTGGAGCGGCTCGATGGCGAGTTTCACGTTGGCTGCCTTGCACTCCGGCAGGAGGGCGGCGATGCCGTCCACGATCTGTTTGCGCGACTCGACGAGCGACTGGCCCGGGACGGCACCGCAAACGAGGACGATGAGCGGCGCGCCGAGGGCGTGAGCTTCCTCGATGGCCTTGCGGTTGTCATCGAGCGCCTTCGTGCGGTCGGCGGCGGTCGCGGCCGGGAAGAACCCGCCGCGGCAGAGCGAGACGATGGACAGGCCGTTGTCGCGGATGAGCTGGCCGGTTTTCTGGATGTCGCGGCCGGCGAGCGTGTCGCGCCAGACGGTGATGCCCTTGACGCCGGCCTGGGCGAATTTCTCGGCCGACGTCTCGATCGCCCACGGCTTGGTGGTGATGGTGTGGATGCAGAGCCGGCTGAGATCGGGGAGGGGAAGAGAGGGATTCATGGTCTATTGATCGTTCTCGTTCTCTTACTCTTTCTCGTAATCTTGAGAGCAAGATTACGAGTAAGAGAACGAGAACGAATAATGGGGCATCACTTCAGACACCCAAAGAAGGTATAATCTTTCTCGCCCTTGATGATGCGCTGGAGGGTGAGGGCGGCCTCGCGGATGTGGTAGTCGCCCCACATGCAGGCCTCGCCGCACGGCACCTTCTTGCCCGGCGGGATGTAGTCCCAGCCGTTCGGGCGGTGGTAAACGGTGTGGAGGAGCAGGCCTTGGTGCGCGGGGTCGATGCCGAGGTAGGCGTCGCTGAGCAGCGTGCGCATGGTGGTGAGGCCGGCCTGCCAGTATTTTTTTCCCTCGGGCGTCGTCTCGCCGAGATAGCGGCCGAGGCGGAGCAGGCCCTGCACGCCGATGGCGGCGGCGGAGCTGTCCACCGGCTCGTGGTCGTTGAAGATCTCGGCGTTGCGCGCGCGCCAGTCGCCGAGCTTGTGCAGGTTCGGCGCGCCGCCGTCCCAATACGGGATGCCGTCGAGCGCGGTATTGGCGATATACCAGTCGCAGGTGGCCTTGGCACCCTTGAGGAGGATGGCCTCCCACTTGGCGCGGCCGCCGAGCGGCGCGAGTTCGGCGTCGGACACGGTTTTGAGGAACTCGAGCTCCTCCGCAAAGCCGACCATGGCCCACGAGAGACCGCGGGTCCAGGTGGTGAAGCCCGAGAAGCCCTGCTGCGAGTTCGGGCAGCGGAAGCGGCCATCGTTGCGGTTGAACACGGCCTCGTGGGTCGTGCGGCCGCGCTCGGCGGGGATGTCGTAGCCGTCGCGGCCCTCGCCGTAATAGACGGAGAACTTCGCCGTGGCGTCGATGTGCTGCAGGCCGCGGTCGAGGAGGGAGTGCGCGGCGTCGTTTTCGCCCATGAGGCGGTGGCCGAGCTTGTGGGCGACCATCAAAATGCGGACGGAGCGGATGGTATCGACGAAGAGGGAGTGCGGGCCGTTGAAGGAGTAGATGTAGCCGCCGCCGCCGAACGTGGTGGACCAGCGGGCGGCCTGGACGGCGCCTGAGGCCTTGAGGGCCAGTTCGCAGAACTCGACCTGGTTGGCGGGCAGCTTGCCCTCGCGCTGGAGGCGCAGCCAGTTGCCGTAGGTGGAGAGGTTGTTGAAGCCGTGGTCGTGCACGCCGACGTGCGAGACGTGCGAGGCCATGCGGTCCACGGTCAGCTTCGCGGCGGCCTCGGCGAAGCGCTTCTCGCCGGTGGCGTCGAACTGCAGGAAGCCGGAGCCGTAGCTGAAGCCCTCGGTCCACTCGGTCCAGCCGCGTGCGGTGTATTTGCCGGCGACGGTGAAGACGGGCGAGCCCTTGGCAGGATCGTAGTCCTTGAAGATGGAGTCGATCTTCTGGCCAGAAAGGGCCCAGAAACGCTGGAGGGCGGGGGCGAGGGCGGAGGCTTGGAGGGATTCGTCAATTTTCATGCGGCGGAGAGAGGAATAAATTCAGGGATTAACCACGGAATACACAGAATACACGGAAGGTGGGAGGGTTGGTCAGGTTTCTGTGTGTTCCGTGTGTTCTGTGGTTTCTTCTGATCAGTAACGTTTGTCTTTTCGAAGGTGGAGGATGAGGAAGCGCGAGTCGGCGAGCGATTCGTAGGTGTGCTGCTGGATGGCGTCGAACTGCATGCACTGGCCGGCCTCCAGCACGCATTCCTCATGGGGGAGGGTGAGCCGCAGCTTGCCCTCCAGCACCCAGCAGACCTCGGTGTCGTCGTGGTGGATCTCCGGGCGGGAGACCTTGGCGCTGGCCGCCGCAGTGCCGAGGAGGGCCACGACGTTGGCGAAGCGAATCTGGCGGAACTTGAAGCCGCCGGAGCGATGCGAGGCCTCGGCCCCGCGATGGGCGAGGGGTGACTCGGCCAAGGCGAGCAGATCGGTGGCACTCATGCCAAAGGCGCGGCCGAGGCGGTAAAGAGTGTCCAACTCGGCCGACTGCTGGTTGCGCTCCAGCTTGGAGATGACCGGCACGGAGACCCCGGAGGCTACCGACAGGTCGGCGAGGGTCATCTCATGCTGCTCGCGCAGGCGACGCAGCACGCTGAAGTCGAATTTGTCGGGCGGGGTGGCCAAAGCGCCGCCGAGGCTTGTTCCGGAGATTTTCTTTGCAAGCAAAATATGGGTATAAAACGGCGTTCAAAGAAACGTGTCCTGCCGGGCGAAGCGGGAATGAACGACGCCGCTGGATTGTCCCTTATTAGTCAAAACTGATAGAAATGACTAATAATCACAGAGAGGAAATGGCTTGAAATACCAATAACATGATAATTATAAATACACCCGAACTCCCAACCCCAACCCGTATGACCCCACGTTTCATTGTATCGACCGCGCGGGCCCGGGCCGCTGGCCTCAGCTGCCTCGCCTTGCTCGCCCTCCAGGCGCCTGCCCAGACCCCGCCTCCGGCCCCGCCTATGACGGTGGAATTGCCCACCTTCACGGTCTCGACCAGCCAGGACAAGGGCTACCGGGCCACCAACTCGGTGTCCGCCACGCGCGTGGACACGCCCATCAAGGACCTGCCGTTCTCGATCAGCGCGTTCACCTCGCAGTTCATCGAGGATATCGGCGCCCTGGAGCTCCTGGATATCGTGAGCTTCGCTCCCGGCGTCACCAGCGGGGCCAAGGAATTCACGCAGGGCAACAACCGCTATTCCATCCGCGGCTTCGACGGTGACGTGACGCCCCAGCGCAACGGCTTCCGGGGGAACCGTTATGTGGACTCGGCCAATATCGACCGCGTGGAGGTGGTGAAAGGCCCCGCCTCGCTGCTGTATGGCCAGATCACCCCGGGTGGCACGGTCAACTACATCACCAAGCGCCCGACCGACAAGAGCTCGGTCAAAATCAAGCAGCAGTTCGGCACCGACAGTTTCTGGCGCACGGACCTGGACATCAACCGCGTGCTGGTGGACGGGCGGCTCAACGGCCGGTTCATCGGCTCCTACGAGAATGCCCTCGCCTGGGCCAATCCCAGCGCCGGGCACTCCGGGCTCATCGCCGGCAGCCTCGACTTCAAGGTGAACGACCGGATCTCGCTGATTCTCGACTACGAGACCTTTCACAAGGTGCAGGATCCGCTGATCAGCATGAGCCCGAACCTCGCGGTGTCCGTCACGGCCACGGCGGGCAATTTCCCCAATCCGGTCGACCGCGCCCGGGCCCAGGCCTACATCGATGTCGGCAATCTCAACCTCGGCTTCATCGGCTATCCGCCGTTGCCGGCGGACTTCAACTATCCGGGCAACGGCGACTACCGGACCTCGGATTTCAATTCCTTCAACGCGGAGCTGAACATCAAGCTGAGCCCCAAGTGGCGGGCGCGCGCCAATTTCGGCTGGGATGATTTCAAGATCAGCAACAAGCTCACCGGCCTCGCCGAGTTCACCACGACGCCGGCCGCCGCCTACCTCGCGACGAAGAACCGGTTCGACTACGTCGCCGAGCTCGCGGCCAACCCGGCGGCGGTGCTGGCGGATCCCGCCAAGACCGCCAGCTCGATCCTGACCCGGCGCAAGCGCCTGGAGGAATCCGGCGGCGACTCGAAGACCTATCAGGCTGAGCTCACCGGGCTCATCGAACTCGGCGGGGTGAAGGTGCGGCCGCTGGTCGGCGCGCTCTACAGCCACATCGGCACGAACAGCTTCCGTCGCGCCAGCAACACCAATCCGCCGGTGGGCCTGGCCAATGCCAGCACCACCGGGGCGCAGCATTTCCAGCCGTGGAATTACAACGACCCGACCACCTGGGACCACACGCCCGCCTACAACGTGAACGACATCCCCAACATCGAGTCGTTCAACAACACCAAGGGCACGGAAAGCGCCGTCTACGCGCTGCTGAACGCCAGTTTTCTCGACGATCGCTTCATCGTGATCGGCGGGGCGCGCTACAACAAGACCGAGAACACCGGCACCGACTTCCGCCCCACCGTGGCGGCCACGCCCGGACCGCCCTCGACCGGCACGCCCTACGAGGCCACCAAGACCACGCCGCAGATCGGCGCCGGCTACAAGCTGCGCCGGGATCTGCTGCTCTTCGCCAGCTATTCCGAGTCCTTCTTCATCGAGGATCGCAGCCTCACGTCCTGGAATCCCAACTACAATCCCTCGCTGCCTTCCGGCGCCGGCAATCCCGTCACGATCTCCACCCCCGCCGAGCCCACCACGGGCAGCGGCTATGAGGTGGGCATCAAGACCGACTTCCTCGACGGCCGGGTCTCCTCCACGGTCTCGCTGTTCCACCTCGAGCGTGAGAACCGCGTGCTGCGTTTCCGCCAGACCGCCCCCGACGGCACGTTCCCGACCATCACGAGCCAGGGCACCGTGGACCAGAGCGAGGGCGTCGAGATTGAGCTCACCTGGTCGCCGCTGAACAACTGGCAGGTCTATGCCACGCTCTCGCTCATGGACATCAAGACGACCAAGGCGCAGTTTCCGGCGCTCGCCGTCTACGCCGACCCGGCGCAGCAGGCGGCCTACACCGCCGCCTACAACGAGGCCAAGGCGCTCATCCTGGATGCCGTGCCGGAAGGCTCGGCGGAGCAACTCGCCTCCCTGTGGACCCGCTATGGTTTCACCGGCGACACGCTGAAGGGCTGGTGGATCGGCGCCGGTTTCGTGCATACCGGCGAGAAGGCCCAGCGCACCGCCAACCCCACGCTCTTCCTGCCCGCCAGCACCATCTACGACATGACGGTGGGGTATGACTGGAAGATCAAGAAGCAGAAGTGGTCGGGCACGCTCGCCTGGAAAAACATCGCCGACACCGAATACTGGAACGCCAACCAGGCCCGCGGCCAGCCCGGCCGGCTGATCCTGTCGGTGTCCGCCAGGTTCTGAGCATCGTCCGCTTCCGTTGCGAAGGCCGCCTCCGGGCGGCCTTTTTTCAGGGGACCGTTATCTCGAAGCAGGCTTCGGCTTGGACGGATGCAGGAGCGGCTTTATGCCAACATCCCTGGCTATTGTCTGTCATTGCGAGGAGCGAAGCGACGAAGCAATCCAGCTGGATCGCCACGGCCCGCATTGCGGGCCTCGCGATGACAAAAGTCTAAACCGGAACGATGCAGTCGGAAATGTGGGAGCGAGCTTGCTCGCGACTTTTCGGACGAGGTCGCGAGCAAGCTCGCTCCCACAGTCTGGCACTGAAAGGTGAACGGAACCTCGATTCCAATGCAGGGGGTCTCCTATTTCAGACAGCAGGTTATCCGTGGGTGAAGGAGTCCTGCTGCATCGTTTGGCTAAAAGCTACGGGCATTTGGTATTACGCCGCGACCAGCTTGCGCATCGCGGGATAAACCCGCTCATCGGTGGATCTCCACTCAGGCCGCGGGCTTCGCGGAGTTCGCCTCAGCAATCAGCTCGTCGAGGAAACCCGGCGGCAGCTTCTCGTTCTGCGAGGTCGGCCACTTTTCCGGCGCCTGGTTGTAGGGACGGAGGAAATCCACGGCTTTGCGTAGGCTGGCGCCGTTGGGAGCGGTGTAGTTCCAGAGGTCGATGCCGAGGGCCTTGGCGTGGCGGGCGATGACGGCCTGCGCCTCGAGGTTGAAGCGGCTGTAGCCAAGGCCATCGACGCGTCGGATCTCATGCGGCTGGCTGCCGTCGGGCTGGAACTGGGCCGCGATGCGCGCCTTGTCCTCCTCGACGAGTTCGCGGGCGAGGGTGTCGCGTCCGGCGAAGCGCGCCATCGCGATGGCCTGGGCGAGGAACCACGAGCCGTGGTTGTTTTTTGCTGCGTGCTCGGCCTTGCCGTTCTTCGAGGTCATGAACCAGTCGAGGTAGGCGGCGAACCAGGCGCGCACGGCCTGGTCTTCCGCCGCAGTCAGAGCGGACGAGCCTTCCAGCAGCAGGACGCCGTCCATCACCTGCGCGAAGGCCCGGGTGTCGAGCACGCCGGTCGGGTTGCCGCGGTTGCCATCGTGGCCGAGGCGGACTTGGGCGTAATCCAGGTTGGGGTTCATGCGCGTGGCCGGCGCGAGGAACCAGGCGCGAATCCACTCGCCGGCGCGGCGGGCGGCTGCCGCGTCGCGGTGCAGGTGCCACGCGGCGGCGAGGGCGCCGACGGCATTGGCGATTTTGTCCACGCGCGGGCGGTCGCCGCGGTCAACCTGCTCGTGGTTGTGTTTGCCGTCGTGGCCGACGAAGGGCAGGCCGTCGGGCTTTGTCGGGTCGGGCCAGTAGTAGCGGGCGTAGCTGACGTAGTCGTGCGGGTCGCCGCTGGCCGCGAGTTGCGTCTTTTCAACGACGGTCGTGAGGGGGGCGGACAGCGCCTCGGGGGCGCGCGCCGCGAAGGCAGCGATCTCGGCCTGGTTCCAATAAAGCGGTTCGGCGGCGGAAGCCGCGGTGCCGGCGGCGAGCGCGAGGCCGGCGAGTTTAGCGAAGGTTGATCGAGTCATGGGTAAGGGTGAGGGTGTCAGTCTGGCCGTCGGGGCGGGTGATGAGGAGCGCGCCGGGTTGCCACTCGGCCTTGAGTGTGGCGGGCGCGGTGCCGTTGCGCTCCGGCCAGAGCACGGTCCAGACGGTGTAGCTTGTCGCCGTGCCGGCGCTCTCGAGCGTGAGGTGTTGTTGGTTGTGCCATTTGCCGGTCAGGTAGCTGCCGGTGACCTCGCCCTTGGCGTATTTCGGATCAACCGGCACGGGGAACCGGTCGGCCACGCGGCCGCGCCACGTGATCCCGGGCGCGACCATTTGGGCGGTGAGCGCAGCCTTCTCGCCGCGAATGAACGCGCGCTGGGCCGGTTGGTCCCAATCCAAGTGATGCTCGGCATGGAGCAGCCAGGAAAGCGCTCCGGGTTCGCTGAGTTCCACCCGGTCGCGCAGCACGACGTAGCGCTGGTCGATGAACACGAGGTCGCGGGTGACGAGCTTCACTTTTCCCTTCGGCTGCATCGTCTGGTAGGCTTTGGTGGCATCGCCCGTCGTCCACACGAAGCGCGCCCCGGTCTCGAAGTGCGTGATCCGGCCGGTCGCGGCCTTGCTCTGGGCCTTCTGGCCGGCGCCGTTGATGAGCAGCGCGTTTTTCGAGATGGTCTGGCGGGTCCAGTCGCGGTGGTGCGGCGAGTTGTGGAACTCGCGGTAGGCGGAATTGATGGCGAGCCCCTCGCCATAGGCGTTCAGGATGAAACTGTTCTGGTCGGCGTGGCTGTGGCTGAAGGAACCGTAGGGCGAGGATTTGAAGGTGACCTGGATGTCGTCGCCCGGGCGGCCGAGCGCGCTGTGCAGCGACACCCAGCCGACGTCGGCGAAATAGCGATAGGGTGACAGCTCCGAGAGCGGGCGGGCGGGCGGCAGGGGTTTGGCGGCGGCGATGAAGTTGCGCACGAGGAACTCGGCCGCGGTGGGATAACTGCGGCCGAGCTCAGCGAGGCCCTTGTCGATCGGGCGCGTGCGCTGGTCCGTGCAGAGCTCGGCGTAGGCGCGGAAGAAGCCGTTCTGCTGCACACGCGCGACGTGCTCCATGTAATCGGCGATGACGGGCTCGAGGTTGAAGTGGCCGGCGTTCGACGTGTCGCCGAAGGTCGTGTGGAGGTAGGGCTGGACGTTGTAGATCGCGAAGAACGGGGAGTTTTTCCAGAAGGGCGACGCGTAGGCCAGCGGGTCCCCGATGGCGAGGAGGGCGTCCTGGAAGGCCGCGTGCTCGAAGGTGCCGCGCCAATAGGCATTGCCCTCGCCCCAGCCGCCGTCGTCGCCGCCCCAGGGGCTGAACTGGTCGCGGTAGAACCGGTAGGCGTAGGCCCACCACTGGCGCGCCTCGGGCAGATCGTCCCACAGCGCGAGGGCGGTGAGGCCGGTCATGGGCATGAAGCGCACCGGGTGGCTGGAGAGGTCGGCGGCGATGGAGTTGCGGGTGATTTTCGAGATGTTGCCCTCGTGCTCGATCCACGCGACCGAGCGGTTGCCGCGCTCCTTGAAGTGGGCGAGCACGGTCGCCTTCTCGTCCGGGGTGAGGCGCGCGCGCAACTGGTCGTAAACCAGCGGCATTTTCCGCCAGAGGCGGAAGTGGGCCTCGTCGTTGTAATAAATGTCGGTCGCGCCAATCACGGGGCCGGACTTCCAGTCGGGCGCGAAATGCCATGCGCAGGAGCGGAGGAGGAAGTCCTTGGCCTTGGCGAAATATTTCTCTTCGCCCGTGACGATCCAGCAAAGGGCCGAGGCCTCGGCCACGGCGGAGATGACGCCGCAGGTGTCCTGCACCGCGCGCCACTTGTCGGCCTTGTCGGAATCGCGCTTGGCGGGCGCGGGATCGCCGTAGGTGACGGGCTCGGCGGGGAAGGGCAGCGCGAGGTATTTGGCATCGAGATCGGCCTTGAGCTTGGCAAAGGCCGGGGCGCCTTCGCCGGTGGTGCAGTAGGCGCGGAAGGCGTCGGCGCGACCGGCGAGGATGTTGGTCCGCGGGGCAGCGACGGGGACGATGGAGTCGAACTCGGAGGCGCCCGAAGCGAAAGGCAGGGTGGCCGCAAAAAGGCATCCTGCTACGCCCAAGCTACGCAGGGCCGGCAAAAGGCGCAAAAACCAGTGAGACATGAGAGAGGAAATTGGTAGTCTATTAGACTACCAACGGATTGGGGTCAGGAGGTGAGGGCGGGCAGGGACCAGTGGCGGAGGTTCCAGTCGCCGAGTTGCGGGTGGGTGAGTTTCCAGGCGCCGGGGGCAGCGGTGGCGACGGACCACGCGGCGGACTCGCTGCGATCGGTGCCGGACCAGGAAAGGGCGGCGAGGATGCCGGTGCCGGTGAGTCGCGTGGTTTTGGCGACCGGGGCGACGTGATAGGGCGCCGCGACGTGGCGGCGCTCGCTGGAATCGTCGAGGCGGGCATCCCATTCCGATTCGGGCAGACCGAGCAGGGGCTGGAGCACGGTGCCGCGGCCGTCGGGAGAAAACGCACGGAGGGCAGCGCGCTCCACGGCGGGTTGCGCAAGCGGCAGCGCGAAGCCGCCCAGGCGGAGCACGACGGGCTGGCGGGCCTCGAAGTGGTGCACGTGCAGCAGCCAGCCGGCACGCCAGAAGACGAAGGTCTCGACGCCGGTGTTCACCTGGCCGGTCTTGAAGCCGAGGTTCCAGCTGTAACCGAGATGGTCGTCGGCGAGTTCGACCGCGACGGTTGAGTGGCGGCCGAAGAGGCGGCCGTCGTCGAGTTGGGCGGTGAGCGCGCTGTCCGCGGGGACGTTGGAAATCTCGGGGAAGGCGTAGCAGAAGTGGACACCGGTGCGGTAGGAGAGCTTGCTCCATTTCCAGGCGCCGTAGCGGAGCTGCGTGTTGCCGACCATGGAGCCGGCGTTAAGAATCTCGATGTCACCGCCCGGGACGCTGCGGGTGACGAGGCCCGGGGCCTTCATCACGTGCACGAAGCCACGCTCAGCGGGCAGCGGTTGTTCGGCGTCGTTCCAGAAAGCATGGTTGGGTGGCAGCAGGAGCGGGGTGAAGCCCTTGGCGGCCCAGTAGGGGGAGGCGGCGCAGGAATAGGCCTCGGTGATTTTCGGGAAAACGTCGGTGAAGCCGGGGGCGAGCACGCCTTGCGCGTTGTAGATGGGGCGCGAGAGGAAGAAGTCGAGGTTGCGCGTGCAGAGGCGGCGCAGGAGCCCGGGCGCGACATCGGTGCAGTTTTCCGCGAGGGCGAGGCCGAAGACGTTGAGGCAGTTGAAGCGGTAGGTGATGGAGCGGCCGAAGGCGGGATGTTCGCCGCTCGCCGCGAAGAAATGCTGGTAGTCGCGGACAAACAGCTTTGCCCAGTCGCGCCAGCGCCGGGCGCGGGCCTCGTCCTGCGCGCCGTGAAGGTGCGCCCACATCAGGCCGTAGAAGTGGAAGGCGTAGGCGTTGTAATGGTCGAAGGCCTGGTTGATGCCGTCCTCAAACCAACCGCCGCCGCGGTGCATGGTCTCGAGTTGGTTCAGGTGCGCGTCGATGACCGCGCGGTCGGTGCGGTGCGCGTAACCGTGCTGCCCGAGGAACTCGAGGATGTGCACGGACATGAAGAGGTGGTTGTTGTTGACGATGCCGCTGCCGCGGCAGGTCGCGAACCAGCGGGCGACCTGGGACTTTTCCTCCGGCGCGAGCGGCGCCCACACGTCACGAGTGGCGATCTGCAGCGCGATCGCCATCAGGCCCATCTCGACATGGTGCTGGTGGTAGGAGGCGTCGGGCCCCCAGTAGTGCGGGCCGGCGGGGTCGGTGCCGGCGACGAGGCCTTCGCGGAACCAGGCGGCGAGCCGCGTGCGGAAGGCGGTGTCCTCGGGGCGCGGCGCGGATTGCAGCCAGAAGGCGGCGAGTGTCAGCGGCCGCGCGAAACTCTCCAGCCGGTCCGCCTGGCGGTCGTGGTCGGAAGGCGCGCCGGCAATGTCGAGGTCGGCGCGGCCGGGATGCATCAGCGCCGCGAGCGGCTCCAGCAGGCGTCGGGCGGAATCCTGCCAATGCAGATAAGCGGCGGGGAGGTGCACGGTATGGTGGGGTTTGGGCAGGCCTAGGTCGAGGCGTCGTAAACGGCGAGGGTGATGACCGCCTGGACAGGACGGCCCTCGGCGTAGGCGCGAAGATTCGCGAGACCGAATTCACCGGCGTCGCGCTGCCGGTCGGTGGTGGGGCCGCCGAGGTGCGGGGTGAGGGACACGTTGGCGAGACCGCGCAGGCCGGAGCCGGCTGGCAACGGCTCGGTGGTGAAGACATCGAGTCCCAGGTTGATGCGGCCTTCCTGCGCGACGCGGGCCAGGGCGGCCTCGTCCACCACCGCGCCCCGTCCGACGTTGACGAAGACGCCACCCGGGCGGATGAGCCGCAGCAGCTTTTCCGTCACGATGCCGGTGGTCGCGGGAATCAGCGGGGCAAGCTCGACGATGACGTCATTGTCCGCGAACAGCGCCTCCAGGGAGGGGGCGCGTTTGAGTCCGTAGCGGGCCTCGACGGCGGCGTCGACATCCGGCGCGTAGACCGCGATGGGGCAGCCGAAGGGTTGAAGCAGGCGGATGAACTCGCGTGCGACCTGGCCGAAGCCATGCAGGCCGACGCGGCGGCCGAAGAGCGAGGCGGATTCGGTGCCGCCATCCTTCCAAGCGCCCGCGCGGTGCATGGCGAGGGTCCAATGGGTGGCGCCACGCAGGCAGGACAGGACGTGGAGCAGCGCGCACTCCGCCACGATGCGGCTGATCGAGCCGCCCCAGTTGGTGACAACCAGGCCCGCCGCGATCTGGTCGCGCTTCACGAGATGCTTGATCGAGCCGGCGAGATGGCAGACATAGCGCAGGGCGGGCGGCAGGGTGGAGGGCAGGGGCGGCGTTCTCCAGCAGGTGACCAGCACCTCCGGGTTCGCGGCCGCGAGGGCCGCGTGAAACTCGGCGACGCTCATCCGGGTGGGATCGAGGTGCACGAACTTGCCGGCCAGGGCCCGGAAATCGGCGAGCAAGGGCTCCGGCAGGAACCCAGTCATTTCCTGGGCGGAGAGGGCGGCGACAACAGTGATGGGACGTGGCATGGGAAGATCAGGCGGGGGGGTGAATGGGGGCACCGGCGTCAGGGGGATGGCATTCGAGCAGGGAGAGGGTTGGTTCCGGCCGGAAATCCAGTGCGCCGAGCCCGGCCGGGCAAAAGAATTTATCGCAGGGCTTCAGGCGGTGGGTCTCGCCCCCGACGGTCACGGTGCCGGCGCCCTGGGTGACGACGGCGATGTGCGTCTGGGACTCCGTCTTGGTTACCGGCCCGCGCAGGTGGGACTGGCGGACGCGGAAGCACGGCGTGCGTTCCGGGCCGATGAGGTCGTCCTGCCAGGAATCCGGGCCGAGGGCGCGGCGGCGGCGCGGGGGGCAGGCGGCCTCGACCGCGAGGCGGCTCAGCGGCCAGGCGCTGCAGTCGAACACGTCGAGGCAGAACTCGAGGCCGCGGCCCATGAAGCGGGCGGACTCCGGCAGCACGTAGCCGCCGCGCTCGAACTCGAAGCGCACGACGAGGTCGCTCGGTTCCTGCACCTCGACGAGCAGCAGCCCCTCGCCGAGTGCGTGCGGCACGCCGCCCGGCACGATATAGGTGTCGCCCGGTTTCACCGGGATTTTGTCGAAGCAGGCCTCGAGCCCGGCGATGTCCTGCGTCTCGATCATGCGGCGGAGGGTGTCGCGCGAGGGCGGGCGCTGGAAACCCAGGTAGATGTAGGGCGAGCTGCCCGGCCGGGCGCCGAGGATGTGGTAGGCCTCGGTCTTGCCGGAGGGGGAACCGAGAAAGCGCCGCGCGAAGTCCGCCGTGGGGTGCGCCTGGAAGTGCAGCCGGATGGAGGGATCGAGCAGCTTGACGAGCAGCTGGGGTTGGGGACCGAATCGCGCGGCGTGCGCGGCGCCAAGGAAGTAGTCCGGGTCGGAGGCGAGGAGGTCGGCGAAGTCGTGGCTGGCCCCGCCGACAGTGACCGGGGAAACGCCTTCGCAGATGTGCTCGCGCCCGGCGTTGATGGCGCGCGTGGTGGAAGCGATCCAGTCCTCGGGAAAGTGCGTGTCGGCCGGAGCCGCGCTGCCCGCGAGCGTGTCAAGGCTTCGCCCACCCAGGTAGGTGCGCCAGACGCGGTGCGGAGGCAGCAGGACGAGCTTTCCACGATGGTCGGGCATGTTGGAGCGCGGAGTCAAAAATGCGACGGGCGGCCGTTGGTTGGATGCCTAGCCTGCGACCGGCCGCCGGCCGGCGCGGATCAGCAGGATGCCGATCAGGACCACCACGCCGCCGCAACCGAGGAAGGCGAGGCGGCCGACGAGCGGGTTGGGGATGAAGGCCAGCAGGCAGACGAACACGCCGTAGGCGAGCGAGAGCCAGCCGACGGCGCTGGATTGCTGGCCGTCGTTGGCGTTGGCTGCGCCCTCCTCGCGGTCGAAGTCCACCGGCGTGGTCATCCGGGTGAAAAAAGCATCCACCTGCGCCCGGTAGGCCGGCGTGCAGCCCGACCAGAAGAGCTTGGTGCCGATGAACCAGGTGGAGGCGAGCGCGACGTTGGCGAAGAACTGGAAGCCTTGGATCCAGTATTCGCGCGAGGCGGCATTGAGCGGAGCCGGATGGCCGAAGACGGCCGCGCCCCATTCGGGGGTGAAGAACTGTCCGACGAACATGGATCCGAAGAAACCCACCAGCACGGTGCTCCAAGCCGACCAGGCCGGCGTGTGGCGGATGACGAGACCGAGCAGCAGCGGCACGGTGACGGGAACACCCACCAGGATGCTCACCCGCTGCATCATCAGGAAGAGGCCGAGCTCCTTGATCTCCGACATGCGCACGGAGATGTAGATGACGATGATGCCCAGCACGAAGGTGGCGAGGCGGCCGACCTTGAGCAGCTGGGCGTCGGTGGCCTGCGGCCGCAGCAGCGGTTGGTAGAAATTCTTGATGAAGAAGCCGGCGTTCTTGTTCAGGCCGGAATCCATGCCCGACATGGTGGCCGCGAAGATGCCGCTCACGAGCAGGCCGAGCATGCCAACGGGCATGACGACCTGGGAGATGGCAATGAAGGAGGCCTCGTCGGGCGCCTTGAGGGTGGGGAAGACGGCGTGCAGGTCGATTCCCAGCGCCCGGGCCGCCATCGGCGGGATGAACCAGATGACGATGCCGACGAGGAAAAGGGCGGCACCCAGATAGCCGGCCCAGCGGGCGTGGCGCGAGTCCTTTACGCTGAGGTAGCGGCCGGCCTCGAACAGGTTGTTGGTGCTGACGATCTGCTTGAGCAGCATCGCGGCGCACCACAGGCCGAGGAACTCCTTGGTGAAGATTTCCCCGAGGTTCAGGTGCGAGGCGGGCAGGCCGACGAGGAAGCCGTCCCAGCCGCCAAGCCGCAGGACGGCGAGCACCGTGACGGCGGCGCAGACCGGCATGAGGATGAGGACCTGGATGAAGTCCGCGGCCAGCACCGCCCAGCTGCCGCCGGTCAGGGTCATGACCAGGACCACGGTGCCGGTGACGAGCAGGGTCAGGGTCAGGTCGAGTCCGAAGATGGCGGCGAAGAACACGCCCAGGGCGTTGAGGTGGATGGCGGCCTGCAGGGTGCTGAGCGGGATTTGCAGCCACATCATGACCTGCTCGCTGACGGCGCCGAAACGCTGGCGGATGGCTTCGACGGAGGTGATGACGCGCGTCTGCCGGAAGCGCGGGGCGAAATAGGTGGCGTTGAGCACGAAGCCCACGGCATTGGCCACGAAGATAATCATGACCGGCCAGCCGTCGGTGTAGGCCTTGCTGGCGGCGCCCGTGAAGGTCCACGCGCTGAATGCCGCCATGAAGGCCGAGCCGCCCACCATCCACCACATGGCCTTGCCCCCGCCGCGGAAGTAGTCGCTGACGTTCGTCACAAACTTCCGGAACACCCAGCTGATCGCCAGCATGTAGCCGAAATAGAAGACAAGGACGGCGTAGTCGTAGGGGGTCATGGGGGCGAAGGGGACGTTATCAGCCGTTTCTAATAATTATCAATCATTAAGTCCGCAAAAAATGCCCCTGCAGGCTGGCGGGGCGGGGTGGCGATCGGGCATCGGCCGGGTCCTAACTGCGAGCCGGACCGGTGGAGTTGCCCACCACGAGGGGGGCGGGGAGGACGAGGTCGGTATAACCCTCGGCGGGCACCCCCTCACCCATGACGAGTCGGGCGGCGGCCTCGCCGAGCTTGTCGGGGCTGGTGCCGGCGCCGGTGATGCGCAGGGTGCCTTCGATGCTGAGACGGGAGACATCGGCCGAGGCCAGGCTGATGTCGCCCGGCACCTGCCAGCCCTCGCGCTGCAGTCCGAGCGAAGCGCCCATGGCCATCTGGGTGTTGTAGGTGACGAAGGCCGTGGGAAAATCCTTCCGGCGCGCGTGCTTCAGCAGGGTGTGGATCGCCTCGGCTCCCTCGGCGCGGTCGGCTTGGTTGAGCACCGTGCTGTAGCGCGGATCCAGGCTGAGGCCGAGCGGTTGCAAGGCGGCCTTGAGGGCGGCGAGGCGCGCATCGTGCCGCCCCAGGGTGGCGTTGCCGCCCAGCCAGCCGAAACGCTGGTGCCCGAGGTTGAAAAGGTGGCGGACGATCTCGGTGAGCGCCGCGGGCTCGTTGCCCAGCACGGAATGGCACAGGCCGTGGTAGCGCGCGGACACGGCGACTACCCGGCGGGTCAGCTTGCAAAGCTCCTCCATGAAGGGCCGGGCGACTTCGCCCAGCACCACCACCCCGGTGAGATGGCTGCTCGGGTGGAAGAGCTGCCGCAGCTTCTCGGGCGTGAGCTCGTCCTCGGCGCCGAGAAAAATCAGCCGATGGCCGTGGGCCTCGAGCTCCTGGTGGAGGCCGTGTTGCACGTGGCCGAAGTAGGCGCTCGGGATGTAGAGCCGCAGCGGCGCGCGCAGGATGTAACCGATCTGGCGGGCGCGGGAGGCATCCGGCGTGGACTCCACCCGCATGCCTTTAGGCAGATAGCCGAGGCTGATCGCGCGATCCCAGATGCGCTTGTAGGTGTCGGGATTGATGCCGACGCTGCGCCCATTGAGGGCGAGGGAGACGAGGGCCTGCGACACGCCGAGATCCTTGGCCAGCTGGGTCTGGGAGATTTTTTTCCTGGGTCGCACGGCGGAAATTTCTGATAACTATGATGCGCTTTCAATGTATTTATTAGGTTGCAGGCCGGTTGAATTTTGAGGCGCAGACGAGAATACCTTTGCCCGATCCCGCGCCAGGTTCCTTATGTCACCGGCTTCAGGCGCCACGGCCTGCACTTGCTCCGATCCACCCATGATGCATCTCCCTTTCCTGCGGTCCGCTCTCATCAGCCTGTTGTTGGTGCTCAAGGCCGGCGCCGAAGCGACACCCCTGCCGCGACTGGTGGTGGTGATCAGCGTGGATCAGATGCGGGCCGACTACCTGGCGCGGTTCCGGCCCCATTTCGGGCCGGGCGGATTCAATCTGCTGTTGGAACAGGGCGCCAACTTCACCGATTGCCACTACCGGCATGCCATCACCAAGACCGGACCCGGCCACGCGGTGATCCTCAGCGGCGTGCACGCCAATATCCATGGCATCATCGCCAACGAGTGGCTGCTCCGCGAGTGGCCGGCCCCGGAGCAGGTGAATTGCGTGGAGGACCGCGACTCGGCACTCGTCGGCCAGGCACCGCGTGCAGTGCGCTCACCCGGCGGGGTGCTTGAGGCCAAGGCCGGCCGCTCCCCGCGCCACTATCTCGCCCCGACCGTGGGCGACCAGCTCAAGCTCCGGCATGGGGCGCGCGCCAAAGTTTTCGGCGTGGCCGACAAGGATCGCGCCGCCATCCTCATGTCCGGCAAGCTCGCCGACGGTGCCTACTGGACCGAGGAGGGCCGTGTCGTCACCTCCACCTACTACCGTCCCGAACTGCCCGCCTATCTCACGGCCTTCAATGCCGAGCAGCGCGCGGAGCAGCTCCATGGCCGCGAATGGACGAGACTGCTGGCTCCGGCCATCTACGATTCCATCCAGGGGCCGGATGATGCGCCCGGTGAAAGCGCGGCGGTGGGATTCACCCGCACTTTCCCCAAGCGGATCGATGGCGGGCAGGCGCAGATCGGCAAGGACTACTACGAGGCCTTTGACCACACCCCATGGAACAACGACCTGGTCGCGGACCTCGCCCGGGCGGTCATTGCGCAGGAGCGGCTCGGCGAGGCCGACGGCGCGCCCGACCTGCTCGCAGTCGGTTTTTCCCAGCCGGACAAGATCGGCCATGCCTACGGCCCGGACAGCCATGAGATAATGGACTCGATCCTGCGGCTCGACCGCACCCTCGCCGGGCTGTTCCGCTTTCTCGACGAGAAGATCGGGCTGGCCCACTGCACCATCGTGCTGACCGCCGATCACGGCGCCGCGCCCCTGCCGGAGCGGAACCCGTCCCAGGGCGGCCGCGTCCGGGGAGCGGACTTCGACCGGGTTGCCTTCGCCGCGCTCGACCGGCGGTTCGGTGCACTGGCGGACCATGAGCGCTGGGCCGTGCGTGACGGGCTGGGCTATCACCTCAACCCGGCGGCGCTGGCGCAAAAACAGCTGGCACCTGCGGCCGTGGAAGAGGCGATCCGCGTGGCGTTGGCGGAAATCCCGGCCGTCGCCGCCGCCTATACGCGCACGCAGCTGACCTCGCCCGCTCCGCTTGATGCCATCGGCGAGGCCCTGCGGCTGAGCTATTATCCGCCGCGCAGCCCGGATGTGCTGGCGGTGCTCAAGCCGTTCTTCATCGACCGCGCGGCTCCCGGCACCACGCACGGCACACCCTACGATTACGACAACCATGTGCCCCTCGTCTGGTATGGCGCCGGCGTGAAACCGGGAATGAATCCCGAGCGGGTGGGGGTGGACGATCTGGCGCCGACGTTGGCGCGACTGCTCGGTGTGCCGGCACCGCCGCAAGCCACCGGGCGGATACTTTTCTGAACGCAGCTGCATTCCGCGGACGGAAATCCTTTTGACGCGGGCTCGCCGATGGCGCGAGTATCATTCCCTCTTAACCCATGTGCTCCTCCTGCCCTCCGTCCGCCGGTTCGCCGGTTCGTCCCAATTCCGCCCGTGTGCTCGCCGCCGCCGCCCCGCGCCCGGCCTCGGTCAAGTCCGCGCCGATCCCGCGGATCCCGAAGTCGCCGCGCATCCTCACGACCACCGTTGGCTCCTATCCGGTGCCGGACTGGCTGGCCGCGCTGCCGAGCGAACAGGCCGTGATCGACGCCACCCGGGTCATCTTTGACCTCCAGCGCCAGGCGGGCATCGACCTGCCGACCGACGGCGAGCTCTACCGCTTCGACGTCAACCACCCCGACACGAACGGCATGATCGAGTATTTCATCCGGCCGATGGCCGGCATCACCGGCGTGGTCGGACGCTCCGTGACCGAGGAATTCTCCCGCCACCACCCCATGGGTTTCCGCCGCAAGCCGGCCGGCGTCGTCACCGGCCCGCTGGGCGAGGGTTCGCTCAACCTGCTGGCCGACTGCCAGCGCGCCGCGTCCGTCGCCGGCGGCCCCTTCAAGTTCACCGTCACGAGCCCCTACATGCTGGCCCGCACGCTGCTCGACCACCACTACGGCAGCTTCGCGAAGCTCACGATGGCGCTCGGCGAGGTGCTCGCCGCGCAGATGCCCGGCCTGCCCGCCGCCTGCGTGCAGGTGGACGAGGCCAACATCCCCGGCAACCCGGCCGACGGCCCGCTGGCGGCCGCGTCGATGAACCTCCTGCTCGACGCCATGGACAAGGGCACCGAGCGCGCCGTGCATTTCTGCTTTGGCAACTACGGCGGCCAGACCATCCAGTCCGGGAACTGGCGCAAGCTGCTCGATTTCCTCAATGCCTTGCACACCGACCACCTCGTGCTCGAGCTGGCGCACCGTCCCGCGGCGGATCTCGACGCGTTGAAGCACATTGACCGGAAGATCACCCTCGGCGTCGGCGTCATCGACATCAAGGTGAACCACATCGAGACCGCCGACGAGGTCGCCGCGCGCATCGAGGCCGTCGAGAAGAAGGTCGGCGCCGGCCGCGTCGGCTGGGTGCACCCGGATTGCGGCTTCTGGATGCTCAAGCGCTCCATCGCCGACCGGAAGATGGAAGCCCTCGTCCGCGGTCGCGACAAATACCTCGGACGATGACCCCCGTAAAACGGCTCTTGCTCTGTGCCAGCCTGCTGCTGCCCGTGATCGTCGCGGCTGCGCCACAGCCGCCGGAAATCACGCCGACCGAGTTGCCTGGCGCGGAAACCTTGGTCTATCGGGAGAGTCCCGGGCCGATGCGGCTGTTCGTGGTGAAACCGGCCGGGTGGAAAGCGACCGACCAGCGACCGGCGCTGATGTTTTTCTTCGGGGGCGGCTGGACCACGGGCACACCGAAGAACTCCATTTTCTGGGCAAAGTTCGCAGCCAGCCTCGGCATGGTCGGCATCGCACCCGACTACCGCACGAAGGGCCGCAACGACGTTTCGCCACTCGGCTCGGTCGCGGACAGCCGCGCCGCGCTTCGCTGGGTGCAGGACCACGCGGAGGAACTCGGTCTCGATCCGGCGCGCATCGTGGTCGGTGGCAACTCCGCCGGCGGGCACGTGGCGCTCTGGACCGGGATAACCGCGACCCCTCCCGGTTCCGATCCCGGTGAGGCGCCGCGGCTGAAACCCGCCGCGCTCATCCTGTTCAGCACGGTGTCCGACACCACCGCTGAGCGCGGTTACACGCCGAAGCGTTTCGGCGTCGATGCCCTGGCGCTTTCGCCGCTCGACCAGCTCGACGCGCGGATGCCGCCGGTGCTGGCCTTCCACGGTGACGCCGACAAGACCGTGCCGCTGGGCCAGGCGACGGCGTTGCGCGACAAGCTGCTCGCCACCGGCAATTCCTGTGAACTCCACATCGTCCCCGGCGGCGGACACAATTTCGGCAACGATGTGCCCGAGTGGCGGGAGAAGTCCCGCGAGTTGATCATAGCCTTCCTCAAAAAGCAGGGACTGGTGGAAGGTGGAACGCGCTGACCCCAGCGCGTTGGTTTGATCACCGTAGGTTGCGCGTTCGCGCGCAACCTGCACCGGAAGTCCGGCCTCCAGCAGCACTAAAGGCCAATGCATTTAGACGCCTGATTCGGCGACGCTTCAGAACTTGTCCTCAATAGATGACAAACCTCGGGGTCCGGCTCCGCCATTGGCATCAACCCACCCGCAAAAATATTTCCTCAGCGCATAGGGGAGGGGAGGTGAGCGCGGTGTCGTAGTCCTTGGAGACATAGTGCATGTTGCCAAGTGACCCACCGACTCCGGCCTTGTTGCCACCCCGCCCAAGGGCCACCCTTGGTGCGTCCCGGCCGTGAACCCACTTCCACCTGATCCCTCCGACCATTCGACGTCGTCCCGTCGGGACTTTGACGGGTTCTACCGCGCCACGGTTCAGCCATTGCGGGCTTATCTGGCCCGGCTGCTCGGGGATCAATCGGAGGCGCAGGATGTCGCGCAAAACGCCTTCATTCGCATCCAGCCCGCCGTCGATGCCGGTCGCGCGCGCGAGCCCCGCCTGCTGCTCTTCGCCACCGCGCGCCGCCTCGCACTCAACGAAATCCGCCGGCGGCGCCACCATCCGCTCGATGCCACCGGCGGCGCGCAGCTCGACATGACCCCGGGCACCGCGGCCGCCGTCGAGGACCTCGTCGGCGCGCGCCAGGAACTTGCGCGGCTCGAGGAGATATTGCTCCGCCTGCCGCCGGGCTGCCGGCAGGTCTTCCTCCTGCGCAAGGTCGAGGATCTCACCCACGAGGAGATAGCCCGCCAGCTCGGCATCACCCGCAAGACGGTGGAAAACCACATGACCCGCGCCTACCGCCTGCTCCGCGAGGCTTACCAAGCCGCCGAAGCTCTCCCGAAACAAAAACTCTCCTGATTCCCATGAACCCTTCCTCCCTTTCCGAACGCATTGACGAGCAGGCGGCCCGCTGGACCTCCCGGCTTGACGGCGGCGAACTCACGCCCGCCGACCGCCTCGCGCTCCATTCCTGGCTCGACGAGGATCCCGCCCACCGCGCGGCCTTCGAGCATTACCAGCTGATCTGCGATGACACGGCCGAGTCTCTCCCCGTTCTCGCTCAGGTTTCTGCCCTGGCCCGGCCCGCGCCGGTCACCGGCTCCCGACTGCCGCGCTGGCTGTTGCCGGCGGCGGGCCTGGCCGCCGCCATCGCCGTGGCCTTCGTCTGGGTCGTGCCTTATTACCGCGACACCCAGCAGGTGGCGACCGTTGCCGCGCAACGCTCCACCCTCTCGCTGCCGGACGGCTCGCGGGCGGAGATGAACGCGCAGACGAGGCTGCACACCGACTTCCGCCACGGCCGGCGCCACGTCCGGTTGGAAAAGGGCGAAGCCTGGTTTTCCGTGGCGAAGGATCCCGCGCATCCCTTCATCGTCGAGACGCCCGCCGGCACGGTCCGGGTGACGGGCACGCAGTTCAACGTCCGGCTTGCCGCGACGGGGCGGCCCGAGGTGACGCTGCTCGAGGGGGGCGTGTCCTACGAGCATGAGGATTTTCATGCCCGGTTGTCTCCCGGCCAGCAGATCTCGGCCGCCGGCGAGCTGCGCCAGTTGTCCGCCGCCGAACAGGAGAACGTCCTGGCCTGGCGCCAGGGCCGCATCGTGCTGAACGGCCTGACGCTCGCCGAGGCGGCCGCGCGTTTTGCCGAATTCCACGGCCAGACGGTGACTGTTGTGCCCGAAGTGGCCGCGCGCGAGTTGGGCGGCAGCCTTGCCCTCGACGACCTCCAGGGCTTCTTCGACTTGTTGTCCGCCGGTCCCCTCGGCCTGCGCGTTGTCCGTCGCGGCGAGGGTTACTTCACCATCGTTTCGCGCTGAGAAAATTTTCTCCTGCGTAGGGGTGACCACCCACGCAGGGTGTCGTGCTGATTAAGGGTCTCCGACCAATCATCCCGCACACCATGAAAAATCGTTCCCTGGGTTATCAGCTTTCAGCGATTAGCTTTAAGCTCCTGTTCTCTGCCATCTGGCTCCTGTCGCTTGGCGCCACCGCGCGCGCCGTTCCCGTTGCGTTTGACATCCCCGCGCAACCGGCTCCCGCCGCGCTGGACCTTTTCATCAGGCAGGCCTCGGTGCAGGTCGTCTACCTGAAGGACGAGATCGCCGCCGTGCAGACGAACGCCGTCAACGGCACCCACGAACCGCGCGACGCCCTGCAACTGCTGCTCAAGGACACCGGTCTGGTGAGCAGCGAGCGCAAGCCGGGCCAGTTCGCGGTCGGCCGGGCCAAGTCCGCCGCGGCCACGGCGTCGGTGCGCGGCACGCTGGTTGGCATCGAGGGCCGGGCAATCGAGGGCGTCCGCGCCCGCTTGCGCGAGACGGGCCAACTCGCCGAGCTCGGCGCGGATGGCAATTTCGTGTTCAATGAGATCCTGCCCGGAGCCTACACCATCACCGTCACCGCTCCGGGCTACCAGCTCCTGCACATCACCCAGGTGCAGGTGCGGTCGGGCAGCGACGTGGTGCTCGGGCGCCAGTGGATGCGCCGGCTGTCGCCGTCGGACGACGTGACGAACATGGAGCCCTACGTGGTGGAGGCGGAGATCGTGGCCGAAATGGACCCGTTCGAGGTCACCGCCGGCAAGACCAAGCCCTTCACCTCGCGCAACGTGGATCTGCCGCGCACGGTCAACGATCCGCAGGCCTACTACATGTTCGACGCGCGCGACATTGACCGGGCCGGCGTGGTGAACCTCGAGCAATTCATCAAGCGCAGCCTGCCGATGCAGACGACGGGAAATTCCGCCGACCAGAGCATCTTCATCGGCGGGACCCGGGGATCGGTCAACCTGCGCGGGCTGGGCACAAACCAGACCCTGATCCTGCTCAACGGCCGCCGGGTCTCGGGCGGCAATCTCGCGCTGAATGGCGGCTTTGAAGGCCTGGACATCAACACCGTGCCCCTGGGGGCCGTTGACCGCGTCGAGGTGCTGCCGTCCAGCGCCTCGGCCATCTACGGGGCCAACGCGGTGGGCGGGGTCATCAACATCGTGCTCAAGCGCAATTACTCCGGCGGCGAGTTCAAGGCCACTTACCAGAATCCCGACGACACGGACGCGCCCATCCGGAAGCTGGACCTGAACTATGGCTTCTCGCTCGAGGGCGGGCGCACACAGGTGATGCTAGCCACGGGCTATTCCGACCAGAAGCTCCTGCAAACCCGGGATCGCCGCGAATTCATGGATGGTTACGCTTGGCAGATCCGCCAGAACACCATCGCGGCCACGGGCAATCCCGCCCAATCCTGGCTTGGGGCCACGCCGACCATCATCAATTCCATCAGCACGCTCCCGCTGACACTCAAGCCCGCCTACGGCGGCGGTTCGATCGGCTCGGCCATCACCTACATCCCCTACGGCATCACGGGCACCACTCCGTTGGCCACCTTGGGCGCGACCCTGCGGGCCAACGCCGGCCAGGTTAACCGCGATGTGCCCGACACCCGGCAGATCCGCAACGGCCTGCGCGCCGACATCGGCACCGCGCCGCGCCTGACCACCTTCATGGCGACGATCCGGCGCGAGATGACGCCCTGGCTGGAGCTGAACGGCGAGTTCTCCTACACCGGCGACCATAGCTCGCGCAACATGCTCGCCATGACCACGCAAGCGGTGCCCGCCACGGCGCTGTGGAACCCATTCACCTCCTCAGTCAACCTGACTTTGCCCATCGCCGGCGAGGCGCCGGTGTCGAGCCACAACACGTCTCGCCGCATCACGGCGGGCCTCCTGCTCAAGCTGCCCTTCGATTGGATCGCCCAAGCGGACTACACTTGGTCCGGCAGCAACAACGCCTTCTACAATCCGGTCAATAGCCTGTCCCTCGCCGACATCACCACCGATTTGAACGCCGGAATCCTGAATCCCTTCGTGGACAGCACCCTGATCCCCTGGGATATGTCGCGCTACACAAGCCGGCAGACCTGGAGCGGCAAGGGGACCCTGAACGATATCGCGGCAAGGCTGGCGGGACCGGTGGGGCGGTTGCCGGGCGGCGCTCCCAGCCTCGCCGTCGGCCTGGAACGTCGGCAGGACGGCATCAAGGATGGGCTGCGCGATACCGTTTTTCCCAACTTTCCGAACCGTGACAACCAAACGCTGGCCTTGGGCAAGAAAACCGTGGTGAACAGCGCCTACGTGGAGGCAAAGATCCCGCTGGTCGGGAAAGAAAATCGCTGGCGCCTGATCCACGATCTCGATCTCCAACTGGCTTGGCGGCTCGAGGATTTCACGGTCAACACGGGCACGAGCAGCATCACCGTGCTGCCGGTGCCTCTCACGCCGCCGGTCATTGTCGCCAACACGGCCACCTACAAATCCTCCAATCCCACGGCAGGCCTGACATACCATCCCGTTTCGAGCCTGCTGTTGCGCGCCAGCTACAGCCAGGGCTTCGTGCCGCCCAACTACTCCCAACTCGCCCCTTCTGTGCAGGCGCCCGGCCTGCTCAATATCTCCGACCCCCGGCGCGGCAACATGATCACCCCCGTGCTCACCGCCTTCGGCGGCAATCCCGACCTGCAACCCGAGACCTCCGACACGATCAGCGCGGGCGTGGTCTTCGAGCCCGAGTCCGGCTCGCTCAAGGGCCTGCGGCTCGGCGTGGACTACGTGTATATCAAGAAGGAGAACAACATCTCGAACCTGTCGGCCCAATTTATAGTGGAGAACGAAGCCTTTTATCCCGGCCGCGTGACCCGCGGTCCCGTGCCCGTCGGCGACCCCTTTGGCGTCGGCCCGATCACCCTCGTTGACACCGGTGCGGTCAACCTCCTGCGAACCTTCAGCGAGAGCGTGGACGTGAGCCTGCGCTGGCGCAAGAGCACCAATCGCCTCGGCAACTTCGACTTCAACGCCCTCGCCACCTTTGGGCTCAGCTTCATCCGCCAGAACACCATCGGCTCTCCGGCGTCGGACTACCTTGGCTATGGCAGTTTTCCCCTGAAGTTCACCGGCAACGCCACCCTAGTGTGGGACTACCGCCGCTATAGTGTGGGCTGGTCATCGCGCTATGTCCCGCGCCTGCACGTCATCGGTCCGCCCGTCATCGCTTTCCTGGGATCGAGACAGGGCCAGGGCGGGGAATGGGTTCCGTCGCAGACCTATCACGATCTGTTCTTCAGCTATCGGTTTCCGCTCGTGACCCAAGAGTCCGGGGAGCGGCGGAGTTGGCTGAAGCGGTCCCGCCTGCTGAGCGGCCTGGAAGTGCAAATTGCCGTTTACAACGTCTTCCGGCACAAGCCGCCGCTGGATAACACAACCCTCACCATCTACGGCTACAGCACCTACGGCGACCTCCGCCTGCGCGACATCCGGCTCTCGATCAAGAAGCCGTTGTGAGCACAGGGCTTGGAATCCGACAAGACACCACGACAAATCCAACCCTATGAAATCTGCGCGCTCCCTTATCACGTTGGCAGCCCTGCTGCTGGCCAACATGGCCGGGTTGATGGCCGCCGACCTCAGCCCCGCCGACCGGGACTGGCAGGCCTATGAGGCCGTGGTCAAGGCGCCGCCGCCCAAGCCCTACAAGGAAATGACCCGGCTCGAGGCGGCGCAGAATTCCGAACAGAAGACGCTCCGGCTGCGGGAACTGGGGCTGGCCTTCATTGAGAACCATCCCGCCGATCCCCGGCGATGGAGTGTCGTCCTTTACTTTCATCCGTCTGCGCCGCGGTTCGTGAAGGAATGGGGGCCGCTGAACACCGAGGGCGTGCCGGACAAGCCGGTGGTGGATGAAGCGGCGGCGGCCGCGTGGAAGGCGAAGGTGGCCGGGCTGAAAGCGGCGCTGGCGCAGGCCACCGACGTGCCGGACGAGGTGAAGAAAGTTCTCGCCGCCCAAGCCGACCGGGAAGCGAACCAACAGGGCTTTCTGGCTAAGTGGCGGAGCGGAAAAACAGCGGCGCCCGACTTCACCATGCACGACCTGTCCGGCAAGGAAGTGAAGCTCGCCGACTATCGCGGCAAGGTCGTCGTGCTCGATTTCTGGGCGACCTGGTGCGGCCCCTGCAAGGCGGCCATGCCTCATACCCAACAGTTGGCATCGAAGCACCGGGCCGAAGGCGTGGTGGTCATTGCTTCCTGCACCGGCGACACGCGCGAAAACTTCGAGAAATGGGTCAGGGCCAACCAGGCGAACTATCCCGACATCATCTGGGCCTTCGATCCGGCGGCGAAGAGTGACGGGCGCGCCGCGAAGAAACTTTACGACGTGTCCGGCATCCCCTGCCAGTTCGTGATCAACCGGGAAGGCCGGGTGGTGGATGTCGTGATCGGGTATTTCAAGGGCGAAGTTCTGCTCGACGCCGCCCTGGCGAAAGCCGGCGTCAAGATTGACGGCGCCACTCTAGCCCAAGCCGACGCCGACCTGAAAAAGCGCGGCGGCTGAGAAGGCCAACCGCGGAATATCACGACCGGCGCCATGCGACGCTGTCCGCCATCAGGCGCGGTTGGCTGCAAACCCGCCAGTGCCTCTGGCAACAAAGCCGCGCAGACATCTTTCTGGTATGCACACCCGTGAATTTGCCCCGCCCTCACCCATGCGCATGTCGGTTTCCCCCTGTGCCAGCCACCACCGCCTTGATCAGGCCGACCTCACGCCCGCCGAACGGGAAGTGCTGGGGCATTTGCTCACAGGGCTCTCCAACAAGGAAATCGCGTCTGTGCTCAACAAGGCGGAGCCGACGGTGAAGCATCAGGTGAGTGCATGTCTGCGAAAATTTGGTCTTTGTTCGCGAACCCGACTCATGGCCGCGTTGCGGTGACTTCCAAGGCGGCGCCGCGGCTCGGCGACGATCTCGGTCGTTGGTAGTTTAATAGATTACCAATTTCTGGCGGCCATGCGCCTGATGGCAGCGCTCACCACCAGTGGCGCTTCGCGGCGGCGGTGAGCGCGTCGTCGAGCCGCCTTCGCCAAGGCTTCGGCGCCCAAGGCGGGGCCCCACAGCTTACGAAAACCTCACCACCACTTGCCCTTTGCCGCAGCCTCCAGGGCATCATCCAAGGGCGCAAGATACGGGTGCCAGAGTTTTTCCCACTCGAGGCTGACGCAGCCGGTGAACTCGGCCGCCAGCACCGCACGCAGCGGCGACATGGCGAACTCGCCCTCGCCGGGCAGCACGTAGGAGAACGGGTGCCTCGCACTCGGCTGGCTGATGCTGTCCTTCACGTGGACGTGGACGACGTGGGATTTGATGCCGCGCCAGGTTTCGAGCGGGGGCTCGCCGCCGTTGCGCCAGGTGTGCTGGCTGTCCCAGAGGATGCCCGTGCCGGGAGCGAGCGCGAGGAACTGCTTGATGGACGCCGCGGTGAACAGCGCGTCGTGCGTCTCGATCATGATGTCGGTCTTCCAGCCGTGCTTTTGTCTTTCGGCCCGCCACCACGCGACGGTGTCGGCCATGGCCCGATGCGTGGCGGCATCGGCGTTCTTGCCGCCGTCGAAGGCACGCAGCCACGGCACGCCGCAGGCCTCGGCCCAGGGGACGAATTTCAGGAAGTCGTCGCGGTCGGCCGGCTTGTTGTCGGCCAGCTTCAGCGAGGTGTCGAGCGACACGATCGGCACCGGGGCGGACTTCATGCGCTCGGCGAGCTTGGCGGGCGTGCCATACGCGGCCGCGAGCACGGCGGGGATGTCGATCGTGTTCGAAAGCGCGCGGATCTCGACTGCGTCGAGGTGGTGGCGTTTGGCCAGATCGAGCACCTGCTCCAGTGAATATTCAGGGCAGCCGAGGGTGGAGAACGAGCGGCGATAGGACATCGGGAAACAGGAAAGCCTTTTTGGCCACGGATTGCACGAATTAACACGGATGTGAAGCGGGCTATTCAGAAGCCGGGAAGCCGGGATTCATGGTTTTCAGGCTTCCGAATAATGCCCGTTTGATTGGGGCTTGATCCGCGTGAATCCGTGAAATCCGTGGCTAACCTGTCTTGGTCATTAGTGTGGATTAGTGGTGCCGCCTCTGTTGTCTTTTCGTCCGTGCAAATCATCGGCATCGACATCGGGGGCACCAAGTGTGCGGTCAGCGTGCTGCGTAATGGCGTGGTGGAGGAAGTGGACCGTTTTCCGACCTCGGATTATGCGGCGATCTTCGCGCGTTACCGCGAGACGGTGGCACGACTCAAGCCCGGCCCGGACGCGGTATTCGGCATTTCCTGCGGCGGTCCGCTCGATGCGGCGCGAGGCATCATCCTCAACCCGCCGAATCTGCCCGGCTGGGTGAGCATCGAGATTTGCCGCGCCTTCACGGATTGCTTCGGCGGCCGTGCCTACCTGATGAACGACGCCAATGCCTCGGCGCTGGCCGAGTGGCATTTCGGGGCGGGGAAGGGTTGCAGGCACATGGTCTTTCTCACGGCCGGCACCGGCATGGGCGCGGGGCTGATCCTCAACGGCCGGCTCTACGAAGGCGCGACGGGTGACGCTGGCGAGGTGGGCCACCTCCGGCTGCGGCCGGAGGGCCCGCTGGGCTTCGGCAAGCGCGGCTCGTTCGAGGGTTTTTGCAGCGGAGGCGGCATCGCCCGCTTGGCGCAAGAGATGGGCTGGCCGCACCAGGGCGTGACGCTCAAGGATCTCGCCGAGGCCGCGGCCAAGGGCGATGCGCTGGCGCTGCAGGTGCTGGATGTGGCGGGCGAACGGTTGGGGGAGGCGCTGGCGCTGCTCATCGACACGCTGAATCCCGAGCGCATCGTGCTTGGGGGCTATTTCCCACGCTGTGCGGCTTTGCTCGTGCCGGCCATGCATCGCGCGCTCTCCGCCGAGGCCCTGCCCTCCGCGCTGGCGGGCTGCAAGATTGTGCCCGCCGTGCTGGGGGAGACGATTGGCAGCAACGCGGCGGTTGCAGTCGCGCTGCATGCCCTCGATACTCTGCCCGGAAATGCGAACTGAACCGCCATGCCCCAACGCCATCTGACCAACCTCCGGCAACGCCGCCCCGAACTGGCCGGCACCGTGCCTTCCATCACGCAGGCCTACGCGGTGCTGCGGCAATGTTTTCGCTCCGACGGCAAGATCCTCCTCTGCGGCAACGGCGGCAGCGCGGCCGACGCCGACCACTGGGCCGGCGAACTGCTCAAGGGCTTCTGCAAGAAACGGCCCCTCTCCCGGAAGCAGCGCGCTGGCCTGCGTCCGGCGATTGCCGCGAAGCTGCAAGGGGCGCTGCCGGCTATCCCGCTGACCTCGTTCCCGGCGGCGAGCACGGCCTTCGGCAACGACGTCGATCCTGATCTGGCCTATGCGCAGTTGACCTCGGCCCTCGGCCGGCGCGGTGATGTGCTGGTGGGGATCAGCACCTCCGGCAACGCGGCAAATGTCTGCGCCGCCGCCGCGGTGGCGCGGGCAAAGGGCATGAAGGTGATTGCCCTGACGGCGGCCACCGGCGGCAAGCTGAAGGGCTTGAGTGACGTGTGCATCTGCGCGCCAACGAAGGAGACCTACCGGGCGCAGGAATATCACCTGCCGATCTACCACTGCCTGTCGCTGATGCTGGAGGAGGAGTTTTTCGGGTGATTGGATGCATTTCCGAGGCTTGCCCAAAGTAGTTGCTGTTCTTGTCATCGCGAGGTGCGCGAAGCGCACCGTGGCGATCCAGATGGATTGCTTCGTCGCTCCGCTCCTCGCAATGACAGGTGGGATATAACTTCCTTGAGTAATCCCCAGTAAGGTGGAGCGCGGCCTCCGGCCGCGCTTTCAGGACAGGCGGCCGGAAGATTGATTCGCACCTGCCTCAACCCGGCCGGAGGCCGGGTTCCACCGTAAGCAGGTGATTCAATTCCCCAGCAGCACCTCGCCGGTCTGGGCGTCGTAAACCGTGGTGCTGCGCGCGGGCAGGGTGACGGAGAGTTTTTTGCCGTTGGGCAGGCACAGGTTGCGGGCGCCGCCGTTGAGCGTGTGCACCATGAGCAGGCCGTCGCCGAGGGTGGTGGCATCGTCGTGGTCGTTGAGCACGTGGCAGCCGGCGCGGCGGCCAAGGGCGCGCAGGACGGAAGGTGCATTCGGGCAAACGCCGAACGACCACCAGGTGGCGTTGTCGGCCTGGCGCCACGCCGCGCTGATGCTGCCGTCGGCCCAGCGGCCGACGACTTGGGCGGCCGGTGCGTCAAAGGCCGGCACGTGCTTGGGCGGCTCGAGGGTCTGCACCTCCGTGGCACCGTCGAGTTCGAGGGTGGAGGTGGGCACGGCGGCGGCGCGTCCGGAGGTGGGGAAGCCGCTGACGGCGCCCGCGAGGGTGCCGCCGATCTCGCGGCCGTTGCTCCAGCCGACGTAACCGGTGAACACCACGTGGCGGCCGGCGGTGGCGACGCGCGTCGCGATGAGTTTGCGCGCCTCATCGTCGAGCACGACGGTCGAGCCGAAGATGACGAGCTTGAAGGGGGTGAGGTCAATGGTGGCGAGTTCGCCAATGAGCGCCTCGTCCAGCACGAGGCCGGAGCGGTAGAGCCCCTCGAGCAGGCCGTCCATGCCGCGGCCGGAGAATGGATTCGGGCCGACCGGCGGCTGGTCACCGAACTTGAAGCCCTCGAGCGACCAGCGCTGCGCGACCGTGTGGCGGAAGGACCACGGGTCGTGGATGACGAGCACGTCGGCCGGGCGGTAGAACGGGTGCGCGTGGCGGGCCTGGGCCACCTGCCGGATGGCCTTGATCTCGGCGGCGAGGCGCGGGTGGTCCCACCAGCCGACATTGCCGTAGGCGGCGAAGGCCGGGGTGCCGGCGATCATGCCGAAGTCGAACCACCACTGGCCGCCGCCGCGCAGGACGGGCTGCAGGGTGTTGCGGCGCAGGCTGGCGATGTCGTCCTCCAGTGTGGTCTTGAAGTTCCGATCCCAAGGGCAGCCGACGAGGAAGGTGCCGTGGTCGTTCTCGTCGAGCCAGAGCTTGCCGGCGCGACGGACGGCACCGGTGATGCCGCGGCCGTGGCCGGAGCCGCCGATGGCGCGGACGCCGTCGGTGTAGGAGGCGGGTGAGCAAAGGCAGTCGAGATGCGGCGAGGCGAGGACCTTGTCGTGGGCGAGGTGGCTGCCGGCGGCGTTGCGGGCGAACTGGCCGTAGAAATAGCCCTGGAAGGCCGCGGTCATGATCGGGCGGGGCCAGGATTGCTTCACGGTGGCGGCGAGACCGAGGAGGCAGTCAGCCATCGCGCCGTGCAGCCAAGTGAAGTAATCTATGATGTCCTGCTGGGTGTGCGGGTCACGCAGCGGACCGAGGGCGGCGCGCTCGCGGGACGGGGTATCGGGAGCGGTGACCGTGTCGAGCTTGGCCCCGGGGCAGTTCCACGCGGTGGCGAGCCTGTCGTCGGTCCCGTAATGGGCGCGCAGCCAGGCGCGGAAGGATTTGGTGGCGGCGACTCCGGTATCGGGGTCGTGGTGGAGAAAGCCAAACTGGTGCCACTCGCCGTAGAGGCCGTAGGTGAGTTGGATGGAGAACAGGCCGGCGCCTTCGGGCGTGGCGGCCAGTTGTGCGCAGAAATCCCGGAGGTGTGCCGTGATCCAGTCATTCCAGAGCTTGGAGGCAAAGCTGGCGCGCCGCGGCGTGTCGCCATCGTCCCCGAGCCGGCGGCCCAGGCCCCAGGGCTCGGAAGCGCTGACCTCGGCGTCCGCGTAGCCGACGCATTCGTCGGGATGCCGGGCCAGCCACCAGGCCGGGGCGTTGACATGGAGGCGGATCATCACGGCGCCTTCGGGGCAGGCGGCGAGCACGCCGGCGATCTGTTTCCGGGCGAGGGTGATGTCGAGACGGTCGTCCTGGCCGAGCATTTCCTCGAACCACAGGTCGGCTTGGAAGAGGCGGACGCCCTGCTGGCCGAACAGCCAGATGTTGCGGGCGGGGACTTCCTCCCAGGTCCGGCGTGCGCCCGGGCAGTCGGTCAGGGCGTAAATGAGCGGGGCGTGCGGGGTGCCGTTGAGCAGGAGCGTCGGGCGGCCGGCGCGCATTTCAACGGTGGAAGCAAGGGGTGGGCGAGACATGGTGGCGAGAAAAGGGGAAGCGTGCGGCGTGACGATTGAAAAGGGATGAAAATTAATCCGCGACGCCGTTTTCGACGGCGACCTGGACACAGGGACGGCGCGTCCGTCGCTTCCGCGCTTATTTCGACGGAGGGGGCGGCGGGGCGAAATAAGTCTGCCAGAGAGCGACGACGAAATCCGCGCCGATCGGCAGCAGCGTGTCCTCCCAGTTGTATTCGCGCGGCTTGGCCTGGGAGAAGCTGCGGTAGCCTTCGCGGGCCTTGAACAGCATGTCGCCCATGCCGACGCCCATGCGGCGTTCGAGCATGTCCCCGCCCTCGTTCGCGCGCCATTCGCCAACGAGCTTGAGTGTAACTGCGGTGGGGATGTCGATCATCGCGCCCTCGTAGGCGTAGCCGAGGCTCGTGCGCAGGCCGTCCCAGTCGGTGCTTTCGAACTCGTGCAGCATGCCCATCTGGCCTTCCCACGGCGACTCGGTCGCGGCGGTGGCGCGGTGCATCAGGCTGGAGGTGAATTCGGCGCTGGCGATGACGCGCGTGCGCACCGCCTTGCCGAAGAGGCGCACGGCCTGGGCGCGGTGCAGGCGCCACGGCTCGTGCAGGGTGTCGCCGTTGAGCGTGAAATCGTTTCGCACGCCGAGGCCGCGGGTGACGACGCCCTGCGCCAGCAGCTGTTTCTCGGACACCGCGATGGAGCCGCCGTGCATCATCAGGTCGCGAATCGCGGGGTTCCAGGTCCAGCAGCGCCGGATGTTTTGGAAGTTCGCCGCGTCGAGCCGGGCGACGAAGCGGTCAAAGTCGAACTGCCTGAAGAATGCGTTCAGTTCGTCCGGACCAAAGTAGAGCGAGGCCGAGATGATGGCGCCGACGTAGCCCTCGACGTGGTTGGGGTTCCAGCTCTTGTGGAAGAGGGAGTAACCGTCGAGCAGCACGTAGTAGTCGTTGTCGTCGTCGAGGCAGAAGTGGGCGGCGAGGGCGAGCGCCTGCATGAGCAGGTCGGCGCGGGCTTTCTCGTCCGCCGAGAGCTGCGTCCAGACCGCCGGCGTGCGCTTGGCGAGCAGCAGCGCGTGCGCCGGCACATGATGCGTCCAGCCACCAATTCCACCCTGGGCCTCGGGCTCGCGCGTGCTGCCGTCGGGATACGGCGTCTCGGTGACGAGGAAGAAGCGGAGTTTTTCGGCAAGGTGCGTGGCGAGAGGCTTGCCGTCTACGACGGCGTCGGGCGCCTGGAACGCGGCCACGGCGGTGACCTGCAGGGCAAAGGTCTCGCGCATCTCGCGAATGCGCTGGTGATCGACAAACTTCCAGCGCGGGGCCTTGGTGCGCACGGCCAACTCGACGAGGTCGGCCGGCAAGGTGGGCAGGGGTGTGGCGGCCGACAGGGCGGAGGCAAGGACCAGGGCGAGGCAGAGGAAGACGGGCTTCATGAGTGAGACTGGGTGGATCGACTGTAGGAGCGGCGTTATGCCGCGATTCGAATGTGGCGCGCGGGGCGAAATCGTGGCGCAAAGCCGCTCCTACGAGGGAAGGCGAAGCAATGCGCCGTAGACATTCACGGCTTTCGCCAGTTCGCGGCGGTCGAGCCATTCATCCTTGGTGTGAGCCTGCGCCAAGGCCCCAGGGCCGAGCACCAGGACCTGCGCTCTCGCAGCGGCGTAGTGGCTGGCGTTGGTCGCGTAGGGTGCGCCCATGGCGGTGGAGTCGATGCCCTGGGCGGCGAGCGCCGGCTGCAGCCAGGCGTGGAGCGTGGCGGAGTTCTCCGGTGGAAGGGGTGGCGCGAGGTATTGGCAATCGTGCTCGACGGGGAGTCCGGCCAGGGCGGCGTCGCGCTCCGCCAGCGCCTGGGCGGAGGTCTCGCCCGGGACGAGGCGACGGTCACAGATGATCTCACAGTAGTCCGGAATGATGTTCACCGCCGTGCCGCCCCTGATGACATTGATGCTGGCCGCCGCCCGGCCGGTGAGCGGGTAGTCCCGTTTGGCGAGGGGAATGAAATTCGCCTCCAGTGCGGCGATCACCTGGCACATGGCGGCGATGGCGGAGCGGCCCTTGGCCGGCTCGGCGGAGTGGGCGGCGACCCCGCGCGTGATGGTGCGCCAACGCAGCGCACCGTTGTGGGCGATGACGGGTCGCAGCCCGGTGGGTTCGCCCACCACGATGCCGCGCAGCTTCGGCAGCAATTCCCGCAGTTCGGTCGCCGCGAAGGCCCGGGCTCCATCCATGCCGGCCTCCTCATCCACGGAGAATATCACGCCGGCGTTGCGCGTCCGGCCGGGTGACCGTGCATAGTCCTGCAGGGCCCACAGCATGGCCGCGCCCGAACCCTTGGTGTCGCAGGTGCCGCGGCCGTGGAGCCGTTCGCCTGCGGCGGTAAGCTGGAAAGGTGGCACGGTCATGCCTTCCACGCTGACGGTATCGAGGTGGCTCTCGAACAGCAGCCACTCGGCGTCCGGTGAGACCACGGAGGAGATGAGCAGGTTAAAAGCTCCGTCGGAGCCCACGGGGCAGCGCCGGGTCGCCAGACCCCATTGCGCAGCGATGATTTCCAGCTGAGCCGCCAGCGCCGCCTCGCCACCCGCCGGACCACCGCACTCGGGGTTCACGGTCTCGATGGCAACCATGCGCGCGAGCAGCTCTTCGCAGGACTGGGGTGGGGGGAGGGAAGCCATGCGGAAGTTTCCCGCCCGACGGGCGACGGTGCAACCCAGAAGCTCGCGGGCCCAATGCCGCGGTTCACCGCAGCCAGCGATCGCGGTGTTCAGCGACGAAGGCGTCGTCGGTCAGCTCCGGGTAGGCGGCGCAGACGCGGGTGAGTTCCTCAGCTTGGCCGGGCGAAAGAACCTCGTGCGGGTTGAGGCAGTGGATGGACTCGACGAGGCCCTGGCGGCGCAGCACTTCGAGGATGCCGGGGATGCAACCGTGAAACCTGTTGGCGGCGTCAAAGAGCGCGGCGTTCATGTCGGTGACGGCGACAGCGCGCTCGAGCCATCGGGCGCTGATGGCCGGCTGCTTCGCCGCATGTTGGGCTTCGCGGAACAAGCTGACGGCGGCGTGCGTCCATACGCCCCAGTGGCCGAGCAGGCCACCGACAATACGCCGCGTGACGAGTTTGCCCCGATGCGGAAACGTGAAGGGGGTGAGCAGGTCGGCGACGATGGTGTCGTCGTTGCCGGTGTAGAGCGCGAGGTCGTCGCGCCCGGCGTCCACAATGGCCCGGACAACATCTATCGTCTGGTAGCGGTTGAACGGTGCCATCTTGATGGCGACGACGCCCGGAATCTCGGCGAACTTGCGCCAGAACGCGTAGCTGAACACGCGACCGCCGACCGCAGGCTGCAAATAGAAACCGACGACAGGGATGAGCTGCGCAAGGGTGGCGATGTGGGCCACGATGGCGTCCTCCGATTCAGTCTTGAAGGCGGCCATGCTGACGAGCCCGGCCCGATACCCGAGGGAGAGGGCAAGCTCGGCTTCCGCGACGGCTTGCCGCGTCTGGCCGCAGATGCCGGCGATGAGGGCGAAATCGCGCGGGGCCCCGGCCAACTCGGCGCGGACGGTCTGGGCGGCGAGTTCAAGAACGGGCTTGAAGAGATTGTGCTGGGGGTCGCGGATCTCGAATTGGGTCGAGTGCACGCCGACTGCGAGGCCGCCGGAACCGGCGGCCACGTAATAGCGGGTGAGGGCGCGCTGGTGTTTCTCGGAAAACTTCCGGTGGCGGTCGAGCGCCAGCGGTTGAGCGGGTATGACTTGTCCGGCGAGGAGGTGGGTGCGGAGATCCATGGTCAGAATTTCCCGCTGCGGGACTCAAAGTGCGTGGGTTTGCCCAGCAGGCGGCCTTCGGCGCGGACATGTGCGGAGATCAGGTCCATCATGCGGGCCACCGTGGTCTCGGGCGGACCGAAGAGCCTGAGCGACTCGCTGGCATCGGCGAGCCACGCGGTTGGAGCCTCCGTGCCGGTGAGGACGGGCGTGCGGTCGAGGCGGCGACCGAATTCCTCGGCGAGGGCGCGGATGCTGAGTTTTTCCGGGCCGGTGATGTTGAGCAGCTTCGGCGGGTTCGCGGCGTGGGTCAGGCACTGGATGGCGCGGACGCAAGCGTCGCCCTGCCAGATGCAATTCAGCCAGCCCATCGTCACATCCACCGCCTCGCCGCGCGCGACCTTGAGGGCGATATCCACCAGCACGCCGTAGCGCAGTTCGACGGCGTAGTTGAGGCGATACATCAGCTGTTTTGTCCCGAGCTCCGCTGCGAAATGGGAAAACACCCGTTCGCGCCCGACGCAGGTGCTGGCGTATTCGCCAAGGAAGGCGATCGGCTCGCGCTCGCTGGCGCCGGGACCTGTGACCGGCATGAAAGGATAGACGCAGCCCGTCGAGAACACGACGATGCGAGATTCGTGGAAACGCTGCGCGACCAGCGCGGGCACATAGGTGTTCTGGATCCACGTCAGTCCGGGTGCGTTGTCGGTGCCGAATTTCTGGCCCGCGAGATAGAGGACATTGGCCGCGGCGGGCAGGGCGGCGACCTGGGCGGCGTCGGCGAGGTCGCAGGACAGCGTGCGGACGCCCAAGCCTTCGAGCTCGGCGCGGGCCTCCGGGCGGCTGAAGCGTGAGACACCGGTGACGACCGCGTCATGCCGGCCAGCGGCATCGAGCGCCCGGCGCAGCATGACGGCGGTGGTCGTGCCCATCTTGCCGCCGACGCCAAGAACCATGAAGTCGCCAGGCAGGCCCTGGACCGCTTCCGTGGCGCCACGGGTGGGCGTGGAAAGCAACAGTTCAATATCGCGGTCGGTCTGGGGCGGGTTGCTCATGAATCTTTAAGACATGTTGAATCCGTGCAGTGAGCTCTTGTCATGGCTATAACGCTCCAGCAACTTGCCTAAAGCCAAGCGTAATCCCGCTGAATTTTCATGCGTGCCATTGATATCCACACCCATCCCATCCTGCGGGATGACCACCGGGGCCGCGGTGGTGCGGACCAGTTGATCCAGCGCGCCCAAGCCCACGGCATCCGGCATCTGGTCGCACTGGGGGATGTGCTCGCCTATGGCCGCTCGCCGACGGAGGCGCAGCTCCGGAAGATCAACGACGACACTTACTGGCTGATGCAGCGCCATCCCGGTGTCATAACGGGATTTTGCCACCTGAATCCGACGCTCGGCGAGCGCGCCGTCCGGCGAGAAATCGAGCGCTGCGTCGCCCGCGGTTTCCGCGGCCTGAAGCTCGAGATCGCCAACAACGCCCGCGACGCCTGCATGCGACCGTTGATGACGGCGGCGCAGCAGCATGGACTCGTGCTGCTGCAGCACGCGTGGAGCATGACCAAGATCAGGCAGCGCAGTTTCCACACCGATCCCGAGGATGTCGCCACGCTCGCCAATCGTTTTCCCAACGTCCGCATCATCATGGCACACCTGACCGGCTGCGGGGTGCGCGGTGTGCTGGCGGTGAAGAGTTGCCCGAATGTCGTCGTGGACACCTCCGGAGCCGCACCCGAGGCCGGGCTGGTCGAATATGCCGTCGCGCAACTCGGGTCCGAGCGCGTCCTCTATGGCTCGGATGCGCCGATCCGCGATTTCGCTGTCGCGCTGGCACGCATTACAGGCGCGCGGCTCGATGCCCAAACCCAGCAGAAGATCCTGCACGATAACGCACGCGCGCTGCTGCGCCTGCCTTGAGGGTGGATGATGAACTACTTTGATGCGAACACCTGGACCGGCCGCTGGCCGTTTGCCTTCAACGAGGAGCACTCGCCGCGTTCCTTGGCTGCACACCTTCGCCAGCACGGTATCGGTCGGGCGCTGGTGTCGCCGTTGGATGCGGTGTTCGCGCCCGGGCCCGGCCCGGCCAACCTAAAGCTGCTGCGCACCACGGAAGGCTTCGCCGGACTCGTGCCGGTTCCGGTCATAAACCCGGCTCTGGCCAACTGGCGCGAAGAGCTCACCGCCAGAGCAGCCGATCCGCGGGTGCGCGCGGTGCGAATTCTGCCACGCTATCACAATTACCGACTCAACCTGCCTGCTTTGCGGGAGTTCGCCGACGAGCTTGTGAGGCGAAAGCTGCGGCTCATCGTGCAGGTGCGATTGATCGATGAGCGGCATGAGTTTCACGCGATGAACCTCAAGCCCGTGCCGCCGGCCGAATTGAGAACATTCCTCACGTTTCGGCCGAAGCTGCCGGTGCTCGCCAGCGGGCTCTTGCGTTCCGAAATTCTCACTTTGGCATCGAAGCACGCAGACCTTTTGGCTGATTTGTCGTTCGCGGAGTGGCACGACACGATCCCGCACCTGCTGGCCGAGGTGCCGGCGCGTCAGCTCGTGTTTGCCTCGCACACGCCCTTTCTCGTGACCGCAGCCGCCCGGGCGAAGATCAGCACTGCGCAGGTCGCGGCCGCGAAACTCAGGCGGATCGCCTCAGGGAATCTGGAACGATGGCTGCACTGAGGTCCCCATTCGGTATCAAGCGACTGTTTGAGCCGAACCCAAGCCACGGCTTCAAGATCACATGCGCCAAGGGAAGTTGATGGCCCAGTCACAAGGTTAATGACAGGGTGTGAATCGCAGGAAACTCAGAAGAGATCAGTCGGCGTGCGCGACATGAAGTCCTCCATATAGGCCGTGGTGGCCTTGCCTTCGATAAAGGTGGGATCGCTCATGATGGCCTTGTGAAGCGGGATCGTGGTCTTGATGCCGCGGACCAAGTATTCGCTCAGGGCGCGATAGGAGCGCTGCAGGGCGATTTTGCGGGTAGGGCCCACGCAGATCAACTTGCCGATCATGCTGTCATAGTGGGGAGGGATGGCATAACCGCTGTAAGCGTGAGAATCCACCCGGACCCCGAGGCCGCCCGGGGGATAATAAAGGCTGATGGTGCCGGGCGAGGGGGTGAAGTTGCGGGCCGGATCCTCAGCATTGATGCGGCATTCTATCGCATGCTTCTCGAACTTGATGTCGCCTTGATCAAAAGAGAGCTTCTCCCCGTTGGCGACGTTGATTTGCTGCTTAATCAGGTCGATGCCCGTCACTTCCTCGGTAACGGGATGCTCCACCTGGATGCGGGTGTTCATCTCGATGAAGTAGTAGTTACCCTTGGCATCGACGAGAAATTCGATGGTGCCGGCATTCTGATATTCGGCGGCCTCGGCGGCTTTGACGGCGGCCTTACCCATTTTCTTTCGGAGATCGGCCGTAAGGAAGGGAGAGGGGGACTCCTCAATCAGCTTCTGGTGGCGACGCTGGACCGAGCAGTCGCGCTCACCGAGATGCAGGATCTTGCCGTGGCTGTCCGCGAGGATCTGGAACTCGATGTGCCGCGGTTTCTCGATGTATTTCTCGATGTAGACCGCGCCGTTGCCGAATGCCTTCTCCGCTTCGTTGCGCGCGACATGGAATTCCTTGGCGAAGGAGACGTCGTTATGGGCGATGCGCATGCCGCGCCCGCCACCGCCGGCGACCGCCTTAATGATGACCGGATAACCTATCTTACGGGCGATCTTGACCGCTTCGGTTTCATTTTCGATCGGGCCGTCAGAGCCGGGGACGGTGACCACACCGGCCTTGCGGACGGTGTCTTTGGCAATGGCCTTGTCGCCCATGATCCTGATGCTCTTGGATTTCGGGCCTATGAACTTGATGTTACAGGACTCGCATTGCTCGGCGAATTTGGCATTTTCGGACAGAAAGCCGTAGCCGGGATGGATGGCATCCACGTCGGCAATTTCTGCCGCGCTGATAATGCGGTCGGCGCGCAGATAACTGTCGGCACTTTTGGGTCCACCGATGCAGATCGCCTCGTCGGCGAGTTGCACGTGGAGGGATTGGACGTCAGCTTCGGAATAGACCGCCAGGGTTTTGATGCCCATTTCACGGCAGGCGCGAATAATCCGGAGCGCGATTTCACCGCGATTGGCGATGAGAACCTTTTGAATCATACTGTTTTAAAATTTAGGCCGGACAGATAACTGGCCGGCCCATATAAGCGATGCTCGGTCAGGTGAGCTTAATCTTGAACAGGCGCTGCCCGTATTCGACGGGCTGACCGTTCTCCACCAATATCTCAACGATGGTCCCCTTGGTTTCGGCCTGGATCTCGTTCATGATCTTCATGGCTTCGATGATGCAAACCACAGTCTTTTCCTCCACCTTGGCGTTTACATCGACGAAAGCGGGGTTCTCAGGTGAGGGGGAGCGGTAGAACGTTCCTACCATCGGGGATTTTACGTAAGCAAATCCAGCCTCGTCGCCGGAGGAAGGGGAAGGAGCGGCCGCAGGTGCTGAAGGCTTGGCAGCCGTCTGGTGTTCAGCGGGGGGGGTAGCGGCGTAGCTTTGGACGGGAAGGGGGGCTGTAGTCACGACCGGCAGGCCGGAAGCACCCCGCTTGATCTTGATTTTGAAGCCCTCCTCCTCGAACTCGAACTCGCTTAGTTCGGAGCGCTTCATCAAATCAATGATCTGTTTAATTTGTTTTAAGTCCAAGCGTTCGCCTTGGTTGAGTTTGCGTTGGCAACAAGTTAGTGCCGTTCTTGAAGCCCGCGTTCAAAAGAACTTTGAGCACCCTTAGCAATCACTGAATTCCAGCAGATCCTAGATTTTGTAAAAACAGTCGTTTTACGCACCAAAAGTATACTTTAGACGGATAAATCAGCGATTGGAGGGGCTATTCTCAATATGGGGTGATTGTAAAAATTGATAGTTGACCCTTGTCGTTGATCTAGCTGCGTGCGATCAAGCGGAAAAATGAAGTGAGCGTCCGTGGCGTGGGGTGCGGCGGAGCGAGAGCCTCGCGGGAAGGCGGCAGAGGACAGGAATCGGACCGGTGAGGGAGGAATAACGCGTGCGTTGGTTGCCTCTCCCGGTGGATGACCGTGAGGCTGCTGATCTTAGCCGGAACGATGCAGTCGAAGCAGCGCATGAGCGTGTTTCCCAGCGGTGCAGTGAGCCAAATCCAACTGCAATGCAGTAGGAAATCTCCATGTGACGCAGAAGTTTAGCCCACGCAGTCGGCGATTCTACTGCATCGTTCCGGCTAAGCCAGTTCAAATAGCCATGAATCCAGCCCGTCCCGCTCGCGCGGGGCGGGCTTTTCTTTGCCGTGAGGCAAAAAACCGGTCTCACCGCCGGGCGTGGTGGAAACCGGACGTTTTACGCGGGAGCGGGAGCCTTGAGTGAGTTCAGGAGCCGCTCGATGCGGTCGCAGGCCTGCGTGAGCTTCTCCTCATTGGCGGTGAAGCAGGCCCGCACATGGCCCTTGCCGGCGTCGCCAAAGGCCGTGCCGGGCACGACCGCCACCTTGTGTTCAGTCAGCAGGCGGCGGGCAAAGGCGCCCTCGTCCAGGCCGGTGGCGGCCACCGACGGGAAAGCGTAGAACGATCCGCGGGGCGAATGACACTTGAGGCCGGCCGCGTTGATGCGGCGGACAAACAGGTCGCGGCGCTCGCGGTAGCGGTCGCGCATGTATTTGGTGGCATCGTCGCCCAAGCGCAGAGCCGCCACGGCGCCTTCCTGGCTGATGCTCGGGGCGCACAGCATCGAATACTGGTGCACCTTCATCATCGCCTCGATCAGCGGCGCCGGACCGCAGGCGTAGCCGAGGCGGAATCCCGTCATCGCAAAGGCCTTCGAAAACCCGTGCAGCAGGATGGTCCGCTCGCGCATGCCGGGCAGGCTGGCGATGCTCGTGTGCACGCCCTCGAACACCAGTTCGGAGTAGATCTCATCGCTGATGACGATCAGGTCCTTCTCCATGGCGAACTTCGCGATGCGCTCCAGCTGCTCGCGGGAGCAGACGCCGCCCGTCGGGTTGCAGGGCAGGTTCAGGAGGAGGAGCTTGCAACCGGGTTGCCATGCGGCCTGCAGGGCCGGGGCGTCGAGGGAGAACTGTTCCGTGGCGTGCGTGCCGACCGGGACGCCCACCGCATGGACCAAGTCCACGGACGGGGCGTAGGACACGTAGCAGGGCTGGTGGTAGAGCACCTTGTCGCCCGGGTTGAGCAGGGAACGCAGCGCGAGATCGAGGCCTTCGGAAACGCCGACGGTGACGAGCACCTCGTCGTCCCAGCGGTAGCCGACCTTGAAGTGCCCTTCGGCGTAGCGGCAGATTTCCTTGCGGAGTTCGGGCAGGCCGAGGTTGGACGTGTAGTGGGTCTTGCCCGTGTCCATCGCCGTCTTCACGGCGTCGCGGATGGGCTGCGGGGTGTCGAAATCGGGTTCGCCGATGCCAAGCGAGATGACGCCGTCCGTTTTCGCGACGAGCTCAAAGAAGTCGCGGATGCCGGAGCGGCGCAGGCCCGCCACGTGACGCGCGATGAAGCGGGTCGTATCGAGTGGCGGTTGGGAAGTGGGATTCATGGCAGAGAAACGGGGTTTGTCATTCTGAACGCAGTGAAGAATCCAGCAGCACCGCCGCCGGCGTTCATCGGACTGGATTCTTCGCTGCGCTCAGAATGACGGGAAATGAGAATTGGTTGTATGGCTATTGTTGGGCGGGCTCACTTCAGGCGCTCGCGAATCGCGGCGCCCATCCGGGCGGTCGTCAGCGGCTGCTGGGCGCCGAGGTCGGCGGTGTGGCAGCCTGCTTCGAGGGCGGCGCTGACGGCCGCCTCGATAGCTCGGGCCTCGGCCTCCAAACCGAGGGAGTGCCGCAGCAATAGGGCGGCGGAAAGAATGGTGCCGGTCGGGTTCGCGATGCCCTTGCCCGCGATGTCCGGCGCCGAGCCGTGGATGGGCTCGTAAAGGCCGAGCTTCCCCTCGCCCAGCGAGGCGCTGGGCAGCACGCCGAGCGAGCCGGCGAGCACCGCCGCCTCGTCCGTCAGGATGTCGCCGAACATGTTTTCCGTCACGATGACGTCGAACGTCGGCGCATGGGTGACCAGGCGCATGGCGCAGGAATCGACCAGTTGGTGCTCCAGCTTGACGTCGGGGAACTGCCGGCCGACCTCGATGGCGACCTTGCGCCAAAGGCGGGATGACTCAAGCACGTTGGCCTTGTCCACCGAGGTGACGAGCTTGCGCCGGTTCCGCGCCATCTGAAAGGCCAGCGTCACGATGCGCCGGATCTCCCTCTCGGTATAGACCAGCGTATCGACGGCCACCTCGCCCTCCGGCGTCTGGGTGCGGCCCTTGGGCGTGCCGAAGTAGAGCCCGCCGGTCAGCTCGCGGATGACGACAAAGTCCACGCCGGCGACGCGCTCGGGCTTGAGTGGCGACAACCGAGCCAACGAAGGATACGGACACACCGGGCGCACGTTGGCGTAGAGGCCAAGGGCCTTGCGGATGGCGAGGAGGCCCTGCTCCGGGCGCACCTTGGCCTGCGGGTCGTCCCACTTCGGGCCGCCCACGGCACCCAGCAGCACCGCATCGGCGGCCTGGGCGGCGGCGAGGGTCTCGGCCGGCATGGCCGTGCCCTGGGCGTCGATGGCGCAGCCGCCGAGCAGGTGCTCGGAGAACTTGAATTCGTGGCCGCCGCGCTGGGCGATGGCTTCGAGGACGAGCCGGGCCTCATTGACCACCTCGGGGCCAATGCCGTCACCGGGAGTGAGAGCGATGCGTGCTTTCATGAAAAAATCAGTTGCGCGCCCCGGCAGGCTGGACCGCCGGCGTCAGCGCATATTCGTAGCCGTCCGCCAGCGCCAGCCAGGTGGCGTCGAGGATGTTGCCCCCCGCGCCAACGGTGCTCCAGCGGCGCACGCCGTCGTGCCAGTCGATGAGGACGCGGGTGATGGCGGCGGTGCCGAGGCCGGAGTTGAGGATGCGGACCTTGTAGTCGGCCAGGGAAATGTCCTTCACCTGCGGGAAGAGCGGCTGCAGGGCCTTGCGCAGCGCCATGTCGAAGGCGTTGACCGGACCGTTGCCCGACGCCGCCGTGTGGACCTCGTGTCCGCCGATGTTCAGGCGGATGGTCGCCTCGGCCATGCTGCGGTCGCCGTGGCGACTGACCATGCCGCGGTAATCGAGCAGCGTGAACAGCGGCTGGTAGTCCGGGCTCAAGCGGCGAACCAACAGCGCCACGCTGGCCTCGGCCGCCTCGAACGAGAAGCCCTCGTGCTCCTTCGCCTTGATGAGCTCGACGACCTTGGCGCCCGTGGCGGCATCCACGCTCTCCAGGCCGAGTTCGTTCGCCTTGGAAACAACGTTGGCCCGGCCGGACAGCTCGCTGACGACGACGCGCATCTCATTCCCGACCAGCATCGGATCGATGTGCTGGTAGGCGTCGGGATGCCGCTGCATGGCGGAGACGTGCACACCGGCCTTGTGGGCGAAGGCGCTGTTGCCGACGTAGGGCATCTGGTCGTTCGGGGCGAAATTGGTCACCTCGGCCACAAAGCGGGCCGTGTCATGCAGCTTGGCCAGCGCGCCCTCGGGCAGCGCCCGGCGCCCGAGCTTCAGCTCGATGTTCGGGATGACGATGCACAGGTTGGCGTTGCCGCAGCGCTCGCCGTAACCGTTCATCGTGCCCTGCACATGGGTCGCGCCGACCCGGATCGCCGCCAGGCTGTTGGCCACGGCGCAACCGGTGTCGTCGTGCAGGTGGACGCCAACCCGGACCGAACCGCCCAACTTGGCGATGACGTCGCTCACGATCGACTCCATCTGCCAGGGCAGTGATCCGCCGTTGGTGTCGCACAGGGCGATGGTCTCCGCTCCGCCTTGCACCGCGGCGCGGAGCGTCCGCACCGCATAGTCGGCATCGAGTCGGTAGCCGTCGAAGAAGTGCTCGGCGTCGTAGATGACCCGCTTCCCGTGCGAACGCAGGTAGGCGACGGTCTCCTCGATCATCCTGAGGTTTTCCTCGAGCGTCGTGCGCAGGACTTCCTTCACCTGCATGACGGAGGACTTGCCGAAAATGGCGCAGACCTCGGTGCCCGCGTCAACGAGGCCGCGGACGCTGGTGTCGTCCCCGGGCTTCACGCTGGCGCGGCGCGTGGCGCCGAAGGCCACGATCTTGGCGTGTTTCCATTGCATCGTGCGCGCCTGCTCGAAGAACGCGGCATCCTTCGGGTTGGAGCCCGGCCAGCCGCCCTCGATGAAGGCCACGCCCAGCTCGTCCAGCTTGCGCGCGATGCGCAGCTTGTCGTCCACCGAATATGAAATGCCCTCCGTCTGCCCGCCATCGCGGAGGGTCGTGTCGAAGATCTCGATCGGGTCGGACTGGTTGGCTGCGGCCATGCGAATCAGCGGGGGGCTTCCGTCGGCGCGCTTTGCGGGTGCTGGGCGCGCGCCGTGGAATGGCGCGAAAGCACCTGGTTGAGCGAGGAGATGTAGGCCTTGGCCGACGCGACGACGATGTCGCTGTCCGCGCCGTGGCCGTGCGAGGAGCGCTGATCCTCGTGGCGGACGCGGACCGAGGCCTCCGCGAGGGCGTCGATGCCCTCGGTCACGGCACTGATGCCAAATTCGAGGAGCTCGACGGGCACATTGACGATGGCGTCGATCGCCTTGTAGGCGGCGTCCACCGGGCCGGTGCCGAGGGCGGCGGCGCTGCGGATCTTGCCGTCCGGGTCGCGCAGGCGGACGCTGGCCGTGGGCAGGCCGGTGGTGCCGCTCATGACCTGCAACGAATCCAACGCCCAGAGCTCGGGCACGGCCGCGCGCTCGTCGGAGGCGAGCGCGATGAGGTCGGCGTCGAGCACGCTCTTCTTCCGGTCGGCGAGCTTCTTGAACTCGTTGAAGGCCTTGAGCAAGGCGTCACCCTCGAGCGGGTAGCCCAGCTCGGTGAGGCGCTTCGAGAACGCCGCGCGGCCGGAATGCTTGCCGAGCACGAGCATGGTCTGGGTCGCACCCACGTCGGCCGGACGCATGATCTCGTAGGTCTCGGCATTCTTGATCATGCCGTCCTGGTGGATGCCCGACTCGTGCGCAAAGGCGTTGGCGCCGACGATGGCCTTGTTCGGCGGCACGGGGTAGCTGGTGCTGCGGGAGACGAGCTTGCTGATGCGGCAGAGCTGCGTGGCGTCGATGCCGGTCTCGAGACCGATCTTTGCGCCGCGGGTGCGGATGGCCATGACGAGCTCCTCGAGCGAGGCGTTGCCCGCGCGCTCGCCGATGCCGTTGACGGTGACTTCCGCCTGGCGCGCGCCGGCGCGCAGGCCGGCGAGCGAGTTGGCGACGGCCAAGCCGAGATCATCGTGGCAGTGCACGGAGATGACCACGTCCTTGGCGCCGGGCGTGTGCTGGATGATGCCCGCGATGAGCGCGCCGAACTCGTCCGGCATCGTGTAACCGACGGTGTCCGGGATGTTGAGCGTGGTGGCGCCGGCCTTGATGACGGCGGCGAGCACCTTGTAGAGAAATTCCGGGTCGCTGCGGCCGGCGTCCTCCGGCGAGAATTCGACGTCCGGGCAGAGCGAACACGCGTAGGCGACCATCTCGACGGCCTTGGCGGTCATCTCCTCGCGCGACATGCGGAGCTTGTGCTTGAGGTGGAGGTCGCTGGTCGCGAGGAAGGTGTGGATGCGCGGGTGCTTGGCGCCCTTCACGCCCTGCCAGGCGGCATCGATGTCGTTCTTGGTGCAGCGCGCGAGACCGCAGATGATCGGCGGCTCGGACTGTGGACGTCCCTCGATCGGAGTCTGGCCGATCTCGGCCGCGATGGCCTGGACGGCCGCGAGGTCGTCGGGCGAGGCGGCGGGGAAGCCGGCTTCGATGACGTCCACGCCGAGGCGCGCGAGCGAGCGGGCGACCTCGAGCTTTTCGGCCGAGGTCATGGAGGCACCGGGCGCCTGCTCGCCGTCGCGGAGGCTGGTGTCGAAGATTCTGATGTAGTTTGGTTTGGAAGAGGACATAGTGAGAGTGAAAGTGAAGGTGAACGGAGTTATTTCGTGGAGGCCAACTGGGAACGAAGCTTCAGAATACTGGCTGTCAGGATGCCGATAATCTCGTCGCACAGAGCGATGCGGGTTTCCGGCAGAGCTGCTGGCAGCCAGTGTCTAAGTCGCAGATAGCGACCGGCTGTTTCTTGAGCCGAGCCGCGCGCTATGACCAGAAACTGGCAATATTCCTTCTTCGAGCCACGGCCGTAGCCCTCCTCGATGTTCGAGGCAATCGAGTCGGCGCTGGCGAGCTGCTGAGCGGCCAACTGACTGCACTCCCTATGGCGCGAGAGGAGCGCCACGTCCGCCACAACAAAATCGAAGAGGGCCAGCGCCTTGGTGTAGGCGCCGAAGCTCATCAATTTTGTGCGGGCGTTCATGGTTGGTTCACTCTCACTTTCACTGTCACTCTCACTCCGTGGTCATTTGGAAATGACCACCGGGTTGAGGAACGGCATCATCGCGCGCAGCTTGGCGCCGACGACCTCGATCTTCTGGCCGCGCTCGCGGTTGCGGAACTTGTTCATGGTCTTGCGACCATACTTGTTGTTCTCGTCGATGAAGCGCTTGGCGAACTTGCCGTCCGTGATGTCCTTGAGGATGCGCTTCATCTCGGCCTGCGTCTTCTTGGTGACGACGCGCGGGCCGGAGACGTAGTCGCCCCACTCGGCGGTGTCGGAGACCGAATAGCGCATGTAGTTGAGGCCGCCGCGATACATCAGGTCCACGATGAGCTTCAGCTCGTGCATGCACTCGAAGTAGGCGATCTCGGGCTGATAGCCCGCATCAACGAGGGTCTTGAAGCCGGCCTTGACCAGCTCGGCGCAACCGCCGCACAGCACGGCCTGCTCGCCAAAGAGATCGGTCTCGGTCTCCTCGCTGAAGGTCGTCTCGAGCACACCGGCGCGGGTGCAGCCGATGGCGCGGCCGTAGGAGAGCGCGAGCTTCTTGGCATTGCCGGTGGCGTTCTGGTGAACGGCGATGAGGCCGGGGACGCCGCCTCCCTCCTGGAAGACCTCGCGCACGCGGTGGCCGGGGGACTTCGGGGCGATCATGGTGACGTCGACGTTCTTCGGCGGCACGATGCCCTTGAAGCGGATGTTGAAGCCGTGGGCGAACATCAGCATCTTGCCGGCGGTCAGGTTCGGAGCGATCTCAGCCTTGTAGAGGCGGGCCTGCACGTGGTCCGGCACGAGCACCATGATGACGTCGGCCCAGGCGGTGACGTCGTTGACGCTGCCGACGGTGAGGCCGGCCTTCTTGGCCTTGGCGGCCGATTTGCTGGTCGGCGCGAGGCCGACGCGGACCTTGACGCCGCTCTCCTTCAGGTTGAGCGCGTGGGCGTGGCCCTGGGAGCCGTAGCCGATGATCGCGACATTCTTGCCGCGGATGAGCGAGAGATTCGCGTCCTTGTCGTAGTAGATTTTAGCCATGGGATTTTTTGAGTGAAAGTGAGAGTGAGAGTGAAGACATTTTCTCCTGTCATTCTGAGCGAAGCGAAGAATCCATCATGATGGGCGGAGCGTGTATCGTGCCGGATCCTTCACTGTGTTCAGGATGACAGGTATCGGGTGATTGGTTAGACGGACATCGCAAGGCCCGAGGTGTCGTGGTGCTCCGCCTTGCCGCCGGTCACATGGACCAGCGGCGGGTTGGAACTGAGGGTCTCGTGGCCGCGGGCCATCGCGACTGCGCCGGTGCGCACGATCTCCACGATGCCGTAGGGTCGGAGCACCATCTCGAACTTGCCGATCTTCTCCGGCGTGCCGGTGACCTCGATGACCAGCGAGACTTCGTCCACGTCCACGACGCGGGCGCGGAAGACGTCGGTGAGCTGCAGCACCTCGGCGCGGGTCTGGGGCGTGACCTTCACCTTGACCAGGCCGAGCTCGCGGAAGAGCGAAGGCTTGCGGGTGAGGTCGTCCACCCGGAGGACGTTGACCAGCTTGTAGAGGTTGGCCTCCACGATGCGGGCGCCGGCCTCGGTGGAATCAACCACGACGGTGATGCGCGACACGCCGGCCTGTTCGGTGCGGCCGACGGTGAGGGAATCGATGTTGAAGTTGCGGCGCCGGAAGAGCGAGGCGACGCGGTTGAGGACGCCGGGCACGTCTTCCACGTAGGCGATGAGCGTATGTTTGGCCATGGGGGGCAGAGTGAGGGTGAAAGTGAGGGTGGAAAAGGCTCAGGCCTTCGCGGGGGTGCGACGCTTGCCCGGCGGAGAGGGCTTGCGCCGGTCGTTGAGGGCCTTGGCTTCGGCCTTTTTCTCGACGAAGACATTCGGGAGCGTGGACGAAGGCATCTCCCAGTCCTTGTCGGAGCCGGACTCGAGCAGGACATCCTGCTTGGGGCGGCGGATCATCTTGTCGAGGTCGGCGCCGGCGGGAACCATCGGGAACACGGTGTCTTCCTTCTCGACGACGAAGTCGATGACGACGGTCTTCTTGTCAGCGAGGGTCTTCGCGACCGTGGCCTTCACGTCGGGGCGCTGGTTGCAGCGCAGCCCGGTGAGGCGGTAGGCCTCGGCGAGCTTCACGAAGTCCGGCCCGGTCATCGGCGTGGCGGCGTAGCGCTTGTCGTAGAAGAATTCCTGCCACTGGCGCACCATGCCGAGGAAGGCGTTGTTGATGATGGCGACGTTGACCTTGATGCCTTCCTGCTCGGCCGTGGCCAGCTCACAGGAGGTCATCTGGAAACCGCCGTCGCCGACAACCACCCACACGTCCTTGTCCGGACAGGCGAACTTGGCGCCGATGGCGGCGGGGAGCGCAAAGCCCATCGTGCCGAGGCCGCCCGAGGTGATGAGCGAGCGGGGCTTGTCGTGGTGGAAATACTGGGCCTCCCACATCTGGTGCTGGCCGACGTCGGTCACGACAATGGTGTCGCGCTTCTGCGTGAGGCGCCAGATGTCATTGATGACGTGCGCGGCGTAGAGGTGGCCGCTGTCGGGCAGGTTCTTGATGTCGCGCACGGCGGAGTCGCCGCGGTTGACGGCGATGGCGGACCACCACTCGGCATGGTCGGCTTTCTTGATCTGGGGCTGGATGACCGCGAGCACCTCGCGGAGGTCGCCGATGAGGGCGACGTCCACCTGGACGTTCTTGTTGATCTCGGTCGGGTCGATATCGACGTGGATCTTCTTCGCGTTGACGGCGTAGGTCTTGAGGTTGCCGGTCACGCGGTCGTCGAAGCGCATGCCGAGGGCGATGAGCAGGTCGGCCTGCTGGATGGCCTGGTTGACCCACGCCTCGCCGTGCATGCCCATCATGCCGAGGTTGAGTTCGGACGAGGCCGGGATGGCGCCGATGCCGAGCAGCGTGGTGGTGATCGGGATGCCGGCGGTCTTGGCGAGCTTGAGCACCTCGGCGGTGGTGCCGGACTTGATGATGCCCTGGCCGGCGAGGATGAGCGGGCGCTTGGCGGAATTGATGAGCTCGGCGGCACGCGCGAATTCCGAGTCCGGGGCGTGATAGCTCGGGCGGTAGCCCGGCAGGCGCGGCGCGGCGCCCTCCCAGTCGAACTCGGCGGTGAGTTGCTGCGCGTCCTTCGTGATGTCCACGAGCACCGGGCCGGGGCGGCCGCTCTTGGCGATGTAGAATGCCTCGCGGATGGCGCGGGCAATGTCGCCGGGTTTCGTGACGAGATAGTTGTGCTTGGTGACGGGCAGGGTGACGCCGGTGACGTCCGTCTCCTGGAAGGCGTCGGTGCCGATCGCCTTGGAGCCGACCTGGCCGGTGATGCACACGATGGGCGAGGAGTCCATCATGGCGGTGGCGATGCCGGTGACCATGTTGGTCGCGCCGGGGCCGGAGGTGGCGATGGCCACGCCGACCTTGCCGCTGGCGCGGGCATAGCCGTCCGCCATGTGCGTGGCGCCCTGTTCATGGCGCACGAGCACATGGTGGATCTTCGGGTATTTGGTCATCGCGTCGTAGGTCGGCAGGATGGCGCCGCCCGGATAACCGAAGACGACGTCAACGCCCTCCCGCTGTAAGCATTCCCAGATGATTTCTGCGCCGGTGAGTTTCATGGAGTTCCTTGGTGGGTGAGATTGTGGCAAACGATCAGGTGGTGACGGCGCCGGCGGCGGCCGACGAGACGGTGTTGGCATACTTGGCCATGACGCCGCGCGCGTAGCGCGGAGCCGGGGCCCGCCAGCCCGCCTGGCGGCGGGCCAGCTCGTCCGGCGCGATGGTGACGTGCAGCCGGCGCGCCGGGACATCGATATCGATGATGTCGCCCTCGCGCACATGGGCGATCAGGCCGCCCACGAACGCCTCGGGCGCCACATGGCCGATGGAGAATCCGCGTGTCGCGCCGGAGAAGCGCCCGTCGGTGAGCAGGGCGACCGAGTCGGCCAGCCCCTGCCCCGCCAGCGCACCGGTCACGCCAAGCATCTCGCGCATGCCGGGGCCGCCCTTGGGCCCCTCATAGCGGATGACGACGACATCGCCGGCCTTGATCTGCTGCGCGTTGGCCGCGGCCATTGCGCTCTCCTCGTTCTCGAAGACCCGCGCCGGTCCCGTGATCTTCTCGCGCGTGCTGCCGGCCACCTTGAGCACGCAGCCTTCCTCGGCGAGGTTGCCGCGGAGGATGACCAGGCCCCCCGTGGGCTTGAACGGCTTGCTCGTCGGCCGGATGACCTGCTGGCCGGAAGTCTCGGGTGCGCCCGCGATATCCTCGGCCAGGGTGTGACCGGTGACCGTCAGACACTCCCGGTGAAGATAGCCGCCCTCCAGCAGGCGGCGGAGCAGCAGCGAGATGCCGCCGGCCTGGTGCATCTCGACGGCGGTGTAGAGGCCGCCGGGCTTGAGCGTGGCGATGGTCGGGGTCTTCGTGCTGATGGCGTCGAACTCCTCGATCTTCAGCGAAACGTTGGATTCCTTCGCCAGCGCGAGCAGGTGGAGCACGGCGTTGGTCGAGCCACCCGAGGCGGCGACGGACGCGATGGCATTCTCGAAGGCCGGGCGCGTCATGATCTGCGAGGGCTTCAGGTCCTGGCGGACAAGATCCATCACGATCTCGCCGCAACGGTAGGCGGCCTGGAGTTTCGCCGCGGCGGTGGCCGGGATGCCGTTGAGCCCGGCCGGCGAGATGCCGATGGCCTCCATGATCGTCGCCATGGTGTTGGCGGTGAACTGGCCGCCGCAGGCGCCGGCCGTCGGACAAGCGGCGTCCTCGACGCAGTGGAATTCCTTGGCGTCGATCTTGCCGGCCGTGAACGCGCCGACGGCCTCGAAGACGTCCTGCACGGTGAGCGCCTTTCCGTGGAGGTGGCCGTGGTCGATCGAGCCGCCGTAGAGCGCGAGGCCGGGCAGGTCCAGGCGGGCCAGCGCCATCATGACGCCGGGGTTGGTCTTGTCGCAGGCGGAGAGGCAGACGAGGCCGTCGAGGCTGTTGCCGCGCGCGACGAGCTCGATGGAGTCGGCGATGAGCTCCCGGCTGATGAGCGAGGTCTTCATGCCCTCGGTGCCCATCGTGATGCCATCGGAGATGGAGACGGTGTTGAACTCGAGCGGGGTGCCGCCCGCGGCGCGGACGCCCGCCTTCACCTGCTCGGCGAGCTCGCGCAGGTGGAAATTGCAGGGTCCGATCTCGGTCCAGGTGTTCGCGATGCCGATCAACGGCTTGGCGAGATCGGCGTCGGAAAACCCGACGGCTTTCATCATGGCGCGCGCGGGGGCGCGGCTCGGGCCGTCAGTGACCAGGTGGCTGTGGCGTTTGCCGGAATTCATGAGGGTAAAGGTTCGGTCACGCTGCCGAAACATTTGCGGCAGGGCGAGTAATGGGTGGGTTGGGTGTGCGTCATAATGAAATCCGGGTGGAAAACAAAAAAGCCGCCCCTTGGTTGGGCGGCTTCCTCTTTGAGTTTCTTTTTTCTCTCAGGAGCTAGTGGCTTTGACGAGCCGCCCATGTGTGTTCGGTTCCGCGACCAGAAGGGCCACGGCGACGGTAATAAGCACAATAAGGGCTACGTTGGACATGCGAACGGGCGTGAAGCTGGTAATCGGCACATTCGCTGTCAACCTCTAGTTTTATTATTTTCAGTTCGCCCGGGAATCCGGGTCGGCGGGCAAATCGTATCGTTTTTGATACGAACGATCGGCTATGCCGAGACGCCCGTCCCGGGTCTCACTTCCCGGCCGGCCGGCCAGGGCGGACTCTCATCTACGTCCGCGCAGGTTCTGCGCGAGGCGGAGGATATCGGCCAGCACGCCGGCGGCGGTCACTTCCCCACCCGCGCCGGCCCCGCGCACCACCATCGGGTATTGGCGGTAACGCTCCGTGTGGAAAGCGACAAAGGCCTCGGTGCCGCGCAGCGACGCGGCCGGTGAGGCGGCATCGACCTCAACCGGCCCGACCGTGACCTGCGGGCCATGCGCCCCGGGCGTGATGCGCGCCAGGTAGCGTGGCAGCTTGCCGTGGGCCTTGCTTGCGGCCATGCGCGCGGCGACGGCGGCGTCGAGACCGGCCAGCGACTGCATGAATTTTTCCGGATCGTTCTCGCGGAGGTTTTCCGCCGGCACGAACGGCTCGAGCGCCACATCGCCCAGCTCGACCTGCAGGCCGAGTTCGCGGGCGAGGATGACCGCCTTGCGCGCCACATCGAGGCCGGACAGGTCGTCGCGCGGATGCGGCTCCGTGTAGCCGAGATCCTTCGCCTTGCGCACCGCCACCGAGAGGGCGTCGCCCTGCACCAGGCATTCGCAGAGAAACCCGAGCGTGCCCGAGAACGCGCCCTCGATCATGGTGACATGGTCGCCGGTGCGAACCAGGTTCTTGAGCGTCTCGATGACCGGCAGCGCGGCGCCGACCGTCGTCTCATAATGGTAGGCGCGGAAGTTCTGGCGGGCCGAGGCGAGCAGGGCCACGCGCTCGGCCTGCGGCAGCGCCAGCGGTTGCTTGTTCGCCGACACGACGTTGATGCCGTGCTCGAAGGCCGCGCGATAGAGCTTCTCCATGCCGGCCGCGGCCGAGCAGTCCACCAGCACGGGGTTCGGCAGGTGCGAGAGCTGCTTCAGGAGCGAACTGGCATCCTTGGCCGCTTGGCCGGCGGCCAGCGCCTGCTCGAGCCGGGCGATGGCCTCCAGCGGCGGCAGGCCCTCGGCGTCGAGGATCGCGCCCTTGCTCGCGCCGATGCCGACGAGGCGCACCTGCACGTCGTGCTCGCGGCCGAGCGCCTGGTTCTGCCGGTCAATGTGCCGGAGCAGGCTGCCGCCAACGACGCCCTTGCCGAGCAGGAACACGCTGAGCTGGGTGTGCGCGAGGTTGAAGGCGCCGTGCACCGTGCGCACCGCCGTCGCGGTCTGGTCGGCATCAACCACGCACGAGATGCTGCGGGCCGAGGCGCCCTGCGCCACCGCGCGCACGGCGATGCCGGCCGTGCCAATGGCATTGAGGAACTTGCCCGCGACATTCGGCTGCGCGCCCATGTGCTCGCCCACAAGGGTCACGAGCGTGACCGGAGAGATCACCGGCTCGATGCGCAGATCGCCCGATTGAATCTCCGGCGCGAGCGCCTCGGCGATGCTTTGCTTCGCGTGGGCCTCGTCCACGCCGGGGATCACGACGGAGAACGACTGGCCGAGCGTGGACTCGGTGGTCAGCCACACGCGCACGCCGGCCTCGCCGAGCGCGGCGAGGATGCGGCCGCCGAGGGGCTTGCCCAGCCCGGTGCGGCGCGACTGCACGCCGATGAGCGCGAGGCGCTCGAGGCTGGTGACACAGGTCGGACGGTTCGGATCAGGATTGCCTCGGGCGTCAATACGTGTGCCGGGGGCGTCGGGCTGCGTGGTGCTGCGGATGACCAGCGCCGCGCCGCACTCGCGGAGCGGAATGATGGTGCGGGGGTGGAACATCCGCGTGCCGAAATAGGCGAGTTCCAGCGCCTCATCGTAGGAAAGCCGGTCCACCGGCGTGGCCTCGCGCACGAGGGCCGGGTCGGCGGTCATCACCCCGAGCACGTCGGTCCAGACGGTGACGGCGCTGGCCTGGAGCAGGCCGGCCACGAGCGTGGCGGTGTAGTCGGAGCCGTTGCGGCCGAGCGTGGTGGTCTGCCCGTCCTTGGTCCGGCCGATGAAGCCCGTGACAATCGGCACGCTGCCGGTCCACTTGGACTTCAGGCCGGCGAACTTCCCGGCCGTGGCGCTTTTGTCCACCGTGGCGGCGCCGTAGGTGGCATCGGTCACGACAAAGTCGCGCGCGTCCACCGGGATGGCGGGCACGTCGCGCTCGGTCAGGGCGCGGGCCAGCAGGGCGACGGAGATGCGCTCGCCGGTGCTGATGATGGAGTCGAGCGTGCGGGCCGAGCACTCGCGGGTCAGCTCGACGCCGGAGAGCAGGCGTTCCACCGGGGTGAGAATGTCGTCGAGATCATGCTTGAGGCCCTTCTGGCTCTGGCTGTTCAGGACGGTGCGGCCGGTGGCGGTGGCAAGTTCGCGCACCTGGGCGAGTTCGCGGCGGGCCTGGCTGATGTTGCCGTCGGCGGCGGACTTGGCGGCGAGGATGAGCCAGTCGGTGCTGTCGCCGAGTGCGGAGACGACCAGCGCGAGCGGCCGCGGTGCCGCCGCGACCAGCTCCAGCACCTTGGGCAGCCGTCCCGAGGTGCCAAGGGAGGAGCCGCCGAATTTGTAGACCTGCCAGCGTTCGCTCATGGGGAGGGAGCGTGCAGATGCAACGCCTTTGTCAAGAGAGGGCCCAGCGACTTCCACTCGATGAGGAAGGCATCGTGGCCGTGGATGCTGGCGACCGTTTCCCGCTCGACGCGGGCCCCGGCGGCCCGCAGCTGCGCCGTGAGGGCGGCGGCCTGGGCGGGGGTGAAAAGCTGGTCGGTGTCCACGTCCACCACCAGCGTCGCCGCGCGCACGCGGCTGATGGCCGGCTGGCCGTCACCGGGCAGCGGCTGGGTGAGGTCATGGTGGTCCATCGCCGCGAGCTGCAATTCATAGGCCTGCGCGGCGAAGCGGTTGCGCAGCTTCCGGCCCTGGTGCTCGAGGTAGCTCTGCACCGGATAGCCGGCGTCGGTGCCCGGCGCCGGGCGCGGCTGGCGGGCGTCGAGGCCCGGCTCGGCGCGGTAGGTGAGGATGGCGAGCTGGCGCGCGAGCTCCAGGCCGCGGCCGACGTTGTCGGGATAGCCCGGATCGAGGCGCAGAATCTGGCGCGCCACGTGGTTCCACCCGACAACCCACGCGCTGGCCGACAGGCTGGTCGCAAACGGCAGGATGCGGGCAAAGCGTTCGGGTGCGAAGGCCGCGAGCGTGAGGGTGATCATGCCGCCGAGCGACCCGCCGGTCGTCAGGTGCACGCGGTTGATGCCGAGCCTGTCCAAGCCGAGCAGGATGGCGCGGGCAATGTCGAGGCAGGTGAGGTCCACCGTCTGCGTGGCCGGAAAGCCCTCCACGCCGGGCCCGCTGCTGCCGTAGCAGGAGCCAAGGTTGTTGAAACACACGAGGCGGTAGTGGGCCGGGTCGAGCGCCTTGCCGGCGCCAATGAGCGGGTCCCACCACCCTTCCTTGCCGCCGGCCACGGCGCTGCCGGTCAGGGCGTGCACCAGCAGCACGGTCGGGATGTTCGGGTCGGGCTTCTCAGGCGTGTCGCCCTCGCGGCTCCACCACCAGCCGCGGGTGCGGTGGGATTTGACTACGCCGCCGCGCGCCAGCGCGAGGTCGGGCAGGCCCAGTTCAAAGATACGCGCAGTCGCGGCAACGGTCGGCATGACGATGGAGGGCACGATGCTTCCATCTCACAGAACCGGCGTCAACGCGCCGGGGGCCGATTGTTGCTGCACCGCCATGCCTTCCGTCACGTAGTCACCACCGTTGGTGGCACAGCGTTTGGCAGGGGCAAGGTTGGCGGGTTTCGTGTTCATGGGGATAGCGTTGGTTTTGTGTTGGTTCTAGGGGACGGCACGGCACCGGTTGAGACAAGGGGGGGACGTGTCATACCTTTGGGCCGTTCGTCCCCTGCGTGTCATAGCCAAGCAGATCCACGGGCGCCCCGAGGATTCCGGCTTGTTGCTCAAGGCGGGCTGACTACGCTGCAAATTTCATGGCTAAACGTTCCCAGCGCATCGTGCTCAAGTTCGGCTCCGGCATCCTTTCGACCGAGAAAGGCCTGGGCTTGAGCCGCCCTCAGATTGCCCGCCTCGCCCGCGAAGTCGGCGCCCTCGTCCGGGCCGGCCATCAGTGTGTCATCGTGTCGAGCGGCGCCGTCGCCGCCGGCCTGGCGACCCTCGATCTCCCGGCCCGCCCCAAGGAGCTCGCCGCCAAGCAGGCCTGCGCCGCCGTCGGCCAGTCCCAGCTGATGCACGCCTACGCCAGCGAGTTCGCCAAACAGGACATTGCCGTCGCGCAGCTGCTGCTCACGCACAACGACCTCGACAGTCGCGTCCGCCACGACAACGCGCGCAACACCCTCGCCCACCTCCTGTCGCGCGGCCACGTCGTCCCCATCATCAACGAGAACGACTCCGTCGCCGTCGAGGAGCTCAACTTCGGCGACAACGACCGCCTCTCCGCCGAGGTCGCCATCCTCATCGAGGCCGACCTGCTCATCATCCTCACCAGCGTGGACGGCCTGCAGGACGCGCAGGGCAAGACGGTGCCGCTCGTGCGCGACTTCAGCGAGGTCTCCGCACTCGTCCGCGCCGACAAGGGCCACGTCTCCACCGGTGGCATGGTCACGAAGCTCCAGGCCGCGCAACTCGCCGTTAAAGCCGGCATCCCCGTTAACATTGCCAGCGGCCGCAAGGCGGGGCTGGTTTACCAGATCGTCGCCGGCCAGCGCGTCGGCACGCACTTTCCGGCGAAGTGATGCTCGCGATCTTCCAGTCTGTAGCGGCGGTCTATGACCGCCGTGCCCCGAACCCGGCGGTCATAGACCGCCGCTACAGGAATTGCTGACATGGCCGATCTCGCCCAACTCATCGCCCAACTCGGGCAACAGGCCCGCGCGGCCGCACGCCAGCTCGCGCTCGCCCCGGCCTCGAAGATCGATTCCGCGCTCAACGCCATGGCGGCCGGGCTCATCGCGGCGCAAGCCGACATCCTCAGCGCCAACGCCGCCGATGTCGCGGCCGCGCGCGCCAACGGGCAAACTCCCGCCCTCCTCGACCGCCTCACGCTCACGCCCGAGCGTCTCGCCAAGTGCGCCGCCGGGCTGCGCGAGGTTGCCCAGCTCCCCCACCCGGTCGGCGGGGTCCTCCGCGAGTGGACGCAGCCCAACGGCCTCAAGCTCACCAAGGTCCGCGTGCCGCTCGGCGTCATCGGCTTCATCTACGAGTCCCGCCCCAACGTCACCGTGGACGCCGCCGGCCTCTGCCTGAAGAGCGGCAACGCCGTCATCCTGCGCGGCGGCTCCGAGGCGCTGCGCTCCAACACCGCCATCGCCGCCGCCCTCGTGCGCGGCCTGGCGCTGGCCGGCCTGCCCGCCCACGCCGTGCAACTCGTGCCCGTCACCGACCGCGACACCGTCCGCCTGCTCGGCGAGTCGGTCGGCCTCATCGACTTGCTCATCCCCCGCGGCGGCAAGGGCCTGATCGAGACCGTCGTGCAGTCCGCGCGCGTCCCCGTCATCAAGCACTACGACGGCATCTGCGCCGTCTATGTGGACGCGGCCGCCGACCCCGCCATGGCGGAGCAAATCATCGTCAACGCCAAGGTCTCCCGCCCCGGCGTGTGCAACGCCGCCGAGACACTGCTCGTGCACCAAGACATCGCCGACCAATTCCTCGCTTCCGTCGGTCGCACCCTCGCCGCCCGTGGCGTCCAGCTCCGCGCCGATCCGCGCGCCTGCGCGCTGCTACAACAGGCCGGCGTGCCCGCGATCGCCGCGACCAACGACGACTACAGGACCGAATTTCTCGACCTCATCCTCGCGGTGAAGATCGTGGACGACTGCGCCGCCGCCATCGCGCACATCGGGGCCCACGGCTCGCACCACACCGACACGATCGTCACGGCCGACGCCGCGACGGCGGAGCGGTTCCTCGCCGAGGTGGACAGCGCCGTCGTGCTCTGGAACGCCTCGACCCGCTTCAACGACGGCCACGAATTCGGCTTCGGTGCCGAGATCGGCATCAGCACCGACCGGCTCCACGCCCGCGGCCCGATGGGCCTCGAGGAGCTGACCTCCTACAAATACGTCGTCCGCGGCGCGGGGCAGGTGCGATAAATGTGGAGGGCCGGTCTCCTGACCGGCCGCGGTCAGCCGGGAGGCCGACCCTCCAGCTTTCAGGTTTGATCAGGCGGGCCAGCAGCCTGATTCTCTTGGGATGAGAGTTACCATCCCCCTCGCCGCCACGCTCCTGCTGGCCGCCGTTCCCGCCGTCGCCTCCACTGCCGAGGCTCCCCTCCCCAACCTCACCGAACTGCGCGCCATGACCGCCCGCTTCGCCCCGGTCGAGGTCAAGGTGGACACCTCCGCCCTCCCCGCCAACGAGAAGCTCGCCCTCGCCCGGATGGTCGAGGCCGCGCGCATCATGGACACCCTGTTCCTCCGCCAGGTCGCACCGAGCAACGAGACCACGCTCCAGCGCCTGCTCGATGACGAGTCGCCCCTCGGTGCCGCCCGCCTGCGCTATTTCCGCATCAACAAGGGCCCGTGGTCGCGCCTCGACGAAGGCCGCGCCTTCATCCCCGGCGTCGGCCCCAAGCCGCACAGCGCCAATTTCTACCCCGAGGACGCCACCCGCGAGCAAGTCGAGCGGTGGATGAACGCGCTCCCGGCCGACGCCAAGGCCGCCGCCACCGGTTTCTACACCACCATCCGCCGCGATCCGGCCGGCCAGTTCATCACCGTGCCCTACAGCGTCGAATACCAGACCGACCTCATGCAAGCCGCCCGCCTGCTCAACGAGGCCGCCGCCGCCACCACGCAGCCCACGCTGAAGAGTTTCCTCGAAAAGCGCGCCCGCGCCTTCCTGACGAACGATTATTACGATTCCGATGTGGCCTGGATGGAGCTCGACGCCACGCTCGAGCCGACCATCGGGCCCTACGAGACCTACGAGGACGAGTGGTTCAACTACAAGGCCGCCTTCGAGGCCTTCATCACCGTCACCGACGCCGCCGAGACGGCCAAGCTCGCGCGCTTCAGCGCCGAGCTGCAGGGCCTCGAGGACAGGCTGCCCATCGACCCGAAGTTCCGCCGCGCCAAACTCGGCGGCTACTCACCCATCCGCGTCGTCAACGTCGTCTTCAGCGCCGGCGACGGCAACCGCGGCGTGCAGACCGCCGCTTTCAACCTGCCGAACGACGAGCGCGTCGTCGCCGCCAAGGGCTCGAAGCGCGTCCTCCTGAAGAATTTCCAGGAGGCGAAGTTCTCCCATGTGCTACAGCCCATCTCGAAACACGCCCTCGCCGCCCACGACCAGCCGCTTGTCGCGTTCGACCCGTTCTTCACGCACATCCTGATGCACGAGCTCATGCACGGCCTCGGGCCGCAGGAGATCACCGTCGGCGGCCGCAAGACGACGGTCCGCCTCGAGCTCAAGGAACTCAACAGCACCCTCGAGGAGGCCAAAGCCGACATCTCCGGCCTCTGGGCGCTGCAGCAGCTCATGGACAAGGGCGTCCTGGACCAGCGGCAGGAGCAGGCGATGTATGTCACCTTCCTCGCCTCGACCTTCCGCACGCTCCGTTTCGGCCTGACCGAGGCCCACGCCAAGGGCATGGCGCTCCAGCTCAACTGGCTGCTCGACAGCGGCGGCTTCACGGTCGGCGCGGACGGTCGCTTCGGCGTGGACTTCACCAAGGTCAAGCAGGGCGTCGCGAGCCTGACGACCGAGATCATGACGCTCCAGGCCACCGGCGACTACGCGCGCGGCAAGGCGCTCATGGCGAAATACGTCGTCATCCGCCCCGAGGTGAAGGCCATGCTCGACCGCCTCGGCGACGTGCCGGTGGACATCAAGCCCGGCTTCGCGACGGAACTGTGAGGAAGCTATAAGCAGTAGGCGGTAAGCTTTATGCGAAGCAGCACGGCCTTAATCCCATCGGATTCGATGGAATTGGAAAGCTGGCGAGCCGGAACGGCTTAAAGCCTATCCGAATAGTGGCCTGCCCTGTAGCGGCGGTCTATGACCGCCGAACGATCACCACACCACGCTCGACGGCGGTCACAGACCGCCGCTACAGAAAACCAAGCGGTCGGGAATATTACAAAAGGCGCTCCGTGAGGAGCGCCTGATTTGTTTTGGAGATGTTGACCGCGCTTACGGCAGGTCGGTGCTGCCCATGAGATAGCGGTCACACTCACGCGCGGCGCCACGGCCCTCATTGATCGCCCACACCACGAGCGACTGGCCGCGGCGGCAGTCGCCGGCGGCGAAGACGCCCTTGATGCTGGTCGTGTATTTCTCGTGCTCCGCCTTGATGTTGCTGCGCGGATCGGTCTCGAGGTTGAGCTCCTTGAGCAGGGCCTGTTCCGGCCCGAGGAAACCCATGGCGAGGAGCACGAGTTGCGCGGGGCGGGTCTGCTCCGTGCCGGGAACCTCCTGCGGCACGAACTGGCCCTTGTCGTTCCTGCCCCACTTGATCTCGACCGTGACGAGCTCCTTCACGCGGCCCTCGGCGTCGCCAATGAACTTCTTGACCGTGGTGACGTAGATGCGCGGGTCGGCGCCGAACTTCGCGGCAGCCTCCTCCTGGCCGTAGTCCATCTTGTAAACCTTGGGCCACTCGGGCCAGGGATTGTCGGCCGCGCGCTCCAGGGCGGGCTTGGGGAGGATCTCGATCTGCAGCAGGCTCTTGCAGCCGTGGCGCATGGAGGTGCCGACGCAGTCCGTGCCGGTGTCGCCGCCGCCGATGACGACCACGTCCTTCCCGCCGGCGTGGATCGGGGTCTTGCTGGCGTCGGCGTTGAGCACGGCCTTGGTGTTGGCCGTGAGGAACTCCATGGCGAAGTGCACGCCCTTCAGCTGCCGGCCCTCGATGGGCAGGTCGCGGGGCTGCGTGGCTCCGGTGCAGATGACGGTGGCGTCGTATTCCTTCAGGAAGATCTGCGGCTCGACGTTGTCGCCGACGTTGGCATTGCAGACAAACTTGATGCCCTCCTGCTCCATGAGCTTGATGCGGCGCAGGACGACCTCCTGCTTGTCGAGCTTCATGTTGGGGATGCCATACATGAGCAGGCCGCCCGGGCGGTCGGCGCGCTCGAAGACGGTGACGCTGTGGCCGGCGCGGTTGAGCTGCGCGGCGGCGGACAGGCCGGCGGGGCCGGAGCCGATGACGGCGACCTTCTTGCCGGTGCGGACCTTGGGCGCCTCGGGGACGACCCAGCCCTCGTCCCAGCCGCGATCAATGATGGCGGCCTCGAGGTTCTTGATGGTGACCGGCGGGTTGTTGATGCCGAGCACGCACGAGCCCTCGCACGGGGCCGGGCAGACCCGGCCGGTGAACTCGGGGAAGTTGTTCGTCTTGTGCAGGCGCTCGAGCGCCTCCTGCCACAGGCCGCGGTAAACGAGGTCGTTCCACTCCGGGATCAGGTTGTTGATCGGGCAGCCGGACGCCATGCCGCTGATGAGCTTGCCGGTGTGGCAGAAGGGAATGCCGCAATCCATGCAGCGCGCGCCCTGCGTGCGCAGCTTCTTCTCGTCCATGTGGTGATGGAACTCCTTCCAGTCGTTGACGCGCTCCGCCGGAGCGCGATCGACGGGCAGTTCGCGGAGATACTCGATGAAGCCGGTTGGTTTGCCCATTTGGTGATGAAGATTTTATTTAAACGCGGAGGACGCGGAGGCCGAAGAATTTGTATGGTGCCGGAAAGACACCGCTGTTTGGTTTGAATTTCTCCGCGGTCTCCGCGGGCTCCGCGTCAAAATGAATTGGTTATGAGTTAGTTGCCGCCGACGCGGCTGAGGTCGCGGGCGTTCTCCTCGAAGGCGGCAAGCACGGCCTCGTCGCCGGTGAGGCCCGAGGCCTGCGCGCGCTCGATGCAGGCGAGCATGCGCTTGTAGTCCTTCGGCATCACCTTGACGAACTTCGGGACGAAGGCGTCCCAGTTCGCGAGGACGGCCCTGGCCTTTTCGCTCTTGGTGTAGTCGAGGTGCTTCCGGATCATCGCCTGCACGAGCGCGATTTCCCTGGGGTCGGCGAGTTTTTCGATGCCGACCATCTGCGGGTTGACGCGGCCGGTGAAGTCGCCGGCCTCGTCGAGCACGTAGCCCACGCCGCCGGACATGCCGGCGCCGAAGTTGCGGCCGGCGCGGCCGAGGACGACGACGTGGCCGCCGGTCATGTATTCGCAGCCGTTGTCACCGATGCCCTCGACGACCACGGAGACGCCGGAATTGCGGACGCCGAAGCGCTCGCCGGCCATGCCGCGGATGTAGGCCTCGCCGGCGCTGGCGCCGTAGAAGGCCACGTTGCCGATGATCATGTTCTCCTCGGCCTTGAAGGTGGCCTTCGCGTCGGGGAAGACGATGAGCTTGCCGCCCGAGAGGCCCTTGCCGAAGTAGTCGTTGGCGTCGCCCTCGATGGAGAGCGTCATGCCGCGCGTGACGAAGGCGCCGAAGCTCTGGCCGGCGGAGCCCTTGAACTTGAAGCGAATGTTGTCCTCGGGGAGGCCCTTGGCGCCGTGCTTCCGGGTGATCTCGCCGGAGGTGATGGTGCCGGTGACGCGGTTGACGTTGCGGATGGGGAGCTCGGCGACGACCTTCTCGCCCTTCTGGATCGCAGGCTGCGCGAGCGCGAGGAGCGTGGTCATGTCGTAGGAGCGGTCGATGCCGTGGTCCTGCTTCTGCGTGCAGAAGCGGCCGACCTCGGGGCCGACATCCGGCGAGTAGAGGATGTTGGAGAAGTCGAGGCCCCTGGCCTTCCAATGGTCCACGGCCTTCCGCGCCTCGAGGCGGTCGGTGCGGCCGATCATCTCCTCGATGGTGCGGAAGCCGAGCGAAGCCATGATCTCGCGCATGTCCCCCGCGATGAACTTCATGAAGTTCACCACGTCCTCGGGCTTGCCGGTATACTTGGCGCGGAGGGCCGGATCCTGCGTGGCGACGCCGACCGGGCAGGTGTTGAGATGGCAGACGCGCATCATGATGCAGCCCGTGGCGACGAGCGGCGCGGTGGCGAAGCCGAACTCCTCGGCGCCGAGCAGCGCGGCGATGATGACGTCGCGGCCGGTCTTGAGCTGGCCGTCGGTCTCGACGGCGATGCGCGAGCGGAGGTTGTTGAGGACGAGGGTCTGGTGGGTCTCGGCGAGGCCGAGCTCCCACGGGAGGCCCGCGTGCTGGAGGGAGGTCTGCGGCGAGGCGCCGGTGCCGCCGTCATAGCCGGAGATGAGCACGACGTCGGCGTGGGCCTTGGCGACGCCGGCGGCGATGGTGCCGACGCCGACCTCGGAGACGAGCTTCACGGAGATGCGCGCCTCCTTGTTGCCGTTCTTGAGGTCGTGGATGAGCTCCGCGAGGTCCTCGATGGAATAGATGTCGTGGTGCGGCGGCGGGGAGATGAGGCCGACGCCGGCGGTGGTGCCGCGGGTCTTGGCGACCCACGGGTAAACCTTGGTGCCGGGCAGCTGGCCGCCCTCGCCGGGCTTGGCACCCTGGGCCATCTTGATCTGGAGCTCGCGGGCGTTGACGAGGTATTCGCTCGTGACGCCGAAGCGGCCGGAGGCGACCTGCTTGATGGCGGAGTTCTTGGAATCGCCCTGCGCATTGGTCCAGGTGAAGCGCTCGGCATCCTCGCCGCCCTCGCCGGTGTTGGACTTGCCGCCGATGCGGTTCATGGCGATGGCGAGGGTCTCGTGCGCCTCCTTCGAGATGGAGCCGTAGGACATGGCACCGGTCTTGAAGCGCTTCATGATGGCCTCGATCGGCTCGACCTCGTCGAGCGGGATCGCCGGGCCGGCCTTGAAGTCGAGGAGCGAGCGCAGCGTGCACAGGCGGCCGCTCTGCTCGTTGACGAGACGGGCGTAGGCCTGGTAGGCGGCCAGCGAATTCGTGCGGACGGCCTTCTGCAGGGCGTGCACCGACTCCGGCGTGAAGAGGTGGGCCTCGCCGCTGGCGCGCCACTGGTAGAGGCCGCCGGCGGGCAGCACATGGCCGTTGACCGCGCGCTCCGGGTAGGCCGTGCGGTGGCGGAGGAGGACCTCCTGGGCGATGACATCGAGGCCGATGCCGCCGACGCGCGTGGGAGTCCACGTGAAGTAGTGGTCCACGACGTCCTGGCGGAGGCCGAGCGCCTCGAACACCTGGGCGCCGCGGTAGGACTGGATGGCGGAGATGCCCATCTTCGACATGACCTTGATGACGCCCTTGGAGGCGGCCTTCACGAAGTTGGCGCAGGCCTTCTTGTGGTCGATGCCAGCGAGCAGGCCCTCGCGGATCATGCCGTCAATCGTCTCGAACGCGACGTAGGGATTGATGGCGGAGGCGCCGTAGCCGATGAGCAGCGCCATGTGGTGCACCTCGCGGGCATCGCCGGTCTCGATGACGAGCGACACGCGCGTGCGCAGGCCCTCGCGGATCAGGTAATGGTGCAGGCCGGCGATCGCGAGGAGCGACGGGATCGGGGCGTATTCCTTGGTGACGCCGCGATCGGAGAGGATGATGACGTTGACCTCCTCCTCCTCGATCATGCGGCGGGCCATCATGGAGAGCTCCTCCATGGACTTGGCGAGGCCGCGCTCGCCGCGGGAGACGCGGAAGAGGATGGGCAGCACGCCCATCCGGAGACCCGGGAGGTTGGTGCGGCGGATCTTGGCGAACTCCTCGTTCGTCAGGACGGGCCACTTCAACTCGACGCGGCGGCAGGCCGTCGGCTGCGGATTGAGCAGGTTGCCCTCGGAGCCGAGGCGGGTCTCGTGCGAGATGACGATCTCCTCGCGGATCGAGTCGATCGGCGGGTTGGTCACCTGGGCGAAGAGCTGCTTGAAATAGTCGTAGAGGAGGCGCGGCTTGTTGGAGAGCACCGCGAGCGCGGCGTCGTTGCCCATGGCGCCAATGGCCTCGACGCCGTCCTTGGCCATCGGGGCGATGATGACGCGCTCGTCCTCAAAGGTGTAGCCGAACGCGAGCTGGCGCTGCAGGAGCGTGGCGTGGTCGGGCGTCTCGACGGTCGGCGCCTCGGGGAGGTCGCTGAGGTGGACCAGGTGCTGCTTGATCCACTCCTGATAAGGCTGGGCGCCCGCGATGGTGCGCTTGATTTCCTCGTCCTCGATGATGCGGCCCTGGACGGTGTCCACGAGGAACATGCGGCCCGGCTGCAGGCGGCCCTTCTGGACGATGTCCTCGGGGGGGAACTCGAGCACGCCGGCCTCGGAGGCCATGACGACGATGCCGTCCTTGGTGACGTAGTAACGGGACGGGCGCAGGCCGTTGCGGTCGAGGATGGCGCCGATCTGCGTGCCATCGGTGAAGCCCATGGCAGCGGGGCCGTCCCACGGCTCCATGAGGCAGGAATGATACTGGTAGAACGCGCGGCGCTGCGGGTCCATCGACTCGTGGTTGGACCATGGCTCGGGGATGAGCATCATCATCGCGTGCGCCAGCGGGCGGCCGGCGAGGACGAGCAACTCGAGGGTGTTGTCGAACATCGAAGAGTCGGAACCGTTGGGGTTCACGATCGGGAGGATCTTCTTGATGTCGTCGCCGAACACCGGGCTCTCGAAGAGCGCCTGGCGGGCGTGCATCCAGTTGATGTTGCCGCGGAGGGTGTTGATCTCGCCGTTGTGCGCGAGGTAGCGGTAGGGGTGCGCGCGCTCCCAGCTCGGGAAGGTGTTCGTCGAGAAGCGCGAGTGGACCAGCGCGAGGGCCGACTCCATCGCGGGGTGCTTCAGGTCGGGGAAATAGTTGTCGACCTGGTCGGTCGTGAGCATGCCCTTGTAGACGAGGGTGCGGGCGGAGAGGCTGGCGACATACCAGGCCTCGGCGCCGGCGAGGGTCGAGGTGCGGATAACGGTGTAGGCGCGCTTGCGGATGACGTAGAGCTTCCGCTCGAAGCCCAGTTCGTCGAGGCCCTCGGGGCGCGCGATGAAGGCCTGGCGCATGAACGGCTCGGCGGACTTCGCGGTGTCGCCGAGGGAGGCGTTCTTCACCGGCACGGTGCGCCAGCCGAGGAAGGAGCAGCCCTCGGCCTGGACGACCTGCTCGAACTTTTCCTCGACCGTGCGGCGGACGGTGAGGTTGCGGGGGAGGAAGATCAGGCCGACGCCATACTGGCCGGCCCCGGGGAGCGTGAACCGCAGCGCGGCCTTGCAGCCCTCGGCGAAAAACTTGTGCGGGATCTGGATCAGGATGCCGGCGCCGTCGCCGGTGTTGATCTCGGCGCCGCTGGCACCGCGGTGGTCGAGGTTGCGCAGGATCTGCAGGCCGTCAGCCACCATCTGGTGCGATTTCCGCCCTTTCATGTCCGCGATGAAGCCGACGCCACAGGCGTCGTGCTCGAACCACGGATCATAGAGGCCTTGCTTGCCGGGGCGGCCGGCGGGAGCGGAGTCGGTGGGTTGGGACATGGAAAGGGTGGAGCTGCTCCTGTGCCATGCGGGGGGCGAAGCCGGTGGGAAACGCCCGTGCATGGGAGCACAATCAACGCGCCCCGCCGCCGCGCCTTGCAATCATGTTTTTTGGCCAAATCCAGGCCGACAGTCCGGCGCGGGACGCGCTGCGAGCGAAACGGCCGGTGAGAGCGGGATTGGGCGAATCCTGTCATAAGCCGCCCCACCCCTGCGCCGCCCGGCCAACCCCGGCAAGATCAACCCGCCGGCGGCGGATTTTGACCCCAAAAACACGATCCTTTCCGACCCGAAAAATTTTGTTTGCTACGCCTTGGGCTTTGGGGTCTGTTGGCCGCTCGTCAGTCGGAAATCGGGACGTAGCTTAGCCTGGTAGAGCGCTTGCTTCGGGAGCAAGAGGTCGAGAGTTCGAATCTCTCCGTCCCGACCATTTCACGCCCCTGACGGCCCCATCCGGAATCCGGGGAGCGTCAGACGCCAGTGTAACAGGAGAAACCGCCGTCCACCGGAATGACCGTGCCCGTGACGAAGGCGGACGCATCGCTCAGCAGGAAGTGCAACGCGCCATGCAGCTCGGCCGTCTCGCCAAAGCGCTTGAAGGGGGTTTTCGTCAGCACGGACTGCCCGCGCGCGGTGGGCGTGCCGTCCTCGTTGAGGAGGAGCCGGCGGTTCTGGTCGGCAACAAAGAAGCCCGGCGCCACGGCGTTCACGCGGCAGCCGGCGCCGAACTTGTGGGCAAACTCCACCGCCAGCCACCGGGTGAAATTATCCACCGCGGCCTTGGCGTTCGAGTAGCCGACCACGCGCGTGATCGCCTGGGTGGCGGCCATCGAGGAGAAATTGACGATGTTGCCGCGCTTCTGCGCCGCGAAGGCCTGGGCGAACACCAGCGAGGGCACGACCGTGCCATCCAGATTGAGCCCGAGCACCTGCCGGTAAGCGGAAAGATCGAGGTCGAGGAAGGTCTTGTCCGGGGTGATGACAGCGCCGGGCTGGTTGCCCCCCGCGGCGTTGACGAGGGCGTCCACCCTGCCCCACCGCGCCACGACGGCGTCCCGCACGCGTTCGAGACCTGCGCGATCGAGCACATCGCAGGAAAAGCCGGCCGTCTCGCCCGGCAGCCCCTTGGTATCGGCCAGTGCGCGATCAAGCTTGGCCTGGTCGCGGCCGAGAAACACCACGCGCGCGCCTTGCGCCGCGAGGTAACGGGCCGCCGAGCCGGCGAGCACGCCGGTGGCCCCGGTGACGACAATCACGCGGCCGTTGAGATCAAACAGGGAGTGCTGGGGAGTGGTAGTGGACACAGCCTCAAGGTCTAGGCAGCAAACGTGGGGCGGCAATGCCAGTTTTGGCAGACTCGCCGGCGGTGCGCACGAGGGCTCCGCGCCATAGAGCCTATCCGAATAACCTATTCCCGACAGCCTGGTTTTCTGTAGCGGCGGTCTGTGACCGCCGTCGAGCGTGGGGTGGTGATCGTTCGGCGGTCATAGACCGCCGCTACAGGACAGGTCATTATTCGGATAGGCTCTTAACCGGCGAGAAAGGGGTTGAAGCGCCGCTCGTTGGCGGCGGTGGTCAGGGGACCGTGGCCAGGGGCGATGATGGTGTCGTCCGCCAGCAGGCCCAGGATGCGCCGGGAGTGCGTCAGCTGCCGCTGGCAGCAGAAATAGCCGCCGCCCAGCGAACCGGCGAAGATGAGGTCGCCCGAGATCAGCAGGGACGGCCGGCCCGGGCCGGTGGTGTCGCGAATCAGGTAGCAATTGTGCTCGGCGGCGTGGCCCGGGGTGTGGAAAGCGGTGACCGCGATGCGATCATACTGCACCGTCGCCCCCTCCCCCAACCCGCGGCACTGCGCCCACCGCCCGTTGGCCGGGCCATAAAAATGATCCAAGCCGGTTTCCTGCAGCACGACCTCCAGGCCGCCAATGTGTTCGGCTTCGTAGTGGGTCACATACACCGATTCGAGTTGCTGGATGCGCGCCGGCCAGGCGCGGTGCAGCTCGGCGTGGCTGGCCCCGGTGTCAAAGAGGATGGCGGTGTCGCCGCCGGTGGAGACGACGTAGGCGTTGGCCACCCCGACGCCGAAGGGCATGCGCAACGGATGCACGTGGAAAGGCAGACCCGTGAGCTCGGCTTCCGGATAGGCGCCCTGCGCCAGGGCGTTGAGGCCGACCTCGTTCAAGCCGAGCACCCGGGCGAGACGGCCGAGTTCGGCCTGGGTCAGCTCGGGACGATAATCGAGGGCGTCCTGGATGCGGGCCAGCTCCACACCGCTGGCCTTGGCCAGACTCTCCACCGTGAGGGCGGCGTGGCGGGCCGCCTTCTCCAGCACATCGCCCAGTTCGTCTTCAAGCGCAGGTTTGCCCAGGTGATCCATAAAAAGTCTCGAACCTGAGTAACCACGGATTTCACGGATGGCACGGATGAAATCCAAAGCCTTGGTTTATTCAGAAGCCAGGAAACCATGAGGGTCGGTTTCTGGTTTCCTGGCTTCTGAATAAACAATGCCGGAAGCCGCACAAAAAGGATTTCCCTTCGCCGGAAGAATCTCCCACGTTTTTCGCATGGACGCCGTTCAGCAGGAAGTCACCGACATCTTCATCCGCACCAAGGCGCTGTTGCAGGGACATTTCGTCCTGCGCTCGGGGCTGCACAGCGGGCATTTCTTCCAGTGCGCGCAGGTCTGCCAGGACATGCCCGCCGTGGAACGCCTCGGCACCCTCCTGAAGCAGAAGCTCGGCGGACTCGCCTACGACACCGTGCTGGCCCCAGCGATGGGCGGGCTTGTCATCGGCCAGGAAGTCGCGCGCCAGTCGAAGAGCCGGTTCATTTTCGCCGAGAAGGAAAACAACATCCTCGTGCTGCGGCGCGGCTTCACTTTCCGGCCCGGGGAAAAGGTGCTCGTGGTCGAGGATGTCATCACCCGGGGCGGCCGCGTGCAGGAGTGCCTCGACATCGTGCAGAAACACGGCGGCACCGCGGTGGCCGTGGCCGTGCTGGTGGACCGCAGTTCGGGGCAGGCGAAATTCAATGTGCCCTGTCTGTCGCTGCTGGAGATGAGCTATCCCACCTACGCGGCTGATAAGGTGCCGCCGGAGCTGGCCAAGCTCCCCGCCAGCAAGCCGGGGAGCTGAGAGGTGGTCGCCGATTTCCATATCGGCGATGATCGGCGTCGGTGTGGAAACCGACGCCCACCAAAAATACAAGGCACCCCTTTGGTGCGTGTTTCTTTTTGAAGCGGTGCTCTACCTTACCGCACATTGAACATCACGTAGCGATACACGCCACGGTAGTAGACCAGGGCGATGTTGCGGCCGTCGCGCAGCGCCCGCTTGGCGGCGGCCAGATCGGACACCGGCACCCGGTTCAACTGCTCAATCACCGCGCCCTGGGGGAAAGTCTCGCGGAAAGGCGAACCGGGGGCGACTCCGGTAATCACGACTCCATCGACCCGATCATCCACCCGCAGTTCCCTGCGCAGGTCGGAAGTCAAGGGCGACACCGAGACGCCGGGGACCAATTCACCCTCGGGGGCGCCGTCGTCCTGCAGCTTGCCGAGGGTCACTTCCTTGGTCTCGGTCTTGCCATCGCGGATGAATTTCAGGCTGATCTTCGTGTTCGGCGGCGTCTGGGCGATGATGAGCCGCAGATCCTCGCGGGTGGTCACGACCTTGTCGTTGATGGCGATGATGATGTCCTCCCGCTTCAGTCCGGCCTTGGCGGCGGGGCCGTCCGCGGGGTTCAGATCGGTGATGATCACGCCCTTTTGATTGGCCTTGAGTCCGAAGGATTCGGCCATGTCCGCCGTGAGGGCGTCGGTGGAGACGCCAAGATAGCCGCGCGCCACCGTGCCGGTGTCGATCAGGCTGTGCATGATGCTGCTGGCAAGGTTGACCGGAATGGCGAAGCCGATGCCGATGTTGCCGGACGAGGTGGAAATAATGGCGGAGTTGATGCCGACCAGCCGGCCGCGGGCGTCGATGAGCGCGCCGCCGGAGTTACCCTGGTTGATGGCGGCGTCGGTCTGGATGAAGTCCTCGTAGCCGCCGACCTCGTCGAGGATGCCGACCCGGCGGCCGGTGGCGGAGATGATGCCCATGGTGACCGTCTGGCCGACGCCGAGGGGGTTGCCGATGGCGAAGACCACATCGCCCACGCGGAGCTTGGTGCTGTCGGCCAGGGTGGCGGCGGGCAGGTTGGCCCCCTCGATCTTGATCACGGCCACATCGGTCTTCGGATCGGTGCCGATGACCTTGGCGGTGAACTCGCGCTCGTCATTGAGCAACACCTTCAATTCGTCGGCCTCCTCGACCACGTGGTTGTTGGTGATGATGTAGCCGTCGGCCGAGATGATGACGCCCGAACCGAGGCCGCGCTGCTTTTGCTCGCGGCCCTGCGCCCCGAACTGGCGGAAAAACTCCGGCACCTGCTGGCGCACGATCTTGCTGGAGTAAACGGAGACGACGGCGGGGCGGATGTTCTCCAGGGCGTCGGCGTAACTGGTGACGATGCCTTTGGATTCGCCGACCGGCGAGGCGTCAACCTTAAGCGTGGGCCGCGGGAGGGCGGGTTTGGCCGGGGCGGCCTTGTCGGCGGCAACGAGGCCGACGGCGAGACCGAGGAGGGGGGCAAAGAGCGCGGAAACGAAGGCAACCGACTTGGTTTTCATAGGGAGGTGGAAGCGGACAAAGACACTGGCCAACGCCGCCGGTTCCGCAAGCCGGGCCTAGAAACCCTTGATTTTGAACAGGCTCGTGACGCTCTCGTTGGTGTTGATGCGCAGGATGGCCTCGCCCAGCAGCGGGGCGATGCTGAGGACGGTGATGGGCAGGCCGCGAGTGTCGATCGGCACGGAATTCGTGGTGATGAGCTCGTCAATCAGGCCGCCCGCGAGGCGTTCGTAGGCGATCTCGTTCAGGACGCAGTGGCTGACGGCGGCGCGGATGCTCCGGGCGCCGTTTTCCTTCAGCAGCTTGGCGGCGGCGGTCAGGGTGCCGGCGGTCTCGGTGATGTCGTCCACCAGCAGCACATCGCAGCCGGCGACCTCACCGACGATGCTCATGGCCTCGACGGTCGTGGCGCTCTTGCGCTTCTTGGCCACGAGGCCGAGCGAGGCGCCGAGCACGTCGGCATAGGCGGACGCCATCTTCATGCCGCCGACATCCGGGGAGAAGACCACGAGGTTGTTGCTGCGCTTCGTGGCGAGATATTGGAAGAACACCGGCGAGGCGAACAGGTGGTCCACCGGGATGTCGAAGAAGCCCTGGATTTGCTGGCTGTGCAGATCCATCGCCAGCACGCGGTTGGCCCCGGCGGACATGAGCAGGTTGGCCACCAGCTTGGCGGTGATGGGCACGCGGGGCTGGTCCTTGCGATCCTGCCGGGCGTAGCCGTAGAAGGGGATGACGGCCGTGATGCGCTGCGTGGAGGCCCGCTTGGCCGCATCGATCATGATGAGCAGCTCCATCAGGTGATGGTTGGTCGGCGGGCAGGTGGACTGGATGAAGTAGCAGTCCGCGCCGCGGATGTTCTCGTTGATCTTCACGAACGACTCGCCGTCGGGGAAGCAGTTGACCGTCGCGTCGCCGAGCGGGACGCCGATGGACGCGCAGATTTCCTCTGCGAGCGCCCGGTTGGATGAGCCGGAGAATATCTTGAGTTTCGTGTCCCTCATGGTGGCGGAGGCGTGGTAACGGAGATGGGTGGAAGCGGAAAGGCTATTCGGGGGCTTTCTCCAGCGCCGCGACGCGCTTGAAGAGATCGGGGAGGCGCTGCTGGAGAACCGCAATCCGGCGTTCCAGCATGTAGGGGATGGCGGGATTGCCGTTGAGGTAGCTGCCGGGCTCGGTGCTGGTGGCGATGCCGGCCCGGCCGCCGGCCTTGGTGCCCTTGCCTAGGGTAATGTGGCCGCCCACCCCGGCCTGGCCGCCCAGAATCACGTAATCCTCCAGGGTGGTGCTGCCGGAAATGCCGACCTGGGAGCAGAGGATGCAGTGTTTCCCGATGACGACGTTGTGCGCGACCTGCACCAGGTTGTCGATCTTGGTGCCCTCCCCCACGACCGTCCGGCTGAACCGGGCGCGGTCGATCGTGGAATTGGCGCCGATCTCGACGTCATCCTCGATGGCCACGACGCCGATCTGCGGAATTTTCTCGTGGCGACCCTTGACGAACTCATAGCCAAAGCCATCCGCGCCGATGACCACGCCCGGCTGGAGCTGCACCCGGTTGGCGAGCGAACAGCCGGCGGCAATCACGCACCCCGGCATCACCCAGCAGCCTTCGCCGATGCGGGCATCGCGCCCGACAAAGACGGAGGCTTGCAGCAAGCTCCCGGGGCCGATGGTCACGCCGTCCTCGACGACACAAAGCGGGCCGACGTGCGCCGTGGCATGTATCCGGGCGGTCGCCGCCACCACCGCGCTCGGGTGGATGCCCGGCGCCGGCTTGGGCCAAAGCGCCTGCGCGATGCGGGCGCACACCCGGGCCAGGGCCACCGAGGGATTCTCGACGAAGAGGAGGACCTGATCCGGCCGGGGCTCGCCCACGTAATCCAAGGGCAACAGCAGGACCGAGGCCGCGCTGCCCGCCACCTGCGACCGGTATTTGGCATTGCCGAGGAAGGACAGGTCGCCGGCGCGCGCCGCCGTCAGCGAGGCGATGTCGCGAATCGTCTGGGCGGTGGTCCCGACCGAGCGTTGCGCGCCGACCATGGCGGCGATTTCAGCGGGTGTGTAGGCGACCTGCATGGGCACAAAAAAGCCCTGTTCGCAGGAACAGGGCTTGGCAAGGTTTCTTACGGCTTCTTGGCCGGGTCGGCGGGCTTGCTGACATTCGGCACCGTGAAGCCGGCCGCCGGGGCCGTGGTCGCCGGCGCGGCCGGCTTGGCGGCGGTGGTCGCCGCCGGGCGGTCCTTGTTCACCTCGGCCAGCACCTCGTCGGTGATGTCGTAGGCCGGGTCGGCGTAGAGCACGACCGGGATGCGGAAGGCGGAAGGGCCGGACTTGTCGAGCACCAGCGTGGCGCCCTTGCGGCGGGCGATTTCATTCACGGTCTTGGTGATTTCCTCCAGCAGCAGGTCGCGGTGGGTGGCGATGCGCTGCGAGAGCGAGTTCTGGGTGTTCTGCAGGAAGCCCTGCAGGTCGGCCTGCTTGCGCTGGATCTCCTCGAGCTTCTTCTGGGCGGCCTGCTCGGCCTTGGTCCGGGCATCGGCGTTCAGCAGGGTGTTCTTCGCCTGCTCGGCCAGCTCCTTGTATTCGTCCACCATGGTCTGGCCCTGCTTGCGGAGCTCCTCGGCCTGCTCGCGCGCTTTTTGCTCCGCGTCGCGGAACTTGGCGTTGGCCTCTTCGGATTTGTAGTGGCCGTCGAAGACCTTGCCGATGTCGACGGTGATCAGCTTCACCGCCGGCTGGGCGAGCAGGGCGGTGGAACTGGCGGCCAGGGCAGCCATGGCCAGGAGGGGACGGAGCAGCTTGTTCATAATTGCGGTGGAGGTTGACGGATTAGAAACGGGTGCCAAAGGAGAAATTAAACTGCGAGCCTTTCTTGTTGAACTTGTCCCCCGTGAGCGGGATGCCGAAATCGAGGCTCAGCGGGGCGCCCGCCACGAAGAGACGGAGGCCGAAGCCGAAGTTGTCGTTGTATTCGGCCGGGCTGAAATCGTAGGGATCGACGTTCACGAAGCCGGCGTCGTAGAAGACGGCGAAGCGCACCGGCTTCACGATATCCATGGAGTATTCCAAGCTGAGGAAGCCGTAGGTGTTGCCGCCGGTGGGCTCGCCGGAGGAATCCTTCGGCCCGACGGTGCGGAATTCGAAGCCGCGCAGGGTCTGCGGCCCGCCGAGGAAGTAGCGGTCATAGAACGGCACACCCGGCCGGAAAGGCGCGCTGGTGATCGGCAGGCCCGTCGTGGGATCGGTGATGGTGCGGGTCTGGAGCTTGTCGCTGTCACCGAAGCTGTCCACCACGCCGGCGCGACCGAGCACGGCGAGCACCTGTTCCTGGAACTCGGCGATCGGGAAGAATTTCGAGCCCCGGAACTCCAGGTTGTAATAGTTGTTGTCGCCGCCCAGCGGGCCGCCGGCCACACCCAGCTCGAGCGTGCCGTAGTTGCCGCGCGTGGTGTTGATGATCTTGTCGCGCGAGTCCTGGGTGAGGGAGAGGGACACCTTGGAGGTGGTCGAGTTGCCCTCGGCAAAGCGAATCTGGTTCGGAGCCGAGGCCGCCACGTTCTCGATGCCGACAATCTGGTAGGTGTAGGCCAGGCGACCCTCCAGCCAGTTGAACAGCCGCTTGCGCAGGTAGACCTCGCCGCCGGTGCGGATTTCCTCGTAGAAGGAGCTGTTGTAGTCGGAGGTCTGCCGGTAAACTTGGAACCCGAGGGCCAGCTCCCGCTCGAGCAGGTAGGGTTCCTCGAAGGCCAGGATGACCTCGCTGGACTGCGAGCCGATCTGGAAGCGCAGGCGGAACTTCTGGCCGTCGCCCTGGAAGAAGGAGCGACGGTTGAAGAGATCGAAGTTGGACTGGGTGATTTCGGCGAAGACCACCGCGCGCTCCAGCGAGCTGAAGCCCGCGCCAAAGGTCAGGTTGCCGGTGCGCGCCTCGCGGATCGAGATCTTCAGGTTGCGGCGGCCGGGGATGTTGGTGGACTCGTCGGTGACGTTGACGGGCTCCTCGAAGAAGCGCGTGTTCTCGAGGCGCAGCTTGCTGATCTTCATCCGGAGCGAGTCAAAGACGTCGCCGGGACCGAGGACGAGCTCGCGGAGGATGACAATGCTCTTCGTCTTGGTGTTGCCCTCGATGATGATCGACTCGACCTGGAATTTCTCGCTCTCGGTGACCTGGTATTCGATGTCGATGTCGCCCGTCGCGAGGTTGGGCTTGCGCACCAGCCGCACGCGCGTCTGGAGATAGCCGACCTGGCCGTAGAATTCCTCCAGCGTCTCCACGTCCTTGTCGAGCTTGGAGGGCACGAAGGTCTGGCCCTTCTTCTGCCGGGGCACGAGGCGAAGGATCTTGTCCGAGTAAACCTTGTTCCCCTTGAAGCTGATGTCGCCGATCTTGTAGAGACGGCCCTCGTTGATGCGGATCGTGATGACGAGGCGTTCGGGTTTCGGGTAATCGAAGGTGATCTTGTCCTCGGCAATCTCGACATCGAGGTAACCCTGCTCGTTGTAATAGTCGCGCAGCTTGCCGAGGTCCTCGTCGAATTCATCGTCCTTCAGCCGGCCGCCGCCCGTGAGCCAGGAGAACGGGTGCCATTTCTTGGTCTCCATCTCCTTGCGCAGCTTCTTGGCCTTGACGTGGTCGTTGCCGACAAAATTGATGGCGGCGATCTTCACCCGGGCACCCTCGCGGATCTTGAAGGTGACGGTGCCGAAGCCGTTCTGGCGGTCGCGGTCGATGCTGTAGGTCACCTGCGCCTGGTTGTAGCCGCTCTTCTGGTAGAACTCGTAGATTTTCTGGGCGTCTTCCTTGATCTGCCGCTCATCCAGCGCGCCGTTGGCCGCCGACTTGATTTCCTTGGTCAGGCGGCGGTCCTTGTAGGCCTTCGCCCCCTCGAACCTCACCGCCAGGACACGAAACTTGGGGGTCACCTCGAAAACGAGGTTCACCACGTTGCCGGCGGCCTGCTCGCGCTTGACCTCGATAAACTCGAAGAGGCCGGTCTTGTAGAGCGAGCGGATGTCGCGGTCGAGCAGCGCCTCATCCATGTCGGTGTCTTCGCGCAAGGCCATGTTGGCGCGCACGATCTGTTCGCTGATGTTGGCCATGCCCACGAACTTGATCGTGATGGTGCCCACCCGGTAAACCGGGCCGGCCGGAGCGGCCGCTGGCGCGGCCGACGGATCTGCCTGGGCCCGCAAGCCGGTGACAGCGGAAACAACGAGAATAGCGGCGAGAAGAACCCGCACAAACGGGTTACAGGGTGAAGTTTTCAAAGCGCGTAATTTCTTGAAGGAAAGTTAGTTTCAAATCTCCTACCGGCCCGTTGCGCTGCTTGGCAACGATTAAATCCGCCGCATTGGCGGCGGTTTGGAACTTTTCATCGGCGTCCTTGGGACGGGAGAGCATGAGCACGACGTCGGCATCTTGCTCGATGGAGCCGGATTCGCGCAAGTCCGACAGGCGGGGGGTGCGGTTCTCCTTCTCCGAGGAGCGGTTAAGCTGGCTTAGGACTAGGACCGGCAGGTCAAGTTCCTTCGCCATCGCCTTTAATCCGCGGGAAACCTCGGCGACCTGCTGTTCGCGGGGAGCCCGGGGGTCCGTGCCGTTGAGCAGCTGCAAATAATCGACGATGATGAGGCCGAGCTTGCGGCGGGCGTAGATGCGGCGGGCTTTCGCCCTCATCTCCATGATGGTCAGGGCGCTCGAATCGTCGACCAGGATGGGAGCCTTCTTGAACTCCTCCCCGGCCTTCCCCAGCGCGTTGATCTCCTCGCCGTCGCGGCTGACGAGCCCGTCGCGCAGCTTCTTCATGTTCACCCGCGACCGGGCGCAGAGCATGCGCAGGGCGAGTTGGGAGGCGCTCATTTCCAGCGAAAAGATGAGGGTCGCCACCGGCTCGCCCTTGCCCGACTTCGGCAACGCGGCGGCCTCGGCGATGTTCAGCGCGAAGCTGGTCTTGCCCATCGAGGGCCGGGCGGCGATGACGATCATTTCCTGCCGCTGGAAGCCGAAGGTCATCGCGTCGAGATCCTTGAAGCCCGACGTCACCCCGGTGAGCTCGCCCTTCTTCATGAGCAGCTTGGCGATGACGGTGTTGGCCTCCTTGACCGACTCCTTGATCTCCTGCGCGCTGTCGCTCACGCGATCCTGGGTGACCTTGAAGAGGTCCTTCTCGATCTTGTCCACGAACTCCTCGAGACCGCCCGTGAAGCTGTAGGCTTGCTCGACCGCGCCGGTGGCGGCCTTGATCAGCTCGCGCAGCAGGTGCTTCTCGCGCACTTTCTCGATGAAGTAGCCGGCATGCGCGGTGGTCGGGATCTTGCCCGTGACCTGCATCAGGTAGGCGAAACCGCCGACGGCCTCCAGCTGGCGGCGGGTCTTCAGCTCCTCGGCGAGCGTCTCCAGCATGACGGCCGTGCCCTTCTGGTAGAGCTCCACGATGATCTCGAACAGCAGGCGGTTGGCCGGAAAATAAAACGAATCGGCCGCCAGCCGCGCCTCGAGGCAGCGCGCGATGGTGTCGTTGCCGTCGAGCAGGCAGCAGGCGATGACGTGTTCCTCGGCTTCGGCGCTGTGCGGGGGCGAGCGGTCCGGGGCTGACACGGGCAGCGTCGGCTCCTTGCGCGCGCCGTCCCGGTTGCTTTCGCCCTTCCGCACAGATGTCGCCGTTTCAGCCATTGGGGGATTAGATGTCGCGGCGGGAAAGCCCCGGGGGCAAGCCTATGTTATTGGCAGATTTCTCGGAAGCGGCGGTGAGCAACCGGAGCGTGGGGAACGTTGGCATCAGGGCAAAAAAAAGCTGCGATGGTGTCACCGCAGCTTGGCTTGGGCGTGGCCGCGTTCAGGCGGTCGCGGCGGGCTCGATCGGGTTCTCGGAGACGACGTCGAAGCTGAGTTCGACGCTGACCTCCGGGTGCAGGCGGATCTTCACCTCGTGCTTGCCGAGGGTCTTGATCGGCTGGCCGAGGTGGATGCGGCGCTTCTCCACGGTGACGCCGGCGGCGGCCAGCTTCTCGTGGATGTCGTTCGCCGTGACGGCGCCGAACAGCTTGCCGCCCTCGCCGGTCTTCACGGCGATGGCGATGCCGGCCTTGGCGATCTGCTTGGCGAGGGCCTGGGCCCCGTCCAGTTCCTTGGCCTCACGGAGGCCGCGGGCCTTCTTCAGGGCCTCGACGTGTTTGCGGTTGGCCTGCGTGAGCGGCACCGCCTTGCCCTGGGGCAGGAGGAAATTGCGCGCGTAGCCGGCGCGGACTTTGACCTGGTCGCCTTCGGCACCAAGGCCGTCGACCGGTTTGAGGAGGAGAACTTCGTTGTTAGCCATGATCGGAATCTAGTTTGAGTTTGGTTTAAAGTGCGGAGGCGGCGGGCTCAGAACGGCACGTCTTCATCGATGCTTTCCTGGGCGGCCGGCGGCGTGGCGGGCCGGGGGGTGCTGGTGGCGCGGGGGGCGTAGGAGCGGGCTTCCCCACCCTCGCCACCGCCGGACGCGGCCCCGTCGCTGCGGCCGCTGCCGAGGAACTGGAAATTCTCGAGCACCACCTTCATGCGGCTGCGCTTTTCCTTGGTGTTCTTGTCCTCCCACTGGTCGAGGCGCAGGCGGCCCTCGACGAAGAGCGGGCGGCCCTTGGTGCAATATTTCGCGATCGTCTCGCCCTGCTTGCTCCAGGCCTCGATGTCCACGTAGGTGACCTCCTCGCGCTCGCCGCCGCTCTCGTCCTTGAACTTGCGGTTCACGGCCAGGCTGAACTGGCAGATGGCGGTGCCTTTCGGCGTGACCCGGAGTTCCGGGTCGCGCGTCAGGTTGCCGATGAGCATGACTTTGTTGAGATTGGCCATGGGAGGGGTGGGCGGCGCGGGGACGCGACTCAGGCGTTCTCGACGAGCGCGCGGTAAACGGTCTGGTTGAGCCGCAGGCGCTCGTGCAACTGGGCCGGCGCGCTGGCCGGGGCGGTGAAGTTCACCTGGATATAGACGCCCGAGGGGAACTGGTCGTCGGTCTTGCGGGCAAAATCCCGGCGGCCGTTGTTCTCGACGGCGGTGACTTCGCCCTGCACGGCGGCGATTTCCTTCTTCACGCCCTCGATGATGGTCTCGACGGAGTCTTCCTTGCCGCGGTTGTCGAGGATGAAGGAGGCTTTGTAGTTACGCTTGTTCTGGCTCATGATGGTCTCGGCGATTGAGGATGTTCATGGCTTCGGCGGGCCCGCGGTTGATGAGCAGGCGGAGGCCGTCCACGAAGGAGGTTAGTTTTTGGTCGATGATATGGGTTTGTTCTTTGGAAAATTTTCCGAGCACGAAGTCCTTGATGTCCATCCCCGCCGGGCGGGGCTCGTTGATGCCGAGCCGGTAGCGGACGAAGCCGCTGCCGAGGTGCTCGAGCAGGCTGGCGACCCCGTTGTGGCCGCCGGCGCTGCCGGTGACCGACACCTTCACGGTGCCCGTGCCGATCGTGAGATCGTCGTAGGCCACTATGAGGTCGCTGACGGCGGCCTTGTGAAAGGCGAGCAGGCCGCGCAGGGCGCGGCCGCTGTCATTCATGAAGGTCGTCGGCTTGACGAGGAGTCGCGTGACCCCGGGGCGGACATCCCAGCGGGCGGTCTCGGCCTCAAAGCGGCTTTCTGATTTCCACTTGAGGCCTTCGGCTGCCGCCAGCGCATCAACGACGGTGAAACCGAGGTTGTGGCGGGTGGCGGCGTATTCGCGCCCGGGGTTGCCCAGTCCAGCGATCAGCGTGACGGACATGACTCAAAGAACAGCGTGCAAAACGGGCCGCGCGCGGACGCGCGACCCGGGGGATGAAATCACTTCTTGGCCGGAGCGGCGGCGGGCTTGGCGCCCGCAGCCGGGGCGGCGGCCTTGGCATCGCCCTTGGCCGCCGGAGCGGCGGCCTTGGCGTCGCCCGCGGCAGCCGGAGCGGCGGCGGCACCCGCAGCCGGAGCGGCGGCACCGTCGGCCGGAGCAGCGGCGGCCTCGGGGGTCGCGGCGACTTCCTCGGCCGGCGGCTCGACACAGGAGACGACCGGCTGGTTGCCTTGATCAAGGAATTCGACGCCGGGCAGCGGCTTCATGTCGCTCACGTGCACGGTCTGGCCCAGTTCGACCGCCGAAACGTCCACCTCGATGAGGTTGGGCAGGTCCTTCGGCAAGCAGCGGATGCGCAGCTGGAAGGACGAGGTCTCGAGGATGCCGCCGCCCACCTTGACGCCGGCGGCCTCGCCGACGATGCGCACGGGGACGCGGATCTCGAACTTCTCGTCGGTCTTCACCTCATGCAGGTCGAGGTGGAGATACTTGTCGGTGATCGCATCGCGCTGGATCTCCTGGAGGAAGGAGAGCGCGGTGGGGCCGGCCTCGCGCTTGAGCTCGATGAGGGCGGCTTGGCCGGCGATTTCCTTGCGGAGCTTCACAAACTCCGGCGCGCTGATGGCCAGGCTCTCGGGTTTCGTGTGCTTGCCGTAGAGAATCGCGGGGATCTTCTCGGCCTTGCGGAGGCGGCGGGAAGCGCTGCGGCCGGTGCCTTCGCGCGTCGTGACAGTAAGCTGGTATTTTTTCATGGTTTCGTTCCCCCTGTGACTCCGGAATTGGAGGCAGGCGTAATGGAAAAGGGTGCCGAGTTGACCGGCCGAGTTGGGGCGATGCAACCAAAACTTTGCCCCCAGAGGGAGAATTGTGCCTTTTTACAGGAGAGCGATGTTGACAAGCCCTTAAGCGAACCTCTTTTTGGCCGTTCCCTTTCGGGAGCCACGTTGCCCGGTAGCTCAGTGGCAGAGCAGGTGACTGTTAATCACTTGGTCGCTGGTTCGATCCCAGCCCGGGCAGCCATCTTGATTGGCGACACGAACTTTACGCGGAGTGTTAAAATGACTGCGTAAGTTCCACGCCAACCATGGTTTGAATCGAAATCCCATTTTAACACACAGGCTTAAAGTTCGTGTTTGAGCCCTTTCGTGCGCCGGATTTTTTCGGGTTTCGATTAGAAATCGTCGCGGGTGTTAAAATGGATCGGGCTTAGACAACGCTGCCGTGCAACTGCTGACGCTTGCAGCACATCGATCAGAAACTAGCTTTCTCGCATGATTTCTTGAGCGGCGAACCCAACACCTTGCCGGTCGAAAATCGGCAAGATGCCCGCGACTCCTCCCCGCCCCCAGACTTCCAGCGCAATTCCCGTTCGGTCCCTTCCGGCGGCAATCTATGCGCGTGTTTCGACGGACGATCAGGTGGGCGGACGCTTCGATTCCTGCGACAACCAAGCCGCCGTTTGCCGTGACGTGATAAGCCGGACCAAGGGCTGGCATGAAGTCGCATGTCTGACCGATGCGGCCTATTCCGGTGGCACCATGAACCGGCCTGGGATTCAGGCGCTCAAACGCCTGATCGAGGCGGGAGAGGTCAAGGTGTTGGTCGTATTCAAGCTGGAGAGATTGTCGCGCAACATTGACGAATTCGGTCCGTTTCGCGCATTCCTGCAAAAGCACGGATGCGAGTTGGTCAGCGCCACGGAGGACATTTCCGAGAGCGAGCCGGAGGGACGCCTGAAGAATAACATTATCATGGCCGTTTCCGACTTTGAACGGCGGAACGTTGCCAAAAAGGTCCGCATCAAACTGAGGGAACAGGCCAGGCGCGGCATCTGGAACGGTGGCATGGTCCCCCTGGGCTACGACTATGACCTGAACACCCAAAAGCTCACTCCGAATGCCGCGGAAGCTGCGCTGGTGCGGAGAGTATTCGAACAAGCGGCGCAACTCGTTCCCCTCACCGACATCGCCAACGCCCTAAACGCCGAGGGCCACCGGACGAAGCCTCGCATTTTCGCGCGACGGGATGGGACTTCTCTGCCAGTCGGGGGTAACCATTTTCGGAGCGATGGCTTGCGCCTCATTCTGACCAACCCGATATATCGCGGGTGCATCCGATTTGGAGGCGAAGAATATGCCGGCCGGCACGAAGCGTTGGTAAAGGCCGATGTATGGGAGCGGGCCAACGCGGCCGTCAAGACGCTCCCACCCCGCGAGCGCCCATCGGTCATCGTGGAACGCGACAGGCACGGCCACATCCTCAAGGGCGTGGTTTTCTGCGCGCACTGCCAGCGCGCACTGATCCCTCATGACAGCGGAAAGAAGGACCCGGCAGGGCGACCGTATCGCTACTACGATTGCGGGCAGGTGGTGCGGAAAAGCCGCGACCAGAGCTGCCCGGTTGGCCGCATTGCGGCGGGTGCTTTGGAATCAGTGGTATTGGGGTTCCTGACCAAGCTGGGTCAACACCCGGAGGTCACGCGCACCGCCCTCGCGGATTCGCGTTCGAGTCAGCGTATCGACCGGGAGCCGTTGCGAACCTCGCTTGCCGACACCGAGAAGGCGCTGACGGAAATCAACCGGCAGGTGGAGAACCTCGTCGAGGCTATTGCTGCCGGTGGCGCCGACCTGCTCGGCGAGGAACTGAAGCAGCGCGTGCTGACCCTGCGAGAGCGGCGGCAGGAACTGATCGTGAAACGGGAGCAAGTGCGGCAGGACTTGCGCGGGTGCGACGAGGCAATGCTCAATGAGAAACGGATTCTCGCCGCCATTGACCGGCTCGGGGAGCTGCTTCCCCGGATGAAGCCGGAAGAACAAAAGCAGCTTGTTTCCCTGCTTATCGAACGGATCGATATTCGCGCGGGCCGCGAGGTTGGCCACGGTGCGCCGCAACGTCCTCTCCAGCTTGAGATCAAGGTCCACATCCCGGAATTGGTCGAGGGAATGGAACAGAAGGTCATCGTCGGTGACGGGCTGCGCCATACCGTTGCGCCGAGGCAACGCACGCTTGGCCTGTCAATGAAGGCGAGGCTCGGCAATCAGGGTGCGTTCGGCGCCTCCATCATCTTCGCTCCATTCGAGCACCGGGTTCTTCCCGTGGTGGCGAAAACCCCGCAGCGCAGCGAAACTCCGCGTCATCCCATCCATCGCGCGGTTGCCTGGCACCGGGAGCTGCAACGCGATCCGACCTTGGAGAAGCAAGCCATCGCAAAGCGGGAGCACATTGCTCCGGGGTCGGTCACCCATCATCTGAAGCTCATCAAACTCATCCCGGAAATTCAGGAATTCCTGCGCGGGCTCAAGGAAGCCGATGCCGTGCACTATTTCAGCCTGCGGAAGATGCGTCGACTGGCGGAGTTGCCAGCGGAGCCTCAGACCACCCAATTCCAACAAATGAAGCGCGGATTCAAGATGGGCATCGGCTGATGGCGTCAAGGGTTACGTCAGGACAACCCATTGGGCTTTGAACTGAGCAAATACAGCAGTGCCTGGGTCTGACCTTGCGGGACGATTTGCCCCTCCCGCGCGAGCTGCGCTAGCCGTCGTTGCGCGGTGGCTCGCGACAGACCGAGTGCCAGGCGGATGTCCTTTGGGGCCGCAGCCCCCCGGCGATTGAGGTAGTCCAAAATCCGGCGGCTGTCGTCCATCGGCTCGCCCGGAACCATATCAGACGTCTCCACGAATTCCGGTGGCAGCGGTAATTCTCCAGCATCGACTGCGGTCCAGTAACGCCGCGCGGACCTGAGAATCAAGGCGGCGACGCCGTGTAGACGTTCTTCGCGTGAGAGCGTCATGCGGCCACTCTCGGTTGACTAGAATTGCGAGCGCCAACGCGTGCAGTCGCAACTGAAGTTGCAGCGGTTTCCGTCCGAGTTTCCCCGGCTCCTGTCGATACAAACCGGTCGCCCTCCTTCTCATAGCCGGCCGGCATCCTTATCTTGTAGGTCGTGACCGCAGTAGCTGAAACCGGCTCACCGGCTTCCAAGGCGCGGGCAATCTCACCCCGATGCGCCCGCTCGATGGCCAGCTCTCTTTTCTTCGATCCGGGAGACAGCCAGCGCTCTCTTCCGGGAAACCTGGCCCAGGCATCCTTGCCCGAGAGGCTGACTATGACGGCTGTTCGCGCCTCCGCCGGGGTCATTAATGCTGGGGCGGACTTCGGTGAAATTTGCCCCTTCAAAGTCTTAGCCGGCTTCACTGGAGCGGCCGTTGGCCTATTGAACACGAAGCGGTCGCCGTCCCGCTCATAGCCTCGCGGAAGCGAGTGCTTCAAATTGTATTCATCCACGGCCTGCGCCGAGACCGGCTTGTGCTGGCGGGCGGCCTGCAGGATGATCGCATCGTTGGCCGGTCCGAGTCCCGCGGCCTTGAATTGCTGTGGCGTCATCAACTCCGGGGCAGACGCCTCTACTGGAGCCTGCCTCGTCGATGGCGCGTCCGTTTCCATCCTGACATCCTCGGACACTTCTTCCGCTGGGGTCGAACTGGCGACCGTTTCCGTCTCCTCTGTTTCCGTGGCCAGTTGTGCGGCGGCCTGATTCTTCGTCAGGTCCAATGCGTCCACCAATTCCGCCTGCCGCTTGACGAGCGAGCGGTAGTGTTCCTCGTGCTCCCACACTCCGCCGGCCAGCTTGGACAATTCTCCCAAGTCCTTTTTCGTCCGGGCGAGTTCCTGCCGTGTGCGCTCGATCTGATCCTCCACCGACCTGGCTGCATGCTCCAGCGAACTGATCGTGCCGACCGGGGACGGTGACACGCTGGCAACATATTCCGAGGCCCCGCGCAGCGTCACCTTGTCCGCCAGAGTTGAGCGATATTCGAGTTTGAAGCCCGCAAACTCGCCCAACACGGCGGGCGACGGCCGGCCCAACAAGTGGTCGGTGCGATGATCCTCCACCAGATAGATCAGAGCCGACCCCGCCTTCACCCGGTCGGTGAAGATCTGACCGTCGAGCACGATCCTGAACTTGTCGCCTTGAGTGTCCTGGCGCGCAGCGACGTCCTTGTCGGTGGCGACCAACTGTCGTTCCAGCCGGGCCACATCCTGCTCCATCACCCGCAACCGGCCCCGGTGGGAGAATTGGCTTTCCGCGTGCTCGGCCCGGAGCCGCGCGAGTTTCATGACCTCCGCATCCACCTTCGCTTTCTCCACAATCATCGGATTGCCGGAAGCGATGGCCTTGACCTCCGCATACGTCAGGGCCGGTGCGTCCAAATCCTCGATGCGCCGGGCCGTCGTTTCGCCCGTCATCACCTGGGAGATGAATTTGGCCTTCGTTTCGAGGGTCTGCCACATGTAGGCGTCGAAGCTCCCTTCGGTGACGTAGCGGAAGATTTTGACGGTGGCGTTGGTGTTGCCCTGCCGGCGGATGCGGCCCTCACGCTGCTCGATGTCCGCCGGCCGCCACGGCGCTTCGAGGTGATGCAGCGCCACCAGTTTCGCCTGCACGTTGGTCCCGGCTCCCATCTTCTGGGTTGACCCCATGAGGATACGGACCCGGCCGCTGCGGACGTCCTTGAAAAGCGACGTCTTCGCTGCATCGGAATCGTGATCCTGGATGAACTGGATTTCGTCGGCCGGCACGCCCAGCGCGACCAGCTTCGCCTTGATGTCCTGATAGACCGACAGCCCGCGCCCCTCGACCTTCGGGGTGGACAGGTCGCAGAACACCATCTGCGTCAGCCGCTGCTCGCCCGTCGCCTGCCAAATTTTGTGAATCTCCCGGACGGCGAGGTTGGCCTTCGACTCAGGATGATCGGGCGTGGCCGGGCGCATGAGCCGCAGGTCGAGCGCCGCCTTGCGACCCTCGCCGGTGATCTTGAGCATGTTGTCCACCTTCGGATCAACGAGACCGGTCTTCAGTTTCTCCGCCCGCTTGGCCAGGGACTGGACGAAAGCCTTCAGCTCCGGCGTCGCGGGTGCCCGGATGACCTGCGGCTTGCCTCCCTCCAGTTCCGGCACCGGTAGCTTGAGCATGTCCGCGGTCTGGACATCCGCAGTCTGCCGGAACAGGTGCATCAATTCCGGGACATTCACGAACCGGGCAAAGCGGGTGTTGAGCCGGTAGCCGGCGCCATCCGGAGCCAACTCCATCGCCGACACGGTTTCGCCAAACGAGCCACTCCAGGCATCGAAATGCTGCAGGTGCTGCCGGCGCAGCACATCCATCTGGAGGTAACGCTGCATGGTGAACATCTCCGCCATGGTGTTCGTCACCGGCGTGCCCGTGGCGAACACGACACCCGCGCCACCGTTCATCCGCTGAACGTGCTGGACCTTGAGGAACATGTCGAACGCCCGCTCCGAGGCGGTCTGCGGCAGCCCGGCCACCCGTGTCATCTTCGTGACGTAGAACAGATTCTTGAACGCCTGGGCTTCGTCGATGAAGAGACGGTCCACGCCAATCTCCTCGAAAGTGAGCGTGTCGTCCTTCCGGTGCACCGCCGCCATCGTCTTGATTTTCCCTTCCAGCTTCTTCTTCGCCCGCTCCAGCTGCTTCACCATCCGGGTATCCCCAGAACCGCTGATCTTGCCCTTCTGTTCCCGGATGCACTCCTCCAGCTCGACCAGTTGCTCGGTTAGGAATTCTTTCTGCGCCCGCTCGGACATTGGCAGGCGCTCGAACCCGGAATGCGTCACGATGACCGCATCCCAATTATTGGTGGCGATGCGGCTCATCAACTCACGGCGGCGGGCGCTCGCGAAATCGTCCTTCCCGGCGACCAGCACGTTGGCCCCCGGATAGAGTGCCAGCAATTCGGTGCTGAACTGCCCGAGCATGTGATTCGGGACGACGAACATGGGCTTCCGCGCCAAACCCAACCGCTTCAACTCCATCGCAGCGGCGGCCATCGTGAACGTCTTGCCCGCCCCGACGACGTGAGCCAGCAGCGCATTGGGCGTTTGCAGGATGCGCCAGACGCCCGCCTTCTGGTGGGGGCGCAACGAGATCGTCGGGCTCGCTCCCGGCAGCGTCAGGTGCTCGCCGCTGAAAATCCGCAACCGGGTGTGGTTGTATTCGCGGTTGTAGAAGGCCACGAGCCGCTCCCGCCGGGTGTCGTCCTGCCAGATCCACTCGGCAAACCGGTCTTTGATCTTCTGCTGTTTTTCGCGGGCGGCTTCCGTGGCCACCGCGTTGACGTGCGGTTTTTTCTCCTCGTCGTAGTCGTAAACGGTCGGCGTGCGCAGGTTGAGCGCCGCCTCCAGCAACTCGTGTGCGGCCACCCGGACCGTGCCCCATTCGCTTTTGTTGGCCACGCCGGTCTTGGCATAGTGACTGACCTCGACCGTCCACAGGGCGAACTGTGGCACATGACGGACCCGCACATCGTGGGGGCCGTGAACCCGCAGAATCTCCTGCCCAAACGCCACGATGTCTTCCGCCGGAATCCACGCCGCCCCCAGCCGGGCGTCGATTTCCGTCGCCTTCAGGTCCGCCGGCTGGACCTGCCGCAGTGCCTCGGCATTGAGCCGGTAGCGCTCGTCCTCCCGGACGACCCGCTCCGCTACGGCGAGCTTCTCCCGGACATTGCCAGAGAGGTATTCGTCGTCGGTCTCCCAGCGCTTGGTCACCGGGTTGTGGAAGATCGCCCCTTGCAACTCGGGCAGGAATTCCGCCTCGGGTTTTCCGAGGAGCCGGCTGATGTGCTCAAGGTCCACCCGGCCCCGTTCGCTCAGGGTGACAACCAAAGCTTCCTTGGCCCCGCCCACGCTCGTCACCGCCACCCGGCGCTGGATCGTGCGCTCCCGGAAGATGGCGGTCTTCGCGGCTGTGTTGCTGGCCTCATCGTAGTTCTCCAAGGAGAGCAGCAACGGCAGGTCGGGATCTCCCGCGAACACCCGCGAGTTGGCCGGCTGCGAAATTGGCCCGAATTGCCCGACGAAGTAGTCATACACCTGATTCAGCTTGAACCGAGCGGCGGCGAGTTCCGGTTCAGGTCGGTCCGCAACCTGCGACTGCAAGCACTCACGGGCCGCATCCCGCACATGGATCAGCCGGCGGATGCGCCGCGCGGTCATGGGCGAAAGTTCTGTCAGCAACCGCAGCTCGTCGCCTTCGCGAACGGCAATGCCGCCTCCGCCGTGATCGGTCAGCACGTAGGCATTGGGCTTTACTCCCGCCGGCACCGGGATGGTCTGCCGTTGGGCCGCTGCCTGGGCTTCCGTGAGCGGCTGGTAGATGTTTTCGGGCAAGGCCGCGACTGCACCGGCCAGCGCCTCGCCCAAATCCCGGCCGTCCGGCTCAAGCGTGACCTCATCGCGGCCATACATCCCGTGCTCCACCTGCACCAGCTTGCCGAGCATCATGGCCGGACGCTCATGGTAATACTCGTTGAGGAAGATCGGTTTTTCTTCCGTGCCACCCGGTATGGGTCGGCTTTCCTGCCACGCCGGCCCGGCCGGTTTCTCTCCCGCTGCCCGTTTGCGCAGGATCACAATGTCGGTCGTGACCTCCGTGTTGGCATTCTTCTTGAAAGCGGTGTTCGGCAGCCGGATCGCTGCCACCAGGTCGCATTGCTGTGCGACTGCTTCGCGCAGGTAGGGATACTGCTTGTCGAGCGTGCCGCGCGTGGTGATGAAGGCGATGAGTCCGCCCGCCCGCACCCGTTCCGCCGCCGCGACGAAAAAGTAGTCGTGAATCTTGAATTTCCGGCGGTTGAGCTTCGGGTCGAAAGGTGAGTAATCGCCGAAGGGCACATTGGAAATCGCCAGGTCGAAGCTGTTGGTCGGAAGCGTCGTTTCCTCGAACGGCTGGGCGTGAATCGCCGCGTCGGGATAAAGCAAGGCGGTCAACCGGGCCGTGACGCGGTCGATTTCGACGCCGGTGAGCTGCGAACGGGCGGCCATCTCCTCCGGCATCAGGCCGAAGAAGTGACCGAGTCCGCACGCGGGCTCCAGCACGCGACCATGCGTGAACCCGAGCCGGCGGACGGCGGCATACATCGCCCGGATGACCGTGGGGGAAGTGTAATGGGCGTTGAGAACGGTCGCGCGCGCCGAGTCGAGACTCGCCGGGTCGAGCAGTTCCTTCAGTCGCTTCTGCTCCTTCTCCCAGCCCGGAGCCTCGGCCGGAGTCGCGAATACCTGCGGCAAACCGCCCCAGCCGGTGTATTTGACGAGGACCGCCTTCTCCGCGTCCGTCGCCCCGCGGCGTTCGGCCTCGATATGGAACAGCAGTTCGAGGGCGGCGACGTTCTGCTCGAACTTCCGGCGCAACGGTCCTTCGCCCAGCCGGTCGGCATCCGTGATCCGGTAGTTGGCCCCGTTGCGGACTACTCCTTCGCTTCCGGCGGCAGGAGGATGTATTTCTCCCGGACGAGTTCCCACGCCTGGTCGTGCGCCTGCTGCGGCGTCAACCCCTGCCGCGTGAAGTGCCGGATCAGCCGCTCCATGTCCGCGGTCGTCTGTTCCTGCGCGTCCAAGAGCGCCGCCTGCAGGCGGTTCTCCGCCTCCAGCTCCGCCACCATCCGCGGGCGGTGTTCCCGCCAGTGTTTTTCCGCCATCCGGCCGTAGATCAGGAGTTCGCTCATGGGTCAGGTGCCCGAGGAAATCGAGCTGTTCGGTTTGTTTCTTTTGCGCCATGCGTCATGCGGCTTCAATGGCGATCAGGCGGACCCGTGGACCGGGGCGCGCCGTGGAGCGCCCGTGGTTGGCGCGAACCTCGGTGAGTCGCTTCAGGTCGAGGGCGGCGCGAATCGGCCCGAGTTCCGTCCCCTCGATGACGACATGTTCCCGGCCCACACTTATGGAAAGCACCTCCGGTTCGCCCGCCGTGTGCTCCCAGCGTTTCAATTCCGCCACCGGGAAGGTCACCACCCGGTCCACCAGGACAAAGCGGATCACCTTGGCCGTTTCGTTCTCGGGAGCTACTTCGCCCCACGTCGGCGGCGGGGGCGGCACGAGCGGCTTCTGGCCGGGTTGGTGCAAAATGCTCATGACAGGTCAGGCGGCCACCGCCGGGGCCTTGGGACTGAAACCGAACCGTTCGCGCAACGAAGGGCGCGGCGACTCTTCCGGCGGGGGTTGGTCGCCGACCATTTCCAGCGCCAGCTTCCGGTCCGCCGGCCGTTGCATGGCCTCTAGGGCACCCTCCTTGTCCGAGGTGTAGATCATCTGGCTTTCCCGGAAGCGCGAGTTCGAGACATACGCCTGCTTCAGGTTGCCGGCGTCGATGCCTTCGCCCGCCATGAGCAGGATGCCCCGGTCCACGGTCTTCCCCTGCGCGGCGTGGGACGTGGTCGCGTAGCCGTGCGTGAAGTCGCGGAACGAGGCCGGCAATACCCGTCCATTCCGACAGGTGATGACCCCGTCGTCGCCGAAGGCGGCAACCTCGACCAGATCGCCATTCCTGAGCCCGGACGCCGGTAGGTTCGCCCGAATGAGCAGCCGGTCGCCGACCGCGAGTTCGATCTCACGGGCGAGTCCGACGTCAAACCCGCCCGTAGTCCGAGGATCGAGCTGCCGCTCCCGGCCCGCCGGGTCCCGCACGACCAGTCTGCTGCCTTCCCGACGCACTGCCTTCACGGTCTCCCCCTTCTGGAATCCTGCGCTCGGGCGATGGAAAGTCAGCACGTCCCCCGGTTGATAGTTTTGCACCCGGCGGCGCTCCTCGGCCGTCCATTGGAGCGACTGGACCGTCGTCACCGTCCGCTCCTCCCGGGCCACGAGCTTCGCCAGCTTGAGCTGCTCGCGCACCGCACCGGTGAACCGGTGGATTTCCGACCAGACTGGGGAGATAGCAAGGCAGCTTTTCCCGGAACGCACCGTCCGGACATAGTCGGCCGCAGCCGCCTGCCACAACCGGTCGTCGTCGGGCAGTTCGCGGACGGCCCCGAGCCGGTCGAAGGCGCGGAAGGCTCCGCACGCATCACGCCGGGCCAGCATCGCCACCGCCTGCCGGTAGGCGGGGTCCCGCTGGCGACGGATTTCCGTCAGGTGGAGCACCGGCACCCGGGCGAACTCCTGCAAGCAGCGCAGTGCATCGCCGGCTTCGACGGATGAATGCTGCTTCACGTCGCCAACCAGGAGCAACCGGTGGTCGTTACGGGCGGCCAGTCGGCAGAGGTCGCGCATCTGCCGCGCCGACATGAGGCCCGCCTCATCCACCACCAGAACCCGACCCCGCACGGATTCCTGCAACGACTCGTTGACGAGCAGTTGCTGCAAGGTGTCCGCCTGCGAGGTGAGTTCGTGGCGCATCACGTCGGCCGCGCCTGACGAGGGCGCACAGCCGAACACCCGGCCACCGGCCTGTTCGATGCCCGCCACAATCGGTTTGAGGCAGGCGGTCTTGCCGGTGCCGGCGTCCCCCTGGAGGATCACGAGCCGGGAGGACGAGCCGAACACACCGGCTACGGCCTTGGCCTGGTCTTTATCCAGCCGGACCTCCGCCGACACGCGGCCCATCCGCCCGCAGGTGTTAAGCTGGGTATTGGCCCAGCCGGTGAATTCCCGCTCGGCTTCGAGATTGTCGCGGGAGGCAATTTCCTCTCCCGAGCGGATCAAACCGCTCGAACGTTCCCGCGCCGCGATGGCCCGCCGGAGGTCGTCCAAGGTGACATCACCCCGGCCGGCGAGCAGGGCCTCGCGGAGCAGCACCCGGTCGGCCACGACCGACCGGCGCTCGAAGACATGCGCCTCGGCCGATGCGACGGCTTCCGTTGGTGTGACTGCGACCCGCTGCACCGGGGTCCCGTTCGCCCGAGCGGCCACTTCCCGCAGGGGCTGGAGCCCATCGCCGGCCTCGCGCAGCCAGCCCGCCCGCAAGTCGGCCGCGGTCGCGTGGGACTTCGCCGCGCGGCTGTCCGCCGCGATGGCTTGCAGGGCATCCTGGGAGGAAGCACCGACCCGTGCCGCCTGCTTCTGGATCATCCCGCGCCGCTTGCTGAAGCGCTGCCGCAGTTCCGCCGGCACCCCTTTCACGTTGAATCCGATGCCGCGCACAGTCTCCAGTTCATAGCCGGCGGCGAGCATCTGGGCGGCCAGCTTGTTGTAGCAGACCTCCCGGAAATAGCCCTGATGGCGGTAATACCCGAAGGGCTGGACGCCTTTCCAGCGCTCTTCCGCCGCATCGTAGGTCAGGTTCATGATGCAGATGTGCGTGTGCAGTTGGGGATCGAGGGCACGGCTCGCATCGTGGGTGACGATGGAGGCCACCATGTTGCCGGTGACCCGGTCGCCGTTCCCGCCGCCGCGCCGGACGCGGGTGGCGGTGACCGCCTCGATTTCCCGCAGGGTGTCCGCCACCGCTTCCTGCCACCAGCCGCCGATCCGCTGGTCGCCGCCGACCAGATAGAGCAGGGACACGTCCTTGGGCGGGGAAACCTGCCCGAAGTAACAGACCCGCCGCTTGCCGCCCTTGTCCCGGGCCATGAGCTTCTGGCCGGTCAGAGGGTGGTAGCCGCGGGCCAGGCTCTCAAAATGGGCAAGATCACAAGGGCCGCTCAATCCCAGCCGCTCCGCACCTGCGCCAAACCAGGTCATCTGGGCCTGACCTTCCTGCGTCAGGTAGTCGCCGACGCTCAGGTGCTCGCGGAAATACTCCACGGCACCTTTCACGGCAAAGCAGGGTTTATCGAATCGGACCATTCCAGCAGCATACCTAAACGCCATAATAAAGCTAGTGCTTTGGTCAAAGTGGCTCCGAGAGACAAAAAACAGGGCAATTTTGGAGGATTTTTGAGGAATTAGAGCCAAGGGCATCCTGACCCGAAGATAGCCCAATCCTTGTCGGCAAGAGCCGTTCCGTTCACCTATGGAAGTCGGAACACGCCACCCCTAACGTCCGTTAGGAAGGCGTCGCTACTCCGCCACTCGACCACCACTCGGCCACCGTTTTGTCGCCACTCGGGACCGGTCGGAGGGGTATTATTTTTCGTTTTACTTAACGCCATAATAAAACAGGCTCTCTTTAAGGATGGAAAACGAGACCCTGCACGCCCGCCTGATGGAGGATGCCCGCCGATATGACCCGGCGGAGCATAACCGCAGCCTGCTGGTGCCCTTCAAGGACGTGATCCTCCTCTGCCGGGCCAAATACATGAGCTACGAGCAGATCGCCGCGACCCTGACCCGGCACGGGCTCCGGTCGTCGCCGGCCTCGGTCGGCGTCTTCTGCCGGCGGCACTTTGCGAAGGCGGACATCCTGCGGGAGCGGCAGCGGGTCGAAGCGGGCCGGAAGCCGGTCGCTGCGGCTCCGCTGGCCCCGGTCATCCCGACCGGTGCACCCGTCAAACGCGGCCCAAAGATAGCCCGCGACAACTACTGACCCCATGCCCACCCCCACCAAACGCATCATCGTTTGCCCGCAAGACAAAGGCGGCATCGGCAAGAGCTTTGTCGCCACCCTCCTTTACGACCACCTGCAGGACGAGGGGGTGACCGTGAAGGCGTTCGACCTGGACCACGCCAACTCGACCTTCCAGCGGTTCGTGCCGGAAGCGGAGTTCATCGACACCGATGTGGATGCCGACCGGCTGGGTGTCCTTGACCGGATTGTCCATGCCTTGGACGAAGCCGACGTGGTGCTCGTGGACAACCGGGCTTCCGGTGGCAGCAAGGTCCTGTCCTACCTGGACGAGGCCCGGCTGCCCGAGCTGCAGGCCGACTTCGACTGCCTGCTGGTGTTCCTGGTCGTGGCGACCGACGACAAGGACGCGAATTCCCAGATCGCCGATCTGCTCGATGCCTTTGGCAGCCGGGTCCGCTGGCTGGTCGCCCGGAACCTCCGAGACGGCCCGACCCTGGGCCTTTACGGTCAGAGCAATGCCCGGAAGCGGCTCGCGGAGTTCGGAGCCATCGAGATCGAGGTGCCGTGCCTGGCCGAAATCACACGCAACCAGTTGCAGGCGGCCAACCTCACGGTCGGACGCGGACGGACGGCCACCAAACTGCATCTCCTGGACCGGTCGCGTTGCGTCCGCTTCCACACGCACATGGCGGCGGAATTCGCGAGGGCGCGGGAACTCCTGATCGCCGCATGAAGCCCGAGGAAATTCTCGACCCGGCGACGATGCCGGAGGACCTGCAATGGGTCGTCACACACTACCGGCTCCAGCCAAACGATCCCGTGTTCCTCCTGATCGCCTGGCATTGGAACCGGATGAAAGCGTGCGAGGACACGGTGAAACTCGCCATCGTGGAGCTCAAAAGCGCCCTCGATGCGCGGGTCACGTCTCTGGAGGACGCGGCGGAGACGGTGGCCGGCGTCAACACAATGCTCGCCCAAGTGCAGGACGCGCTGGAGCAGAAGCCGGCGCAACTCGGCCAACAGTTCGAGAAAGAATTGAAGGAACCGGTCGCACAGGCGGTCAGCCAGTTGCAGACCCTCGAAAGGTCGCTGGCCCCGCTGGCGCGGAATTTCCAAATGGCCCGGCGCCGACAGTTGCTGGCGGCGCTGTTAATCGGGGTCGCCCTCGGTGTCCTGTCCTCGGTCATCGTCCTGCTAGCGTGAATGTCCGGGCGGTGAGCTTGGCCGGGACGTGCTTTGCCGGCGCCTGGTTGGTAAAGGCCGGCGTAGTGGCTCCGGCGGGCTTCTGGTTGCCGATCCTCGCGGAATCGGTCGGGGTCTGGCTCGCCTATTGCGCGCTGATTGAAGCGTGCGAAGTCGGGAGCGGGATCGTGTTGCGGTTGTGGGGGCTGGCCTGGACTCGCGACGAAGCGTGCTGCCATTTCTTCATTACCGGGGCGACCGGCACCGGCAAAACGGCCCGGGCGGTCGTGCCGATCGTGCATGGCCTGCGTTCCACACTGCCGGACACCGGCGTCTTGGCCGTGGATTCCAAGGGAGCCTTGTGGAAACCGATGGCCGAAATGGCGCGCGCCCTTGGCCAAGAGAAGACCTTGCGCCTCATCCGGGTGCGCCCAACTCATATCCCGCCGTCCAAATGGGTGCCGCCTCTGCGGCTGAATCTGCTGGGCGATCCCGACGTGCCGTGGAGCACCTACGCCAAGATCATCGTGGATACGGCGTCGGCCGCCGGCCAGCGCGGAGGCCAGAGCTTTTTCAAGGAGACGGCTCGCGATGCCATCACCCACGCGATGCACGCATTGGAGACCGTGAACCTGCCGGTGACCCTTTCCAACATCCACAACGTAATCTGTATTTCGACGGACACGGCCCTGTTGGTCGGTCGATTGGGCGAGACCAAGGGCGCCGCCGCGGAGGTCGAACGGCAGTATTTCAAGGACTTCGCCGCGCAGCCACCGGAACAGAAGGGCGGCACGGTTTATACGGTCGCCAACTACCTCCGTCCCTATACGCCCCCGGACATCCGGGAGGTGTTCTGCTCGGTGGAACCGAATTTCTCGTTGAGTGAGGTGGACCAGGGCCGGCTCATCTGCCTGTCCGTCCCGCAGACCTACCAGGTCGAACGTCGGTATCTCAACCTCCTCTGCAAACAGCTTTTCTTTCTGCATGCGTTTCGCCGCTTCGACCTGACGCCCGAAGAATTGCGCCGCCGGAACATGATCACCCTCGTCCTCGATGAAGGTCAGAAGACGACCCTGGTCTCGGAGGATGGGTTCTCCGATCATGCCACGGTGGACGAACTGCGCGAGGCCGGCGCGTGCCTCATCTCCGCGACCCAGACCCCGCTGTCGCTGTATGCTTCGTTCGAGACCGAACGAAAGGCCGACGTCTTCATGGCAAATTTGAGAACGCAGATTCACTTCCGCGCCGCCGATGAAAAGGGCGCCAAAATCATCTCCGAGAAGATGGGCGGACGGGAAATCCGCAAATACAGCGGAGGCGTCAGCGGGGGCCGCGCCTCGAGTAGCTGGCAGCCGGCCGACGAACCATGGTTCAAGCCGACAAGGCTGCTTTCGCTCAAGGAAGGCACTGCACTCGTCAAGCATCCCCGTCGGACGGGCAAACCACTGTTGCGCACGCTGCCATTCACGGGATTCACGCTGCCAAACGCGGGGACGCCGCGAAACCCGGGGGACGACTGAAACCCCGGTCCGGCACCGGCTGGAACTATGAACAACCGATGCCGGGCCGGGGATGGCGGCCGCCTTTGTCATTCGCACGCGACCACACAACTAGCCGCGCCGAAAAGTTCTCCCGTCATCAATTGCGGGTCGGATCGAGCGAATCACCCGACCGCAGCACGGGCACGTTCAAGCGTGTGTCCGACGTTCGTCCGTTGCGCCGTCCGCAGGATCGCCTCCGCGTGACCGGCGCCGCCGGCAGCCGACCTTGGGGCCACCCAACCCAATCCAAGTAGTCATCGGCGACGCCGTTGGCGTTGCGCTCAGTGAGATTTCGCAGGATCAGCACCAATGTCGTCGGTGCCTTTCGGCCCATGACTCGGCGGAGGATGCGGGTGGCGAGGACAAAGACGCGGTAATCGGCCGCGGGCAGCGGTAGATTGAGTTGGACGGGACGGGAACGGGTGTGCATGGGGCATGGCTTTGGTGTTTGCGCCCGATTGGTAAATGGGGCCGGGCGGCGGAGGAGTGGGTAAACGCAGCGAACCGAGTTCGACCGCGGTGCTTGGAATCGGACGAGCCTAGCGGATTCCGGCTCGGGCGTATTGTCTGCCGGCGCGGTCAGCTTATGGACCGCGGCGCGGCGGCCACGTCCTACCGCCTATCTTGTTCCGCGGCGATGGCCGCCAAGGCGGTCGCCACGCTCTCCTGCACTGAGCGGGACGCATCCGCCTCTACCAACACCAGGGCGAGATCCAGCGCCAGTGGTTCGCGGCGATACAGATCCGCGAGAGCATGGCACGTTTGGTGCGCTCCCCGCCCGACATATAACATGCCCCCGAGCAAATCGCCATTCGTGGCCACAATCCGCACCGGGAGCCGGGCGGCAGACCGTTGGCGGGCAGGATGGGAACGGGGCGTGCGGGAGGTCCGGACCACGGGGTTTGTCCACACGGTTCTCACGATAGTGAGATGCGCTGTCAAAGGGATTGTGGCGTTAGCTGGCGGGGTGCCGAAGCAGGAACATTATGACGTCATCGCCGCCGCCGTGGCGGCGCAATTGCGCCGGGAACGCCAGCGCCGCAATCTCTCGATGAACGCGGTGGCTGAATTGGGCGGGCTCTCGCAACAGATGGTCAGTTATGTCGAAAGGGGCATGCGAAATCCGACGCTGGACACGCTGCTGCGCATGTCGTCGGCAATGAAACTCGAATTGGCGGACGTGATTGCCGCGGCGGTGCGGAACGCACGCAAGCACTAGCGGGCTCATGACCGGTTCCGACCCGGTGCGACCGAGCCGGGTGAGCAGCGGAATTCCTCGCGAAACTTGCGGTCGAGGTGGCTCTGGTCGCAGAATCCCAGCTCCGCCGCCACCGCTGCGACCTTCTCCCCCGCTTCGAGGAGCTGTCGCGCTCGATGCAACCGGCACCGCCACACGTATTTCATCGTGGAGCGACCGGTGGAACGCCGAAACATGCGGCCAAAATGATCCTCGGACAGGCCGACCAGGGCGGCGAGGCTCGCCGGGGTGATGGGGTCCCCCGGGTGGGTGTCGATGTGGTTGAAGATGATTTCGAGGCGCTTTTCAGAAAGGCCGCGCGGCTGGTCCGCGCCCGAGTCGGCCTGACGCACGCAAGCCCGGAGGACCACCGAGGAGAGGACAGCCGCGCCCGCGAAGATCATCGGCTCGGACATGGAGCTGCGCCGGTGGCAAAGTTCCCGGAAATTGTGGCAGAAGCGGCAGAGCCCGTAGTCCTGCTGGACGAGCGGAGCCAGTTGGAGCAGCGCGCCGTCGGCCGGCTCATGACCGCACTCCTCCTTCACGAATTCGTGGGAGAGGTAGAAAACCACCATGGCGGCTGGCCCGCTCCGCCATTCCGCAGTGTGCGGCGTGTTGCGAGGCACGAACCAGACATGCGGCACGCCACAGTCGATGGAGTGCAGACGGCCGGCGATGCGCCAGCTCATGTGCGCATCGGGCGGGTCGAGGGCCATGACGATTTGCGCAGTGGAATGCTCGTGTTCGGTCCAAACGTTGGGAGGCTGCAGGTCGTAATAGACGCTCACGCCACGTCCGATTCTCAGGACGTTGCCGTGACCGGAGTTATTGGTGGGGACGTTGAATGGTGGGTGGGGCTCACCGTCAGAATGAGGCATGGTTTGGAGTGTTAGGTGAAACGCCCGCGCCGGCCCTAGCGCGGGCGTTTGAGGAAGGTAGCAAAAACCAGAAGCTCTGGTCTTGGATGCGCACGCCGTTCTTATGAATGGCGCCGCGCTTCCATGTGTTCTGTTCCATCGCGTATCTTCCAATAGCTCCTGTCGTGCCCATGTGCGGACGTGCCTCCGCCACAGAAGTAGCGCCTCCTCGACAACGACCGCCAAAACCCAGCCTGCTCGTGCCAGCCAGTTCCTTCGTGGAGAGTTTCGAGCAAAAGGATTGAGCTGGGGACTCGTGAGAACATTCAGTCCGTGAAGGGTTGGTCCTCGCCGGGCGAGGAAGTTACGAGCGGTGACGATCCTTCGACGACTTCGCAGCGCACATCGCGCACGCCGGAACTGTGTTTCAGGTGCTCGGCGATGTCGCGCAACCAGCGCTGATCGTCCTCGCTCAACACCAGGCGGATCTTCAATGCGCCGTCGGGCGGGCTGGCCGTCCAGACCAGCGACTCCGGGTTGATGTTGAGCTGGCGCAGCATCACCGCCAGTTGGAGCAGAAGCCCGCCGCTGGGTTTCTCGGGAATGGCTTCAAAGGTAAGCGTTTTTCTCATAGCGGTAGCGTTCGGCGGGGTGGGGGGGGCGGGGGCACGGACCCCCCCCCCCCCCCCAACAAAAAAACAAAAAAAAAAAAAAAAAAAAAAAGATTTTTATATAAAAGAAAAAACAGGGCTCTGGC
>JAEUGW010000009.1 GCA_016795565.1 Opitutaceae bacterium | reverse complement strand
GCGTTCTACCAACGCCTCCGCGAGAGCGGCAAACCGGCCAAGGTCTGCCTCACTGCGGTCATGCGCAAAATGATCGTCGTGCTCAACCGCATGCTCCGCGACCCGCACTTTTCCCTTGTCAGCTAACACCGCTGCTTCGCTACGCTCAGCATGACGATGACGTGGAATGTTCGTTGGTGAATCCCACGCAAGCCTCGTGGCTTGCTGCCGAGTCTCAGGATGACAGGACATGGAGGCGATGGGGCGCGACATGGTCACTTCTTGGCCGGCGCGGCGCCCATTGGGGCGGCGGTGGAGGCGGAGGGCTCGATCTTCTGGCGGACGTTGCGGGTGGTGACGTTGATGAGCGCGGTCTCCTTGGAGATTTTCTTCTGCTGGTAGAGCTCGAGGACGACGTTCTCCATGATGCACATGCCCTCCTTCACGCCGGTTTCCATGGTGTTGCGGAGGCCGGCGGTCTTGCCCTCGCGGATGAGGGCCTGGATGGCGGTGTTGGAGACCATGATCTCGCAGGCGACGACGAGGCTGCCGTCGGTCGAGGGCAGGAGGCGCTGGCAGACGACGCCGCGGAGCGACTCGGCCACGGAGGCGCGGATCTGCGTCTGCTGCGCGGGGGGAAAGACGTCGAGCAGGCGGTTGAGCGTGGTGGCGGCGTCGCTCGTGTGCATGGTGCCGATGACGAGGTGGCCGGTCTCGGAGGCGCTGATGGCCATCTCGATGGTCTCGAGGTCGCGGAGTTCGCCGATGACGATGACATCGGGGTCCTCGCGGAGGGCGCCCTTGAGCGCGGTGAAGAAGGATTTGGTGTGCGGGCCGACCTCGCGCTGGGTGACGTTGCAGCCCTTCGGCGCCTGCACGACCTCGATGGGGTCCTCGACGGTGATGATGTGGTCCTCGCGCTGTTCGTTGAGCTCGCCGACCATGGCGGCGAGGGTGGTGGTCTTGCCGGCGCCGACGGGGCCGGTGATGAGGATGAGGCCGTTGTGGTAGGAGAGGAGCTTGCGGATGGCCTCGAGGTTGCGCAGGCCGAGCTGATCGAGCTTGGGGATGCCGGCGGGCACCATGCGGTAGGAGCCGGACGGGCCCCACTTGTGGAACATCAGGTTGACGCGGTAGCGGTTGGTGGCGTCGAGGGCGAGGGCGAGGTCGTAGTCGCGGCGTTCGAGGAAGACGTTCTTCTGGTGCTCGGCGAGCAGCACGGTGTTGAGCCGGAGGGATTCCTGCTCGGTGAGGATGTGCCCGGTGATCGACGTGAGCGCGCGGTGCTTGCGGATGAAGGGTTTTGATCCGGCCGAGAGGTGGAGGTCGCTGGCGCCGTATTTGCCCGCGTCGATCAGCAGCTGGCGCATGGCGGCGGCGAGGGCGGCGTCATCGAGGCTGCCGATCTGGTCAAAGGGAAACTGGGGTGCGCCGGCGGGCGCGCCGCTGGGAGCGCTGGCGGGCCGGGTGCCACCGGCGGCGCGCGGAGCGGGGGCGTCGTCATCTTCCAGCAACGGATTGGTCGGGGGCGGGCCGACGGCGGCGCGGGCCATGGCCTGGCCGGCGAGCGTCTCGAGTTTCTCCACGTCGTGGACCAGGCTGTCGTCGATCAGCTTCTGGGCGAAGTCCATCAGCTGCGCCTCGCGGCCGACGGCCTTGAGGACGGCGAGCGCCTGCTCGCGGGTGAACAGCTTGGCATCGAGACCGAGACGGATGAGCCAGAAAACCTCGTTGTTCATGCCGGGAGGATGCGGATGCTTTTCAAGCGACGCCGATTGGCAAGGCCAGACGATTGCCGTCGTCAAAATTTCCCAATCCCCAAACGCCAGACGCCGAACCAGCGTGCAATTCCCTTGGCGCTGGAGTCTGGGTTTGGACTTTCCGCGCAGCGGTTAGTCGGAGCCGTTGACGACCTTGTAGGCCGTGGCGGCGACGATCGCGGCGCCGAAGCAGGCGACGAGGTAGATCCAGAAGCTGCCCCACGCGATGAGGCCCATGAGGCAGGCCCCGACCGCAACGGCGGGATTGAAGGCGCCGCCGGAGATGCCGCCGACCGCCAGCGCGCCGGAGGTCACGATGAGGCCGATGGCGCCGCCGTAGAATGGGTTGCCCTGGGTGCCCTTGGCGGTGGCGACGTTCAACACGACCCAGATGAGGCCGAAGGTGAACACGAACTCCGCGAGCAACGCGGGCAGAATCGCCGGCGTCATCGGGCCGGTCAGGGCGGCGGCCTTGGTGACGAGGCCGGTCTTGAGCGCCTTGACGGCGAAGGCCGCCACGGTGGCGGCGGCCACCTGCGCGCCGATGTAGGGCACGACGTCGGCCGCCGGGCACTTGCCGCGCAGCCAGACGGCGACCGTGACGGCGGGGTTGTAGTGGCCGCCGGAGACGTGGCCGCCGGCATAGACCATTGCCATGAGCGCGCAGCCGATGGCGAGCGGCGTGAGCTCGCCGGCACCGGGCGCGACGACCGTCATGCCGATGGTGAAGACGAGGAAGAAGGTGCCGATGAACTCGACGAGATATTTTTTCATGGGGTGGAGTGGGGCGTGGGCGGCGATTTCAGCCGCGGAGTTGCGTCCGGTCGAGCCGGAATTGGCCGCCGGCGCGCGCGGCGGCGCAGAACCCGTTCTTGCCTGCCGGTGCCGGAGCAGTTTTGCTGCACCCGATTCGTGAACAAAACCACCGGCACACCCCTCATGGCGCACGTATCGGGCACCCCGGGCCGGCCGTTGAACGACGATGTCCGACTATAACGGATATAAGATCAAGCGGACGCACGCGCTGGCCCCCCTCACCAGTGTGCATGAGGCCGTGGCCGCCGACGGCCGGCCGGGGCGTTTCGCGCTGAAGATTTTCCACCCGCCGGCCTCCACCGATGTGCGCCGACTCTATGCCATCGAGGGGTGGCTGCTCGCGGCCGAGCGCCAGCAGCAGAATGCGAAGAAGGACGGCACGGTCCTGGAGGTGCTCGCCTGCGGGCGCTGCGCCGAGGGTGCCTTCGTGGTCCTGCCGTGGCAGGAGCGTCCGCTGGAGCCGCTTATCAAGACGCTCGGGGCCAAGGGCGACACCCTGCGCGCGCTGGCCGAGTGCCTGCTGAACACCCTCGAGGCCTGGGAAAAGCAGACCGGCGAGCCGCACGGCAACCTGAAGCCGGCAAATGTCTTCCTGAACCGGAGCGGGCCGCTGGTCGGGATGACGGCACAGTTGTCCGACCCGGCGTTTGAGCCCGGCGCGAAAAGCGCGGCGCGCCGCCATGGCGACCTCGCGGCCGTCGGCGCGATGCTGGCCACGATCGTCCGCCGCCGGCCACCCGGGGCGTGGCCCATCGAGGAGGCGCCGGAATGGAAAGCCCTCGGCCACGGCGGCAAGGCCTGGCTGGCCTTCTGCAACTACCTGCTCAACCCGACCCCTGCCGACGGCGAGCTGACGATCGCGGAGGCGCGCAAGCTCCTGCGCAAGGTGCCGAAGGATTCGAACCCGGTGAAGACGGCGGTGCTGATCAGCACGGCGGCGGTGCTGCTGCTCACCGTCTCCGTGGCGGCCTTCGCGCGGTTCGGCGATCCGAACTACATGCCGCGGCAGATCCAGAACCTGGCGGTGACGCTGCGCAACCCCAAGGCCTACCGCGACGACCTCACGCCCAAGTGGGCGCTGCTCTGCCGGGCCTGGGACACCTGGCTCGGCGACCTGCAAAACAACGCCAAGCGGCTCGACCGGACGGCGGAGCTGTGGGAGCCGAACGACCCGCTGAAGGCCGCGATGGCGAACTTCCTCGCCAATGCCGATCAGCTGCGCCCGGACCGCCTGGTGCCGGAGGCGGTGGGACGGAGCATGAACTCGCTGGCGAGTGCCCCGCCGGAGAATGTCGTGAACGAGTTGCGCAAGATCACCGTGTTCCCCGCCGTGGAAGCGGCCTACGACCAGGTCAGCACGCTGGCCGGCCAGTTCGAGCGGTGGCAGCGGTGGGAAGCGCTGCGCACCCTGCTGAAAAATGTCGAGGAGCGCGGCTTCACCCGCGTCGCCGGGGCGCTGCAGCCGCGCCTGCCCGCAGTGCCCGGCGGCACCGGTTACAAGCTCGATGTGGCTGTGGTCACCACGACCAAGCTGTTCAACACCCTCTCGCTCGACGACACCGGCACGCTGCCGCTGGCCAGCCGGTGGGGCGAGATCACGCGGATCGGCGCCGAGATGGACGCCAGCGGCGACCGCGTGCAAAAGGCCATGCCCACCCTCATCACGGGCCGCCTCGCCGACCGCGCGTCGCTGGCCGATTTCGCCGACTCGCTCACGCCGCCGCTGGAGGAGATGCGGGCGCGGCGGAAACAATTCCTCGACCCGCAGGTGGTGCGCGCCCGCTTCCTCAAGGAGTCCGCCTTGCTTCAGGAGACGGCGACCGTGACGGAGGCGGATTTTCCGCGCTGGGAGCAGGAGCTGGTCCAATACTCCAAGGTGCCGGTGGTGGATGATCCGCGCCTGGCGGCGACGCTGGATGACAGTGTCCGGCGACTGCCCGCGACCGCGGTGGACCTCGAGGCCGACGCGCCGGCGGCGGAACCCGGCGGCCTGCCCACGCTGAGCGCGGCGGATTTCAAGCGCGAGTTCGACGGCACGACGGCCAGCCTGGCGAGCCTGCGCGGCCGGGAAATCGTGCGCCACGACCTGCCGCAGATCACCGAGGAGACCGGGAAACTGGCCGCCGCCATCCAGCTGCTCGGGCAGCGCGTGGAGGTGACCCTCGCCCTGCTGAACCCGGAGACCTGGCTGGCCAACGTCGCGAAGGCCCACGGCAATTTCGCCGAGACCAAGCGGCGCTGGGCGGCCTGGCAGGCCACGGTCGCCAATCTCACGGCGGCCGCGTTGCGGGCCGACCGGCCGCGCCTGCGGCAGTTGCGCGCGCAGGAACGGCAGGTGAAGGAATGGATCGACGGCCTCGAGGGCCCGGCCGGCCTGGCCGCGCTCGCGGTGCCGGCGCTGGACACCGCCACGCCGGAGACCGCCAGCGAGCTGCGGCGGCTGGAAGCCGTGCGGCGCGAGCAGACCGCCGTCGCGGCCGCCGCCGCCGCCGACTGGCGCAACGCCCTGCCCGCCGCGCCGTGGAGCGCGGCGAGCGCCGCCGTGCGCGCCCCTCTCGAAGCCCACCGCGCCTGGCTGGAGCAGCTGCCGGCATTTGCCGCCGGCCTCGACCGGCTGAGCCAGTTGCTCACGGCGGGCTTTGGCTGGACGGAGGGCGTGAGCGAGGTCGTGGGCCAGCTGGCGCGCCAGGCCGGCATCGACGATCTCACCGGTCCGCCCGCCGAGTGGAACACCGAGGCCAAACAACTCGCCCGCCTCGTGGACAACAGCGACCGGGCCGTGCTGACGGCCGCGGCGCAGAGCGGCGGGCTGTCGCGCAAGCTCATGGCGTGGCGCCGGCTCGGCACGCTCGCGGGCTGGCCCGGCGGCGCCGAGGATTTTGACCTGGATGGCGGAGTCGTGAAGGTGATGCGCGAGCTCGTCGGGCGCGACGTGCCGGCGGAGCCGCGCCGGACCAGCCTGCTGGAGGAAATGGTGCGGGAGACCCGCCTGCGGTTCAACCGCGCGGCGCGCACCGCCGCCCGCGCGGACGCGCAGCTCAGGGCCATGTTCGAGCGGATGCAGCCGGCCGGCGTCACCGTCGCCGACCTCGACGAGCCGGTGGCCTACAACCTGGCGCTGTGGCGGCTGAAGCGCTCGGATTGGAACGAGTCCAACCTCGACCGGCTGCGCGTCCGGCGGGATGATTTTGTCACGGCGGTGCGCGCGATCAAAGGCATCGCGAGCCAGCCCGCGGTCGGGGGATTGCTGGAGACGCTGACCGGCATCGAGCTCAAGGATGATCCGAACCGTCCGCCCACGCCGTCGCCGCGCCTCGCGGGCTGGCAGGAGGAGCTGACCAACGAGGGGCTGAACCTGACCGCCACGTGGACCGGCGGCGGCAAGAAGGTGCAGCTGGACTATCAGATCGTGCAGCCGACGGACGGGACTCCGCCGTTCTATCTGGCCAGGCGGGAAGTGGCGGTGGGCGAGTTTGTCGATCTGCTCGGCACGCGGTCGAAACCGGCGCTCGCGGTGATCGAGGCGCTGCCCAAGTGGGCGCGGACGGACACGCCTGACAAGCCCTGGGACAAGCCGGTGGCCTGGCGCCCGCGCCCCGGCGGCGACAGCCGGGGCATCGAGGTGAACCCCGAGTGGATCTTTGCGAAGACGGCGGCGATGGCGGGCATCCTCGACAACAAGGAATTGAGCGACGCCACCCCGGCGCTGAAGCAGGCGCTGGCGGAAACCCCCACCGTGCGCAGCCCGCTGCAACAGGTGCCGCCGAAGGCCGCGCGCATCTTTGCCGAGCAGGTGCTGGGCGCGCGGCTGCCCCGGCGCGCCGAGTGGCAGGCGGTGACCCAGTTGCTGGGCAAGCCGGCCGAAGGCTATTTCCGCGGGCCGAGCTTCCAGAATTTGTGGCGCTTCTTCGAGGGTTACAAGGAGGGCGGCCAGACGGTGTCGTGGCGGCCGAATGAAGGGGCGTTCCTGCCGGTCGTGGCGGCGACCCGGCGGAAGTTCGCCGACGACGGCCAGGTGGCGGCGACGACGGACAAGGGCCGGGTTTGGCTGGCGGCCGTGGATGACGGCCCCGTCACGGGCGGCTTCATCAACCTGTTTGGCAACGTCTGGATCTATCTCAACGACGGCGGCAAGGATTTCTACGTGGCCGGCGGGTCGGCGCTGTCGCCGCCGGGCGTGGACGTGGCGGAGCCGCACAAGGTCGAGGCCACGGCGGTGATCGGTGCCACGGAAGTCAGCGAAGGCTTCAGCGACGTCGGCATCCGCCCCGCCTTCGACGCGCCGCCGGGTTTCCGGGAGCGCTACAAGCTCTTAGTGCTTGTGCGGGAGCAAAAATATCTGACATTGTAACTCCCCATGCAGCCTGCCTCCGCCAACGACGTGGCTATAGCTGAACCCGGGGCCTGGGCCGCCTCCCTCGGCGAACGATGGAAGTATTTGCAGACCAGCCTCGCCACGGAAACGGCGGAAAACCGGCAGGTTTACATGGAGGAAGAATTGCGCCGGGCCTTGCTCGCGACCCCGGCGGCCAAGCGGGGCGCGTATCTGGAGGCCCTGGCGGCGCGTTATCCCGCCTGGGAACTGGCCGCGGTGGCGCTGAACGCGCCCGCCGCCGCCGCCCGCCAAAAGCCGGATGAGATCATCGCCGCCTTCCTGCAACTGGTGCCGCAGCTGTCCGACGGGCAGCGCGCGGCCGTGAAGCAGAAACTGGCGGGGCTCGGGCTGGTGCAGCCGGCCGCCACCCCGATCGAGGGCGAGGCCCTGACCGAGGTGCAGGCCAAGCTCAAGCTGGAGCCCGAGGACCGGATCGACGCGCAGGCCCTGGGCAGGGTCTTTGCCGTGTATGTCGAGGCCATGCTGATCCTCGACCAGCTGGCGTGGAATGTCTGGCGCAACGCCGCGCCGAAATCAGCCATCCGGCGCGACACCACGCAGGGCGACCTGCGGACGGTGACGCGGCGCGCGCTGGCCGGCGATGCCACGCTGCCGGCCAACCAGGTGCAGAAACAGATCGAGGCGTCGCGGCTGCTGATCGCGGGCCTGCTCGCGGGCCTGGGGCCGGCGGGAAAGAATTTCTCCCGGCGCTACCAGCAGTATTACACGCCCGATGCCATCCGCGAAGTCCTCCGCGCCGAGGGCGGGGGGAAGTCGGACGCCCAGTGCTGGAAAAAATACACCGAGCTCGCGACCCAGCTTTCCGAGACCGTGATTGAGGACGACGTCCAGGAAGCGGTCGTGAAATACGCCGAGGACCTGATGCGCAGCTCGGCCAAATAAGTCGCCGGCCCAAGTCATCCCCTTTCCGCCATGACCACCTCCTCGCCGTCGTCAGGATTTTTTCCCGGCGCCGACTGATCGCCCCGGCGGGCTCGCCGCCGCGTCCCTCATTCCACCCCCTCCTCTTATGTCAGCCAGCCTAATCACCCACTGCGATTCCCTGTTCCAGGCCATTTGCCGGTATAACCGGATCGCGCGCAAGGGCTCCGGGGCCTCCCTGGATTACACCCAGGTGCGCACCGAGGTCGAAGAGATGTTCGAGGTGCTCGCGCGCACCGCGCGGGGCGACATCGCCCTCGGCGAGCAATACCGCCGGGTCGAGCTGCCGCTCATCATCTTTGTGGACTCCATGATGGCGGGCAGCGCGCTGCCCTTTGCGCAGAAGTGGAGCAACAACCCGATGGCGTTTGCCCGCAACGAGCGGTCGGGGGACGACAAGTTCTTCGCGCTGCTGGAGGAGACGCTCGCGGAAAAGAAGGAGGGCACCGACGAGCGGCTCGCCATCTTCTACATCTGCATGGGCCTCGGTTTCACCGGCGGCAACCAGCCGGAGTTCCTGCGGAAGAAGATGGACGAGTGCGCGCAGCGCGTGCGGGCCTATGTCGATATCGACGAGTCGGCCTTCATCACCCCCGCTTCCTACCAACACACCAACACCGCGAACCTGCCGCTGCCCATGGCCGCCAGCCTGGTGCCGCTGCTGATCGTCCTCAGCGGCCTGCTTCTGGTCGTGGTCGCGGTCAATGTCTACACCTTCTACAGCGCGTCGGCCGAGCTGACCGAGGCGCTCAACACGATCACGGCGCACAATCCGGCCACCACCACCGCCCAACCCTGAGAGCCCCGCCATGTTCAACAAATTCCAGCAGATCCCCAAATCCATGCAGCTGGCGCTGGCCGCGCTGGGCGGCATCGGCCTCCTGGCCGGCGCGGCGCTCATCGACCGGCGCGCCTTCCTGATCGCCGCCGCCGGCCTCGCGCTCGTGATCGGCGCCATGTTCATCTGGCAGTTCTACACCAAGTGGCAGGCCCGCCAGCGCACGAAGGCCATGAGCGGCCAGCTCTCGGCCCACACTTCCGGCCGGCCCAGCTCGCTCAACGATCCGGCGCACATCGCCACCCTCGACCGCCTGCGCGAGAATTTCTCCCGCGGCATCGAGAAGTTCCACGCCGTCGGCAAGGACCTCTACTCGCTGCCCTGGTATATCGTCTGCGGCGAGCCCGGCTCGGGCAAGACCGAGGCCGTGCGCCGCTGCAAGGTCGGCTTTCCCCCGGGCCTGCAGGATGAGATGCAGGGCGCCGGCGGCACCATCAACATGCACTGGTGGTTCACCAACCACGCCGTGCTCATCGACACCGCCGGCAAGCTCCTCTTCCAGGAAACCCCGCCCGGCACCACGACCGAGTGGACGGAATTCCTCAACCTGCTGCGCACCTCGCGGCCGCATTGCCCGATCAACGGCCTGCTGCTGGTCATCCCCTCCGAGAGCCTGATCAAGGACTCCTTCGAGGAGATCGAGAGCAAGGCCGGCAAGATCGCCCGCCAGCTCAACACCATCCAGCGCACGCTCGACGTGCGCTTCCCGGTCTTCGTCCTGATCACCAAGTGCGACAAGATTGTCGGCTTCCGCGAGTTCTTCGCCGGCGTGAAGAACCCGCAGCTGCAGGATCAGATGACCGGCTGGTCCAACCCGGCGCCGCTCGACACGCCGTTCCAGATGGAGGCGGTGAGCCAGCACCTGGCCGAGGTCGTGAAGCGCATCGGCCGCCGCTCGCTCGGCCTGCTCAAGGATCCGGTGCCGACGGATGCCGGCAAGCGCCGCCTCGACGAGGTCGATTCGCTGTTCGCGCTCTCCGCCAGCATCGGCGCGCTCGCCCCGCGGCTGCGCAAGTATCTCGAGACCATCTTCGTGACCGGCGGCCAGTCGGCCAAGCCGCTTTTCCTGCGCGGCATCTATTTCACCTCGGCGCTCACCGAGGGCAAGGAGCTGGACACCGAGCTGGCGGCGGCCCTGGGGCTCTCCGAGGACCAGTTGCCCGCGAGCAAGGCCTGGGAGCGGGAGCGCTCGTATTTCCTCAAGGATCTCTTCCTCTTCAAGGTCTTCAAGGAAAAGGGTCTCGTCACCCGCGCCACCAACACCGACCAGCTGGTCAAGTCCCGCCAGCGCATCATCGGCAGCGTGGTGGTGGTCGGGCTCATTGCCGTGCTGGCCGTCAGCATCTTCGGCTACCTCGCCCTCAAGTCCAGCGTGGGCAGCGAGCTTGTCTTCTGGCGCGCGGGTGCCCGGGCCGAGAACTGGTCGGGCGCCAAGTGGAAGCCGATCGTCAACAACCGCCTCGAATACACCGGCAACGACATCGTGCAGCTGGACGACAAGGGCGAGTGGCCGATCCTGCAATTCCACGAGAAGCTGCAGCTGCGCGTCAGCACCGACATGCAGATTCCCTGGGTTTATCGTCCGATTGAATCCCTCGCCCTCGGTGCCAACGCCAGCCGGCGCCAGGCCCAGCGCATTCTTTTCGAAGCCAGCGTGATCGCGCCGATGGTCGAGGCCAACCGCGACCGCCTGGTCAATTCCACCGACTGGGGCCCGGCCGATTCGGCGCGACTGGCCGCCCTGATCGAGCTGGAAGACGCCATCCACCTCAAGGACCTGCCGGGCTTTGTCCCCGAGTATCCGTCCGAGGATTTCTTCAAGCCCCTGCTCGGGCCTTCGCTGGCGGCGGCGCCGACCGGCCCGGCGGACTTGGAGACGCTGATGAAGATCTACGAGTGGACCTACTGGCGGGGCGGGGCCGGCAAGGGCCAGTGGCCCGCGCTGTGGCTCTCGCGCGGCAAAAGTCTGCGCGACAACCAGCCGCTCAGCCGCGGTTGGGACACCTTGGATCGCTCCATCCAGGCGGAACTCGGCACCCAAGGCGGCACGGTCAAAGCCATCCAGGCCGCCCGGTTGGTCCTGATTCGCTTTGCGGAATCGGAGAAGACGTTCCTGCGGGCCGTGGGCCAGTCGCGATCCGGCGCGGGCTGGAAGGACGGCGTGGTCTCGGCGTGGGATGATCTCATGGCCCGCCGCGCCGCCGTGGACAAGATGGCCGACGACCTGAAGACCCGCATCGGCGGCAAGGAGGATCTGACGCTTGAGGGAGCCTACCGGACCACCGTGGGCCGCATGCGCGGCGAGGCCGACAAGGCCTCCCAACTGGTGCGCACCACCCTGACCAGGCAAAAGGCGGCGGCCGATGCCGCCGCGCAGGCCACCTCCGGGGCGGCGAGCGAATATACCCTGCACCGTGATCTGGAGCGCCGGCTCACCACGCTGGGCGGCCAGGTCTCGACCCAGCTGGAGCAACTGATGCCACCCAACGAGGAGGCGCAACTGGCCGACCTGGATGCCATGGCGCTGCTCACGGTGAATGACGGCGTGGCGGCCTACGCCGTGCGGTGTGATGCCTACGGCCAGGCCATGGAACTGGTCACGGCAGCGCCCGCGGCCGCGCCGAAACCGGAGGCGGCGCAAGCGCTGCGTGATCGCGCCGCCAAGTATATCGGTCATCTGCGAAATGAGTTCCGCAGCACGATCAGCGCCCTGCTCGAGGCGGCGGCGCCCCGCAGCTGAGCCCTGATGGCCCGCATCGCCCATCCGCCCCGTCCTTCGCCGCCCTGCTCATGAACGACTTTGCCAAGAAGTTCCTGAACGAGGATTGGCGGGCCATGCCCGACGCGCCCCGTTTCTACCTGTGCGGGTTTGGCAAGCATCCGGGTTGGAACGACCACCTCGATGACATCGGGGTGATCACGGACTCGCTCATCAAGGCCAAGGCCCTGATCTACGACGGCATCGTGCATCAGGTGGAAAGCGCAGCCTGGGAAAAAGGCGGGCCGGAGAAAATGGCGCGCGGCTTTGACCACGTCATCCACTGGCGCCGGATGAATGAGTCCCTCACCGGCCTCATGTGGTCGTCCAGCGACGGCAAGGGGCGCTCGCTCTATCCGATGATCACGCTGGCGCACTGCGTGGGCCAGCCGTTCGGCTGGCAGGCGGAGGAAGTCCTGCCGGCGCTGGAGGAGGTGGGGCAGAAGTGCCGCGCCACCACCTCGAGTGTTTCCGTGGTGGCGATCCTGAACGCCGCGCAGGAATCGCTGCGCGCGCGCCTGCCCGCCCAACTCGGCGCGCCGCTGGCCAGCCCCGGGGTGGGGGAAAAGGATTGGGCGGCCTGGTTCACGCGCGAACCGACCGGATTGCGCCGGGTGCTGCATCATCTGCGCACGAATTTTGCCGCCTGCGCGCCCGGCAACGCGGCGTGGAGTGAAGCCAAGCAGCCGGCCCCGGCCCAGTCGCGCTGCCTGCGGCTGCCGGTGATTCCCGGTGCCCGGCCAGCCGATTCGCTCAACGCGTGGCTTTCCTTCCTGTCCACCCAGCTCAATGTGGCCGTGCCGCTGCTCGGCCTGTGCCCGGCGGGCCGGGAATGGCTGGATGTCATCGTGGGCGAACCGGCCGATGCGGACTTTGTGGTCTTGCGGACCCTGCCCGCCGCCACGCCGCTGGTGAGCGATATTCCGTATCAGTTGAACGACACTTTGCCCGCCGATGAGGCGGGTTTGTTTGCCAGTCTGGCCCGCGGGGAGATGCCGGCGGCTTCCTGCCTGAACGGGCTTGCGGTCGTGGCGAACCGGCAGGATGCCGCCAAATGGCTCGCGAAGTCCCGGCTGAGCTTTTTCAGCCGGCTGCTCCGCTCCGGGACGCCGTTTTGAGCAAGCGCTAGGTCCTGCGGGACTTAGACCGGGTGAATGGGCACTGGGCTGAAACCATCGCAGGCAGTGGGTAGTTCCTCCCGGTAGGTAAAAAATCTAGTGACATCTGTCATTAACTCGTTGAAGATGAATGACAGCAAACGACTTATAGTGGGCAGACGCGCGCTGCCTAAGCATGAAATCCAATTCATACTCCCGGAGCGGCACTAATGGTTGTGCGCACCTGCTGCCTTCGCGGTTGAGCGTGGCGTTTGGGGCATTGGTCGGCCAAGGCCTGCCCGCTTGGTCGAAGTGGATTTCGGCGGGACATCTGCGCCGCAGGCTGCGCCAGTGCGGTGCCAGTTTTTTTGTGCCCGTTCTGGCCTTGGGGATTCCCGCCCGCGGGCAGGAGCCAGTCACCCCGGCCAATACGGAGGCCCCGCCAACTGCCGAAGTCGTGGCCCCGGCCGAGAGCGCGCCGCCACCGGCCGTGACCACGCCGGTCGCGCCGGAAGCGACCGCGGCCCCGGGCGTGGCGATTGATCGCTTTGAGTTCAGCTACGGTTTGCCGCATCCCGCGCTCCCGCCACTTGATGAGCTCCAGGGTCTGGCTATCGAGGCGACCCGCGACGGCAATGTCTTCCGTGCCCCCGCCGCCGGGCGCGCGGAAAACCTGACCCTCAACGCCATCCCGGAGGGCAGCCGGTTTGATGCCGATATCCTGCGCGACATCGCCCGGGATGTGGTGCGCTGGTATAACCGACGGGGCCTGTTCGGCGTGTGGGTGGCCTACACCGATTTCGAAACCAGCGTCTCCGGCTTGGTTGACAACCGCCCGGCGGACAACCGGTCTGCCCGGCTCGTTGTCTGGGCCAGCCAGATCGCCGAGGTGCGCACGCTCGCGCGCGGCAAACGCATCAAGCCGCAGTTCTCCATCAACAACCCCAAGCACCGCGGCGTCATCATCCACTCCCCGCTGCATCCGGGTGAATCCGCCGATCAGCCCGGCAGCCTTTTCAACCAGGATGTGCTCGATGGCTACCTGCACGGGCTGAGCCTGCATCCGGGGCGGCGCGTCGAGGCCTCCATCGCCTCGGCGGGCGTCCCCGGCAAGGTGGTGCTCGATTACCTGGTGAACGAGTCGAAGTCCTGGCAGATTTTCAGCCAGGTAAACAACTACGGCACCGATGCGACCGGGGAGATCCGCGTCCGGGTGGGCTTCCAGCACAACCAGCTGACGAACCACGACGACATCCTGAACGTGGATGCGATCAGCACCCCCGACCTCAAGACCTACGGGTCATTCCTCTCCTACCGGATACCGGTGTTCCGGCCCGCCCGCCTGCTCGCCCGGATTTACGGCTCCTATGGCGATTTTCTGGCCAACGATGCCACGCTGGAGAATCTGCGCTTCGCCGGCAAAAACTGGCTCGGCGGCATCGAGCTCACGAATCAGCTGACGCTCTGGCGCGACTGGCAACTGCTCACGGCGCTCGGGGCCAACTACAACCACTACGGCATCCAGAGCCTCATCAGCGACACGCCGCTGGTGACCGGCTTCTCCAATTTCCTCGTCCCCTTTGTCGGGACCACGCTTTCCCGGGACGCCGGCGGGTGGGCGGTGTCCGGCAGCCTGCGGATTGACCACACGGTGGGCGATCTCGCCAACCTTGACCCGACCTCCGGCATCGCGGCCCTCGGCCGCCTCTCGGCCGACGCCGACTGGACCTCCGCGCGCTGGGGCCTCAACGGCACGGTTTACCTCGACCAGCTCTTCAAGCGCACGGCCAAGACGCTCGCGCACGAGGTCACGCTCCGCTTGAAGGGCCGCCAGCTTCTGCGCGGCAAGCGCCTGATCCCGCACGAGCAGGAACCGCTCGGCGGCGCCCAGTCCATCCGGGGCTACCCGGAATCCGTGCTCTCCGCCGACCAGTTCCTCGCCGCCACCGTCGAATACGCCTACCACATCCCGCGCGCGCTCAAGGCGGGCGAGCCCAGCACGCTCTTCCGGCGGCCGTTCAAGTGGCGCCCGACGGCGAACGGCCAGAACGCTGACTGGGACTTGGTGCTGCGGACTTTTTTTGATTTCGCCCATCGCGAGGTCTCCCCGATCCCCACCGACGAGCCCGCCACCACCGAGCTGCCCCTGATCGACCGCAACCTGAACATGGCCGGCGTCGGCGCGGGCATGGGCCTGTTCGTGAAGCAGAATTTCTCCCTCCGCTGCGACTTCGGCATGTCGCTGATGGAATTGCGCGACGACACCCGGCCCGCCGATCAGGTGATCGTGAGCCCGAAGGGCAACAAGCAGGTCTATCTCGTCTCCAGCTTCTCATGGTAGTCCGGCCCCACCGTCCTGTCACCCCGCGCCGCCGGCCCCTGGCCGCCGGCCTGCTGGCGCTGCTCGGGCTCCTCGTTGCGCGCCTGCCCGCCCAGCAGCCGACCGGCGGCACCGTGGTGGCCGGCCATGCGACGATCGCGACGACGCCGGTCCAGACGACCATCACCGCGGACAACAACACCGTGCTGCGCTGGGGCTCGTTTGACGTGGGCGCCGGCCAGACCGTGCAGTTCGTCCAGCCCGGCGCGGAGGCGCGCGTGCTCAACTGGATCGGCGGCCTGGCGCCCTCCCAGATCAACGGCTCCCTGCTGGCCAACGGCCAGGTTTACCTGATGAACCCCGCCGGCGTGTATTTCGGCCGGACCTCGCTGGTGGATGTCGGTCGCCTGTATGCGGTCGGCGGCTCGCTCTCCAAGGAGGATTTCCTCGCCGGCCTGAACCGCTTCACCGGCCTGACCGGCGAGGTGAACAACGCCGGCTCGATCCGCGGCGAGATGGTGGCGCTCATCGGCCGGTCCGTCGCCAACACCGGCACCATCGTGTCCTCCGGCGGCTTCATCGGCCTGGCCTCCGGCGACCAGGTGCTGCTCGGCCAGGACGGCAGCAGCATCTATGTGGACGCCGGCCGCTCGGCTCCGGCTGCGACCGATGCGACCGGGCCCGGCGTGGCCAACACCGGCACGATCGACGCCGGCCGCGGCACTGCCGTGCTGGCCGCCGGCGACTTCTATTCCATCGCCATCACGCATGACGGCAAGCTGGCCGGCCGCGACGTGAAGCTGCAAGGGCAGGGCAGGGGCGACGTGCTCGTCAGCGGCTCCATCACCGCCACGGGCGAGACCGGCGGCCGCGTCGAAATCACCGGCGAACGCGTCGGCCTGACCGGCCAGGCCACCGTGGACGCCTCCGGCACCACCGGCGGCGGCACGATTCTGGTCGGCGGCGATTACCAGGGCGGCAACGCCGCCGTCCGCAACGCCGCGCGCACCTTTGTCGGCGCCGATGTGACGCTTAACGCCAACGCCACCGCTGCCGGCGACGGCGGCAAGGTCATCGTGTGGGCCGACGACGCCACCCGCTTCTATGGCGACATCACCGCCCGCGGTGGCGCTGCGGCGGGCGACGGTGGCTTCGCCGAGGTCTCGGGCAAGGGCTGGCTCGATTACCAGGGCCTCGCCGACCTCACCGCCGCCGGCGGCCGCACCGGCACCCTCCTGCTTGATCCGACCGACATCACCATCAACGGAGCTGGCGTGGACGCCAATCCCACCTTCGGCTCCTTCACCGGCGGCATTTTCGACGGCGGCGCGAACAACGCCTCCACCATCTCCATCGGCACGGGCGGCGGCGACACCAACAACACCCTCCTCAAGCAACTGGCCTCCGCCAACGTCGTCGTCACCACGGCCTCCACCGGGGCGGGCACGGGCAACCTCACCGTTGCCGACGTCATCAGCTATAATTCCGCCAACTCCCTCACGCTCACCGCCGGCAACACCCTCGCGGTCAACTCGGCCATTACCAATGCCGGCACGGGCGACCTCAATTTCAACTCCGGCGCCGGCCTCGGCATCGCGGCGGCCGTCTCCACCACCGGCACGGTCAGCATTAACGCCGGGACCACCCTCGCCATCGGGGCCAATGTCTCCGGCACGTCCATCGCCATCACCAACAGTGGCGGCGCCGTCACCCGCAGCGCCGGCACGCTCACGGCCACCACCCTCACCCTCAACGGCACCGGCAATGTCGCCCTCGGCGCCGGTCGCCTCGAGACCAACCTCGGCACGCTCGTCCTCAACAAGACCGGCGGCAACGTCTTCCTCAACGATACCGGAGCGCTCGCCGTCGAGGGCTCCACCACCGGCAATCTCGACGTGACCGCCGCCGGCGCGCTCACCCAGGCCGCCAGCCTCACCGTCGGCGGCACCGCCGCCTTCGACGCCGGCGCCAACGCCATCACGCTCACCAACCCCGCCAACGACTTCACCGGGGCCGTCAGCCTCGCCACCACCGGCACCAACGACGTTTCCATCGTGGACACCAACGCCCTCGTCGTCGGCACCTCCACCGTCGGCCAGGACCTGAACCTCACCGCCGGCGGCCACATCACCCAGACCGGCGCCCTCACTGCCACCGGCGGCACCACCACCGTCGCCGTCACCGCCGCCGGCTCCGACATTCTCCTCGGCACGTCGGCCAACGATCTCGGGTCCACCGCCCCCGTCTTCGGCGGCACCCAGGCCAACATCCGCGACGTTTCCCTGCGCAATATCAACGCCGCCGCCGCCCTGCCCGATTTCTCCACGCTCACCAATCTCCGCAACCTGACCCTCGCCTTCAACGCCGCCAGCCTCTCGCTCCCGGCCTTCACCCTCGCCAGCGGCGGCAGTCTCTCCGCCGCCAGCGGCGCCACCCTCACCGCCACTGGAAATCTCACCACCACCGGCGGCGGCACCATCACCCTGGCCGGTGCCACCGGCCTCACGGTTGACGGCAACCTCGCCAGCAACGGCGGCGCGATCTCCCTCAACGCCGCCACCGGCACCCTGACGCAGAACGCCACCCGCACCATCGCCGCCGGGGCCGGCGCCATCACCCTCGTCGCCGACACCATCGCCCTCGGCGGCGCGGCGGGCTCCATCACCGGCACCGGCGCCATCACCCTGCGGCCCGACACCGCCTCGCGCCCCATTGAGGTCGGTGCCACCGCCGCCACCAACTTCGCCCTCGACGCCACCGAACTCGCCACGCTCGCCGACGGCTTCAGTTCCATCACCATCGGCGCCGCCGCCGGCACTGGCGGCATCACGGTCAGCGCCGCCACCTTCAACGACCCCGTCTCGCTCCTCTCGCCCGCCGGCGGCACCATCGCCGTCAACGGCACCCTCACTGGCGCGGGCAACGCCTCCATCACCCTCGACGGCTCCGGCGCCACCACCGTCCTCGCCGCCGGCATCGTCACCGCCGACCAGGACATCACCATCAGCGACAGCGTCGAGGTCGCCGAGGCCGCCACCGTCGCCCTCGACACCGGCACGGCCGGCGGCGGCAACATCGCCATCACCGGCACGACCAACGGCACGGCCGGCGGCGGCGCCGAAAGCCTCCAGTTCATCACCGGCACCGGCACCACCACGCTCACCGGCGCCGTCGGCGGCACCACGCCGCTCGCCCTGACTCTCCAGTCCAACAACGCCGGCAATACCGGCGCCGTCACCTTCAACGGCGCGGTCAATGCCCTCAGCCTCGCCACCTTTGCCCACGGCTACAACGTCTCCCTCAACGCCGGCGGCACCATCACCGCCGCCACCAACTTCAGCAACACCGGCACCGTCACCTTTGGCAACGATGCGGGCGACGCGCTCACCTTCACCGGCGGCCTCGACACCACCGGCGTGACTGGCGGAACCAGCCTCGCCGGCACCCTCGCCACCACCGCCACCCAGATGGATCTCGGCGCCGTCACCCTCACGGCCGCCTCCACTCTCGACACCGGCGGTGCCAACCTCGCCCTCGCCTCCCTCGCCGGCGGCGGGCAGAACCTCACTCTCGCCGCCGGCATCGCCGCCGGCACCACCACGGTCACGGGCAACGTCTCCAACCTCGGCACCGGCACCGGCGCGGCGCTCACGGTCAACAACGCCGTGACCGGCCTCGTGGATTTCCAGGACACGGTCGGTGCCAACTCCGGCCTCGCCGCCGGTGCCGCCACGAGCCTGAAATTCGCCGGCAACGTGACCCTCGCCAATGGCGACACCGGCACGAGCCTCGCTGGCAACGTGACGCTCGACGGCCTCACCTTCAGCGGCTTCGACGGCCTGACCTTCGGCGCGCTGACGCTGTCCGGCGGCGCCACCACCGTTGATTCCAACGGCGGCAACATCGGCTTCACCGGCGCGATCAATGCCGGCAACGCCGCCACCGAGGACATCTCCCTCGATGTCCAGGCGGGTGCCGGCACCGTCACCTTCGGGGGTGCCGTCGGCGGCACCCAGGCGCTGGCCGACCTCGATGTCACCGCCGCCACCATCAATCTCAACCACGCCACGGTGAACGTGAACGACGACAACGCCGCCCAGGCCACCTCCGTCTTCACCGGCAGCGTCGCGCTCGGCACCGATGTCACTATCACCACCGACAAGACTTCCGGCACCGACAACAACCTCACCTTCGCCTCCGCCGTCAACGCCGACCTGGCCGCCTCCAACCGCAAGCTCGTCGTCGCCGCCGGCACCGGCGCCACCACCTTCACCAACATCGGCTCCGCCCAGGCGCTCGCAGATCTCGATATCACCGCCGCCACCATCAACCTCAACGGTGCCACGGTTGACGTCAGCGCCGGGGCCGGCGGCGCCACCGCCACCCTCGGCGGCGCGGTCGTCCTCGGCGCCAATGTCTCCGTCAACACGGACGGCGCGGCCGACAACAGCGTCAGCTTCACCGGCACCATCAACGCCGACAACGCCGCCACTCAGAACCGCACCCTCACCGTCACCGCCGGCACCGGTTCGCTCAACTTCGGCGGCTCTATCGGCAATGTCCAGCCGCTGGCCGACCTCGATCTCACCGCCGCCTCCATCACCATCGCAGGCGCGGTCGTCCGGCTCGACGACGACGACGCGGCCGCCGCCACCGCCACCTTCAATGGCGCCGTCACCCTCGCCGGCAACGTCGCCCTCGATCTCGACAAGGCCACCGGTGCCGACAGCAGCGTGACCTTCGGCTCGACCGTCGACAGCGACGCCACCACGCGCGACCTGACCGTGGACGCCGGGACCGGTGCCATCACTTTCTCCGGCAACGTCGGCACCACGGCCCTCGGCACCGTCGCCCTCAACAGCACCGGCACGACGACCCTTGGCGGCACCTTCACTGCCGGCAGCCTGACCACCGATGCCGGCGGCACGACCGCGATCAACGGCGGCGCGGTCACCACCACCGGCGCGCAGACCTACAACGACAACGTCACCCTGGGGGTCAATACGGCCCTCAGCGCCACGACCGCGACCTTCAACGGCACGGTGGCCGGCGGCACCTTCAACCTCGGGGTCACCGGCAACGCGGTCTTCGGCGACGCCACGACCGACACGGTGACGGGCCTCGGCACCCTCAGCATCTCCGGCACGACCACGATCAACACCAACACGGTCACCTCCGCCGGCACGCAGACCTACACCGGGGCCGTGACCCTCGGGGCCGATACCACCCTCACCACGACCGACAGCGCGGTCTTGTTCTCCTCCACCGTGGACTCGACCGGCGGCGCCCGCGACCTGACCGTCGCGTCCGGCACGGGCAACATCACTTTCACCGGTGCGGTGGGGGCAGGCAGCCCGCTCGATGTGGCGACCCTCAACAGCACCGGCACGACGACCCTCTCGGCCGCCTTCACCGCCGGCAGCCTGACCACCAACGCCGGCGGCACGACGGCGATCAACGGCGGCGCGGTCACCACCACCGGCGCCCAGACCTACAACGACAACGTCACCCTGGGGGCCAATACGGCCCTCAGCGCC
>JAEUGW010000045.1 GCA_016795565.1 Opitutaceae bacterium | reverse complement strand
GCCGCCTGCGCCGCGGGCGCCAGAATCGGGGGGGGCGCTTCCGCCCCCCCCGCTACCTATTCCCCCCCCCCCCCCCCCCCCCCAATGAAAATCCTCCTCAAAATCGTCGGCGGACTGGCCGTGCTGGTCCTTCTCCTCGTGCTCGTGGCCTTTGCCTTTCCACGCCAATACCGCGTCGAGCGCAGCGTCGTGATGAACGCCAGGTCCGAGGCCATCCTGGCCCAGGTGGCCGACCTGAAGGCCTGGAAGACCTGGGGCGCGTGGCAGGAGCGCGATCCGGGCATGAAGCTGTCCTATTCCGAAACGACCACCGGCGTAGGCGCTTGGTCCGCGTGGGAGAGCAAGCAGGAGGGCAACGGCAAGATGACGATCTCGGAGCTGAGTGCGACCAAGGTCATCTACCGCCTCGAGTTTCCGGATTTCGGCATGACCTCGACGGGCAGCATCGAGCTGGTGCCCGAGGGGACCGGCCACAAGGTCGTGTGGGCGGATGCCGGCGACCTGGGGATGAACCCGATGAACCGCTGGTTCGGGCTGTTCCTCGACGGCATGATCGGGCCGGACTTCGAGCGCGGTCTCTCCAACATCAAGAAGATCGTGGAGAAGTAAGCGTCCGCCCTGTCAGCCGGAAGCCACGTCCCACCGTTCAGATCACCGCGTAGCGCGGCTCGGGCAGGGCGGCGATGCGCTCCATGATGCGCTGCGCGGCGGTCTCGTAGCGGGCCTTGCCAGCGGCGGGGTCGTCGTAGTCGGCGGCAGGGATCGGCGGGCCGAAGACGATGGATACCGGAGTGCCGAAACGGGGAACTTTCGCGCCTTTGCCGAAGGCGGCGAAGGAGCCATAAACCCGGCAGGGCACGACGGGCACGCCGGTCTTGCAGGCCATCAGGCCGACGCCGGCCTTGGCTTTCTGCAGGTGGCCGTCGGGCGAGCGCGTGCCCTCGGGAAACAGCACGACGGCGCGGTCCTCCTTGAGGGCGAGGAGCACTTTCTTGATGGCGCCGATGTCGCCGCTGTCGCGCTCGACGGGGATGGTCTCCACCTGATCGAGCCACCACGCCAGGAGGCGGTTGTTCCAGAGGCTCTTGCGGGCGAAGAAGCGCATCTGCTTGGCGATCTGGCACCCGACCATCGGCGGGTCGAGGTGGCTGGCGTGATTTGAGGCGATGAGGAACGGCCCCTCGGCCGGAAAATTGTCCGTGCCGGCCACTTCGCCGCGGAACCACATGCTGTGGACCAAGCCGGCGAGGTAGTGGAAGAAGCCGTAGAACGGCCGCATCTTCGCGTGGTCGGGTGTGCGTGGCATGATGATTGGATTATTCGGAAGCCGGAAAGCCGGGAAACGATCCGACCGGTTTGGTTTCTGGTTTCATGGCTTCTGCATTATCCCAGCTTCGGCGCGATGAGTGCGGCCATCTTCTCCACGACCTGCTCGAGCGAGAGGAAGGTTGAGTCAATGTCGGTGGCGCCGGCGGGGCAGGTGAGCGGCGAGGTCTTGCGGGAAGAGTCGAGGCGGTCGCGCTCGGCGATGGAGTCCTGGCGCCCTTCCTTCTCGCGGCGCTTGGCGCGCTCGACCGGGTCGGCGTGCAGGAAGAAACGGAAGTCGGCGTCGGGGAAAATCACGGAGCCGATGTCGCGGCCTTCCATGACCACGCCGCGGAACCCGTGCTGGCGGCCCACGGCCACCTGGCCGCGCTGGTAGCCGAGCAGCGCGTGGCGCACCTCGGGAATCGCGGCGTAGTGCGAGACGTGCTCGTTGACGCGTTGGTCGCGGATCTCGTCCCCGGCCGGGCGCCCGTCCACCAGCATCTGGGCCGAGCGGCCGTTCAGGCGCGTCGTGAGTTGCAGCGCCGCGAGCGCGGCCTTGAGTGCGGGCAGGTCGGTGTGCGGCACCTTCCGGGCCAGCAGCTCGGCGGTCAGATGCCGGTAGAACGAACCCGTGTCCACGTGCAGCAGGTTGAACTTGTCGGCGAGAATCCGGGACGACGACGACTTGCCGGAGGCGGCGCCGCCGTCGATCGCGATGATGATGAAAGGGGATGCGGACACTGAAAATTAGTTCGAGAGCAGGCAGGAGACGTCTTCGTCTGTCATCCTGAACGAAGTGAAGGATCCATCAGGATATGCGCTTGCGAGCATGATGATGGATTCTTCGCTGCGCTCAGAATGACAGTCAGTTTAGCGGGTGTGTTTAGGCACAGGATTCCCGGCGCAGCTTTTCGAGCAAGTCAAAGAATGCCGGGAAGGTCTTCGCGCAGCAGCCCGGATCCTTGATCGTGAGCCAGGGCCGGCCGTTCTGGAGCAGGTCGTGGCAGCCGAGGATGGCGAAGCTCATGGCGAAGCGGTGGTCGTGGTAGGTCTCGATCTCGACGCCGGCCTGGAGCGGGCGGGGGTGGATTTCGAGCGCATCGTCCGTCTCGATGACGTGCTGACCGAGTTTCTTCAATTCAGCCGCCATGCCGGCCACGCGGTCGGTCTCCTGCTTGCGGGTGTGGGCGATGCCCAATATCCGCGTCGGCCCGTCGAGCAGCGGGGCGATGGCGGCCAGGGTGAGGAAGGTGTCGGAGAACTCGCGGAAATTCTGCGTGACGGCGCGGCGGGCATGACCAACGGCGGCGGCGACCTCGCGGAACTTCACGTCGCCCTGGAGCGGGCCGCCGTAGTTGGTGAAGGCGAGGTGGCCGCCCGTCACGAGCGGCAGGGCGAGGAAATAGCTGGCGGCGGAGGCGTCGCCCTCGATGGCGTAGTCGGCGGGCGCGGCGGCGAACTGCCGCACCATGGCCTCGGTCATCGCGACGAAGGGCTTGGAACCGGCCGCGCCCTTGAGCTGCACCGTGAGCGGGGTTTTCGCGTGCGGCGCGACCAGCAGCAGCGCCGAGAGCATCTGGCTGCTCTCGGAGGCGTCGAGTTCCACGGTGCCGCCGCGGAGGCCGGCGGTGTGCAGCGTGAAGGGGAAGCGGCGGTCGCTGGCGCGCGCGCCCTGAGTTTCCAGCCCCTCCAGCAAGGCCCCGATGGGCCGTCGGCGCATGGCCTCGTCCCCGTCAAAATGATAGGCGCCATCCGGCCGCAGGCAGACGAAGGCCGTGAGGAAACGCGCGGCGGTGCCGGCGTTGCCGACATCGAGCCTGGCCTCGCGCACGGGGATCTCTCCGCCCCGGCCGGCGATGGTGATGGTCAGCGCGTTTTCGTCGGTGACGACGACGAAGCCGAGGGCCCGGAGCGCCGCGACCATGATCTGCGTGTCGCGGCTGAAGAGGGCGCCGTGCAGCGTGGTCGTGCCCCGGGACAGCGCGGCGAGGATGAGCGCGCGGTTGGTGATGCTCTTGGAGCCGGGCAGGGTGACAGTGCCGCGCACCGGTTGGGTGAAAGGCTGGATCGGAAGCGTGGGAGGATAGGACGGCATCAAAGAGTTTTATGTGGAACTCAGGAAATCAGGAAGGGGACGGTCTGGATCAATTCCGGTTTTCCAGCCTTCCACATTAATCATGGAATCGGTCGGAACTGGTCGCGGTAGGCCCGGCCGCGCTCGAGGATGGCCTGCACCTCGAACCAGTCGCGGTTGGCCAGCGCGCGCTCCAGGCCGTGCAACTCCTCCTGATAGCCACGCACGGCGCGCAGCACCTCGTCACGGTTCTGGTCAAGGATTGTCTTCCAGAGCTTGGGGTCGCTGCCGGCGATGCGCGTGGTGTCGCGCAGGCCGCCGCCGGCGTAGTTCCGCCAGCGCACATCACGTTTGGCGAGGCTGGCGCAGAGTGTCGAGGCCAGCACCTGCGGCAGGTGGCTGATATGCGCCACGATCTCGTCGTGGGCGTCGGGCTCCAGCGTGGCGACGTCGGCCTCGAGTGCGGTCCAGAAGGCGGCGACGCGTTCGGCGGCCTTCGCCTCGGTCTCGGGCAGCGGCGTGACGAAGACCGTGCGCCGCGCGAACAGGTCGGCGCGGCCGTGTTCCCAGCCGGTTTTCTCCGAGCCGGCCATGGGATGCGAGCCGACAAAATGCGCGCGGCCGGTGAGGACCTTGTGGCCGAGGCGTGAAATCTCGCCCTTCACGCTGCCGACATCGGTGACGAGCGCGCCGGCCGCCACGGCGGGCGCGATTTGCTGCGTCAGCGGGACAATCTGGTCCACGGGGGCGCAGAGGATGACGAGCTGCGCGCCGCGCACGGCGTCGGAGGGCATATCGGCCACAGCATCGCACCACGGTTGGCCCTTCAGTTGCAGGCGGGTCTCGGGCCGACGGGCCCAGAGGGTGATTTTCCTGGCCGCCCCGTAGTGGCGGGCCGCCCGGGCCACGGAGGCGCCAAGCAAGCCGGGAGCGAGGATGGCAATCTGGTCAAACACGCGCCAAGGCAAAGCCGCCTGCGGTGGGTTGTCGAGCTTGCGGCGCGGCTTATGCGGCCGCCCCGGAAACTCAGGGCGTGTTATATTACGATTTTCGGGGTGGCCAATGCCGTTGCCTTTTCGCGGCGGGCGGCGTTGGGTGGGGCTCGCGCATGAATTTTGACAAAGTGCCGGAGCTGCCGGACGTGCCGGTGAAACGCGGGTCGCGGCGTGCGCGCGCCTGGCTGGCGGGGGGCCTGCTCCTGCTGGGCGGCGGGGCGGCTGCTTACTGGCAGTGGGTGCGGTTGCCCGCCGGGCGGTCGGAGGCGGAACAGGCGGCGGCCGGCCAAATCATCCGGCTGGAGATGCAACTGGAGGGGATGCGGACGCAGCTGGCGGCGCTGCCGGAGAGCGCCGATCCCGCCGCCCGGCGGGCCTTGCTGGAAAAAGCCCTGGCGCAGCAGAACGAACTGCTGCGCCTGCGCAGCGCGCCCGTGCCGGCGGACACGGTGCGGCTGGACGAATGGCAGGCCGAACTCGACGACACCCGCGCCCGCGAATCCGCGCAACGGATCCGCGAGTTGGAGGCCGCGGCCGGCGAGCTGCGGCGGCAGCAGCAAACGGCGGACGCCGTGGCGAAATTGCGGGAGGCACTGCGCCTGCAGCAGGCTGTCAACACCGGCCTGTCGAACCGGCAGACCAAAAGCTACGGGCGCGAAGCGCAGTTGCAGCAGCAGATCGAGGAGCTCGTGGCCGAGCCGCTGCTCGCCGAATCCAAGCTGGCGCTGGCCGCCGCCCGGTCGGCGGCGGCGGGCGGGAGCTGGGCGGATGCCGTGGCGCACTACGGCCGGGTGCGTGAGATCCGGCGGGAACTCAACCGCGACTTTCCCCGCTCCCGGTTCGCCGACCTGCTCGCGGAGGAGCAACTGGAGGCGGAACTGGCCTCGCTCGGGGCCACGGAAGCGCACACGCAGATGCAGGCTTTCCTGGCCCAGGCCGCCGCGACGCCGGATGCGGTTGCCGGCGACCGGTTCTACGCGCTGGCGGCCGACCGGCAGCAGGTGATCAACACCGAATTTCCGAAAAGCCGCTTTGTGTCGATGGCACGGCTGGAAGAGATCGAGGTCGCGCGGCAGGCGCTGCGCCTCCGGCCGGTGCTGGCACGGGTGCAGGAGTTTGATGGGCGCGCGGCGGAGCATCTCCGGCGGCGCGAGTTGTTCCAGGCGCAGCAACTGATCACCTCCGCCTTCACGGAATTGGAGGCGGCCATCACCCAGTCGCCCAAGGCGCCGGGGCTGAGCGGGGAGTTGCGCGAACGGGTGGCTTACCTCGGCCGGCGGGCGGGCGAGTGGGTGACAATCCAGGATCAGGTTTACGAGCTGCTGTTGCCTTTGGCGACGCAGCCGCCTTCCGCCCTGCTGAAACAGGCCGTGCCGCAGGGGCTGTATGCCGCCGTGATGAATGCCAACCCGAGCCGCAATCCCGGCCGGGCACTGCCGGTGGATTCGGTGAGCCGGGCCGAGGCGCAGGAGTTTTGCCGGCGGCTCGGGTGGGTGCTGGGCGCGGCGGTGCGCCTGCCGACGGCGGCGGAGATGCGATCCGCGCGTCCCGACCCGACTCCTCCGGCCGGACGCGGTGGGATGGGGGAATGGCTGGAGGCGGACGCGACCGGCGAGACGGACAGCACGCCCATGCTGGGCGCGGATGGCGTGGTGAAAGCCGGGCCGCCGGTCGCGCGGGCGGGCTTCCGGATCGTGGTGGCTCTGGACCTGCTGGGGGCGACCGCGCGCTGAGTTTTCTACGTAGCAGCGGCGCGAGCCCGCCTACTGGCCGAGCTGCCGGATGCGGGCGAACTCCGCCGGGCGAACCGGCGAGACGGACAGCCGGCTTTGCCGCACCAGTTCCATGGATTTGAGCGTGGCGTCGGCCTTGATGAGGGCGAGGGTGAGCGGGGTGGTGAGGGCCTGGACCGGGGCGAGCTCGACGGCGACCCAGCCGGGTTCATCGGCGGTCGTGTCCGGGAATGCGGTCTTGGTCACCTTGGCCACGCCGACGATGCTCTTTGATTCGCCGCTGTGGTAGAAGAGCACCGTGTCGCCGGCGCGCATGGCCTTGAGGTGGAGCCGGGCGGCGTAGTTGCGGACGCCCGTCCAATCGGTGCGCCGATCCCGGACCAGGTCGGACCACGAGTAGGTGTCGGGTTCGGATTTCACGAGCCAGTATTGCGTTGTCATCGGGTGGGGTGCTTGGTCGGATGCAGGAAATGAGCGAGCCGGATCCGGAACTAGCCAAAAAAGCCCACCGGGCACAAATGATTCTTTACGGGGTCATGATCTTCCTCGGTGTCCTGCCCTTTGTCTTGCTGTGGCTGAAAAACCGGGGAGTATTCAACTGATTCCGCCGCCCCGTCGTATGAACAAAACGCTGCTCGTCATCCGGATCCTGTTCATTGCGCTGTGCGCCGTCGCGAGCTGGCTGGTCTGCTACACGGTGGAGGAGTGGGATCACCGCCGCACGCTGGCGATCTTCATCGGCCTCAGCATCGGCTCCCTCGTGGTGCTGGTGGACATGATGCTCAAGGGCTTTTCGCTGCGCGGCCTGACCGCCGTCACCTTCGGGCTCGGGGTGGGCGCCCTGATTGCGTGGCTCATCTCCAGCTCGCCGCTGCTGAACAAGGGCGACCAGCAGACCATCTACCTGGTGCAGCTGGCGCTGTTCCTCATCTGCACCTACCTCGGCACGGTCATCGCCCTGCGCGGCAAGGACGACTTCAACCTCGTCATCCCCTATGTGCGCTTCGTGCCGCACGAGGTGGACGTGCCCCTCGTCGTGGTGGACGCCAGCGCGCTGATCGACGGGCGCATCGCCAAGATCTGCCAGACGCAGTTCGTCGGCGCGGCGCTCATCATCCCGACCTTTGTGCTCGACGAGTTGCAGGCCATCGCCGACTCGCCCGAGCCCGTGAAACAGGCCCGCGGCCGCCGCGGCCTGCAGGTGCTGAACGACCTGCGCGCCATCAAGCAGCTCGATATCCGCATCCTCCCGAGCGAGGTCGCCCGGCGGCAGGACATGGAGGCCAAGCTGGTCTTCCTCGCCCAGTCCATGCGCGCCAAGCTGCTGACCACCGACACCAACCTCGCGACGATGGCGAAATTCCAGGGCGTTTCGTGGCTCAACCTGCACGCCCTGGAAGCCGCCCTCCGCCCCGAGCTGGTCATCGGCGAGAGTCTCGCCGTCGAGCTGCTGCGCCCCGGCAAGGAGGACGGCCAGGCGCTCGGCTACCTCCCGGACGGCTCCATGGTGGTCGTGAACAACGGCCGGGCCTTCGTCGGCAAACGCGTGACGGCCGAGATCATCGGCGTGATGCCCAGCGCCGGCGGCAAGCTGATCTTCGCCAACCTCCTCGGCGAGGCCGAGGCGGCGTCCTGAGTCCCGGTCGGGCGCTGATCCCGCCATGGGAGGGCCGGTCTCCTGACCCGCCACAACAAGCGCGCAATGTGTCCGCGCACCAAACTCCAAGATTTTCCTTGCTGTCCTAACTGTCCTAGTGCAACTAGGACGGCGTGCTCCCGTTCTCCGTCACCCTGAAACCCGGCCTGCCCATCGCGGAGCAGGTGATTTTCGCCGTGAAGAAGGCCGTCGTCGCCGGCCAGCTGAAGCCGGGCCAGGCGTTCCCCTCGGTGCGCGCGGTCAGCCAGGAGCTGCAGATCAATCCCAACACGGCGCACAAGATCGTGGCCGCGTTGGTCGCCCAGGGCGTGTTGGTGACGACCCCGGCGGTCGGCAGCGTGGTGGCCGAACAGGCTGCGGGTGACCGGGCGGAGCGCGCCGAGTTGCTCGGCGCGGAGGTCGAGTGGCTGGTCGTCGAGGCCAAGAAACTCGGCCTCGGACTCGACGACGTGCAGGCGGCCGTCGCCGCGCACTGGAAGAAAATCGGAGGGAGGAAGTCATGAGCCAGGAATTTAAACGCGGAGAACGCGGAGAACGCGAAGGGCGCGGAGCCAAGACCGGACTGGTAGTTGATGTGATGCTTTGTCCTCCGCTCTCTCCGCGGGCTCCGCGTTAAAACAGCTTATTATCCCATGAACATCATCGAAACCAACCGGCTGTCGCGACGCTACTGGCGAACCGAGGCCCTGCGCGACCTGACGCTCTCCGTCCCCGCCGGCAGCGTCTTCGCCCTGCTGGGCTCCAATGGCGCGGGCAAGACCACCGCCCTCAAGGTGTTCATGAACCTGCTCGAGCCGTCCTCGGGCGAAGCCCGCGTGCTCGGCGTGGATACCCGCCGCCTCGGAGAAAAGGAGCGCGCGCAGATCGGCTACGTCTCGGAAAACCAGAAGCTGCCCCTGTGGATGACTGTCCGGCAGCTGCTCGACTACTGCCGGCCGTTTTACCCGACCTGGGATCGCACGCTCGAGGCGAAGCTGCTGGCCCAGCTCGACCTGCCGCCGGAGCGGAAGCTGAAACACCTTTCCCGTGGCATGCTGATGAAGGCTGCGCTGCTCTCGACGCTCTGTTTCCGGCCGAAGCTGCTGGTGCTCGACGAACCCTTCAGCGGGCTCGACCCGCTGGCACGGGATGATTTCGTGCGCGGCTTGCTCGAGGCCTCGGAACTAGGCGACTGGACCGTGCTGGTGTCGTCGCACGACATCGAGGAAGTCGAGCGCCTGGCCGACCACGTGGCTTTGCTCGAAAGCGGTCGCCTGCGGTTCACCGAGACGACCGAGTCGCTGCTGAACCGCTTCCGACGCATGGAGGTCACCGTGTCAGCGCCGGTGTCGATCCCTGCGCCGCCCGCTGGCTGGCTCGAGTTGGAGCAGAAGGGCGGACTGGTGCGGTTCATCGCCAGCAACTACGACGCCGAGGCGACCGAGCGCACCTGCCGCGAACACTTTCCCGAGGGTGCCGTGACGGCGCACCCGATGACCTTGCGCGAGATCTTCGTGACGCTGGCTCGTGTGAGCCGCACGCAACCCAAAGGAGCCGCCGCATGAACCTGACCTGGCACATCGTCAAAAAGGATCTGCGCGCGCTCAAGTGGCCGCTGCTGGTCTGGGCCCTGATCGTCGCCTTCAAGTTGGGGGTCGGTGCGACCTTGCTCACGGCCGATGGCACCGAGGACCAGGAGTGGTTCCTGCGTCTGAACTTGCTCGCCAAGCTGTTGGCCGGACTCGAGGGGATGTGTTTCGTGCTCGTGGCGGCGTTGATCCACGAGGACCGGCTGGTTGGCACGACGGCCTTCTGGATGACCCGCCCCATCTCGGGGGCGCGATTGCTGGGTGCCAAACTTCTGGGCCTCGGTCTGGTGTTCTGGCTGGGGCCGGTGCTCGTGTCGCTCCCGTGGTGGCTCTGGTGTGGTTACGGCTGGCCCGAGATTGGCTGGGCGGCGGCCGAGTTGGTTGCCATCCAGACAATCTTCATGCTGGTCGGTTTGCTGTGGGCCGTGGTGACGGACGGTTATGCCCGTTTCCTCATGTGGACGTTGGTCATGATTGTCGCCGTCCTCGTGGCCGGAGTTCTGATTGGCCAGCACTTTACTAGGACGGATGCCAGCGTGTCATCTGAGGTGGCGACTTCCCGGATAACAGTGATACTGGCCCTCGCGGTGGCGGGCATCGGCAGCGTGGTGGCGCACCAATTCCTGACGCGGCGGCTCGGGCGGTCGATCGCACTCATCGGCGCGACCGTGGGTTTGATCGTCATGACCGCCCTTTGGTGGCCGTGGGATCTGAGGATCGAAGCCCGCTGGCTGGCCTACCAGGAAAGCCGGGTCGAGGAGAAATGGGCCGAGTCCTCCGCGCCCGCCGGGTTAACCTTCTCGCTGAGCGGGGCGGAGTTTCGGCAGCAGCCCCCAGGTTCAAAGGCCGGACGACCACTCTGGCTGCGGACCACATACCGCGTGGATGGCCTGCCGGAGGCGACGGCGCTGAAGCCGTATGTGGCGAATTATTCCCTCCGCTGGCCGGATGGGGCCAGCCGGGCGGGTTGGAGCGCGATCAGGCCGGGCAAGAACAGCTCCCATCTGGTGGAAGTGAAGGCGGTGGGGCGGACGGTCGCGTCTGTTCCGGAGGCAGAGGAGAACGCTGGGAGCGACCTGATCCGGGTCGAGCAAAGCGTGCCCGCCGCGACCGCGGCCCGCCTGCTGTCGGCTCCGGCGGCCTATACCCTGAAGGCGCGCTTTTGGCTGATGACGGTGGAGTCCGTGGAGTCCGTCCCGCTCCACGCCGGACCCGCGATAGCGTCCGGGAACCAAAGCGAACGGATTGCCCATGTGGAAAAGGAAGGCGACCAGCTGTTGGTGACGTTTGTCAGGCGTAGTCCTGCCCTGGCGGTTGACTCGATGCTCGGCGCCCGGAACTACATCCTAGGCGCGGGCATGGCGATGGCGCAGCCGTTTGCCCAATACCTGCTCGTCAATCGCGCCCGTGATTTCGCGGGCCGGGGTTCTGCGCTTTGGACGACGCATACGCGGATCGGCACCGTGGATATCACCTGGCAGACGATGGCCTATCGCGTCACCCGAAATCCCGCCGGCCGCCGGCCGACCATGGAAGCCATCAATGCCTTGAATGAGGCGCAACTGGTTCGCGTGAACCTGCGCGAATCGGCGCGCTTCACCCAGGAGCTCAAGACGGATGCCTTGCAGGTCGAAGTCGGCAAGCCCTAGCTTCCGCCGCCCAACCACTCGCGCAGGTCGGAGGCGGAGACGATTTCCGTGAACATCTGATAGTCGGTGGCGAGCAGCGCGGCGTAGGACGGCTCGGCGAAGCGCTGGCAGTGCAGCAGCACCTTCGCTCGCTGGCCGGGCGCGCGCACGAGGCGGCCGAGGGCCTGATTCACCTTTTGCAGGCCGGGGATCTGGTAAACGCGGCGGAAAGAGGCGTCGCGGCCGAGACCGGCTAGGGCGTCCATGCGCTTTTTCTGCACGGCGTTGACCTCGGGCAGGGCGGGACCGACGACCATGGCGTGAGTGACGCGCCCGCCGAGCAGGTCGATGCCCTCGGCAAAGCTGCTGCCGAGGACGAGGAAAAGCGCGTCGCTCAGGGCAAGGTTCTCCTCGATCCAGGCGGTTTGCGCCGCGAGGTCGGGGAGCTTGGGCTGCAGGGCCACGCGGAGCACCGAGCCGTTGTTTTCCAAGGCACGCAGCACGGCCTCGGCGTAGGCATAGGAAGGGAAGAAGACGGCGATCGCGCCGTCGGCGGCGGTGTGCATCGCCTCGATGGTTTCGGCGGTGGTGCCGTAGTGGCTGGGGCGTTCGCGGTAGGTGGTGCTGACGCGCAGGTCCACGGCGACATCGTAGGCACCGGCGCGCCAGGGGGTCGGGGCGGTTAGGGTTTGGAAGGTAGGGCGGTGAGTCCCTTCACCGCCGATCGGCGCATTAGGGACAACGCGCCCCACCTCAAGCCCACAGCTCTCCGCGAACTCGGCATAGGGTTGCAGCGTCGCCGACATCAGGATCGCGCCGCCGAAGGTTTGCAGAGCCTCGCCGATGGCGGCCGAGGCATCGACACAGGTGAACTCCAATTCGCCCTCGCGGGCCACCCACAGCAGTTTCGTGAGCCGGGAATCGTCCATGAACTCGGCCAGTTGGGCGACGGACCAGAGCGTCTCCGCGTGGTGCGGGCCGAGTGCGGCGTAGTCGAGCGACTGGGTGCCGACCAGGCTGGCCAGTTTGGCGAGGTGGTCGTGCACCTCGGCCTCGGTGGCGGGGTCCAGCGAGTCGGCGGGGCGGAGCGAAGCGAGCAGGCGCGTCCATTCCTCCACGGCGAGGGCGAGGGTCGCCGGGGCCTGCAGGTGGTCGAGTTCGGCCAGCAGCAGGCGGAAATCGGTGTCGGTGGCGCGGTGCGAATGGGCGCTGGCGACGCGGGACGGCAGGTTGTGAGCCTCGTCGATCACGAGCAGCGTTTCGGCCGGGTCGAAGCCCGGCTGGTTGAAGAAAAGGCCCTGGTTGTCGGGGGCGAAGACGTAGTTGAAGTCGCCGATCCACACGTCGTTGAAGGCGAGCGCGGCGCGCGTGATCTCGTAGGGGCAGATGCGGGCCTCGCGGCCGGCCGCGCGCAGGGTGTCGAGGTCGCGTGGTTGCTTTTCGTCGAGGTAGAATTTGGCCAGACCGCTGCCGGGCCAGCGCTCGGCACAGTCCCGCAGGTAGTCGCAGCCGTCGCGCACGCAGTGGAAGGTGTGGTTGACGCAGTGCTCGGACTTGTTGCGCACCTGCCAGAAGGGCAGAGATCCTTGGTAGTCTATTAGACTACCAACGGTCGGGGAACTGCCGGTCATCTGCCGGAGCGTGTGCACGACCTGCAGCTGGCCGGTGGATTTGCCGGTGAGCCAGATGAGGCGGGCGAAGCGGCCGGCCTTGAGCTGGCCGAGGGCGAACTCGAGGACGCAGCCGGTCTTGCCGTAGCCGGTGGGGGCCTCGAGGAGCAGAATTTTTGATTTTTGATTCTCGCTTTTCGATTGGTCGAAGGCGGCGGCCAGCTCGGCTTGGATGCTCTCTTGTCCGGCACGGAGGGTCTCAAAGGCCGGGCTGAAATGCAGCGCGCGGCGGCGCTCCGTGGCGCGGAGGCGCAGGTTGAGGAACTCGACCAGGGCGTCGAGTTGATGATGGACGAGCGCCTCGTCGAAGGGCGTGAGTGCGATCGTCTGCGCGAGCCCCGAGCCGGCCTCGACGAAAACCAACTCGCCGCGAAGCGGCGAGGGTGACGAGTGACCTGTGACAAGTGACGAATGGGAGGCTCGGACCAGAACAAGGTAGGCGGCGAGTTGGAGGAAGTAGGACGGGTAGTCCGTGCGCAGCTCGGTCTCTTCGGCGGGCAGCGGGCGCATGACGCTCTTCACCTCGCGCAGGGTGTCTCCGATGAGCTGGTCGATGCGGCCGTTGAGGGCGAAGGTCCAGCCGCGATGCGTCAGGCGGCCGTCGATCGCGACCTCGAACCGGGCGGCGGGGGCCTCGGCCAGCGTGCGCTTTTGCAGTTCTTGGTGCCAGTGCTGGCCCAGTTGGGCGCGCCAGATGCCCTGGGGGCCGCCGCCGGAGTCTGCCGGGCCGAGCGAAAATCCCGCAAACTCGCCGACGCTCAGGCTGACGGTGCGGGTTTCGAGGCTGTAATGCATGAAATTGCGGAGTGCGGATTGCGGAGTGCGGAATGGCAAGGCACAAGCCGAGGTCGAACCCAGAACAGAGGCGGTTCGGCTAATCCGCAATCCACATTCCCCAATCCGAAATTGTCAGAGCTTGATTTCCGTCTCGGCCCGCACCCAGTCCTCCAGGCGGCGGGTGATGCGTGCGACCGTGGTGGCGTCGGCGGTCTGGGCGGCGAGGGGCTGGTTGAGCAGGTGCGCGGCGGTGTCTCGGTCGGCGTCGCCCAGCTGCGGCCACCACTGTTGTTTCACGGGGTAACCCTCGTCACGAAGGAGGCAGTAGAGGGATTTGAGCCAGACAATGTCCGGGCGGCCGCCGGCGGCGAGCGCGGCCAGGCTGGTGCGCAGCAGGCCGGCCACGGCCTCACGCGACTCGTCGGGCACGGGATTGCGCGCGAGCAGCGCGCCGAGGGCCGCAGCGGACCGCAGGGCTTCGTAGGAGCGGCCGATGCCATCGTGGCGTCGGATGAGGCGGTGCTCCCTGATGAACCAGGTGCGGCCCTGGTTGGACGACTCAAGCCAGAGCTCGGCCTCGTCGAACAGATCAAGGGGAGTGGCGGTGGCCGTTTTGCCGGAGGCCTGGCGGCGCAGGCAGTGCAGGACGCCGTGGTCGGTGGCGAAGGCGGTCAGTTGCTCGAAGTTGTCGGCACCGGACGGTTGCCGGGCGAGGATGAATGCCATGGTCTGAAGCTGCTGGCCGGGCATCTGAAGTGAGAGTGAAAGTGGAGAGTGCCCCTGCAGTGGAGGGCCGGCCTCCGTGCCGGCCGCAGTCGGTCAGGAGACCGACCCTCCAAAAAGCGGCTTATTTGAAGCCGGAACTTTTCAAGGCGGCGCGGGCGTCGGCGGGATCGCTCCATGACGGCAGCACGGCGCCGCAGGAAATGACGGTCTTCATGCCGTCGCCGACGGACATCTCGAGTTCGATGAGTTCCGCGACGGGGGCATACATGAAGAAGCCGTTGACCGGGCTGGGGCAGGTGGGGACGAAGACGGCCCAATGGTCGGCCGACAGGTGCGCGTGCGGCTCGCCGCGGCCTTGGTTGGTGACGAAGCCGATGGTGTAAACGCCGGCGCGGGGAAACTGGACGAGCACGACCTTGCTGAACTGCGCGCGGTCCTTCGCGCCGAAGGTCTCGATGAACTGCTTCACACTGTTGTAGAAGCCACCGATGCCGGGGATGCCCTGGATGAGGCGCTCGGCCACGGCGCCGACGAACTGGCCGAGGAACAGGTGCGACAGGTAGCCCAGCAGCGTGACCAGCACGAGCACGAGGAAGGTGATCAGCACGTCCCAGACGATGGCCGGCAGATGGCTGAGCATCTCGGGCAGGTAGGGGGCGAACAGCGGGGTGATGGACCCGCCGACGAAGCCGATGATCAGGCGCAGAGCCCAGATGGTGACCACGAGCGGGGCGACCAGCACCAGCCCGGTGAGGAAGGCGGTGCGCAGGGACTTGAAGCGGGAGGTGGCCATGAAGCGGGGGAGTGAATCACAGATGAACCGGGATGCCACTGATTTTTTGGGACGGGCGTTGTTGTAGCGGCGGTCTATGACCGCCGTCCGGCGCTCATAGAGCGCCGCTACAAGAGTTTGAACTCCGGCACGGACTCCGCCGTCCGCAGCAGCTTCATGGCCCGGGCCTCGGCGGCGCGCATCCGGCGTTTTTTGGCCGGCTGCAGGTCGTCGTAGCCGACCAAGTGCAGCCAGCCGTGGACGAGATAGAGAGTGAGCTCGGCGGAGAAAGCGGATTGGGATTGCTTCTTTTGGAGGGCCGGGCTTCTGCCCGGCCGCGGCCCAGCTGGAGCTGGGCCCTCCACGTATTGCCAGGCCGTGTCGGCGGAGACGCAGATTTCCCCGGCGAGGCCGGCGGCGGCATCGCCCTCGAAGGTGATGACGTCGGTGGCGGTCGGGTCGTCCATGAAGTCGGCGTGGATTTGCGCCAGCGCCGGGTCGGTGAGGAAGACGAGGGAAAGTTCGCCGGACGGGCAGAGGCCCGGGATTCTCGATTTTCGATTTTTGATTTTCGAGTTGAGTTCCGCGAGGCGGGGCCGGCGGAGAGAGAGGTGGGCGAGATCGCCGGGCAGCATTTCGAAGCGCTCATCCAGCAGGGCGATGGCGCGAGCGATGGCGCGGCGGTCGAGGCGCAGCCGGGGATGCCGGTTGGTGATGACGACGTTGCGGGTCATTTGGAGGGCCGGCCTCCCGGCCGACTGCGGTCGGTCAGGAGACCGACCCTCCAGCATTTCCAATCGGTTCGGCGGCCTTGGCTTGCTCGTAGGCGTCGATGATCTTCTGCACGAGCGGGTGGCGGACGACGTCGCTGGCGGCGAAGTGGTGGAAGTCGATGCCGGGGATGTTGCGGAGCACGCGCGGGGCCTGGACGAGGCCGGAGGTCTTGTTGCGCGGCAGGTCGATCTGGGTGATGTCGCCGGTGATGATCATGCGCGAGTCGTCGCCGAGGCGGGTGAGGAACATCATCATCTGCTCGTGCGAGGTGTTCTGCGCCTCGTCGAGGATGATGTAGGCGTTGGCGAGGGTGCGGCCGCGCATGTAGGCCAGCGGGGCGATCTCGATGACGCCCTTCTCGGACAGCGTGGCGACGTCCTCGGGGTCGAGCATGTCGTGGAGGGCGTCGTAGAGCGGGCGGAGGTAGGGGAGGATCTTCTCGCGCAGGTCGCCGGGGAGGAAGCCGAGGGCCTCGCCGGCCTCGACGGCCGGGCGGGTGAGCACGATGCGCTGCACCTGGTTTTTCAGCAGGGCGGAGATGGCGGCGGCCATGGCGAGGTAGGTCTTGCCGGTGCCGGCGGGGCCGATGCCGAAGACGATCGGGTTCTTCTGGATGGCCTGGAGGTAAAGTTTCTGGCCGAGGGTTTTCGGGACGACGGTCTTGCGCTGGGTGGCGATGACGAGCGGCTCGTGGACGAGGGCGCGGAGGCTGGCGCCGCCGTCCTTCGTGTAGAGGTCGAGCAGCCGGATGAAGTCGGGCGTGCGGACGGCGAGGCCCTGGCCCTTGGCGGAGTTGAGGAGCGAGAAAAACTCCTCGGTGCGGGTGACGGCCTCGGCGGGGCCGTCGAGCTTCAGCCAGTCGTCGCGGGTGGCGAGGCGGCAGCCGAGGGCCTTTTCAACGCGGGAGAGATTGTCCTCGCTGCCGCCGTAGAGCTGGTGAAGGTGGCGAGCGTTCGGATAGTGAAGCGTCTTGGTGGCGGGCACGGGTCGGGGAGCGATAAGCGGTAAGCGATAAGCCTTAAGCTGAAGAAAGGAGGATTAGAGGGCAGTGCTTGGTTCTGGCTTACAGCTTAGAGCTTAAGGCTTACGGCTGTCTCCTTCAGGCGGGCAAACATGGCGGCGAGGGATTGGGGGAGCACGCGGGTCTCGCCGATGACGGGCATGAAGTTGGTGTCGCCGGTCCAGCGCGGGACGATATGGGCGTGGAGGTGGGGGATGCTGCCGCCGGCGGCGGTGCCGAGGTTGAAGCCGACGTTGAAGGCGTCGGGCTTGAGCGCGGCGGTGAGGATCTGCTTCCCGATGATGATTTCATCCATCAGGTCCGCGCGCTCGGCGGCGGTGAGGTCGGGGAGGTCCGCCACGGCGCGGAAGGGCACGGCGAGGAGGTGGCCGGCGTTGTAGGGATAGCGGTTGAGGATGAGGTAGGAGAGCGGGCTGCGGTGGATGATGAGGGCCGCCGTGTCGTCGCCGAGGCGGGGCAGGTCCGCAAAAATATCGCCGCCCTCCGGCTGGCGCGGAGCTTTGATGTATTCCATCCGCCAGTAGGCGTGCAGGTGGTCCATGTCTGCGGGCAGGCTTGGCCGGCGGGGCGGGGATGTCAAAACCGGGATTGGCGGGTGTGGGGCGAATCCTTCCGCCGTCGCCGAGCCTATGGCGGACAGACCGGATGAGCCGCCGGCACCAAGCCTAAGCCAACGATGCAGTAGGACTCCTTCAACCACAGTTTACCTGCGGTCTGAAATAGGAGCCCTGCTGCATTAGCAATCGAGGTTCCGTTCCCCTTTCAGTGCCTGACTGTGGGAGCGAGCTTGCTCGCGACCTCGCCCAATAAGTCGCGAGCAAGCTCGCTCCCACATTTCCCGACTGCATTGTTTCGGCCAAGAAGCCCAAGACAGCGGCTCGTCAGGGATGACTCGCCCTACCAGCTTGCCCCCGGACTGAGCGTCAGCAGGCTGACGGCATGGATCGCCGTCTAGTCTGGTTCGCGCTGTTGCTCGCCCCCGTGCTCGGGTGGTCGGCGATCAAACCGCATGATTTCTTCACGTGGCTGCTGGAAGTCATCCCGGTGTTCATCGGGCTGCCCGTGGCCTTCGCGGTGCAGCGGCGGTTCCCGCTGTCGGGATTGTTGCTCGGGTTGCTGTGGCTGCACAGCGTCATCCTGATTGTGGGCGGACACTACACTTATGCCCGGGTGCCGCTGGGCGACTGGGCGATGGAGTGGTTCGGTTGGCCGCGCAACAACTACGACAAGCTCGGGCATTTCGCGCAGGGCTTCGTGCCGGCGATCCTGGTGCGGGAGATTCTGCTGCGGGCGTCGCCGCTGGGCTTGGGGTGGAGCCCGGCCTCCATCCTTCGCCAAGGCTACGGTCGGCAGGCCGGACGGGCTGAATTGCCAGCGCCATCCGTGTCATCCGAATCCGCTCAACCTGCCCGGAGGTCAGGTTCCACCTCGGGGCCCAGCAAGTGGCTCGGTTTCCTCGTCGTGAGCGTGTGCCTGGCCTTCAGCGCCTTTTATGAGTTGCTCGAGTGGGCGGTGGCGGAGCTGAGCGGCACGGCGGCGGACGATTTCCTCGGCACGCAGGGGTATGCGTGGGACACCCAGACCGACATGGCGCTGGCCCTGGTGGGCGCGGTGGCGGCGCTGTTGTTGCTCGCGCGGGCACATGACCGGTCGATGGGGAAGGTCGTAGAGCGGGATCGCTGATCCTGCTATTGGAGGCCGGCCTCCCGGCCGGCCGCGGTTGGTCAGGAGACCGACCCTCCACAAGAATACGGGCCGTTGAGGGCAACGGCCCCTACCGGCTTGCACGCGACGGTCTGTTGCCTTTGCTCGGCCTCGCATGACCGACCTAGCCCAGCCCGTCTCTCGGCCACCGACGTCGTTTATTGCGGCGCTGGGTCTGTCCGCGGGGTTCATGGCCTTTGTCGCGTGGGACCAGTCGCACTGGTGGAGTCGGAAGGAGGACTATTCGTTTGGCTGGCTGGTGCCGCTGTTCACGGCCTACGTGGTTTATGACCGCTGGCCGCAGATTCTCGCCCGGCTGCGGGCGGCGGAGGCCGGCCGGGCCAGCGCGCGCTGGGTGCGGTGGACCCTGAACACGCTGGCGGGCCTCGGCCTGTTGTGCGGCGCGCTGTTTTTCCTGCTCGGGGCGTTTTACCGCGCTGGGGCGGGGACCTCGCAGCCCGGCACCTTGGCGCTGACGCTGGGCATGGTGGCCATCGTGCTGCCGCTGATATTCTTCAATGTTCCGACGGCCGGGGCGGAGATGGGCACGGCCCAGGAGCAAGCCAAGGGCCTCAGGGCGCTTTGGGCCGACGGCCGCTTCCGCGTGGCGGCGCTGTTCATCTTCCCGGTGCTGGTGTGGCTGATCTCGGCGCCGCTGGTGTCGGCCATCGAGTCGCAGATCAGCCTGTTCCTGCTGCGGAAGGTCGTGACGGTGGTCGCGTTCGCCTTCGACATGCTCGGCTATCCCTTGGAACAGCAGGGCAACGTGCTGATGCTGCCGAAGGGGCCGGTCGGGGTGGCCGACGCCTGCTCGGGCATCCGCTCGCTGACGGCGTGTCTCTTCGCGGGCTCGTTCCTCGGGGCGACCTTTTTCACCGCGACGTGGAAGAAGGTGGTGCTGGTCGCGGCCGCGATGTTTTTCGCCTTTGTGATGAACCTGGGGCGCAGCCTCTTCCTCACGGGCTGGGCCTACGCCTACGGCCCCGACGCCATCAACGGCACGGTGCATGATGCGGCGGGTTACGCGGTGCTCGGCCTGACCTGCGTGGGCCTGCTGCTGCTCGTGCCGCTGCTCAACCTGAAGCTGGAGCAGGCGGACGCCGAGGTGGCGGCGGGTTAGAGCACTTCAAAAGTAGGTGTAGCCACAGGTGGTCGCCGATTTCCATATCGGCGACATGGCGCGCTCCCCGGCGCCGGTGTGGAAACCGGCGCCCACCCGAATCCGTTCCGGTCATATTTCAATTTGAAGTGTTCTAGCCGCGCCGACCGAAGGAAGGCTGCGCCTTATTCCGGCTCCGGCGTCTGGGGCGGCGTTGTCGGCCAGTAATGGCTGTCGGGCAGGCTGCGGGCGCCGAAGATGGCCTGCCCGACCCGCACCACGGTGGCACCCTCCTCGATGGCGAGCTCGAAGTCCCCGGACATGCCCATGGACAGCTCGCCCAGGCTGATCCCGGCGGGTGCATCCTGGCGCAGCCGGTCGCGGAGGGTGCGCAGCAAAACGAAACACGGCCGCACGCGCGCGGCCTCGGAGGAAAACAAGGCGAGGGTCATCAACCCCCGCACGCGGAGGGCGGAATACACGGGCAGCCCGCGCAGAAATCCGGCCACGTCAGCGGGGTTCAACCCGTATTTGCTGGCCTCGCCGGAGGTGTTGACCTGCACGAAGACGTCCAGCGAGCGCCCTTCGGCCTGCAGGCGGCGGTCGAGGGCCTCCGCCGCGCGCAGGCTGTCGAGCGCCTGGAACTCGGCGGCGAACTTGGCCACGAGCTTCGCCTTGTTCGTTTGCATGTGCCCGATGACCGACCAGCGCAGATCGGCCAGATCGGCCATGGCCTCCCACTTGCGATGGGCTTCCTGCACCTTGTTCTCGCCGAACTGACGCAGGCCGGCGGCATAGGCGAGGCGGAGTGTTGGCTCGTCCATCGTCTTGCTGACCGGCAGGAGTCGGACGGAGGCCGGCTCCCGTCCCACGCGCTGGCAGGCCTGCGCGATGCGGGCGTGCACGGCCGCGAGGTGGCGCTGGAAATCCGCGACCGTCTCCGCCTTGGGGTGAAGCCCGTGCTGCGCGTGCTGAGGTTGGGTGGGCTGGGGCGCGTTGTCCGACGAGTGGCTCATTGGCCTGTTCAATGGCCAAATATTCCCGAAGGTCAAAGATTCAGCCGCGCCGGGCGCGCGGGGGAGTGCGCGAGCCTCAGGTGGCGGCGCAGGAGCACCCGCGCGGTGGGCTCACTTCGCCGTGACGGTGACGGCGACGGAGCTTTCGCCGGCGCTGCTGGTGAAGAAGAGCGAGCCGCTGCCGGCCTGGCCGCCCTGCACGGGCACGGTGACGCTGGTGGCGTTGGCGGGGACCATCACCTCGGGCATGATGATGCTGGCGGGCACATCGGTGCGGACATCGATGAGCATGCCGCCGGCGGGGGCGGGGCTGGGGATGGTGAAGGTGAGGGCCTGCTGCTCGCCGGAGCGGAGGTAGAGCGCCGCGGGGGACACGGCGAAGCTGATGGCGTCCACCCGGAAGGTGCCGACATCGAGGCTGCCGCCGACGTTGACGATGCTGAGCTTGTAGGTGTGGCCGGGCGCGACGGCGGGGACGAAGAAGCTGAGCGAGCTGGGCGACTCGAAGACCGTGCGGGCGGGGGTCTGGTCGAAGTAAACCAGGTCGGTGGTGGCGAAGCCGGCGCCGAGGATGCTGACGCGCGAGCCGACCGGGGCGCGCGTGGCCTCGGGGCGGATGACGTAGCGGCCGGCGATGCGCAGGGTCTGCATCTCGGAGTTGAGCTCGGTGGTGGTGCCGCCGGAGTTGCCCTTGCCGGAGAATTCGCAGATGAAGTAGTAGCGGGCGGTGTCGCGGCCGGCGGGGAGCTGGTAGTCGAACTCCCACAGGTCGGAGCCGGCGCTGCTCTTGGTCATCGGGTAGGCGGAGCCGTCAATGATGATGCGCGGCGCGATGCTGCTGGGCTCGACCTGGCTGTTGGCGTGGAAGCTGGCCGTGATGGTGTAGATCTGCGAGGGGTTGGCCGGGACGGTGGTGGGCGTCAGGTTGGTGATGGTCAGGTTGCAACCGGTGAGGACCAGCGCGACCAGGGCGGCGGCGAGGGCCGGCAATATTCTGCTCGCGTGAGGGAAGGGAGTCTTGTGCATTGGAATGGAGTGATCGCCGGGGCCGCGCAGGCTGTTGGCTGGTCGTAAATTGACTCATTGCATAATGGCCGGATTCCCCCCAGCGCAAGAAAAAGCTCAGGCCGCGGCCGTGCCGCCGCTGGGCGTGTATGTGCATGTGCCATTCTGCGCGACGACGTGCGATTTCTGCGCGTTCTACCAGACGGTGCCGAAGGGCGACGCGGTGCGGCGCTATGTCGATGCCGTGGAGACGGAAGCGGCGCTGGTGCCCTGGGACTCGCGGCGCGCGTCCACGGCGTTCTGGGGCGGCGGCACGCCGGGCCTGCTCAAGGCGGCGGAGATCGAGCGGCTCGGCCGCATCATGCTGCTCTACGCCGGCCAGCCCGACGAGTGGTCGGTCGAGCTGGCCCCGGCGACGGTGACGCCCGAGCGCCTGGCCATGCTCAAGCAGCTCGGCGTGACGCGCGTCTCGCTGGGCGTGCAGAGTTTTGACGCGGGGTTGCTCGACGCGCTGGGCCGACAGCACACCCCCGCGCAGGTTTACCGGGCCTACGACCTGATCCGCGGCGCCGGTTTCGCCAGCGTGAACCTGGACCTGATGTTCGCGCTGCCCGGCCAGGAGGAGGTCCAGTGGCGCGCCGACCTCACCGAGGCGATGCGCCTCGCGCCCGACCATCTCTCGACCTATTGCCTGACCTTCGAGGAAGACACGGCGCTGTGGGTGAAACTCTCGCAGGGCAAGGTGAAGCTCGACCCCGACAAGGAAGCGGCGTTCTACGCGCGGACGTGGGAGTTCCTCGAGGCCGCCGGCTACGCGCAGTATGAGGTGTCGAACTTCGCGCGGCCCGGCCATGCGTGCCGGCACAACCTCAACACCTGGCACATGCACGAGTGGGTGGGGCTCGGGCCGTCGGGTGCGTCGCAACACGCCGGCTGGCGCGCCGCCAATCCGCCGGATCTCACGCAGTGGCACGCCGACCTCGACGCCGGGCGCCGCGCCACGGCCGACCGCGTGCGGCTGACCGACGATCTGCTGGCGGCCGACGCGGTGATCTTCGGCCTGCGGATGAACGAGGGCGTGTCGCTGCCGCGCCTGCGCCGGCGTTTCCCGGCGGCCGGCTGGAGCGGGCTGGAGGACATCCTGCCCAAGTTCCTGCTCGGCGGACTGCTGGTGGCGAGCACCGAGGGCCGCATCAGCCTCACGCCGCGCGGCCGGCTGCTGGCCGACGCGGTCGGTGCGGATATCCTTGAGGCTTTCGAATCGGCGGCAAAAGTGACGGTCAAATGATGAACGCGGTTCTCCAGGGGGATTGCTTCGTGGCCCGGCTTGTGCGGGACTCTGCGCAATGAATTTATCCATGACCCGCTTCCGCCGGCAGTTCATTGTAGGGGCGTCGCTTGACGACGCCCGCGTATCGCTAATGGCTGCCACCGGCGCGGGCGTC
>JAEUGW010000056.1 GCA_016795565.1 Opitutaceae bacterium | reverse complement strand
GCTGGGCCGCGGGGCGGCGCCGCTTTTCTTAAACCCCATCCACCCTGCCCCCCCCCCGGCCGGGGGGGTGTGACCCCCCCGCTGGCCATGCGGCGGCGGCCCCAGCCCGCCGCTACAGCCAGACCAGTCCGCCGCCGCCCGGAGCCTTTGTAACCTATTAGGTTACAAATTGCGCCCCGCCCACCAGCGGCCCAGCCGAGCCATTTGTAACCTATTAGGTTACAAGTGGCGCCGCGCCCGCCCATGAAGGACTACGCCTTCCATGACCCGCTGTGGTTGCTCGCGCTGCTCATCCTGCCGCTGCTCATCTGGGTGCGCGGCCGCCGCGGCGCCCCGGTCCTCGTCGTGCCCTTCGCCGCGGCGTGGCACCGGCCCTCGCTCATTCCCACCTCCCGCTGGCCGGCCGCGCTGGCCCTGACCGGCCTCATCCTGCTCGTCGGCGCCCTCGCCCGCCCGCAAATCGTCGAGGACAAGCGCGAGGTGAAGCAGCAGGGCTACGACCTCATGCTCGCCATCGACCTCTCGGGCTCGATGCTCGCCGAGGACTACGAGCGCGGCGGCGAGCGCATCAATCGTCTCCAGGCCATCAAGCCCATCATCCAGGCCTTCATCAAGCAGCGCACTTCCGACCGCATCGGCATGGTCGTCTTCTCCGGCCGCGCCTACACGCTCGCGCCGCTGACCTTCGACCACGACTGGCTGGAGCGCCAGGTCGAGCGCCTCAAGCTCGGCATGATCGAGGACGGCACCGCCATCGGCGACGGCCTCGGTGTCGCCCTCACCCGCCTCGAACAGGCGGCCCGCGAGCAGGGCGGCAAGCGCAAGGGTGCCTTCGTCGTCCTCATGACCGACGGCGCCAACAACCGCGGCGTCCTCACCCCCGAGCAATCCACCGAGATCGCCAAGGCCCGCGGCGTGCCGGTTTACACCATCGGCGCCGGCCGCGACGGCCTCGTGCCGATGCCGGTATTCGACGACGCCGGCCGCCGGCTCGGCTCGCGCCGCGTCATCTCCGACCTCGATGAGAGCCAGCTGCGGGCCATCGCCGACGCGACCGGCGGCAGGTTTTTCCGCGCCTTTGACATCGACACCGCCGAGAAGGCCTTCGCCGCCATCGACCAGGCGAAGAAAATCGAGTTCACCGCCAAGTCCTACCTGCTCACGACCGAGCTCTTCCACTGGCTGGCCATACCCGGCGCCGTCCTGCTCTTCCTCGGCGCCCTCACCGCCCTGCCGCCCGCGCTGCCCTTCCGAAGGAAAACTGTAGCGGCGGTCTATGACCGCCGTGACGGCGCTCACAGAGCGCCGCTACAGGAAGGAGCCAAGCCATGACCTTCCACTCCCCGCATCTCCTCTGGCTGCTCGTGCCGCTGGTCCTGCTCTTCTCGTGGGAGCTGGCGCGCCATGCAACCCGCGCCGCGGTGACCTGGCCGAAGATCGCCCGCGCTTGGGCCGGGGCCTTCGACGTCTCGCTGGGCGCGAAGCACACCACCGCCGAGAACCGCCCGAGGATCTGGCTCTGGTTCGGCCTGGCGCTGTGCATCGTCGCCCTGGCCCGCCCGCAGTGGGGTGTGATCGAGGAGCAGGTTTTCGACCAGTCGCGCGAGGTGCTTATCGCCGTGGATCTCTCGCGCTCCATGCTCGCGCAGGACGTCAAGCCCTCGCGTCTCGACCGCAGCAAGCTGCTCATCACCTCCCTGCTCGACGGGTTGAAGGGCGAGCGCGTCGGCCTCGTGCTCTTCGCCGGCACGGCTTTCCTCCAGGCTCCGCTCAGTTCCGACTACGAGGTGCTGCGCGAATTCCTGCCCGCGCTGAACCCCGACTACCTCCCCGAGGGCGGTTCCAACTACCGGGCGATGCTCGAGGCCTCCATGCAGGCCTTCGGCACCTCCACCGCGGACCGTTACCTCATCGTCCTAAGTGACGGCGAAAGCACGGTGGACGACTGGAAGGAACTCACCCCCGCCCTCAAGACGAAGGGCATCCGCGTCATCGGGCTCGGCGTCGGCACCGCGCAAGGCTCGTTCATCCCCGATGCGGGGGGCGGCCTCATGAAGGACGAGCGCGGCGCCGTCGTCATGTCCCGCCTCAACAGCTCCACCCTCCAGGAACTCGCCCAGGTCACCGGCGGCGCCTACACCGACGCCAGCTCCTGGGTGGACCTGCCGGCCCTGCTCCGGAAGACGGTGGACGCCGGCCGCAAGGGCGAGTTCGCCGAGAAGAACACCGCCCGTCTCGTCGAGCGCTTCCAGTGGTTCCTCGCCCCCGGTTTGTTGCTCCTGCTTTTCAGCTTCTGGGCCGAGTTCCCCGTCCGTCCGCGGGAGCGCGCGCTGCCGCTTGGCGGCGTTAAACGCAAAGCGGCAAGCGGCAAGCTTGGAACTGCGGTGGCCTCGGTGATTGTCCTGCTTACCGCTTGCAGCTTATCGCCCAAAGCTTCAGCAGCCGAGCCGTCCGGCGAGGATGCGCTCGCCAAACCCCTCGCCACCACCGTGGCCCGGCTGGCGGCGCAGGCCGGCATCACGGCCAAGGAATACTCCGAGCTGGCCGCCACCACCGTCACCTTCGGCCAGCGCATGAAGTCCGCCCAGCAGCACCCGCCCGAGCCGGTGATCCGCGACGCCCTGCAAGCGGTCGAGGTCGGCGAGAAACTCGACGCCAAGGCCGCCGACTGGCCCAAGCTCCGCGCCGACCTGGAGGAATTGCTCAAGAAGGAGGAGCCGCCGAAGCAGGACAAGAAGGACGAGAACAAACAGGATCAGGATAAGAAGGACCAGCAACAGCAGCAGGACCAAAACCAGTCGCAGGACCAGTCACAGGACAAGGATCAGCAACAACAGCAGTCCGACCAGCAAAAGCAGAACCAGCCGCAGAAGGAGCAGCCATCCCAGCAGCAGAAGCAGGACGCTTTCGGCGACATGAAGGACAAGCAGGACCAGCCGCCCCCGCCCAAGCCCCAGCCCGGCACGCAGAAGGTGGGAGGGCAGAAGGAGGAGAAGCCCGCCGAGCCGGTGGACGCCGAGCTCGCCATGCCGCTCCAGAAACTCGACCAGGTCCGCAACCAGGATTCTCCCGCCAAGCTCCAGCAACTCATGCAAGGCCAGCCGCCCAAGCAGAAGCCCACCGGCAAGAATTGGTAATCCCCATGCGTCAGTCCCGAATCCTTCTCTTTCTCGTTCTCTTTCTCGTTCTCCCGGGAAGATTCCTCGCCCAATCCGTCCGCTGGGAGCCCCCCGGCGGCCAGCTGGGCTTCAACCAAGTCAGCGACCTCGCGCTGGTGTTTGTCGATTGCGAGCCCGACGGCGACCCCGCGCTCCCCAAGGTGGACGCCCTCCAGTTCGGCCGCCCCTCCCAGAGCAGCGAGATGAACATGGTCAACTTCTCCGTGACCCGGCGCTTCTCCCTCGTTTACCCCGTCCGGCCGGCCCGGCGCAGCCCCGTCACCATCCCCGCCTTCGAGATCAAGACCGACAAGGGCACGCTCACCGTGAAGGCCGCCACCTTCACCGTGGGCGACGCCACCGTCGGCTCCTCCGGGCTCGCCGTGAGCGATGTCGCCTCGGCGGCGCTCACCGCACCGCGCACCAGCTACTGGGCCGGCGAGGTTTTTCCGGTCACCTACAATCTCAACATCGTGCGGCGCTACTATCATTCCATCGCCACCAATGTGGACTGGCCCTCCGCCCCGCTCGTGCTTGAGGACTGGAGCAAGCCCGAGCTCAACGAGACCCTCCTCCGCGGCGAGCGCTACGTCGCCTTGCAGCAATCCACCCGCGCCTACGTCAAGCAGCCCGGCCGCTACCCGCTCAAGCCCGCCACCCAGCTGGTGAACCTGATGGTCGGCACCTCCGGCTTCGGCCTGTTCTCCCAGCCCACGGTCGAGCAGCGCGCCATCGAGTCCAGCGCGCTCGATCTGACCATCAAGCCGTTGCCCGCCGCGCCTCCGGCCTTCACCGGTGCCGTCGGCTCCTTCACCTTCACCTCCAAGGTCGTGCCCCTCACCGCCGCCGTCGGCGAGCCCATCACCTGGACACTGGAACTCGCCGGCACTGGCAACTGGCCCGACCTCACCGCCCTGCCCCAGCGCGAGGTGTCCAACGACTTCCAAATCGTGCAGCCCAAGTCCAAGCGCACGATGAAGGAAGGCTCCCTCTTTGAAGGCACCCTCACGGAAGATGTCGTGCTCGTGCCGACCCGGCCGGGCTCCTACCTGCTCGCCCCGGTGCGTTTCACTTACTTCGACCCCCAATCCGGCACCTACAAGACTATCGCCAGCGAGCCCGTGACCCTGAACATCACCGCCGGTTCGGCTCCGGTGCTGGCCCCGGCCGGCTCCGGTGCGCCCGTGCAGTTCTCCCTCCCACCCCCGGCGAACTCCGCGCCGCCGCCCGCCCTGCCGCCCGCCGTCGCCCCCGTTGCCCCGGAAAACCTGCCGCGCGACCCAGTCACAGAAACCGCCACTGGGCTTAGGCCTCTTGCGACGCGCAATCTTGTTTGGGTCTGCCTTCTGTCCTCCGTCCTCTGTCCCCTGCTCCTCTGGCTGGTCCTCGCCGCCCTCCGCTCCCGCGATCGCGACCCGCAACGCCTCCGCCGCGAGGCCCGCGAGGCCCTCGCCGTCGCGCTAAAGGAATTGGGATCCACCTCGCTACCCGCTACTCGCTACTCGCTACTTCGCGCCTGGCAGCAGCAGGCTGCCAGGCTTTGGCAAGTCCCCCACGCCGCGCCCGGTGCTCCGCTGGTCCACGCCGGTGTCAGCCGGCACGCGGCCGACGCCGCCTCCGCCTGGGCCCAGCTCTGGGCCGAGGCCGACCGCGCCCTGCACAGCGCCGACCACCAGCTGCCGGCCGACTGGATGACCCGCGCTGAAGGTGCCCTACAGGCGGTGAAGGTCCCCGGCTGGCCGCCGCTCACGCTCTTCGCCGGGCGCAACCTGTTCCCGTTCCTCTTCACGCTCGCCCTGCTTCTGGCACCAATCGCGGCCCGGGCCGATTCGGGCAGCGACACCTACAAGCGCGGCGACTATCCTGCCGCCGAGAAAAATTGGCGGACCGCCCTCGCCGCCGCTCCCGCCGACTGGACCGCCCGCCACAACCTCGGTCTCGCCCTCGCCCAGCAGGACCGCTGGGCCGAGGCCGCCGGCCACTGGACCGGCGCCTTCCTGCTCAACGCCCGCTCCGCCACCACGCGCTGGGATCTCGCCCTCGGCCTGCAGCGCTCCGGCATGGCACCGCCCGAGTTGGTCGAGTTCTCGCGTGGCGAAGGCCGCCACGAGCTCGCCCGCTGGGCCTCCCCCGGTGAATGGCAGCTCGCGCTGGCCGCCGCCGCCCTGTTAATCGCCGCCGCGCTCGTGGTGCTGCTGCTGAAGGGCTATGGCCGCATCGGCGCTTGGGCCCGGCCGGTGGCGCTGACCGTGAGCCTCGTCGCCGTCCTCATCGCCGCCGCCGCCACGCTGAGCCTGCACACCTACGGCCAGCTCGCGCATCCCGATGCGGTGCTCGTCTGGCAGGCCACCACGCTGCGCAGCATCCCGACCGAGGCCGACACCACGCAGAAGACCACCCCGCTCTCCGCCGGTTCGATCGCGATCGCCGAAAAAACCTTCCTCGGCTGGACCAAGCTCGGTTTCGCCGGCGGCCAGTCCGGCTGGGTCCGCACCGAGGAACTGGTCAAGCTCTACCGCTGAGCCCCTCGCCTGGTTTGTCATCTATTAAATGACTAGCGCGGCGGCGCTCACCGCGTCTGAAACCATTTCGATTCCACCGCCGGTGCACCGCGGGCGGCCTCGATCTGGGTGAAGATGTCGGGCACGCCCGTCGCCACGCGGAACAGGTCCATGTTCGACGGCTTGAAGAATTTCTCCGCCAGCATCCGCTCGAACAGCTTGATCAGGTCGTCGTAAAACCCGTCCTGATTGTAGAACACGCAGGGTTTTTTCACCACGTCGAGCTGGCGCAACGTGAGTATCTCCATGATTTCCTCGAGGGTGCCGAAGCCGCCGGGCAACGCCACGAAGGCATCGGCCCGCGCCTCCATCAGGAGCTTCCGCTCGCGCATGGTGATGACCGTCAGCAATTCGTCGGCCTCGTCAAAGGCCAGCTCGCGCGCCTTCATGAACTCGGGAATGACGCCGACCACGCGGCCGCCCGCCGCCTTGGTGCCGCGCGCCACCGCCCCCATCAGGCCGGTCTTGCCCCCGCCATAAACCAGCCCCCAGCCCCGCGCGACCAGCTCGCGCCCCAGTTGCTCGGCCGCCTCCGCGAATTTCGGATCAATCCGGTCGCTGGAGGAACAGTAGACGCAGAGCAGCTTGGACATGGCTTCTTTTGAACCGCTAATTTGCGCTAATTCACGCTAATTATTTGGCCTTGGTCAGTATTAGTGCAAATTAGCGAAAATTAGCGGTGAAAGATCCTGAATCCAACTACCGCGGCCGCCTCGCCCCGTCGCCCACCGGCCTGCTCCATCTGGGCCATGCCCGGACGTTTTGGACGGCCCAGGAGCGCGCCCGCGCCGCCGGCGGAACGCTCCTCCTGCGCAACGACGACCTCGACACCGCCCGCTGTCGGCCGGAGTTCGTGACCGCGATGCAGGAGGACATGCGCTGGTTCGGCCTCGACTGGCAGGAGCCCATGGTGACCCAAAGCGAACGCATCCCACTCTACCGCGACGCCCTTGCCAGATTACACGCCGCCGGGCTCATTTTTCCCTGCTCCCGCTCCCGCCGCGACGTCCTCGCCGCCGCGAGCGCCCCGCACGATGGCGAAGAGAACGACGAGCCGCTTTATCCGCCCGAATTCCGCCCTGCCGCCGGCGCCCCGCTGCCGCCCCTGACCGACCCCATCGCGGTCAACTGGCGCTTCCGCGTGCCCGACGGCGAAGTGCTCGCCTTCACCGACGGCCGCTTCGGCCCGCAACAGACCGTTGCCGGCCGCGATTTCGGCGACTTCCTCGTGTGGCGCAAGGACGACGCCCCGAGCTACCAGCTCGCCTGCGTGGTGGACGACGCGGCGATGGGCATCACCGAGGTCGTGCGCGGCGCCGACCTGATCAAGTCCACTTTCCGGCAGCTGCTGCTCTTCCGCGCCCTCGCGCTGCCGGCGCCGACTTTTTATCACTGCCCCCTCGTCACCGACGACCAGGGCGCACGCCTCGCCAAACGCCACGACGCCCTCGCGCTTCGCACCCTGCGCGAACATGGCCGCACGCCGGAGACATTGCGCGCGGCTTGGTAGGTGGAACCGGGCCTCTGGACCGGTTTTCAGGACTCGCGCATGCAAACAACCCGCCCGGAGGGCCGGTTCCACCTCAATGCAGGATCTCGTTTCGCCACATCGCCGGCAGGATGTGTTCGGTGCCCATCAGGTAATTCCGGTAGTAGAGCCAGAAAATCACGGCTCCGAGGCCGATCAGGAAAAAACCCTCGCCCACCTGGCCGGCGTTGGAGCGGCTGGTGCGGCGCAGCGACTGCACCGTCCAGATGAGGCCGGGTGCGATGGCGAAGGCGACGAGCGAGGCGCCGAAGAGCACGAAGCCCATGATGAAGAGCGTGCGCAGCAACCCGTCGTCAATCAACCGCGCCTTGTAGGCGATGATTTCGTTGCACAAGTTGAGCAGCAGCAGGCAGCACGGCAGCACGTAGTAGCGTTCGAGCGGGCGGGACGTTCGCATCGGAGGGAAAAGTGAAAGTGAGAGTGAAAGTGGACAAACCCTTCAGACGCACGCTTGATTTCGGGCCCTCCCCACTTTCACTCTCCCTTCACCCGGCCGGGCCACCCTCCCCTCTCACTCTCCCTTTCACTTCCGCTCATGGCCACCTACGTTTACGAAACCATCCCCCGGCAACCGGACGAAGCACCGCAGCGTTTCGAGGTGGTGCAAAGCATGAAGGATGCCCCGCTCCGGCGGCACCCCGACACCGGCGAGCGGGTGCGGCGCGTCATCACCGGTGGCTACGGCGTAATGGCCAAGGTGGGCATCGCTTCCGCGCCGACCGCCGCGCCCGCTGTGCCATGTTCTCCCGGTTGCGCCTGTCACCCCGCCTCGCGCATCCCCTCCTCCTGATCATCCGACCCTTAACTCCGACTCCCATGTCCGATCTCAAAGCCAACTACCTGAACCCTGCCGCCACCAGCGGCGGCATCAACTACAGCGCGCCCGACCTCACCCGGCATCCGCCTCGCAGCCCGCGCACCCGCCTCGGCGGCTACGTCCAGCTGCCGCGCCTGATCGACAAGGCCCGCGCCGTTGCCGCCGGCAAGGCGGGCGATTTCCACTACAACTGCCCGATCGACCAGCGTTTCCTCACCTTCACCGGGCTAGACCCCGACGCCCTTTTCGCCGAGATCAAGGCCGGCAAGAGCGACAGCGAAATCCTCGCCTACGTGAACGCGAACACCTCGCCGAAGCGCCAGCCCTCCGAGATCGCCGCCTGGTCGGCCTGGTTCGAGCAGCTCACGCCGACGCCGCCCGACACCCGCGCGTTCTTCAACGACGTCCACCGCAAGAACGCACCGCACCGCGAGGACATCGGCACCTGGTTCGACTGGCTGGAACTCGACGACTACGTCACCTACGGCGGCAAGCCGTGAGGCCATTGCGGATTTCAGATTGGTGATCGGGGATTTTTCCATCCGCGATCCAAAGCCCCCAATCCGCAATTCTTACAGCTCCGTATACTTGTCCGAGCGCCCCTTCGCCTTCTCGACCGGATACTTCTTCGCGTTGGCCGCCATCTTGGCCTCGATCGCGGCGGCCAGGTCGATGCCACAGATGTTGGCGAACTCCAGCGCGTAGATCACGACGTCCGCGATCTCGGCCTCGATGGCCGGCCGCTTCTTCGGGTCGCGCGCGACTTCGAGCGAGGCCTTCGACTCGGTCCAGAGGAAATGCTCCATCAGTTCGCCCGACTCGGCCGCCAGCGCCATGCTGAGGTTCTTGGGCGAATGGAACTGCTCCCAGTCGCGCTCCTGCACGAAGGCCAGCACCCGTTGCCGCATTTCCGCCACCGTGGTTTTCGCGTCACTCATCGGTTTCATGACAAAGGGGGTTACCGATACAGTGCCGCCCGCGCAAGCGCGCCGGCTGCCTTGTCATATCGGCAAAATAAAATTGGCGAGTGGCACAAGGCGTGCATTTTCAGGTCTCGAAACCGTCCATGACGCACAACCAACCGCATCAGCGCCGCCTGCAGGCCCGCACTTCGATTACGAAGGCCGGTCTGCCCTTTGGCTGCGCCCAGATGTGCCAGTGCGTCGCCAAGTGGACGAAACAGACCGTTCCGGGCTGCCTGGCCTGACGGGACTACCGCCAAACGGATAAAGTCCCATTCACCAGGAGTCCCGGAGGTCTCTCAGACCGACGAGGAACGAACCCCCATGCATACCATCATCCATCGCCATAACCTCACCCGTTTTCCGGGCCCGGAGTCCCAGCCGGACTATCGCACGCCGCACTACGACTGCACGGATCTGCCCGCCGCGCTGCAGCTCACCCTCTATGTCCCCGGGGTGGACGCGCACGGCGTGGACCTCGTCTCGCGGGGGCCCGACCTGATTGTCACCGCCCGCAAGACGCCCCATCTCCGCGCCAACTGGACGGCGCTGCACCTCGAAAAGGTGCAGCGCGACTACCAGCTCAAGTTGCGGCTGGGCTCAGGTTTCAATTTTCCGGCCCTGCAGGCCTCCATCTCCCGGGGCGTGCTCACCATCGTGCTGCCGAAAAACCCTCCGAACTCGGCCGTCCGGCCGGCCCGTCAGCGCCAGGTGGCCTGACTGCGGAAGTGTTCCTGTGGGCGGGGTGCCCTCACTCCGCGTGTGCGACGATTGCTGCGGATGCCTCGCGGGGTGAGGGCACCCCGCCAACAGGGTTTCCGCGCCCCACGGTTCCTTGCATTTTTTCTGGAACAATCCGGCGTTGGCCGGGTTCTTATCTGGCCCGGCTCTGACCCGGCCGGCTCCAAGACACCATGAACTACCTCCCCCATCCTCTGCCCGAGCGCCCCGCGATCCATGCGGCTGCGCAGCCCGGCGATGGGCGGCAGAAGCTCCCCCGCGACATCCTGTGGAACCAGCCCGTCTTCAAGGCGCCGGCCCTCCCCATCCCGAATATCGCGCTCGAACCTCTGCCGCTCCGCGCCACCCGCATCACGCGACGTCCGTCGGCCTCGGCCTGAGACTTTGTGGAGGGTCGGTCTCCTGACCGACCGCGGCTGGCCGGAAGGCCAGCCCTCCAAAATTATTTCTCCGGCACCAGCCAGTCGCACACCGCGCTCGCGCCCGGCCCGGCCCGCAGCCGCTCCCGCAACACCGGCAGCAGCGCCCGGATCTCCCGGTCGATCTGCCACGGGGGATTCAGGATCAGCAGCCCGCAGCCCTTCATTTTCAGGGGCGATTCCGCCCCGGCGATGTTCACCTCGGCAAACAGCGTCGGCGTCGCCAGCGCCAGCAGCGCGTGGTGGAACTCCTCCGTCCGCGCCCGCTCCGTGATCGGATACCACACGGCGATCACCGCCCCGGGCAGGCGCTTGAGCGCGGCGCGCAGGCCGCGCGCGATGTCGGCGAATTCCCGCTTCGTCTCAAACGGCGGATCAATGAGCACCAGCGCCCGCTTCTCCGGCGGCGGCAGCAGCGCCTTCAGGCCGGTGTAGCCGTCGATGACCTCCACCTTGACGCGCGATTCGCGGGCAAACTCGAAGTCCAGCGCCTCGGCGTCGTCCGGCCGCAGCTCGCACAGCGCCATCCGGTCCTGCGCGCGCAGCAGCAGCTTCGCGATCCACGGCGAGCCGGGATAATATTTCAGCTCCCCGCCGGTCGCGCCCTGCCGATCATTGAACCGGCGCACCAGCCCCAGATAGTCGTTGAGCGCGGGCGGCAGATCCGACGCGCCCCACAGCCGGCCGATGCCGGCCGGATGCTCCGGCTCGCGCGACCGGCCGTCGGGCAGCACCGAGGGCATCGAGAGGTCGTAGCCGCCGCGCCCGGCGTGAGTGTCGAGATAGAGAAACCCCTTCTCCTTGCGCTGCATCGCCCGGATCAGCAGCAGCAGCAGCACGTGCTTGAAGACGTCGGCGTAGTTGCCGGCGTGGTAATGGTGGCGGTAGTTCAAGGCAGGGCAGAGTGAAAGTGAGTGTGAGAGCGGAGGTAAAGCATCTATCTCGCCGGTCATCCGGCTTCAGCCGCTTTTACCGTCATCCCCCGCCATCGATCCGGGTTGGAACCACTTTCCCCTTTCACTCTCACTT
>JAEUGW010000055.1 GCA_016795565.1 Opitutaceae bacterium | reverse complement strand
GTCTATGACCGCCGAACGATCACCTCCCCACGCTCGACGGCGGTCACAGACCGCCGCTACAGAAAACCAAGCGGCCTGAAAATAAGAGCCCGCCTGCATTGCCATCGAGGTTCCGTTCACCTTTCAGTGCCTGACTGTGGGAGCGAGCTTGCTCGCGACATCGCCCAAAAAGTCGCGAGCAAGCTCGCTCCCACAGCTCCCAACTGCATCGTTCCGGCGATATTTCAATTTGAAGCGCCTATGAGGCCTGCGCAATCGGCGGACGACGCGATGCCGGTGGTAGAGCGGAGCGGCTCGCTCCGCCGCGGCGCACCGGGCCGGTGCGCCCTACCCGTCAGACAATTATACGAACCTCGATAGGGTGCGGGGATACGTCGGGCGGGTTCAGGCGCTACCGGACAGCTTCCCGGTCTCGGCGAGGCGCTCGAGGAAGATCCAGCAGCGCCTGGCGCGCACGTCGGCGCCCTTGGCCTGCTCGATGTAGCGCACGACCTGGCGGCGCATCGCCACGCTGTGCGCCTGCCAGCGCTCGCGCAGCTCCGGCCGCGAGCGGAACACGCGCGCCATCTCCTCCGGCAGGTCGGGCTCGCGCGAGGCGGCGTCGAGCTCGAGCGTGAACTCGACGGTGTCGCCCGCGTCCACGCCGGCGGCCTTCAGCAGCTCGACCTTGAACGCGACCTTGTAGCAGCCGCGCTTGCGGCCCGGGAAGAGCGTGACGCGGTCGAGGTCGCCGTTGAAGCGCAGCAGGGCGTTCCAGCCCTTGATCGCCTTGCCCTTGATGTCGGCGGGCGTGAGCCCGAGCCGGTCCACGGCTGTTTTCGGCACGTCGGCCCAGCGGACGAGCGCGACCCGGTAGAGTTTGGCGCGGAGCTTGAGCATGGGTTTACTCCGGGAGCTGCACGCGCTGTTTCACCCAGGCGTCGATGGCCGGTAGCTCGCGCTGTTTCACGGCGGCGTAGAGCCGGATGAGATCGGCACCCTTGGCGGCCTCGGCGAGGGCGTCGGCCGGCAGCTTGGCCCGCACGAGCGCCTCGAGTTCGTCGGCGCGGGGGGCGTCGGTGGAGGCGCGGGCGATGCCGGGCAGGTAGGCGTTGCGGCCGAAGAAGGTGGTGCGCTTGAGTAGCTCGTCGGTGTGGGCCCGGGCAAATTCCCACGCAAGGTCGGCGTGTTCGTTAGCGGCGACGGCGGCGACGTTGCGGGCGGCCTCGGTGGCGGACAACTCGTCGCCCAGCGTCAGGGCGAGGGTGGCGGCGGCGAGGGCGGGATCGAGGGCGGCCTGCATGGCGGCGTAGGCGCGGCGTTTTTCCACGGTGGTGCGGGCGGCGCGGGCGAGGGCGTGCAGCTGGTCGTAGGTTTCGCGCGTGGCGTAGCGGCCGACGACGGCGAGGACGGGCGCGCGGAGGTTGCCGGGCAGGGTGGCGGGGTCGGCGAGGAACGCCGACCAGCGGCGCGCGGACTCGTCGATCACGGCGCGGTCGCCGTAGGTGCCGAGCGCGGCGATGAGCTTGGGCCGGAGGGCGGCGTCGAGGGACGACTCGCCGGGCGCGGCGTCCCAGCCGAGGCGGGCGAAGGGTGCGGCGAGCAATCGGGCGGCCCAGGCCTGGAAGGCGCGGCGGCCGGGCTGGTTGAGTTGCAGGCGGTCAAGCAGGGCGATCTTGCCGAGCAGGTGTTCCCAGACGGGCTGGCTGGGGCTGGCGCGGAGCTGCTCGGCGAGGCCGAGCCACGCGGTGGCGGACTGACGGCCGGCTTCGCAGAGCGCCCAGGTGTCGCCGAGGAGGTTGAGCTGGTCGGCGGGCGGCAGCGTGGTGACCTCGCGGCAGAGCGCGTCGGCGAGGGTGTCGTCGTAGAGCACGCGGTAGAAGCCGGTGCCGCCGACGTTGGCCTTGGGCGTGCCGGGGCCGGCGGGCCAGGGGACTTCCATCGCGCGGTCCTTGAGCAGAGCCACGCCGGGGGCGGACAGGTGGGCGGTGTCCGCGAGGGTGATGGGGATGTTCCAGGTGAGGGGAGTGGCGGCGGGGTCGTTGACGGTGAAGCGGGATTGCTCGAGGCGGAGTGAGCGGTTGGGCGGAGGGGCGCTGCCGGTCGGTGCCCGGGCGTCGGCGAGCGACGCCCCTACAGCCGAGACGAGCACGACGGGGAAGCCCGGTTGCTCGGTCCAGCCGGCGGCCAGCTCGACGACAGGCTTGCCGGAGGCCGCGCCGAGGGCGGCCCAGAGGTCGGCGGTGGTGGAGCTGGAATACTGGTGCCGCTGCATGTAGAGGCGGAGGCCGTCGCGGAAGGCGGTCTCGCCGAGGTAGGCCTCGAGCATGCGGAGGAAGGCCTGGCCTTTCTGGTAGGAGATGGTGTCGAAGGCGTCGTTGGCCTGGCTCTCGTTGGCGATGGGCTGGAGGATGGGGTGCGTGGTCCGGCGAGCGTCGAGGGCGAGGGCACCCTCCTTCTCCTCGCTGGCACGAACCCAGAGCTGCCAGTCGGGATTGAGGGCGTCGGTGGCCTTGGTGCCCATCCAGGAGGCGAAGCCCTCGTTCAGCCAGAGGTTGTCCCACCACGCCATGGTGACGAGGTCGCCGAACCACTGGTGGGCCACCTCGTGGGCGATGGTCTCGAAGACGGCCTCGCGGTTGGCTTGCGAGCCGGTGGCGGGGTCGTAGAGCAGCGCGGTGTCAATGTAGGTGATGGCGCCCCAGTTCTCCATCGCGCCGAAGGTGGCGAAGGCGTTGGGCACGGCGAGCTGGTCGAGCTTGGGCAGCGGGTAGCGCACGCCGAAATAGTCGTTGAAGTAGGCGAGCAGGCGCCGGGTGGCCTCGAGGGCGTAGGCGGCGCTGGCGCGCTTGCCCTCGGTGGTGATGATGCGGAGCTGCACGCCGTCCTGCTCGCCCTCCACGGTCTCGAACTCGCCGGCGTAGAGCGCGACGAGGTAGCTGGCCATGGCCGGTGTGCGGGCGAACACGACCTCCTTCAGCCCGGTGCCGAGGGCGGTCTCGCGCACGACGGGCATGTTGGACACGGCCATGAGCGGCGCCGGCACGACGAGGGTGATGTCGTAGGTGGCGCGATAAACGGGCTCGTCCCAACAGGGGAAAACGCGGCGGGCGTCGGTGGGCTCCATCTGCGTGCCGAGCATGAGCTTGTCGCCGGAGGGCGTGGGATACTTGTCCACGAAGAAGCCCTCGGCCTGCGTGCCGATGCGGCCGCGGAAGGCCAGGGCGAGGGTGTGGCGGCCGGGCGCGAGGGTGACGGGCAGCGTGAGGGTTTGCCGGCCGGGGTCGAGGCGCGGGGTGAGGGCGAGCGGCGCGGCGGGGTTGTCCACCAGCGCGGCGGAATCGATCTCCAGGTCGAGGGCGTTGAGCACCAGCTCGGTCACGGGCGCGAGCACCTCGAGCTCGATGGTCGCCGTGCCCGCCGTGGTGCGGGCGGCGAGGTCGGGCTGGAGGCGCAGGGCGTAGTGACGCGGCACGGCCGTCTTCGGCAGCTGGCCGGGCGTGGCGGCAAAGGCGAAGGGCTTCTCGGCGAGCAACGCGCCGGGCAGGAGGCAGCAAACGAGGAAGACCGCCCGGGCGGCGCGCAGGGTGGGGAGCATAGGGTGGGGCACGCTGGCCCGGGACGGCGGCGCTGTCAACGGACTGCCCCGAGCGGCCGGGCGGCGGCATGGTTTTTGTAGCGGCGCTCTATGAGCGCCGTCCATCTCCCCGGCGGTCACAGACCGCCGCTACAGGATTTGCCTAAACCATCCCACGGCTCGGCATGGCGGCGGTTATTGATGGTCGCGTTTCTTGAGGAAGCGGGCGATCTCCCGCGCGATGGGCATGGAGGTCGCGGTGCCGGGCTGCATGACCGAGAGGGCGGCGACGGCGCTGGCGTAGTGGGCGGCCTCGAAGATGTTGTGCTTGAACTTCACCAGGCCGGCCGCGAAGCCGCCGACAAAGGCGTCGCCGGCTCCGGCCGTGTCCACGACCTCGACATCGTGCGCGCTGATGCGTTGCCAGACATCGGGCTGGGAGACGAAGCAGCCGCGGGCGCCGAGCGTGATGATGACCACCGGCACCTTCAGGCAGCGGCAGAGCCGGTGCAGCGCCTCGGCGGTGAGCGCGTGCAGCGTCGCGGTGGTGAAGGCGCCGCCCGCGTTGTAGGGGGCGGTGCGCAGCAGGGCGGCGCAGGACGGGCATTGCTGCACGAGGGCGACGAACTCGCTCTCGTTGGGGATGAGCACCTCGGTGTGGCGGAGCACGGCGGGGTCGAACTCCGGGCGCATCGGCGCGGGATTGAGCACAGTGATGGCACCGTTGCGGCGGGCGGTGCGCAGCACGTGGCCGACGGTGGCGTAGTCGGACTCGCCCTGGCAGACGACCACCTGGGCCGGGGCCAGCAGCGCGGGCGGTATGTCGCGGGGCTTCAGCCCGAGATTGGCGCCGAGGGAGATGATGATGTGGTTCTGGCCGGCGGCGTTGACGGTGATGACGGCGGTGCCCGTGGCGTGCTTGGGCTTCTCGATGAAGTGGGCGTGCAGGCCCGCGGCGCGGGCGAACGGCCGGATGCGGTGCGCCGCCCCGTCGGGACCGACCGCCCCGATGAAGGCGGTGTTGATGCCGGTGCGCGCGGCGGCGATGGCCTGGTTGAAGCCCTTGCCCCCGGGGCCGGGCCGGAAGTCGCCGACGACGGTCTCACCCGGCTGCGGAAAGGCCTGGGTGTAGAAGGCGAAATCCTGGACGAAGCTGCCGACGACAACGACTGCGGATTTCATGGGTGCGATGCCGGGTGGGGGATTGTCGGGTTGCGGCTCATCAGGAGCCAATCCAAGAACGTTTTGCCGGCGCAAGGCAATCCCGGCGACGCCGCTCATCCGGCGCGCCGTCCGCTTGTCCAATCGGCGCGTGTCTCCGGGCCGGAGCCCGTGCAACCTGCCGCCATGGCTGCCGCTCCCTCCCTCGCCTCCGTCCGGCCGGACATCCTTGCCGTGTCCCCGGCGGGCGTGGTTGGCTCGCGCGTGAACATGGACCACGCCAGCAACACCCAAGCCCGGCTGCAGCGCGCGAAGGAGCGGCTGTATGTGCTGTGCCAGGCCGGCGGCTGGATGTTTTTCCTGACGATTCAGGTGATCTTTCTCACCCTGTTCCGGGACAGCGCGCTGCCCAAGAACTCCACGATGCAGGAGCTGTATCTGTCGCTGGTGCGCGTTTTCGAGGAGGGTCTTCTCATCACGCATTATGCCCGGATCTACCTGACCCGCTGGGGCTGGAAGGACCTGGGCTGGAAGCCCCTGATCCCGCGCGTGATGCTGATGGCCATTGCCATGTCCGCGGTCTGGACGGTCGTCGGCTACGGCATCGACCTCGGGCTGCTCCAGCTGAAATTCGGCGGCAAATACCCGCTCTGGGTCATCTGTCTCTCCAGCCTGTTGAACGGCACGCTCGTGATGACCGGCTGGCTGTGCGTCTACTTCTTCTATCACCTCTTCGAGCGGCTGAACCGCCTGCAGCTCGAGCAGCTCCGGATGGCCGCCAGCGTCAAGGAGGCCGAGTTGCGCGCGCTCAAGTGGCAGCTCAACCCGCACTTCCTGTTCAACTCCCTCAACAGCCTGCGCGCCCTGATCGACGAGGACGCCCCGCGCGCCCGCGAGTCGGTCACGCGTCTCGCCAACATGCTGCGCTACTCGCTCCAGTCCGGCCAGCAGGAGACCGTGCCCTTCGAGGAGGAGCTGCGCCTGGCCGAGGATTACCTCGCGCTGGAGCAGATCCGCCACGAGAACCGCCTGCGCGTCCGCTGGGAAATCGCCCCGGAGGTCCGCCCGGTGGGCGTGCCGCCCATGATCCTGCAAACCCTCGTCGAGAACGCCGTCAAATACGGCATCAGCCCGCGCCGCGAGGGCGGGGAGATTGCCATCTTGGCCCGCTGCGAAGGCGCGACGCTCGCCATCCGCGTGACCAACCCCGGCGACCTGTCGGCGCCGGCCAGCGCGGCGGCCGCCCGCGCCGGCTCCTCCACGGGCGTCGGCCTGCGCAACGCCGCCGAGCGCCTCAGGCTGCTCTTCGGCCCGGCGGCCACCCTGACCCTGCGACCCCAGCCCGCCGGCCACGTCACCGCCGCCGTCAGCATCCCCCTCCAGCCCGCCCCCAGCCCATGAAAGCCCTGCTCATCGACGACGAGCGCCTCGCGCGCAACGAGCTCCGCCGCCTGCTCGCGGCGCACGCCGACATCGAGATCGCCGGCGAGGCCGTGGACGCGGAGGACGCGCGGGCCAAGGTCGCCGCGCTCCGGCCCGACCTCCTGTTCCTCGACGTGCAGATGCCCGGTGCCGACGGCTTCAGCCTGCTCGAGCAGCTCGAGGCCCCGTTGCCGCTGGTCATCTTCACCACCGCCTACGACGAGTTCGCGGTGAAGGCCTTCGAGTTCAACGCGCTCGACTACCTGCTCAAGCCCGTCGATCCCCACCGGCTCGATGCCGCGCTGGAGAAGCTGCGCGGCCGGGGCGGTCCGCCGCCGGGCGCACCGGGGGTTGGCGGCAGCGGGCGCCTGACGATGGAGGACAAGGTCTTCGTCCGCGAGGGCGACCGCTGCTGGTTCGTGCCGGTGAAGAACCTCCGCCTGCTCGAGTCCGAGGGCAACTACACCCGCCTCCACTTCGACGACCAGAAGCCGCAGCTCTTCCGCTCTCTGACCGCGATGGAGGAGCGACTCGACCCGAAGCACTTCTTCCGCGCCAACCGCAAGCAGGTCATCAACCTCGCCTGGGTGGACGGCATCGAGCCCTGGTTCAGCGGCGGCCTGCTGGTGAAGCTGAAGGGCGGGATGCAGGTTGAGCTCTCCCGCCGCCAGGCGCAGGATTTCCGCGACCGGATGAGCCTGTGAGCAATCCCCATCAATATGGAAATCAGGAAAACAGGAACAGGCCGCGCCGGTTTCCTTCCTGACTTCCTGCTTTCCACATCCGTTTGTTCCGCCCCTTTCCCATGATCGAAGCCCACCACCTGACCAAGACCTTCAAGGACAAGAAGCACGGTGTTATCACCGCTGTCGAGAAGGTCTCCTTCACCTGCCGCCCCGGGCAGATCTACGGCCTGCTGGGCGCCAACGGCGCCGGCAAGACCACCACGCTTCGCATGCTCGCGACCTTGCTGAAGCCCACCAGCGGCACGGCGACGATCGCGGGGCACGATGTCGAGCGCGAGCCCGAGGCCGTGCGCGCCGATGTCGGCTTCCTCGCCGCGAGCACCGCGCTCTACGGGCGGCTCACCGCCCGCGAGATGATCGCCTACTTCGGCCGGCTCAACGACATGTCGGACGACGCCATCCGCGCGCGCATCCAGGTGCTCGCGGACGAGCTCGCCATGCACGAGTTCCTCGACCGGCGCTGCGACAAGTTCTCCACCGGCATGAAGCAGAAGACCTCCATCGCCCGCACGCTCGTGCACGACCCAGCCGTGATGATCTTTGACGAGCCGACGCTCGGTCTCGATGTCATGACCGCCCGCTCGATCGTGCGCTTCGTCCGCCAGTGCCGCGACCGCGGCAAGACCGTCATCTACTCCACCCACGTGATGAGCGAGGTGGAGAAGCTCTGCGACGTCATCGGCATCATCCACAACGGACGTCTCGTCGCCGAGGGCACACTCACGCAATTGCAGCAGCAGTTCGGCGAGTGCGAGGTGGAGGAGATTTTCGTCAAGGCCGTCGGCGGCGAAGCCGCGCTCGAGGCCGCCGCCAGCAAACTGTGAGCCGACCGCACCCATGAACCTGAAGCACATTCTCACCGTCTATTTCAAGGAACTGAAGGACCAGTTGCGCGACCGGCGCACTCTGATCTCGATGGTCGTCATCCCCGCTGTGGTCATGCCGCTGATCATGGTCGGCACCGGCACGGTCATGTCCAAGGTCATGAAGCAGGCCCGCCAAGAGACCCCGAGCGTCATGATCCTCGGCGGCGCCGATTCTCCCGCCGTCGTGGCCGCCCTCAAGGCCGAGAAGACGGCCGCGGGCGAGGCGCGCTTCCGTTTCGTGCCCTCCGGGGACTACAAGCAGCTCATCTCCGACAAGAAGCTGCGTGCCGCGGTCGAGATCCCGGCGGGTTTCGAGGCCGCGCTGAAGGCCGGCGAAGCGACCACGGTGAACATCTACTATTACGAAGGCGAGATGCGCTCGAGCATGGGCTCCAACGCGCTGAACGACTTCTTTCGCACCTACCGGGAAAAGACGGTGGAGCACCGCCTGCTCGACCGCGACCTGCCCGTGGCGCTGGTGAAACCCTTCGACGTGAAACGCCAAAACGTCGCCCCGCCCGAGAAGGTCGGCGGCAATCTCTTCGGCGGCTTCATCCCCTATATCATCATCATCCTGTGTTTCACCGGCGCGATGTATCCCGCGATGGACCTGACTGCGGGCGAGAAGGAGCGCGGCACGATGGAGACGCTCATGTGCAGCCCGGTCAGCCGCGTGAACATCGTCTTCGGCAAGTTCCTCATGGTGCTCACCGCCTCGATCGCCACCATGTGCATGCTGCTGGTTTCGATGGGCGTGACCGCCGCGCTCGGCGGCAGCATGTTCTCCCCCGACAAGATGGAGACGGCCGCGAAAACCGCCGAGGCGAAGGCGGTGATGGGCGGGGTGATGCCCACCATCGACCCGGCCGGCCTCCTCGGCGTGTTCGCCATGATCGCGCCGGTGGCCGTGTTCTTCTCCGCGCTGCTGCTGGTGGTGTCGCTCTTCGCCAAGAGCTACAAGGAGGCGCAGAGCTACGTCGGCCCGATGGTCATCCTCGTCATTCTGCCCGCCGTTTTCGGCCTGCTGCCCGGCATCGAGCTCACGGCGAAGACCGCGCTCATCCCCATCCTCAACCTCTCGCTGGTCTGCAAGGAGATGCTCTCGGGCGTGTGGCACTGGCACTACATCGCCCTCATCTTCGGCTCGACCTGCGTCTATGCCGCGGTGGCCATCGCGCTCTGCGTGCGGATGTTCAACCGCGAGGACGTGATGTTCCGGGCGTAGGCATCGCGATCCGCTTTCGCAGCCAAACCCGCGAATGGTTTCGACCCAGCGCACCGGAGGCTTGGCGAGGGGCGGGCGGGCGTAGGCGGCCACTCCGGCGTTTCGTCTTTTACAATTCCGTAAAAGCCGTTCCATCAGGGGTAAACGCCGCGTAAATACCCTGCGCGCATCTAGGCGGGCGGAAGCGTTGCTGGTAGGGTGGGGTCGCAACTCTTCCCACCATGAACACACCCGCCGCATCCACCACCGCCCACGAAGCCGCCCACCTGGAGAAACTGCGCTCGCAACTCACCACGGACATCGAGGCCATGCAGCAGCAGGAGGCCAGCCTGAAGGAATACGAGCAGCGCCTCCGCCTGCTGATGCAGCACGCCCAGCAGCCCCCGCCGCACCACACCCCGCGCGGCAACCAGACTTACCTGGCCACCGGACCCGACAGCCAGCAGGCGCTCGACGCGGAGTGGGACAAATACAACCGCGCCCACGCGCTGCTCGAGGCCGCGCGCCGCGGGCTGACCGACGACCGCCTCGCCTTCAAGGAGCGCGAGGATCGCCTGACGCAGCGCGAGCAGCAGGTCGGCCAGCGCGAAGCCTGGGTGAAGGCCCGCGAGCAGGAAATCGCCGCCGCCCAGGCCGCGAAGGCCGTGACGCCGGACTCGAACCCCTCGTTCGTCACCAAGCTGCTCCGGCCCAGGAAACCGAAGCCGGCGGCCTGAGGCTCGCAACCAATCCGTTTCGCTGCGGCGATCCCCCACCAGGGGTCGCCGCCTGTTTTTTGGACCGGCGCGCAAGAACCGGGCAAAAAATCCGGGCTTGACGAACTCCTACAAGTGTAGGACACAGGTGTCTCCTACATTTGTAGGAGCCGCATGCCGCCCAAAATATCCAGCGCCGAATGGGAAGTGATGAACGTGGTCTGGGAGCGGCACCCGATGACGGCCGCCCAGGTCTTCGAGGCCCTGCCGAACCACAATGAGTGGGCGCCCAAGACAGTGAACACGTTCCTCGCCCGCCTGGTGGAAAAGGGCGTGCTCGGGGTGGAAAAAGACGGCAACGTGAACGTCTATTCACCGCGTCTGCCGCGTGCGGAGTGCATGGCCAGCGAGCGGAAGGATTTCCTGCGGCGGGTCTACCAGGGCTCGGCCGCATCGCTGCTCATGCATTTTTGCGAGAACGCCGAGCTGAGCGAAGCGGAGATCCGCGAACTGCAACGCCTGTTGCGCAAAAAGAAGGGCGAATGATGACGGGACTGGAACAGACCTTTCAAGCGATGGCTGCCGGCTCGTGGCGGGCCGCCATCCTGGTGGCATTGCTGTGCGCCCTGCGCTGGCTCGTGGGAAAATACCTTTCACGGCAGGTGCTGGCGCTGTTCTGGGTGGGCATCGCATTGGTTGCGCTGGCGCCGTTCGCGGTCGTCCCGGCGGGCTGGAGCCCGTTCAACTACACGCGGGTGGCGAGCATGAGTCACCCGCGGCCTGCGCCGGTGGAGCCGGTGGTGCTGCCCGCGGCCGAGACCCGCGCCGCGGTCGCTGCGCCGGCCGAAACGGTGCGCCTGGTCGTTTTGGAGCAGCCCGTGCACCTGGAACAGCGGGATTTCACCCGGGCCGGGGTGCTGTGGCTGGCGGGGGCGGGGTTCATGCTGCTCTGGCAACTTGCGGCGGTCTGGAATCTACGGCGACACCTGCGGAGGCTGGTGCCGAGCGACGATCCCCGCCTGTTGGGCGCCCTGGCCGGGGCGCGCCGCGAACTCGGGCTGACCTCGACTCTGCCGATGCACGTCACCGACCTGGTGGCCACGCCGGCCCTTTGCGGGATCTGGCGTCCGCGCCTGCTGTTCCCACCGGGTTTCGCCGAGGGCTTGAGCGACGCCGAACTGCGCTTCGTCATGCTGCACGAACTCGGACACTGGCGGCGGCGCGATCTGTGGCTGCTGACAGTGCTCCAGGTCACGCGCGCTGTCCATTGGTTCAATCCCGCGCTTTGGCTGGCGCTGCGTTTTGCCCGGCAGGATTGCGAGCTGGCCTGCGATGAATTTGTGCTGCGGCACTCCGGTGGCGACCGCGGGGCGGCCTACGGTGAAACCCTCCTCAAGGTGCTGGGTCGCGTCCGCCGGCCCGCGCCGCTGTCAGGCGGCGTCGGCATCGTCGAAAACAAGCGTCAACTCCTGAAGCGATTTGCCATGATCATGAACTATCATCCGGTTGGATTCCTCCGTGCCGTTTGCGGCGTGGTGTTGTTGGGTGCATTTACCGTGGTCGGGGCCACTCAGGAGAAGGCCGCGCCCGCAGTTCCGGCTTCGCCGCCGGCGACGCCAGCCGCCCCGACCCCGGGGGAGATGGCACAGCGGCGTCAGGAAATGCTGGCCAAAGCCCTGGAGTGGGAGGCTAGGGTCAAACTCGAGCTGCGCGCCGTGGGCGAGGTCGGCGGGGTGCCGGTCGCGCTGATCGACGTGGAAGGCGAACCCCAGATGATGATGAAGAGTTCGGGGATCATGGGCCTGCGCATCGCGGCAATCGACGTGGCGGCGCAGACCGCGACTGTGGCAAACCGGGCTGGCGAGAATCGCGTGCTTTCACTCACCAACTCGCGGGAAATCGCCTGGCCCAAGGTGGAGGCCAAATGGTTCCTGACTCCGGAAGCCTTGTCCCGGCGGAGGGAGAATCCGGGTCGTGAAATAATGCCTTCGGCCGTCGTGCTGGCTTGGGCCAAAATCAACCGTGAGGGAAAAGAGGAGATACTGCTCAACTACCTTCGAAGCGCCCAAGTAGTGGGAATCAGGCCGAATTCTGGAGGCATAAGCATGTCCATGGGCTTCCTGTTTGAAGTGCAGGAGCAGCAATTGCGGCGCGAGCGCCGGGAGAAGTTCGTGGCCAGCCTGACGCCGGAGCAACGCGCCGACTTTAACAACGGCGCGCAACCGGTGATCCGCTTCACCGACCCGCCCGAAGAGCGCGAGAAACAGGCGGCGAAGGCGAAGGATGCCAAGGAGCGGATGGACAAGGTCATCGCCGGCCTGACTTCCGAGCAAAAGGTGCTCTACGAGGATTACGCGGGGCCGGCACCCAGCCTCCCGATGGGCCGCTGAGCGGCTTCAGCCAACCTTCTCCAACTCGGCCAGCTTGCCGGCGGCGGTTTCCCACGCGGCGGTCGCGGCCTGCAACTGGTCCACGATGACGGAGAGTTCGCGGTTCAGATGCTGGGCCTTGCCGGAGGTGTAGGTCTCGGGGGCCTCGAGCTGGGCGGTCAATTCGTTCTGCTTCGCCTCGAGCTCGGACACCTTCTTCTCCAGCGCCCCCACCTCGGTGCGGAGCTTCTTCAGGTCGCCGGGTGAGGGCTTCTGCTTTGTGGGCGGGGTGCCTCCACCCCGCGAGGCATCATTTCCGCGGGGTGAGGGCACCCCGCCCACATGAGCCTGCTTCGGCCGGGCGTCGGTGAAGCCGGCCGTCAGCGCGGCGCGGGCGTTGGCCGCCTTGGACTTCTCCAGATAATAGTCGTAGTTGCCGGCGTAGGGCGTGAGCCGGCCGCTGTGCACGTGCAGCACGGTCTGCGCGAGCGTGCGGATGAAATACACGTCGTGGCTGATGAAGAGCAGCGTGCCCTCGTAGTTCTTGAGCGCGTTGACGAGCGCGTCGATCGACGGGATGTCGAGGTGCGTCGTGGGCTCGTCCATCAGCAGCAGGTTGGGCGGGTTGACGAGCAGGCGGGCTAGGGCGAGGCGGGACTTCTCGCCGCCGGAGAGGACGGAGGCCTTCTTGAAGACGTCGTCCTTGCGAAAGAGGAAACCGCCGAGCACGGCGCGGGCCTGCTGCTCGGTGAGCTGGTTCTCGTTCGTGCGCAACTCCATCACGTTCTCGAGCACGGTGAGGTCCAGCTTCACGTTGTCGCCGCGGTTCTGGGCGAAGTAGCCGGAGATGACGTTGCTGCCGAGTTTGCGCTCGCCGCCCGAGATCGGCACCACGTCGGCGAGGATCTTGAGCAGGGTGGACTTGCCGGCGCCGTTGGGGCCGACGAGCACGACCTTCTGGCCGCGCTCGATCTCGAGGTTGAGGTCGCGGTAAACGACGTGGTCGCCGTAGGCCTGCTGGACGTGCTCGAGGTTCATCACCTTCAGGCCGGAGCGCGGCGGCTGCGGGAAGCGGAAATTGATCTTCTTGAGATCCTCCCAGGGCTCCTCGACGGCGACCTCCTTGAGGCGCTCGATCTGTTTCTCCTTGGACTTGGCGCGCGAGGCCATCGAGGCCTTGGCGCCGAAGCGGTCCACGAACTTCTGGAGGTGGGCGATCTCGCGCTGCTGGTTCTTGAACTGCGCGGCCTGCTGCTCCTTGCGGGCGTCCTTCTCGGCGAGGTAGTCGTCGTAGTTGCCGGTGTATTTGTTGAGCGTGCCGCTCTTCAGCTCGAGGATGCCGTTGCAGAGCGTGTTCAGGAACTCGCGGTCGTGGGAGATGATGACGAGGCCGCCCGGGTAGCGCGTCAGGTAGTCCTGGAACCAGAGCAACGCCTCGAGATCGAGGTGGTTGGTCGGCTCGTCGAGCATCAACAGCGCGGGCTCGCTGACGAGGAGGCGGGCGAGGTGGGCGCGCATGACCCAGCCGCCGGAGAAGGATTTGGCCTGCTTGTGGTGGTCGTCCTCGCGGAAACCGAGGCCGGCGAGGATTTTCTTGGCGCGCGGCTCGAGCGTCCAGTCGATGTCGTAGTCGTCGTCGTTCTCCGGCTCGAGTTTCTTGCCGCTGGTGGCGATGTGGAGGATGGACTCGTCGCCGACGGGCGCGCTTTCCTGCGGCAGGTAGCCGAAATCGGCGCCGCGCTCCCACTCGATGGTGCCCTCGTCGGCCTGTTCCTCGCCGAGGATGAGGTTGAAGAGGGTGGACTTGCCCGCGCCGTTGGGGCCGACCAGGCCGAAGCGGTCGGTGCGCGCGACAAAGAGCGACACCCCGGAAAAGAGTTCCCGGGTGCCGTAGGACTTGGCGACATCAGCGAGGGTCAGCATGGCGAACCGGCGAGTGAGCCGCCCGGGCCGGTCCGGTGCAACAAAAACATTCGCTTTGCTTAGTCGCTGAAATGGGCGTCTTTACGACCATGCCCAACCGCCTCGCCGCCGAGACCTCGCCCTACCTGCGCCAGCACGCCGACAACCCCGTGGACTGGCGGCCATGGGGCGAAGCGGCGATCGCGCAGGCCCGTGCGGAGCAGAAACCCATCTTCCTCAGCATCGGCTACTCCACCTGCCACTGGTGCCACGTGATGGCGCACGAGTCCTTCGAGAATGCGGAGGTCGCCGCGATCCTCAACCGCGACTTCGTGCCGGTGAAGCTCGACCGCGAGGAACGGCCGGACCTCGACCGGGTTTACATGACCTACGTGCAGCAGACGACCGGCCACGGCGGCTGGCCGATGAGCGTGTGGCTGACGCCCGACCTCAAGCCGTTCTATGGCGGCACGTATTTCCCGCCCGGGGACCGGCACGGCCGGCCGGGTTTCATCACGGTGCTCCACGCCATCACGCGCCACTGGTCGGAGAAGCGCGACAAGATCACCGCCGGCGCCGACGAGGTCGTGGCGGCGCTGCGGCGCCATGCGGCGGAGGGGCCGGCCCGCGCGGAGGCGGAGCCCGGCGCCACCGAGCCGCCGCTGCCCGAGGCGGCGGCCGAGGCGCTGACCAAGGCGTTCCAGTATTTCTACGAGGCGCACGATCCGAACTGGGGCGGCTTCGGCGGCGCGCCGAAATTCCCGCGGCCCTCCGTGCTCAACTTCCTTTTCCGCGTGGCGGTGTTGCAGGGCTCGAAGACCGCCGTCGGCGAGGAGATGATCAAGATGGCGGGCTACACCCTGCGCAAGATGGCGGAAGGCGGCCTGCAAGACCACGTCGGCGGCGGGTTTCACCGCTACTCGGTGGACGAGCGGTGGTTCGTGTCGCATTTCGAGAAGATGCTCTACGACCAGGCGCAATTGGCGACCAGCTACCTGGAGATGAAGCAGGCGAGCGGACAGGAAGCGTATGCCTGGGTGGCCCGGGACATTTTCAGTTATGTGCAGCGCGACCTGACGGCACCCGGCGGCGCGTTTTATTCGGCGGAGGATGCAGACAGCCTGCTCGCCCACGGCAAGCCGGAGCACGCCGAAGGCGCCTTCTATGTGTGGACGAAGGAAGAGATCGACGCCGTGCTCGGCGGGGACGCGGCGTTTTTCTGCACCCACTACGGGGTGAAGCCCGGCGGCAACGTGGACTCCGATCCGCAGGGTGAGTTCACCGGGAAAAACGTGCTCATGCAGCGCCAGTCGCTGGCGGCGACGGCGCGCGATCACGGCCTCGGCATCGAGGCAGCCAGCGGGAAGCTGCTCGACTGTCTGGCAAAACTCCGCGCCGTGCGCGCGCAGCGGCCCCGGCCGCACCTCGACGACAAGGTCATCACCGCGTGGAACGGGCTGATGATCTCGGCTTTCGCGCAGGGCAGCCAGATTCTCGAGTGTCATCCTGAACGAAGTGAAGGATCCATCACGATGCCCGAGCGCGGAAGCCCTGATGGATTCTTCGCTGGCGCTCAGAATGACAAACATGGGGATCGTCCGTATCTCGCCGCCGCGACCCGCGCAGCGGACTTCATCCAGCGCGAGCTCTACGACGAGCCGAGCGGCGTTCTCTACCGCAGCTGGCGCGAGAGCCGCAGCGACATTCCGGGATTTGCCGAGGACTATGCCTGCCTGATTCAGGGTCTGCTGGATCTCTACGAGGCCGGCTTCGATGTGCGCTGGCTGCAATGGGCGGAGCGCTTGCAGGCCGCGATGGACCGGCAGTTCGAGGATTCGGAACGCGGCGGCTACTTCAGTTCCCGCAGCGACGACGCCACGGTGATTGTGCGGATGAAGGAAGACCACGACGGCGCGGAGCCGTCGGCCAATTCCGTGGCCGCGCTGAACCTGTTGCGGCTGGACTGGATGATCGGGGATGGGGCTGTGGGCGGGGTGCCCTCACCCCGCGGAGAAGTGGCCTTGCCGGGTGAGGGCACCCGGCCCACAAGGCAAACCTACCGCGATCGCGCCCTGCGGACCATCGAGGCGCTGCGGCCGCACTGGTCGCGCGCGCCGCACGGGCTGCCGCAGCTGCTCTGCGCCTTCGAGCTGGCGATGGACGCGCCGCGCACGGTGGTGCTGGCCGGCGACCCGGCGACGGCGGATTTCCAGGCGCTCGCGGCGGTGTTGGCGGAGAAATCCGGACCGCGGCGCGCGGTCCTGTGCGCCGAGGGCGGGGCGAGCCAGCGCTGGCTGGCGGCGCGGCGGCCGTATCTGGCGGACATGCAGCCGGTGGGCGGCCGGGCGACGGCGTATGTCTGCGAGAACTACGCCTGCCAGGCGCCGGTGACGACGGCGGCGGACCTGCGGGCGCTGCTGGGGACCTAGGGATGTTGGTGCAACGGCAGGAGCCCGGCCTGCCGAGGTGGGCGTCGGTTTCCACACCGACGCTGTCGCCGGTGTGGAAACCGGCGACCACCACAGGCACAGCGGCTTGTGGCTACATGCTCAGCGCCTGAGGGCGGCGCGCGCGAGGCGCTGGTCGCCGTCGTTGGGCGCGGGTTTCACGCCGAGCAGGGCGCAGAGCAGGTCGTAGACGTGGATGTTGGCCACGTCGGGGAGCTCGACGTGCTGCTTGAACGCCGGTCCGTTCGCGAGGAACAGCGCGCCCATGTTGGGCGTGGCCGGGTCCCAGCCGTGGGTGGCCTTGCTGGTGGCGGCCCAAGCCGGCGTCCAGCGGGAGCGTTCCTCGATGGTCCAGTGGTCGTCGGCGATGAGCATGATGGGCGGGATGGATTCGCCCCGGCTGTAATGCAGGCGCGCGGGCACATCCTCGCGCCGGTAAACCTTGATCGCGGGCGGTGCCTTGGCGCGGATGTGCGCGACGAGCGCGGCGACATCCACGCCGGGCTTCGGCCGCACGCCGCCGTTGGGGCCGTTGGCCTCCACGCGCACCTGGGAGATATCCATCAGGTCCTCGAAGAAGACGACCTTGTCGGGCGGACATTCAGACATGCCGTGGTCGGAGACGATGACGAGGTTCGCCGTCTCGCGCAGGCCGAGGCGCTCCAGGCCGGCGAGCAGCCGGGCGACGGCGGCGTCCACTTCCTTCACCGCCGCGCCGGTCTCGGGGGCCAGCGGGCCGAACGTGTGGCCCTGGGTGTCCACGATGTCGAAATACAGCGTGGCGAGCCGGGGGCGTTGCGCGGCGGGCAGGGCCAGCCAGGCGAGCAGGCCGTCCACGCGGTCGGCGGAGGGCATCTTGTGGTCGAAGTGCTTGAAGAAGGTCGGACGGATGCCGCGGTTCACGCTCTCGGAGCCGGGCCAGAAGAAGCAGGCGCTGCGCACGCCCTGTTTCTCCGCAGTGATCCAGATGGGCTCGCCGCCCTGCCACCAGCGCGCCTCGGTCTTGCTCATGTCGAACTTCGCGTTGTCGGCCGGGTCGTAGAACCAGTTGGCCACGATGCCGTGGTTCTGGGGATAGAGTCCGGTGACGAGCGTGTAGTGGTTGGGAAAGGTCTTGGACGGGAAGCTCGGGCTCAGGCGCGTGGCGTGCACGCCGCCGGCGGCCAGCGCCCGAAGGGTCGGGGCGTCGTGCCGCTGCAGGTAGTCCCAGCGGAAGCCGTCAATGGAGATCAGGATCACCGGCCCGCTGGCGGCGGGCGGGGGCGGCGTGGAGCAGGCGGCGAGCAAGCCGCAGAGGAGGAGGCCGAGCAGGGCCGGGAAACACTTCATCGCGGCACGCTGGCGGATTGCCTCGGGCCGCGCAACCTGCTTCCTGTGGCCCGATGAGTGAAGCCGAACGCCTGACCCGCCTCGAGGAACGCTACGCCCACCTGCAGCGCCACACCGCCGAGCAGGACAAGGCCATGCTCGGGCTGGCGGACGAGGTGGCCAAGCTCCGGAAGGAAGTTGCCGCGCTGCGCGCGCAACTGGCGGGCGGACGGGACAGTGAGGAGGCACCCGACGAGCGCCCGCCGCACTATTGAACGGGCAGCTGGAAGCGGCCGGCTACGACGCCGGGCACGCTGATATCCTCATCGAGTCCGTCCCAGCGCAGCGCATGCCCGTCCAATTCGAGATGCACCGCCGATAGTGCTTCATCGGAGGCAGTGCTGAGCCGCTTGAAGCGCGACGCGGGGAACCCCAAAATGCGCCCGTCGGTCAGCTCGAGGAAAACGGTGCGGGTCTCCACCCAGACGCGCAACGCCGCCGGTTCCACGGTGACGAGCTCAAGGGGATGGGTGGAATTCATGATAGGCCTTCAATAAGACCGAATGATGCTCAAACACAAGCCGCTCGATGGTGCGCAAATCATGGGGCTTGATGCCGCGGTTGCGTGCGAGCCGCACCTCGCCGAGCCAGAATCTGCATTCACCTTCGGGTTGCGGATGTGGATGTGAGGAGGTTCATCGCGCTCGTCCGATTAAAAATGGAAACGAAAGGCACCGATGCGCAGAACTGTCGGCATGACTAAAACAGCGCCGTGACCTCGACGTGCTGGCCGGGCTCGAGGAAGACCTCGCCGGAGAGCGCCGCGGTCTCGTCGTTCTTGTAGAGCTTGCAGGCCACGGGGCCGGTGGCCTCGTCGGTTGCCCAGCCCCACTTGCCGATGGAGACAAATTTCATCGGGACACCCTTGTCCCAACTGAGGCCCGGGCCGTCGCCGCGGATGTAGAGCTTGTTGCCTATGCCGATGTAGGCGGTGACGAGTAGGCGCGTGGCACCGTCGGCGGAGACGGAGGGCTCGGCCGGTGCGGCGGCTTCCGCCTGGGAATCTTCGGTCGGCGCGGGGGCGGCTTCGGCGGGGGGCTCGGCCGGGGCGGATTCGCCGGCGCTGTCGGCGGGCGCGTCGCCCGGCATCGGTTCTGCCTTCGCCGAGGCTTCGGCGGACAAGTCCGACATGGCGGCGAGGGTGTCCTCGGGCCGGGGCTTGCGCGGGGCGCGCGGCTTCTTGGGCTTGGGCTCCTCGGCGGGCGCGGGGGCGGTGGTTTCGACCACGGAGACGGATTCGACGAAGGGCGCCGGGCTTGGTTCGGCCTGTAGCGGCGGTCTATGACCGCCGTCCTCGGCTGGCGTGGGCGTCTCACGGCGGTCATCAGCCTTCGCCGAGCCTATGGCCGACGGGTAGACCGCCGCTACAGGGGCGCTGGCGGCGACCGGGATGGCCAGGGAGGCGAGTTTCGCATCGAGCGCGGTGAGCGCGGCATTGAGGCGGGCCTCGAACTTGGAAGCGGCGGCGTCCTGCGCGTCCTCCTTCGCTTTCGCAAGCGAGGCCACGTCCTGTTGCAGGCGGCCGGCTTCGGCGGACAAGGCGGCGAGCGACTTGCGCGTGGCGGCTTCGAGGGTGGTGAGCTCGGCCAGGGTCTGGCTGAGCTTGCTGGCGAGGGCGGCCAGGCGCTCGCTCTCGCTCTGGCGGAGGGTGGCGACCTCCTCGGTCAGGCGCTCCTTTTCCTCGTCCTCGGCGGTGGCGAGCTGCTGGTTGAACTCGGCGAGCTTCTCCTGCATCCGGTAGGGCAGGTGCTCGGCGGCGTGGGCGGTCTTGTGCACGGCCTCCTCGACCGCCTTGATCTGGGCGGCGGCGCGGGCGAGGCTCTCGCCGGCGGCGTTGAGGCGCTGCGCCTGCTCGGCGTGGCGGGCGCGCTCCTGCTGCACGTATTCGGCGGAGTCGGCGGCGTAGTCGATGAGGAAGGGGATCAGGCCGATGATGGCGGCGAGGGCGACGCACAGCACGGCGCTGACAAACGGCAGCGGGGCGTAGGGTTCCTTGGCGAGGTAAACGATGATGAAGGCGGTGAGCAGCAGGCCGGCATCAATCAGGAGGAAGACGGTCTTCGAGAGGCGGGGGGCGGGGTCGAGATTCATAGGCGATTCGCGCGCACGCTTCTTTTCCCCCGGAGCGGCGGGTTTCTCAAGGCTAAACACCGGCGGGCGGGCGGCGGGAAAAGAACCTTGAGCGGACGGCGGAGCCTGCCAGCCTGCGGGCATCGCCGATGAACTTCTCCCACTTTGTGCGGATTGATCGGGAACGCCGCGGGCTCGAGCGGCACTACGTGGTCCACACGGGCCAGCCGAAGTTCACGCTGGAGCTGACGCCGGATCACGAGGCCCCCGACAAACTCGGGCGCGGCATCATCAAGCGGGTCTGCGTGCCGAACTCGTGGGCCGGCGACTACAACCAGTATGGCAAGATGCTCGCGGCCGCGCAGGAGTTCTTCGCGCAGTCGCATCCGCCCGCCGCGCGATAGGGGTGGTCGCCGGTTTCCACACCGGCGACGGCGTCGGGATGGAAACCGACGCCCACCTTGTCACAAGGCGTTCAGCCGCCGCCAGGACTGGACGATGAACGAGATGAGCATGCCGATGCGGATGGAGCCCTCGAAGGTCAGCACGACGAGCACCCACTTGAGGCCGCAGGTGCTGCGGAGCAGGTAACCGAGGCCTGTGACCGCGATCAGCACGACGCCCTGGGCGCGGCCGACCGGGTGCAGCAGCAGGGTGAGCATCCAGACGTAATAGGCCACGAGGCCGCCGGCCCAGGTGGCGGCCATCCAGTGCTTCATCGGCAGCTCGCGCGGGTCGGCGTTCACCCGGATCTGTTTGATGCCCATGTAGCGTTCGCTGACCACGAGCTGCCAGAGCTCGAAGGCCACGAAGAGCGGCGCCAGCAGGGCGGAGGGGTTCATGCGCGGGCCAACTTCGCGCCCCGGCCGGTCGGAGGCCAGATTTTATTCCCGGCGGGCTGGGAGCCCTGCGGCCGCGTCAGGCCTGCCCCGGGCGGTTTCTGCAACTTCCGGGCGGGGCCGGGTGTTTTTCCGGCAACACCCCTCCGCGCCATGCTGTCCGACCTCCGCCTTTCCCTGCGGGCTCTCGCGAAGAGCCCGACGTTCACCGTTGTCGCCGTCTTCACCATCGTGCTCGGCATCGGCGTCAACGCCGCGATGTTCTCCATCGTCAACGCCATCATGTTCCGCGGCCTGCCGTTTCCGCAGCCGGATCGCCTCGTCCACCTTGAGCAGGCCAACCCGGTCGAGGGCTTCGACGGCGTCGAAATCGCCTACCAGGATTTCCTGGATTACCGGGCCGGCCAGACGACCCTGCAGGGGCTCGCGGCCTATTACGACGGCACGCTCACGCTCAGCGGTCCCGGCCAAGATCCGGTGCGGGTGGAGGGCACCTACATCTCCGCCGGCGGCCCCGAAATGATCGGCGTGCCGCCGACGCTCGGCCGCTGGTTCCGCGCGGAGGAGGACAATCCCGGTGCCCCGCCGGTCATCGTGCTGGGCCACAGTTACTGGCAGAACCACTACAAGTCCGACCCCGCCGTCGTCGGCCGTCCGCTCAAGATCAACGGTGAGTGGGGCACCATCATCGGCGTCGGCCCGGTGGACTACCGCTTCCCCGAGGTGGCGGATGCCTGGGTGCCGCTGCGCTACAAGAAGACCGACGAGAAACGCGACGTGCGCTACCTTGAGGTGCTCGGCCGCCTGAAGGAAGGCGCGACCCTCGAGCAGGCGCAGGCGGAGTTCGCCACGCTCAACCAGCGGCTCGTCACGGCGCATCCCGAGACCAACAAGAACCTCGCCGCCGTGGTGAAGCCGCTGCAGGCGGAGTTCGTGGGCGACGACACCCGCCGGCTGCTCTTCATCATGCTCGGCGCGGTCTTCTTCGTGCTGCTCATCGCCTGCGCCAACGTCGCCAACCTCCTGCTCGCGCGCGCTGCCACCCGCGAGAAGGAGATGGCCATCCGCACCGCGGTCGGTGCCGGGCGCGGCCGCATCGTCCGGCTGTTGCTCGCGGAAAGCCTGGTGCTCTCCGTGGCCGGCGCCGGCGGCGGCCTCGCCCTGGCCTTCGGCCTGATGAAACTTTTCCGCGACTACATCAACGCCAACAACCCCGCGCCCTACTGGATGGTGTGGACGGTGGATGCGACCGGCGTGCTCTACGTCGGCGCGCTGGCCATCGTCACCTGCGTGGCCGCCGGCCTCTTTCCCGCCCTGCGCGTCTCGCAGCCCGACCTCAACACCGTGCTGAAGGACGCCGGGCGCGGCTCGACCGGTTTCAGCCTGAGCCGGTTCACCCGCGCCCTCGTCGTGGCCGAGGTGGCGCTCTCCTGCGTGCTGCTCGTGCTGGCCGGCCTGACCATCCACTCGATCATCCGGATGCAGACGGCGAGCCTCGGCTTCGACCCGCAGGGCGTGATGACTGCCCGCGTGGCGCTGCCCGACACGGAATACAAGGACGAGGCGAAGCAGCGCGCGTTCTTCCAGGAGCTCCGCCAGCGGCTCGCGGCGCGCCCGGAGTTCACGGCGGTCGGCGCGGCGGACGCGCCGCCGACCTGGAACAACCGGGATCGCATCCTCATCGACGGCCGCGCGCCGGACCCCTCCGGCAAGGGCAACACTTACGCGTCGGTCACGGCGATCACGCCGGGCTATTTCGCGGCGATGAGCCTCCGCCTGTTGCAAGGCCGGGACTTCTCCGACGCCGACAGTGACACCACGCAGCCGGTCGCCATCGTCAGCGCAGCCTTTGCCCAGCAATACTGGCCGCAGGAGAATCCGGTCGGGAAACGCTTCCGCCGCGGCACCCCGGAGGACAAGGATCCGGCTCCCTGGCTCACCGTCGTCGGCGTCGTGCCCGACACGCTCAAGGGCCAGTTCGACGCCCGGACCTGGCCGCAGGCCTACATTTGCTACCTGCAGGCCAAGGGCGCGACGCAGCGCATGACGCTCTTCGCGAAGGTGCGCGCCGGCGACCCGGCCGCGACCGCGCCGCTGTTGCGCGCCACCGTGCGCGGGCTGAATGACGACCTGCCCATCTACTTCACGCAGACGCTCACCGCGATGATGGACGAGGCGAAGTTCTTCAAAAAACTCTTCGGCTGGATCTTCGGCATCTTCGGCGGCGTGGCCCTGGTGCTGGCCGGCGTCGGCCTCTACGGCGTCATGGCCTACAGCGTGGCGCAGCGCACGCAGGAGATCGGCGTGCGCATGGCGCTCGGGGCCGGGCCCGGCGCCGTGCTGCGGCTCATCCTGCGCGAGGGCGGCACGCGCCTCGCGCTCGGCTTGGGCATCGGCAGTGTCATCGGCTACTTTGGCACGCAGCTCCTGGCCTCGGAGCTTTACGGCGTGGCGGCGGGCGACCCCGCGACCTTCGCCGGCACGCTGGTGACGCTCGGGGCCATCGGGATGCTCGCCACGCTCGTGCCGGCCCTGCGCGCGCTGCGGGTGAACCCGGTCGAGGCGCTGCGGAACTAGGGTGGCTCAATTTGCAATATAGCCGGGGCGGATTGGGTGGGTGCCGGTTTCCATACCGGCACCGGGGAGCGCGCCATGTCGCCGATATGGAAATCGGCGTCCACCTGTTGCGGCTCGCGCTGTAGGCCGACATCGCGATGCAGGTGGCAGGGCGGAGCGGCCCGCTCCGCCGCGGCGCACCGGGCCGGTGCGCCCTACCCGTCAGACTAATAGGCGAGCCTCAAAAGACCGCATCTTCTTGGGAATTCCTCGCGTGGCTCAAGCCCGCCTGGCCGGCGGCCCGTCGCGAAGCCTCAATACCCGACGGACAGGCTGTCGGGCTTGCGCAGATCGGAGGCACCGAGGCGCCGCCCGGTCGCGGGGTCAATCGCGACGGTTTCGGCGTCGCCGACGATCAGGTTCTCGCGATTCTGCAGGTGGTGCCCCCAGGCCTGGAGCAGGGCGGTGCTGTCGGGACTGAAGCTGTTGTGCTCATAGGTGAGCACGTCGGGCATCCATTGGTGGTGAAAGCGCGGGGCGTCCACCGCCTGGCGGATGTCCATGCCGTGGTCGATGACGTTGGTGACGATGCCGAGCACGACCGTGATGATGGTCGAGCCGCCGGGGCTGCCCGTGGCGAGGATGAAGCGGCCGTCCTTGAAGAGCATGGTCGGGGTCATGGACGAGAGCGGGCGCTTGCCGGGCGTGATGCCGTTGGCCGGGCCCTGGATGAGGCCGAAGAGATTCGGCGCGCCGAGCTTCGTGGTGAAGTCGTCCATTTCATTGTTCATCAGGAAACCGGCGCCGGGGATGGTGACGCAGGAGCCGAAGGCGCCGTTGATGGTGTAGGTGTTGCTGACGGCGTTGCCGGCGGCGTCGATGATGGAATAGTGCGTGGTCTCGCCGGACTCCGCGGGCGGCGTCCAGCCGGCGGGGCGGCCGGGCGCGAGCCCGGCGCTGGGCGTGGCCCGGTGCGGGTCGAAGTTCTTCATCAGGCCGGCGAGGTAGGCCCGGTCGAGCATCCCGGCGACGGGGACGGGCACAAAGCCCGGGTCGGCGGGGAACTCCACGCGGTCCCGGAAGGCGCGCCGCATGACCTCGGTGAAGAGGTGGTATTTCGCCGCGGAGTTGAAGCCGAGGGCCTTCACGTCGAAGGGCTCGAGCATCCCGAGCATCTGCAGCAGCGCCAGGCCGCCGGAGCTGGGCGGCGGCATGGTGACGATGTCGTAGCCGCGATAGGTGCCGCGCAGCGGCGCACGCTCGGTGGCGTGGTAGTTCTTCAGGTCGGCGAGCGTGATGGTGCCGCCATGCTTCGCCATGCCGTCGGCGATGAGGCGGGCGGTCTCGCCCTCGTAGAATTCCTGCGGGCCGTCCCGCTGGAGGCGCGCCAGCGTGGCCGCGAGTTCGGGCTGCCGCCAGAGTTCGCCGGGTTTCAGGTAGGCGCCGCCGGCGAGGAAGATCCGCTTCGACTCCGCGAAGGCCTCGAGGCGGTGCGCATATTCGCGGAGGCTGGCGGCCGCGCCCTGGGTCACGCGGTGCCCCTCGGCGGCGAGGCGGCGGGCCGGCTCGATGACCTGCGCCCACGTGACCTTGCCCGAGCCGTATTTTTCAAATGCCTGGGCGAACCCCGCCACCGTGCCCGGCACGCCGCTGGCGCGCCAGCCGAGGAGGCTGCCGCCCGGGCCTTTGAGGAGCTGGCCGTCGGGGCCGAGATACATGTCGCGCGTGGCCGCTGCCGGCGCGACCTCGCGGTAATCAATGATGACCTGCCGCCCGGCGCCGCCGTGGCTGCCGTCCGCGAGGTGGATCAGCATGAAGCCGCCGCCGCCGAGGTTGCCCGCGTAGGGGAAGACGACCGCGAGCGCGAAGCCGGTGGCGACGGCCGCATCCACGGCATTGCCGCCCTGGCGCAGGATCTCCACCCCGGCCTCCGAGGCCAGCCCGTGGACGGAGGCGACGATGCCGTGCTCCGCCTCGACGGCGGTGCGCTGGGCGGGCAGGCGCCCCGGCGCGGCCAGCAGGGAAACACTCAACAAGGCGGTGACCAGGCGGGGGGTGGGGCGCATCCCCGCATGATTTCCACCCGGCGGAGCTCCTCAAGTCGCAAAATCCGCCGGCGCCATCCGGCTTGTTTCGTGACTGCTTCCGGTTTGGACGGATGTTCACACCGCGACATCAGGCGCATCGCGGGATAAACCCGCTACAGCTGATGCCGCCTCCGGTCACATGGGCGGTCTGGGGCGAATGCCCCAGCACCCCGTCACTGCGCGATCTTCGCGAGGGCCTCGAGCACGATGCCGGGCGTGAGGAGCTCGGGCAGGATGGTGGGCTCGGCCTTGCCGGGCGCGTAGAGCAGGTTGAAGGGGACGGCGGAGCGGTTCCACCGCGCCAGCTCGGCGGTGATCAGCGGGTCCTTGTTGGTCCAGTCGCCGCGGAGCAGCACGACGCCGCGCCGCCCGAATTCCGCCAGCAGCGCGTCGTTGTGGAACACGGCGGCCTTGTTCGTCTGGCAGGTGGCGCACCAGCGCGCCGTGAAATCCACATAGACGAACTTGCCGGCGGCCTGCGCGGCGGTGATGGCCGCGGGGCTCCATTTCTCCCACACGACCTGATACTCGCCGGCCGCCGGCGCGGCCTGCGCGGGCGCGGGCCAGCCGGTGTAGAGACCGCCGGCGAGCAGCGCGGCGGCGGCCACGCGGCCGGCGAACTGCTTGCCGGGCTTGCCGTGCGCCTGGCCGAAGCGGCCGTAGGCCCACGCCGCCATCGCGACCAGCACGAAGCCGAACGAGATCAGGAGCAGCGCGTTGTCGTCGTCCTTGGTCTGCCCGGCCAGCACCCAGAGCAGCCAGCCGACGGTGGCGTAGAGCGGGAAGGCCATGAACTGCTTGAAGGTCTCCATCCACGCGCCGGGGCGGGGGAGGAATTTCAGGGCCGAGGGGAAGATGGAGAGCAGGAGGTAGGGCAGGGCGAGCCCGACCGCGATGGCGGTGAACACCAGCAGCGACTCGGCGGCCGACAGCGAGAGCGCGGCCCCGAGCGCGGGGGCGAGGAACGGCGCGCTGCACGGCGTGGCCACGAGCACGGCCAGCGCGCCGGTGAAGAACGAGCCGGCGTAGCCCTGCTGCATTTGCAGGCTGCCGCCGACGCCGGTGGCGGCGAGGCCGACCTCGAACAGGCCGCTCAGGTTGAGCGCGAAGACCAGGAGGAACACCGCCATGCCGAAGACGAAGGCGGGCGACTGCAGCTGGAAGCCCCAGCCGAGCTGGGCCCCGCCGGCGCGCAGCGCGAGCAGCGCGCCCGCCAGCGCCCAGAACGACACCAGCACGCCGACGGTGAACACGAGGCCGTGCTGCACGATCTTGGCCTTGTCGCTGCCCGACTGGTTGACGAAGCCGAGGATCTTGATGCCGAGCACCGGAAAGACGCAGGGCATCAGGTTGAGCACGAGGCCGCCGACGAGGGCGAGGAAGAGCGTGCCGAAGAGGCTGCCGGATGCCGCCGGCGGCGAGCCGGGCGCGGCGGATTGCGGGCCGGTGCCGGACGCCGGCGCGGCGGCGGGAGCGGCCGCGGCTTGCGGCGCGTCCTTGGTGAAGGGCACGTCGATGGCGAGGCCGTCGTAGCCGGAGCCGTCGGACCAGCCGTTGGCCGAGGCAAGCACGCCGGTCAGGCGCGCGGTGGCCTTGTCGGCGGCGGCATCGAGGGGGAGTTCCAGCACCCAGCCGCCGTTCTCGGCGCGCACGGTGGCGGTCTTGGCGTAGTCGGTGAAGCCGTCGGCGGCGAAGAAATGCAGCTCCTTCGGCTGGTGCGTGGTGCCGGGCCGGGGCGCGAGGCGCAGCGTCGCCGTGGTGTCGTCATGGGTGGCCGTGACGGTCCAGCCGGTGGCGGCATCGGGCAGCTTGGTGCGCGCGTCGGCGAGGGTCTTGGCCCATTTGTCGTCGGCCTGGCCGGCGGCGGCGACCGGGAGGGAGATTTCCAGCTTCGCCTCGCCGGGCATGCACACGGTCAGGCACATGAGCCACTCGGCGGTGGCGGCGAGCTTCACGGTGGAGCCGGCGGCGAGCGTGGCCGGGGCCGTGATCTCGACCAGCAGGTAGGCCTCGTTCTCGTAGCCGTTGCCGGTGATCTTGCCTTCGCCATCCTTCACCACATGCGGCGTGGGCCACTGGATGTCACCGGCCTTGAACCCGTCCGGCAGTGTCCAGGTGAGCGAGGTGGGGTAACCGGTGCCGGCGGCGATCCAGTAGCTGTGCCAGTGCGGCTCGTGCTGCAGCCGGAGGGCGACGGTGAACGACTGGCCGGGCGCGATGGCCCCGGCATCGGTGACCAGTTGGGCCACGACGGAGCCATTCTTCACGGCCTTGGACTCGGCGGCGGACAGGCCGAGGGGCAGGCTCAGGGCGAACACGGCGGCGAGGAAGGGGAGCAGGCGGGAGGGTTTCATCTGGCAGGGAGGGTAAGCGGGGGACGGATTATTTCAAATGCGGCGTGCAGCCGCCCAAGCTGTCCCGGCCGGCCGGGAAACTCAAGGCTCCGGCCATGGTCCGATGGGCCTACGGGGCGGCCGAATCCCCTCAGACGAGCCAGCCCGCGATTTCCGTTAGCGCCCGGAAAATAATCCCGCTCGACCGCACCGGAGGCCGGAAATCCGCTCGACTCACGGCCGGGGGGCGCAGAAAAAGCGGACCCGTGGCCGCCCGGCCGCCGCCCGCTGTGTCCCCCGAGAACCCAGACTCCGCCCGATGGTATGCCGAGGAAGTGCAGCCCCATGCCGCCGAATTGCGCGCATGGCTGCGCGGCCGGTTCCCGGCGCTCACGGATCCGGACAACCTCGCCCAGGAGGCCTTGGCGCGGGTCTGGCAGGCGCACGAGAGCGGGGCGGTGCAGTCGCCCCGGGCCCTCCTTTTCGCCACCGGCCGCAACCTGGCCCTCGATGAGATGCGCCGTCGCCAGATTGTCACCTTCGAGCCTGTAACGGAAATGGCCGACCTGCCCGTCTATGCGGATATGCCGACCGCGGCGGAAGCCGCGGCGCACAACCAGGAACTCGAGATTTTGACCAAAGCCATCCAGTCACTGCCCGATCGCTGCCGCCAGGTGCTCACCTTGCGGAAGATCTACGGGCTGCCCCAAAAGGAGATCGCCGCCCGGCTCGGCATCGCCGAGCACACCGTCGAGGCGCAGATCGCCGCCGGCATGCGCAAATGCGCCGTGTTCCTCGCCCGGTTTGGCCTGCCCTGAGCCCCCCATGTCCTTCTCCGCTGACATCATTTCCGAGCAAATCCAGGAGGCCGCGGCCTCCTGGCTGGCGCGGCGCGACCGTGGCCTGGCGGCGGCCGAACAGGACGCCTATCTTGAGTGGCTTTACCGGAGCCCCCTTCACGGACGGGCCATCGTGCAGCTGGAGCGCACCTGGTCCGCCTTGAACAAGCTGGAGCAGTGGCGCCCGGCACACAGCGCCATCCCCAACCCCGACCTGCTCCAGCCCCGCCGGAGCCCCTCCCGATTCTACTGGCTGGCCCCGGCGCTGACCGCCGCGGCCGCGCTCGGCCTGGCCTTCTATCTCTGGCTCCCCGCCCGGACCGGTTCCGCCGCGCCGCGCCGCGCCGCCATCGTGCACCCCGGGCCCGAGCGCCTGGCCCTGGATGACGGCTCCCTGGTCGATCTGAACACCGGGGCGCAGGTCGCCGTGCATTTCACGCCGACCGAGCGCCGGGTGCAACTGGTGCGGGGCGAGGCGCACTTCACCGTGGCGCACAACGCGGCCCGCCCCTTCTTCGTCGACACCGGCAAGGTGTCGGTGCGCGCCGTCGGCACGGCCTTTAGCGTCGCGCTCGCCACCGCCGAGGTCTCCGTGCTCGTGACCGAGGGCAAGGTGCAGGTGATCGACCCGGCCGGAGCCCTGCCGGGGGAGCCCGCGCCGCCGGTCAACGCCAGCCCCACCTACCTCACCGCCGGCCAGCGGGCCGTGGTCAGCCTGACGGAGGCCGCCGCGCCCGCCGTGCAGGACGTCACCCCCGCCGAGGTCGAGCGCGCCCTGGCGTGGCAGGGCCTGCGCCTGGAATTCGTGGAGATGCCGCTCGGGGATGTCGCCGCCGAGTTCAACCGCTACAACCGCCAGCAACTCACGGTGAATGACGCGCGCACCGCCGCCATCGTGGTCGGCGGCAATTTGCGGGCGGACAACGTCGAGGGCTTTGTGCGGTTGCTCGAATCCGGCTTCAACGTGCGCGCCTTCCGTCACGGCAACTCGATTATCCTGCGGCAGGCGCCGTGAAGCGCGGCCCGGGCCGGCCCTTCGCGACGGTCGGCGGGCGGTGAATGTGTCTACCAGCATCCCTTAGCTTTTGAACGGTCATTGCGAGGATCCCGCAGCCGCGGGAGACGAAGCAATCCAGCCGTTCCGACAAGTTCAAGGCCCCGAGCCTGTCGTGGGGCTGGATCGCCACGGCGCGCTTTGCGGGCCTCGCGATGACAAAGGGCTAAAGCCAGTTACGTCGTGAATTGGCACTGTAGGGCGGACACAAGGTCCGCCCCTACAAAAGAGCCAAACCAAGCTGAATGGTATAAAAGCTACGGGCATTTGGTGTCATACGGCTGTTTCGCCCCGGATTTTTCCCTCCATCCGGCTACTGGAAAAGCCCGGTTCGTTCGTCTGCACGTCACACCTTCCGCCAAACATGATCCACTCCCTCCCTTCGCTCCTCTCCCGCCTGCGCGCGCTGGCCGCAGGCGTTTTTGCGTTGTCGCTGTGCGCACTGTCCGCCTCCGCTGATGCGGCCAAGAAATCCTTCGACCTCGCTGCGGGCGACGCCGCGCAGACCCTGAAGGCCTACACGCAACAGTCGGGCGTGCAGATCGTTTACCCGGTTGACCAGGTGCGCGGCGTGCAGACCCAGGCGGTCAAGGGCGAGTATGCCGCCCGCGAGGCCCTCGATGCCATGCTGACCCGCACCGGCCTCGTCGCCGTGCAGGATGAGCGCACCGGTGCGCTCGCCGTGCGGAGGGACGCCGGCCCAAACGACCAGGGGGCGGCGCAGATGGAGTCAAGCGCCCGCCCGGAAAAGCCGGCCAGGACTAGCAACGGCGCCATCGAACTGGAAAAATACGAGGTGGTCGGCACCCGCATCAACGGCCTGGCCAACCAGACCATCGTCCGCACCGACGAGGCCGGCGCGCTGGCCTACGACGTCATCAACCGCGTGGACATCGAGCGCCTCGGCGTCACCTCGCTGGAGGAACTCTTCCGCGTGGTCACCCAGACGAGCGACTACGGCAGCCAGTCGCTGCAAGGCTCGGCGATGAACCCCGCCTTCGCCGGCGGCGCGACCTACCAGAACTCCGAGGTGAAGCTCCGCGGCTTCTCCTCCCTGCAGACCACGATCCTCGTCAACGGCCGCCGCCTCCAGCGCGGCAACCTCACCGCCGGCCCCGACCTCAACCGCATCCCGGTCGCCGCCATTGACCGCATCGAGATCCTGCCGTCCTCCGCCTCCGCCATCTACGGCGGCGGGGCCATCGGCGGCGCCATCAACATCATCCTCCGCCGCGACTACACCGGCCGCGACCTCACCGTCAGCGGCGGCATCAGCACCGATGGCGGCGCGGAGCGCTACCAGCTGACCTATTTCGAGGGCCGCACCTTCAACGGCGGCCGGACCCGGTTCTCCTTCACCGTCGATTACCAGCACAGCGGCCCGCTCTACAACAGCGACCGCCCCTATCTCGACAACCTCCTCGCGCGCTACCCGGCCAACACCACGGCCCTCGTCAGCGGCCGCTCCGCCTTCGAGCAATACATTCTCCAGGCCTTCAACGGCATGCCCGGCACCATCCTGCTCAACTCCGCCACCGGCACCCTGCCCATCCCGGGCGTGACCGGCGCCCGCTACGCCGCGATCCCCGCCAACCAGGACGGCTCCGCGCTCACGCCGGCCTCGTTCGTGGCCGGCGCCGGCCAGGCCAACCTCGGCGAGCGCTACAAGCGCTCCATCATCTACCGCCCGGAGGACCGCTATGCGTTCACCTCGCAGCTCGAGCACGAGTTCGTGAAGGACAAGCTCTCCATGTATGCCGAGGCCGGCGTCACCTACTTCCGCTCGGAGATCACCTTCCCGATGTTCCTCTCGAGCATGAGCCTGTCGGCGACGGATCCGCTGAATCCCTTCCGCACCAACGTCACGCCCGGCTTCGTCGGCGTCCCGGTGGTCGTTTACTATGATCCGGTGGACCTGCCCGATCCGTCGCTCTTCCAGGAGCGCCAGGGCGCGCGGGCGCTGCTCGGCTTCAAGGGCCGGTTCAACGAGAGGTGGGAATGGTCGCTCGACGGCACCGGCGAATACGGCCGCAGCCACTCCACCGGCATCAACACCAACCAGAACCTCAACACCTTCGTGACCAGCACCGCCGTCGGCACCCTGACCCAGGCCCAGCGCCGCGCGCTCTACAACCCGCTCGCCGACCACACCGTTTACCCGCGCGGCGACGTGATGGCCGACTATCTCGAATACCGCCGCGGCTACACCTACTACAACGGCCTCTCCCAGGTGAACCTGCGCGCCGTCGGCGAGGTGTTCGACCTTCCGGCCGGCCCGCTCGTCGTCTCCCCCGGCGCCGAGGTCATCTGGAGCAAGTATCGCACGAACTCCACCGTGCGCGTGAGCGAGGCCATCCGCGCCGCCATCCCCACCGGCATCATCGGGCCGAGCGACAGCACCGCCAACCAGAGCCGCCGCACCGAGTCGGCCTTCCTGGAGACGGTCATCCCGCTCGTGGGCAAGTCGTGGCGTCCGCTTCCGATCGAGTCCGCCGAGCTCAACGCCGCCATCCGCTGGGAAAACACCGACGATTCCACCGCCGCCACCAGCCCCGCCGTCGCGCTGCGCGTCGCCCCGGTCAAGGACGTCGCCTTCCGCGTGTCGTATGCCGAGGGCTTCTTCCCGCCCGACCAGTCCACCTACGAGAGCCCGCGCGTCAACCCCGCGGCCATCACCCCGTTCACCGATCCGGCGCGCGGCAACCTGCTCTACAACTACGTCCACGAGGAGATCTCCGGCGGCAATCCCAACCTCAAGCCCGAGCTCTCGACCTCATGGAACTACGGCGTCATCTTCACCCCGCGCGTCCTGCCCGGCCTGACGCTCACCGTCGATTTCTGGAACATCGAAAAGATCGACGCCATCCTCTCCCCGGCCGGCCCCTCGGTGATCCTCGCCTCGCCGGAGTCCTACCCCGGCCGCGTCACCCGCGCGGCGCCCACGCCCACCGACCTCGCCAACGGCTGGCTCGGCCAGGTGCTCTCCATTGACTACCGGCCGGTCAACGTCGGCTTCACCAAGACCACGGGCATCGACACCAAGGTCCGTTACACGCACGAGATCGCCGCCGGCACCAAGCTCACGGCGCTCGCCGCCGTGACCTGGACCGACTCGTTCCGCGACCAGATCCTGCCGGTCAACCCCATCGTCGAGCGCGCCGGCACCACCGGCACCACCGCCAGCAGCCCGCTCAAGTGGCGCGGCAACGGCTCCGTGTTCGTCGAGCACGGCCGCTGGACCGGCGGCGTCACCGCCACCTACATCGATTCCTACAGCACCTCGACGACGACCCCCACCGTGGTCTTCCCGACCGCCACGGGCCTCGACGGCGCCCGGATCCCCTCGGCCACGCTGTGGGACCTGCAGCTCTCCTACGACATCCCCGCCGGCCGCGGCAAGGCCGGCTGGCAGCGCTGGCTCGACTCCACCAAGTGGACGCTGAGCGTGCGCAACGTCTTCAACAAGGAGCCCGCCTTCCGCACCGACGTTTACAGCCCCTACAGCCGGTTCGAGGATCCCCGCCAGCGCTACGTCACGCTGGCCGTGAAGAAGAGCCTGTGATTCATCCCCGGGGGCGGCTGCGATCCAGCCGCCCCCGCCCTTTTTCCCCCATGTTCTCCCGCACCACCCTAGTCATCCTGCTCGCTCTCGGCGGCAGCCCGCTGTTCGCCCAGGACGCCAAGCCTGTGCTCGATCCCGTCGCCACCGCCATCTGGTCCGAGCATGCCCGCGGCATGGGGGACCGCGGCGACGGCCGCACCAACGTGAACTTCGACCTCGTGACCGGCAAGGCCTTCGAGTTTTTCGAGAAATTCCCCGAGGAGCGCCGCGTGGGCGGCATCCTGTTCAACCTCTCCAGCTTCGGCGGCTGGATGGGCGACGACCCGCGTTCCGCCGCCCAGAAACCCGCCTGGCAGGAGCACCTGCGCCGCGCCGTCGCCGACGTGCTCCGGCAAAAGACCTGGCCCGACAACGTTTGGGCTGGCCTCCAGTGGGTCGGGGCGAAGAACGACATCGCGATCCAGGTTGACGCCACCGGCCGCGCCGACCTCGGTGCCCTGCGCCAGCGCATCGAGCTCATCGCCGCTCGCGTCCCGGCCTCGGCCTACCGCACCTTTCTCGAGCAGGAATATGTGCGCTGGCTCGAGCAACAGCAGCCCGACGCCGTGGGCGCCCACCTCGCGAAACTCGCCGCCAGCGACAGCGAGGACCTCGCCAAGTATGGCCGCGGCCAGCTCGCGATCCACCAGCTCCGGACAACCCCGATGGAGCTCACCTTCACGGCGACGGACGGCACCCGGGTGGATCTCGCCGATTACCGCGGCAAGGTCGTGCTCCTCGACTGCTGGGCGACCTGGTGCGTGCCCTGCATCAAGGAGCTGCCCTACGTGAAGGCCGCGCTCGCGAAGTGGGGCGACAAGGGCTTCGCCGTGATCGGCCTCGCCTTCGACCGCCCCGGCGACAAGGCCAAGCTCCTCAAGTTCATCGCCGACGAAAAGCTGAACTGGCCGCACTGGTTCTACGAAGGCCCCGGCAAGAATCCGGTCGGCCTGAAATACAACATCCGCTCCATCCCCGCCACGTTCCTCCTCGGCCGCGACGGCCGCCTCGTCACCACCGAGACCCACGGCGACAAGCTCGAAGCCGCGCTGAAGAAACTGCTGGAGTAAGAGCCTATCCGAACAATGGCCTGTCCTGTAGCGGCGGTCTATGGCCGCCGAACGATCACCCCACCACGCTCGACGGCGGTCACAGACCGCCGCTACAGAAAACCAAGCTGTCGGGAATAGGTTATTCGGGTAGGTGCTAAACCCGCCCGCACCCCCGCCACTTGTAACCTATTGGGTTACAAACTCCGCCCCCGCCTCCGCGAAATGTGTAACGTATTATAGGGCAAGTGTCACATGATGCAGGTCAGGAAATGTTGGAAAAAATCAGTGCCAGTTGATGCAGGTCAGCTTGGCCTGGAAGCCTCGGCGAGCGGCGGGTGAATAAGGCTGCTCGAGCAGGAGCGGTTG
>JAEUGW010000032.1 GCA_016795565.1 Opitutaceae bacterium | reverse complement strand
TTCGATCACCAGCATCGCCGCCAAACCGATGAGGCCGGCGGCGAAACCCCGCCAGAGGAACAAGTCGCGTCTTTGGTGCGCCCGCTGCGCCCTCAGGAATTCCTTGTCGCGGACATCGGCGGCCTCAAGTTCGTGGCGGCCCACTTTGGTGACCAGCCGGCGGGAACTGCCGGCCACTTCCAAGCCAATCGATCCCCGGCGGTCGGGCCGACCCAAAATGACCGACCCGGTGAACTCCTGCACCTCCGCCGCCAGGCCGGTGCGCAAACGGATTTCCGCCACCAGCGGCGCGCGCGACTCGGCACCGACCGGTGACTCAGTCTCCCGCGCCAACACGGCCACCGGCAACGGATTGGCGCCGTCCCACGCCAGCGCAGTGAGGGTGCGTGGCTCCGAAAGCAGCCGGATCACCGGCGTCTGCGGCGCATCGCCGAGCAGGGCGAGAAAACCGGGCACGACCGCAGCGGCAGCTTCCCAACTCGCTGTCTCTTCCGGGGCAAATCGCCGTCGGTAGGCGGCGAAGACCAACGCCTGGTCACCGGCGGGCGCGAGCAGCCAGCCATAATATAGCTGCGCCGGGGGGAACGGAGCCAGAGTCTCCAACGCCAGGGATATCTGCGAAGCCTGCGCGACTCCGGCCGCCAGGGGGACGAGACGGACGAAGAAACGATCCGAGGGCAGCAGCACAACGCCGCTGGGCGATGGGAAGGGGTCAATCATGCGCGGCTGGATCGGCGGGCTGGGTGTCGGGCGATTCCACGTCCTCACGAATCTCCAGCACCTTGAACGGGTAGTCCAACTTTTTGATGACGCTAATGGGGGGCTCCGGTGTTTCCCTCTCCTTAGCCTTGGTCGGAGGCAGCGGCACTGTCACCAGCGTCGCTCCGGCCAGCGGCGCGACCACCGCACTCAGCCGGTAGGCCATCGCGCCGCTCTGCACCGTCACCGTAAGGTGAAGGGCCAGCACCTCGGTGCCGAATTTTTCCAGCGGAACATTGGCCCCGAGGAGGACCGCCGCATCACTGGTCGAGCGAAAGTAGCCGGTCGGATTACCGGCCTTTTGCCGGCGGGCGTGATTCGTCAACGCGCCAATCTGCCCCACCCCCAGCCCACTGGCGGCCAGCACCACCGGCAACGCCGCATTCAGGTTCACCCGATCGAAGGAATAGAGGGAAACACTGGCCTGGAAATCCCGGGCCATCTGTGTGGGCCGGCCCGTCCCGTCAAAAAAGAAGTCTCGCACGACCTCGACGGCCGCCAGTTCGCCGAAGGATCGCAACGGCCGTCCGGCCGGTTCGTAGGGAATCGCGGCCCGTTCATAGTGGGAGCCGTCGGACTCCAACGAAACCGGCAGATAGTCGGCGTGCATCCAGACCAACAGCGCGTCACCCACCCGGGCGGCGTCGGTCTGGTTCATACCCAGCGCCACCAGCAATGCCTTGAGCGCAGGCAACTCCGCGCGCGGCAAGGAAAGCTTGCCGCTCTCGTCCTCGATGACGACCGCGACGGTCAGGCCCGCGCCGGGCGTGTAATCGGCGTAGTCCAGCGGCCGGTCCCATCCTTGCATAGGGCTGTGCAAGCCGTGGTCAATGGCGCGCACGTCGGCCAGCACGGCGAGCGTCGTCTCCAGCGCCGAGTAGGCCTCGCGCCGCAACCGGGCCCGGTCCCCCGCCCGCGCGTCGGCCAGGAGTTCCGTGCCGGCGCGTGTGACAAATTTCGTCAGGAGAAAAGCCGCCAGCAGCACGGTCACCAGCACAAGCAGGATGACCGAACCCGCCGTGCGGCGGCGGGAATGATCGCGGGGGATTGCGGTGCAGGCGGGCGGCATGACGGTTCAGAATACGGGGAGCGCGCCGGTGGCGGCCGGCAGGAGCACCGCGGTCTCGGCGGACATCTTGCCATGGGCAAAATGGAGGATGATACGGTCGGGCAGCCGCCACCGGCCGTCGCGGTCCTTTTGCAGGCGGACCTGTGGCTGCCAGGATTTGAAATACGGTTGGTAATAGTCGTAGCTCAACGTCGTGCCGAAGGGCGAGAGCACCGTCGCGCGAGGCGGGTCATCAGCAAAGCGTTTCTCCAAGCGGGAATGCCAGTAGAGCACCAAGCCCTGGCCCGGGTGGGCCGCCAGGGCGCAGGACACATCGGGCAGCGGCTGCTCCGTCCAGGGCAGCACCCGGTCGCCCTCGGGCAACTCGAAACTCAGCATCGGCTCCGTCGCGCCGGTGAGACTGCGGATCTCCTCGATGGCCAGCGGGTGGGTCTGGCCGCCCAGCGCCACCGGGGACAGTGTCGCGGAACGCAGAAGCTGCTCCACATGGCGTGTGACGGCCCGGACATGCTGGTCGAAGAGCCGCTGCTCGCTGTTGCGCCCCCAAATCTCGCCCATCGAGAAGATGAAAACATTCAGCGCCAGCAGCAGCAGGCCCAGCAGCGTCACGGCGACCAGGATTTCCAGCAGGGAAAAGCCGCTCACTCGCCGGAGGCTCATCCGCCGCTCTCCCGGTTTTTTTCCAACCGCGTGCGGGCGGCCTCGCGGAGCCGGTCCCGGATTGCCGGATCGGACCACGTCGGCCGGAGCAGCAGGAAACTTTCCTCCCGCACCCAGGGTTGCGCCTGCGCCGGATCGCGGATCGCACAGCGAAACCGGATGCGGAACAGGTCGGCCACGCCGGCTTCCCCGATGCGTGCCTCCCAATGCGCGGTGCGATTGCCCGGCAGCGCCTGGTCCCCGCCCGCCTCGGCCTTATTGCGGTCGGGCTCGGTCAGCAGGACGGCGCGCACCAGCCGCAGATCCTGGTCATGCCCGTTGCGTTGCGCCACCGCCGCGTAGCCCGTCAGCACATTGACGTAGGTGGTGCCCAGCACCATGGCAGCGAACGCGAAGATGGCGAGGCTGACCAGCACCTCGATGAGGGTGAAGGCCGTGGGCTTGGTCCGGGAAAGGGGCGGTGGCATGGCTTACTTGCCGACGGCCGGCAGGACGGGCGCGCAGGTCCACGGGTCCACCGCCATCACCCGCGGCGCGGACGTCCCCTCGCGAATTTGCACTCGGAAGCGGTCGCAGGTGCCGTCGGGATAAAACCGGACGACGGGCACTTCCTGGGAGTCGAGCAGGACGCCCCCCACCAGGATGAAATTGCCTTCTTGCGGCTGCAAAAACTTCAGGCTGGTTCCCGGGGAGAGTCTCCGCTGGCGGACACCCGTTTGATTCCCCCCAGCCAGGATTTGCTCTTTTTGATCCCAGCGCAGTTCCACGGTGTGGTTCGTCGTAAGCGCCTCTTCCCGCGCCGCCGTGATCGCATCCCACACCTGACGGTCGGGCTCCTCGTCACTGATGCTGCGCAGGATCGAATTGACCCCCGGCAGCAGCAGGCTGGCCAGCAGGGCAATCACCGCCAGCACCAGCAGTGTTTCCACCAAAGTGAAGCCGCCCTGGGCCGCATGGCGATCGCACGCTCCAGTCGTCATTGGGAGTGCTCACCAGTTGCCGACGTCGTCCTCGGTGCCTTCCGTCTTATCGGGGCCCTTGGAAAACAAATCGTAGCTGTCCTTGTTTTTCACGCCTGGATAGCGGTATTGATAGGGCTCGCCCCAGGGATCGACCGGGGCGTGGCCGCCCGGGGCGTCGATGTAGGGCCCGTGCCAGCGCTCTGCCTTGCCGGCCGGAGCCGTGAGCAATGCCTGCATCCCTTCGGCCGTCGAGGGATAGTCACCGAGGTCGATCCGGTAACGCACGAGCGAAGTCTTGAGGGAATCGCGCACGAAGACCTTCGCCACCGCCTCCTGGCTCTGGCCGAAAATCTTGTCGCTGTTGCTGATCGCCAGGCCGGCCAGCAGGCCGATGATGGCGAGCACGACGAGGATTTCGAGGAGGGTGAAGCCGGCGGCGCGGGAGTTGGTCATGGAGAGGTTCTTCATTTGCGGTCGGAGGGCGGCGGGGGCGCGGAAGGTGGCCGGCCGGCTTGTTGGGCGCGCAGCGCGCGCCGGCGGCGGATTTCCTCAGCCACAGCCGCCAACCGGATCGAATCGTCTGTCGCGCTGGTCACCGCCGCGTTGGGGGCGACACCGGCCGGCGCCGGTGGCGCACCGGCGGCGCTTGGCGCCAGAGCGACCACTTTGGCTTGCTTGAGGGTCAGGGTCAGCGTGCGTCCCTGGTATTCGACGGCGGCCACACTCTTGTCGCGGTCATAGCTGTGCACGGTGAAGGGATTACCCGGCTCATTCAGGCCAACCCACTGCGAGGCGTGGGCGGATATATCATAGAGGCTGAAAAAATATTCGCCGCCATCCACCAGCACGCCACGGAGCTCAAGCGGCGCATCCTTGGTAACACCAGTTGCGGTGGCGGATGGTGCACCAAACGGGGAATTCTTCACCAAGTCGCCCAAATGGGTCGGCGCAGGATGCCCGATCGTGCCACAGGCGATTGCCAGCACTCCCAGCATCTCGGCCAATGAAAAGCGAACCATCATGCGTCCACTGCTGATTAACGGGCGCGCGGTAGGCTGCAAGCCGAAGCGATGCTTACAACTTCCAACGATCCGGCCCGTCGGCTCTCCGTGCCGCCCTCCCGTTTCAACAGTGTGTGAGTGGGGGGCGCATCTCAGTTTTTAGCAGGATCGAAGGGCGGGGCGTGAGGGAAGAGCAGATGCCAGCGGCCGTTGCGCCAGAAGGTTTCGAGGCAGAGGAGGGCTTCGTCGCCGGTGCGGCTCCAGAATTGGCCCGGACGCTTGAAGCGGCACTGGTATTGGCGGCAGGTCGCCTCGATGGCGCCGCTGCCCAGGGGTTCGCCGCGCCGCCGGGCCGTGGGGTAATCCATCCGCTCCTGATGCGCGTGGAAGTAGTTCACTTCGGTCCGCACCGCGCTCGCCACGGGGCCGGACGGCAGGCGGGCGAGGATCTCCTCCAACTGGCGGACGACCTTGACCGCGGCTTCGTTTTTCAACTGCCGCACGAGGGGTTTGAGCCACGCCCGCAACCGGGTCTGATCCTCGCCAAAGCACGCGCGTCCGACAGCGGCGAGGTGCTGCACGGCGTGATAAAAATCCAGCCGCTGGCGCGCTTCCGGGAACCGGTCGTCGGCCAGCCGCCAGATCCAGACCGCCCCGTCGGCGATGACCAGGGCGCCGGCGGCCTGGCCCAGGCCCCGGCGGCGGGCCTCGGCGTGGAGCTGTTCGCGCAGGGCCTCGAGGCCTTCCCGCGTGGCGGCGAAGCCGCGTTCCGCGATCACCGGCCGGCCGCCGGCCGTCTGCCCCCGGTGGTCCAGCCGGAAACAGGTGCCGGTATAGACCCAGTGCCAGCGTTCCGGCTCGTTCCCCTTTTTGCGGCACGCCGCGCTCGCACCCCACTGGTCGCGTTCGCGAATGTTCCAGGCGTCGATTTGCAGGATCATCTGATAGGGCTCCAGCGGCAGTTCCGTCTGCCGGGTCTGCGCTACCGGATGGGCGTCCAGCTCCCGGCGCAGGGCCTGCGCACGGCCGCCCTGGCGGCGCGCCTCCCGGTCGAGCGTGGCCCCGGGGCACCTTGATCCCGGTCAGCCGCGCCAACACCACACTGGCTTCTCCCACCGGCAGCTTGCTGGCCAGCAGGGCCGTCATCTCCTGCACCGCCGGCGAGTAGCCGGCGGTCTCGGCCAGACCCAGCGCCGCATCGGCCGGCATCCGCCATTTGCGGCACTTCGGGCAGTAGCCCCGGATCCGACGCACCGTGACTTCGCCAAAGCGCGTGGTGAAGGTCCGGGCGTGTTCCGCCGACCGGCGCGTGAGCGCCCGCTGGCAGTGCGGGCAGCGCGGCGGCGTGGCGTCGGCTTTCTTCTGCGCCCCGAGCTCTGCGGCCTGGCGCAAAAGCTCCTGCGTCTCGGCGGCGAGCTGGCTTTCCAAGTGGCCGAGGTTCTCCGCCTCCGCGCAGGCAAACGCCTCGACCCGCTCCTCCATCCGAGCGGCCAGGCAGGCCGCGCTCACCCCCAGTCGCCAGGGGGCATCGGCCGGTCGCCTCGCCGCCGGCACCGGCTCCAAACAGGGTGTTTTCATCCGCTCAGTCTATCACCCCTTGCAAGAAGCTGAGATGCGCCCGTGAGTGGGACTGCCCGATATTGGGGATTCCAATCCTGATGTTCTTCTCTCAGTTTTTGCTGTCTTTCGCACCTTTGCCTCGGCCTTTCCAAACCTGAATTGCATGCAGCCATCCCGTCAACTCATCCAGCAGAGGTCCACTCGTCTGCCGGTCCGAAACGATTTACCGAAAAGGCATCATATCAGCCATTCCTCGTCCGTTCAGGAGCGGTGAATCACCAGCCTTGGCCCCTGGGTATCCACGCCTACCCAGCCGCACGCGTTCCCGGCCGCACAGAGGGACTGCACCACGGCGTCCTGCAGCTGCCGCTCGACGGTCTTGCGGAGCCGGCGCGCGCCATGCTGGGGATGAAAGCCTTCCTGCACCAGGAATTCCAAGGCCTCGCGGCTGACCGCCAGATCGTAGCCGAGGGATTTCAGTCGTTCGGTTTCGCGTTGCACCATCAGCGCACAGATGCGCCGCTGCGCGTCCGGAGAAAGTCGCTGGAAAACCATGATCTCGTCGATGCGGCCGAGAAATTCCGGGGCGAGGCTTGAGCGCAAGCGCCCCAGGACCGTCTGCTCGACGCTGGAAAACTTCGAGCGCTCCATCCGCATGGCCTCGGCGCCGCCGAGATTGGTGCCGAACCCGAGGTAGTAGGAACTGAGTGAGAAGGTCTGTCCGGTGGCCACCGTGATGCGGCCATCCCAGAGCATCTGGAGAAAGACGCTGAGAAGCGGAGCATGGGCTTTCTCCATCTCGTCGAAGAACAGAGCGCCATGCGGGTGCGCGAGGAGCGCGCGACCGAGAAGACCCGGATCGTTGCGGTCCTCGCCGAGGAACTTCAGCACGGCGGTCCGATCCTGGTATTCCGACATGTCGAAGGTGACGAGATGACCGGGTCCGAAAGCATAGTCCACGGCCGTGATGAAGGTCTCGGATTTGCCGGTGCCGGTAGGACCGGCAAGGAGCAACGAGCCACGGGGACGGGCGGGATCCGCGACCCCCAATTCGCCACGGCTGAATACCCCGGCCACCCGTGACAGCACATGATCCTGCTCGACGATGCGCGTGCGCAGGTGCGCCTCAAGGCCGCGCAGGCGCGCGATTGTCGCAGGTTCAGCCATGTTTTTTTGCCTGCAAGTTCCGCGCGGCCCAGCCACGAGGCTTGTCCGGAAAATCCCTGATGAACTGCCGAACCATCGGGTTCAGCTCTATGTCCTTGGGCAGTCCGCGCAGGAGAGCGCGGACAACGAAAGCCCGGTTGGCGGGAACATTCTTGCGGCCGAGTTCGGTCACGGTGTCCTCCAGTTTTTTGACGTCGGCTGGCGGCAAGTCCACGGTCGGCCAATCGGCAACGTTGTCGTCTTCCCGTGGGCCGCCCTTCTGCCTCTGGGCCTCGGCGAGGAGTGCGGCATAGCTGAACATCTGCACCTGCGTGGCCTGGTGAATCAAGGCGCGGAGCACCGTCGCTCGGCGAACAGGGACTCCGGTCTCCCGCAGGTCGGAAACGTGGTCATTCAGCGCCTTCATGTCCGCCGGATAAAACGAGAAGCTCACTTTGACGAGATCGGAAGGGGAACTCATCCCAACATCATAAACCCACACGTTTTGTTTTGACAAGCGGCATTTTTTGTGTGGGTTTATGGCTCAATGATGATTTCCCCCACAATTTCTGCGGCCTTCCTGTGGCTCCCCAGTCTGCCGAAACCCATCCGCATTCTCGGACAACTCCAGCAACTCCGTGAAGGGTTCGGCACGGCCCTCGTGCTGGTCTTCATGGTCGGGTTTTTTTGGGGCATCATCAAAATCTGGGCGGGTGCCAATGCGATCAGCAAGGGCGACAGTGAGGGCAAGGGCGGGATCCTGGCGGGGATCATCATCGCCGCCGCGGCGGCCATCATGGGTGCCCTTTTCACCATCTTCGGGATGCAGGATGCCGTCCTGACCCCGCGCTTCTGAGCATGAGCGAGCCTCGTTTCACCGACACCAATTCGGCGGATGATACCGCGGGCCGGGCCTTCGGACTCGAAGGCGACCTCTACCTCCCGGTCGTGATTGCACTGGTGTTGGCGGTAGCACTCTTCTGCGGCCTCGGCCTTCTGGGTATCCATTACGGCATCGCTGGAGCCGCCGCGGTAATTCCCATCGCAGGCGCGGCGATCTGGACGGTCGGGTTCAAGCACCGCAAGCCGCGCGGCTACGACCGGGACAAACTCGACGAGTGGCAGGGACGGCGTGACCTCGTCCCGCATGCGGCAGATTTAACCCACACGAAAGCACATGACGGAGCGCCTGACGGCCGGTTTTACCACGGGTTCATTTTGTTCGGATCACCCGAGCGTGGCGGCGTCGCCGCAAAAGGTTTCCGGCTGGAGCCACCGGACCTGCGCGGGGCGGCTGCCGCGCGGTTGAACGGCTTCCAAGACCAGGTGCGGGCGCTCCTCGCCATGGTCGGCCCGGGGCGGCGACTGCAATTCCAATGGTCGTGCGACCCGGATTACCGCGCCGAGCTGCTTCGCTATCACGAACGCACCCAATCGGTGGAGCACCCGGAAATCCGGCGGGTGCGCAACGAGCGCTTCACCCGCTATTGGGAACGGATGCTGGCCCGGCAGCTTCGCCGCGAGCACCTGCTGGTCTTCCTTTCGATCGAGGTCTCCGGCTACACCGGCAACCTCGGCACCCGGACCGGATTCGTTTCCCAGTATGATGCGCTAGGCCGGGAGCTGGCGGCGCAATTCGAGGAATTCGCGGGCATCATGCGCGGCGTATTCGGGAATGAAACGACGGTGACACCGCTCGACGACGCCGGGCACTACCTGTGCCTGCACCGCTTCCTCAATCCGGGCGCCGCCTCACGGCTGCCGGAGGAGCCGGCGGCGGGTTTCGATCCCGCCTTGAGCCTGCAGGAGAACTGTTGGCACTGCGAGGGCATCGGACAGCCGGATGGGGGCTTCCACCTCGACGGACATTTCCAGGCGATCCTTGCCTTGTCGCGGTGGCCGCAGCGGACCCGACCGGGGATCGTCAACTACCTGACCGGACTGCCGTTCCTCGATTATTGCCTCACGGTCAATGTCACCCCCATTTCGGCCCGGACGGAAATCGGCAGGGAGGAGCGTTCGGCCGAGCGCTTGCGCGGGGAATACGCCGGGAAACCGCGCGCCTCGGTGCTCGTGGCACTCCGCAAGAAGGAGCGCAAGGTGGAGCATCTCTCGGGCGGCTTCGCGCGGCCGTTCCACGTCACGTATCTGATCCGGGTATGGGCCCCGACGCGTGAGGGGTTGCGGGAGAAGGTCGCCGCCGTGCAGGCCGCAATCCAGGCGATGGACGGGGCGCAGTATCTGGAGTGTTCGCTGCCGACGACGGCGCGGAAACTCTTCTTCGCCTCGTGGCCGGGCTGGACACATTCGTCGTATCATCACCGCGAACTCTACGCCGAGGACAGTTATCTCGCGGACCTGCTCCCCTTCTCCGCCACGTTCACGGGGGCGCTCGGCCAGGCCGAGGCACTTTATGACGGCAGCCACGGCAACCTCGTGGGCGTCAGCACCGAAACCGGCGGTTCGCCGCAGCACGCGGTTCTGTTCGGCATGACCGGGGCCGGCAAATCGGCTTTCACGGAAAACCTCCTGTGGCAGACGGCGGCGCACTTCGACTACACGCTGATCGCCGAGGAAGGGCTTTCCTACAAGCGCTTCACCGAGGCGTTGGGCGAGACACCGATTATCGTTCATCCCGACTCGGCGCTGACGCTCAACTACCTTGATACCCAGCGACTGCCCTTGTCGCAGCTCCACCTGGCGACGGCGGTGGCGCTCCTCGCCCGGATGATCGGCGAACCGGACCGGCTGGAACAACTGGCGCTGCGTCAGGCTCAGCTCACCCAATACCTTCACCAGCTCTACCGGGACACCTTCACCGATTGGGCGCGACGGAACCCGCCAAAGGCCGAATACGTCCGCCGGTTCGCCTGTGCCGTCCATGGCTGGCGGACAAAGCAGCCGGCGGGTGCAACCCCGCTCGACGCCTTCTGCGCTTTCCGGGACCGGCTTGAGTCAAGAGATCATGAAGCGCAGGCCCACCTTGCCGGCTTGTCCGAAGAAGCCATCACCCGGTTCAGCCAGATGCCTGAAACCGAACGGCTGGTCGCCCAGACGGCGTGCGCGTTTTATTCGCCGGAGGACTGTCCGACCCACAGCGCCTTGGTGGAGCTTCTCGCCTATGGGCGTTTCCCCGAGCACGGAAAAGAGGAGATTGATCGGCTGGCCACGTTGCTGCGCGGCTGGAGCGTCGAAGGGCAATACGGCCGGCTCTTCGACGGCGTGACGAACGTCTCGCTCCACCGGAAGGTCGCGCATTTTGAGCTGGGTTGCATCCCGGAGCAGGCGGTCGAACTCAAGGCGGCGGTCGGGCTGCTCATCAGCGGGCTCGGCCGCCAGCACATCCTGTCGCTGCCGCGCGAAAAGCGGAAGCGCATCCTTTTCGAGGAACTCGCGCGCTTCCTCGACACGCCCGGCGGCGAACAGATCGTCGCGGAAGGTTACGCCCAGTTGCGCAAGCACAACTGCTGGTGCGCGTCGATCATCCAGCAGTATTCGCGGTTCAAAGCCTCGCGTGTGCGCGGGGCGGTGATCGGCAACGCCAAGCAGTTCTTCTTCATGCGCCAGTCGGACCGCGCCGACCTGGCCGATTTGGCGCAAGATCTGCCGCTGCCGGAAACGGCCATCGACGCGATCCAACGCTATCCCCTGCCGGAACAGCTGCCCGCGAACCAGCGCCACTCGTCGCTGTGCTACTTCACCCCCACCACGCAACCGCCGCAATGCGGCACGGTGCGCCACTACCAGGAGGCTCCATGCGCCAGTGCTGCCTGATCGCCATCCTCTGCCTCCTGCTCGGCGGCTGCGTATCCGCCTCCCGCGAAACGGCGGCGGAGGCCCGCGGATTCGAGCGCGGCTACGGCCAGGCGATGAAGGAGCAGTATTGGCGCCTGCAGGATCAGCAGCCCCAGCCTGCCGCCAACCCGACCACGAACCCCGTAAAACCATGAAACACCTGATTCTCTTTCTCGTTCTCACCGCGCCCACCTGGGCACAATGGATTGTCAGCGATCCCGGCAACACCGCGGTCAACGCCGCCATCGAGTCGGCGCAGGCCGCCAATCATCTGGAAGTGATCCGTCGTTGGGCGGAGCAGGCCGAGCAGCTCAACCGCCAGCTGCGCCAGTTGGAGGACCAACTGGCGACCCAACGCCGCATCCGCGATGTCATCGGTGATCCCACCGCCGCGGGCGCCGGCATGGTCCTGCGCGAACTCGGCGCCAACGATCTGGCGCGGACCTACGGGGAAACCCTGGCGAACGCCCAGCGCCTCGCCAACGCCCTGGATTCGCTGCGGCGCACCTCTGAGGGAATCTACCGCCAGCTCGATGACCGCACGGTGCTGGGCCGGAGTTTTGTCCGGCAGGAGGATCTGTATCGCCGCTATGCCGCCGTCGAACGGCAGTCGGACAACGCGGCGACCGTGCTCGAGCAAACCGATGCACAGGCGGCCGCCGTGCAGTCCGAACTCGCCGTTACGCTCGAGCAACTACGGGGAGCCGGCACCCAAGCCGAGGTGGACAAACTCGCGGTCAAGATTGCCGCGCTCAACGGCCGGGCGGCGGAACTCTCCAACCGGCGCCGGGACGAGGCCGACAAGCTGCGCGCCCTGCAGATCCTCAACGATAATCAGGCGGCCAAGGAGAAACAGGATTACTTGGAGCGTCAGCTGGCCGAAGAACGCCAGTCCCTCGCCGTGGTGGGCGCCTGGCAGGAATCCCTGAAGCTGGCCCCGACCGAATGGCGATGAAGGAAGCTACTATCATCGCGCTGGCCTCGGCCGGCCTGACGCTCTGCGCCCTGATCGTGCTCCGGCACGCCGCGCGCACCGCGCCGTCGACTCCGGTTGTCAGGAACAAAACACGCCCGCGCGGATCGCGGGCGCAGGGGCGGCGCAGGCGGAAGCCGCTTTCGCTCGAACTGCTCACCGCGCACCTGCGCCGGGAAGAAACGCGGCAGCGGCCGTGGGAGGCACGCAACTGATGGACAACTTCGTTCCAGGACTCAGGGAGGCCGTGTTCTCGCTGACCGAGACGCTGCGCGTCGTGGTGTATTTTGTGTGCGTCGTCGGGCTCGTGCTCCAGGTCCAGCAGGCCCGGGCGGACGCCGAAGGCCTGACGCGGCCGATCCTGCGGGCCACCGTGGTGGCCGGGCTCGTCGCCACCCTGCCCTTCTGGTTCGGGACCACGGAAAAAATGTTCCTGAACGTGGCCGACACCTTGCAGGACGGCTACACGCAGCACCCGATGCGCGCGGCCACAAAGCTCCGCGACAGTGTGAGCAGCAGCAGCGAATTCAGCCTGCGCCGCGTCGGCGAATCGGTCTACCGGGCCTTTCTCGATGGCGCCGTCAAGCTGGTCGTGCTGGTCGCCAGCCTCCTACAGGTTCCGTTCCTGATCCTCCAGCACGTCCTGAAGTTGCTTTGCTACCTGTTCCTGCCGGTCGCACTGGCATTCTACATGATTCCGTCGCAGGCCCAGTGGGCGACGCGGTATCTCCAGCAGACGCTCGCCATCCTGGCCTGGCCGGTCGGTTTCGCCGTCACGGAGCTGGTCGCCTATCATCTGCTCACCGGCTACGGCAACAATCTGGCCGTCGCCTACGGACTGACCCCGGGCGAAATCGACGCCGCCTCGTTCGGCAGCCTGCTCGGCGGGCTCCTGGCCGCGCTGTGGATGATCATCGGGACGCTCGCGACCCCGCTTTTGATGCAAGGGCTGATCTGCTCGGGTTCACCCGTGGGCAGCGGCGGCTCCGGCGCGTTGCAACAGATATACGCCCTTCAGCAACTCACTCACTTGGTGAAGTCGCTCAAGATCGCGGGCGCAGCCGCACCGGCTGCCGCGCTGTCGGCGGCGAAGAGCACTGGCAATCCCGCTGGCGGATCGACTCCGCCACCACCTCCACCGGCAGCACTGCCACCGCCTGTGCCATCCACGCCTCCCTCCCCGGCCGATCCGGCAGGCGATCTTCGCGCCGCGGCCGCCCTCGGCATGGCCCGGTTGCCCGCACCACAAACCTCCCTCTGACCCGATGACTATTCTCAAGGAAACCAAAGTCCCCCATGTGCGGCCCGAACCGGCCGCGCGACCACGCCGTCCGTGGAATCCCCTGGCGCTGTTCGCCGACCATGCTCTCGCGGCGCGGTGGTGGTGCCTGGTGGCGCTGACAACGACCGGATTCTGCGTGGTGCAACCATTCCTCCTGATCCGCGCGGACCGGCAGCGCGAACGGGTGATCGTGCTCGACCCAAGCGGCACGTTTCATGTCGGGCCGCTGCTGGCGTTCGAGGAGGCGACCAAGCTCCACGAGCAGTGCGCGCTGCTGGCGTGTCTCGCCTTGTTCCAGCGCAACCCCACCGGGCCCGACTTCCCCGAACTCCTCGACCGTCTCTTCCTGCCCGAGGCGGCGCAGCAGGCGCGGGCGCAACTGGCCGCCGGCGCCGAGGAATTCGCGGCGAAGGCCCTGCACCAGAAGCCCGAGGTGCTGAAGCTCAGTGTGCTCGAAACCCGTGAGAACGTGGTGCTCGTGCAGGCCGATGGCCAGCTCGTGCGCACCGGCGTCGCCAGCGGCCAGGCCTTCGGCGAAGCGACTCCCTTCACCGTGCGATTCAAGTTCGCACGCAACCCCAACTTGACGGCCAACGGCCGCTATCCCCTCGCGGTATGGACCTACGAATTATCGCAATGATCATGGTGCAGGCCCTCCTGATGGCGGGCGTCCGGGCCGCTGAAATCCACAGCTATCCGCTGGATGAGCGGAGCGTTTACACGATCCGCCTGAGCAAGGACGAGCCCACGACCTGCGTGTTCCCGGCGCCGCTCAAGGCCATCGTCGGGGCGAACGTCTCGCAAAGGACCGATGACGCACCCGGCATCCTGCTCTCGCACGAGGCGGGGACGGAGTATTTCTCGTTGCGACTGTTGAAGGACGGCGCCGCCGGTGCGCTGAACGTCGTCTTCCGGGGACGGGTCTATGCGCTCGCCTTCATCGCCGCCCCCGAGGCGGACCGCGTGGTGGTGTTTCTCGACGAGCCGCTCGCGGGGAATCCCACTCCGCCGCTGCTGCGCGAGACGCTCGCCGCGTTGGTCGAGCGCGCCAAGCAACAATCCCGCCCGGCATCCGCCGGCATGGTGTCCACGGTGACAAGTGCCACTCCGGGCAGCATCACCCACTATCGCGATTTCACAGCCACGATTGAGTCGATCGTCCGTTTCGAGGCGGAAGATGCGCTGGTTTTCCGGGTGCGGTTGGACAACAAGCTCGATGTCGCCGTTCCCTACGATCCCGCCTCGCTCGCGATCCGCCTTGGTCGTGACATCTATCCGGCGGCGTTCACTGAAGGTTCGGGCGCGATTCCGCCAAAGGGCAGCAGCCTCCTCCATCTCGTCATCGCCGGTTCCCCGGGCGGCGGCCGGGCCAACCTCCCGGTCAAGGAAGCGTTCAGCGTGCTCGTGTCCCACCCATGACATTCGACCGCGATTTCCTGACTTCCCCGACGGGCCAGGTGGTGCTGGTGGCCGCCGTGCTGCTGCTGGGCGTGATCGTTGCTCACCGCTACGGCAAGGCGGCACCTGCCGCTTTGCCGGCGGCAAAGCCCGCACCGGCCGCCCCGCTGCCGCAGACCTTGATCCGAGGCGGGGTGAAATTTCCGGCGGTGGCGCGACCGGCTCCGCCCTCGCCCAGTCCGGTTCCCGGCTCCGTCGGACCCACCCCAGCGCCTGGGTCGAAGGCGCCGGTGCTGCCGCTCGCTGTATTCGTGACGGCGCCGGAAGCGCCCGCCGCCCCGGTGCCGACTACGGCGCCATTCGGACGGCTGGTGCCGTGCCAAACCGTGATCGCCCTGGAATCAAACCGGCTGGAAACGCCGATCATCGGGTTGGTCACCGAGGATGTCTGGCATGACGGCAAATGTGTGATTCCCGCCGGCACGGAGGTGCATGGCCGCGCTGCCCTCGACCGCGCGCGGGAGCGCATCGCCGCGCAGGGCCAGTGGCGCTTCGTGTGGCGGACGAAGGGCGCGGACAACGGCCTCGAACTGGCCGTCGATGCGTTGGTGCTGGACCGGGAATTCGACGGGGAGTCGCACATGTGGGGTGAACACGACGGCTCGGCGGGCCTGCGCGGCCAGGTGGTCCGGACGGGCGACGACCGGGAGCTGAAGCTCTTTGCGGCAAGCTTCCTCGCAACCGCCACCTCCGCACTCCAGGACAGCCGGCTCACCAACGGGCTATTGGGCGAAGCCTCGGCTCCCGCGGCCACGGCGCGCAATGCCCTGCTCGCCGGCACCGGCGCCATTCTCCGCGAATACGCCCAATCGATGCGCGAGGCCATCGCCCGCGACGGCTTCTATCTGCGAGTCCCCGCCGGAAAGCCCTTCTACCTCTACGTCACGCAAACCCTCGACCGGAGCCAGGCCCGGCGCGCGCCCCCGATCGCGTCGTCGTCCGCTCCGCCCCGCCCATGAACCGAATCCTCCCGCTTATCCTTTTGTTGCTGGCCGGTTGCCAGACGCCTCCAGCGGCAAAACCCACGCCCCCGCCATCGGTCGCGACAACGGACGCCCCCTCCGCTGCCCCTGCCGTTGTCCAGCCTGCGCCGAATACCGTGATGGAGCGCCGGCTTCGGCTGCAGGCACAATACATCGAGGCTCTCCTCAGCCAGAACGAGACGCTCACCGCCCAGGTCGCATCGGACCGCGAAGCGAAACCAGCGTCGCTGCCTGCTGCTCCCGACATGACATCGCCAGCAACGCCGCCCATCCAATCTTCACCCGCATCATCATATCTCGCGCCCAATGCGGACGGGGTGATCGACCTCGCAGCGGCCGTGATGGCCACAAAGTCCGATGAGCCCGTCAATCCCTTCGCGATCCGATCGATCAATCCGAAAACGGTTCGCGAAGTGACGCTGCAGGTCAGCGGCATCGTCGCCGGCCCGGCGCGCTGCGCTGTCATCAACGGCCGGCTGCTACAGGCAGGCGACATGACCGAATCGCTCACCGTGGAGCGGATCGATCCCGAGGCCGTGGTGTTCGCACACGCCGCGCAGCGCCTGCGCGTGCCCGTGGGCAAGGCAGCCGTGCGGGTCCGCCTGCCGCTCTGACATGCCCGCCTTCGCCATCACCGCCATCGACCGGCTCGGACGCCGGCAATCCCTGCGTGAGGCCGCGTCGGACGAGCCCGCCCTCCGGGAACGCCTGCGGGCGGGAGGACTTTTCCCGGTCCGCATCCGTCCCGTGGAAACGCAGCGCCACCTCGCCCGGATCAAGCTGCCGATCGCGGAATTCGTGGGCGTGCTCCACCAGCTCGAGCTCCAGTTGCGCGCCGGGGTGAATGCGGATGCCGCCCTGGCGCAGATGGCCGAGGACGCCCCCGCCGGTCCGATGCGGGCGATGCTGGAGAAGATTCACGCCGACATCGCCCAGGGTGCCCCGATCCACGTGGCCTGCCGTTTTTTTGCCCGGCAGTTCCCGCCGCACGTGGCGGCGGTGATCGCGGCCGGGGAGGCTTCGGCCCAATTGCCCGCCGCGATCCGCTCGCTGGCCGGACACCTGACCAGCGGCGCCGAACTGCGCCGGACGGCCAGGCGCGCCCTGATCTACCCGACGGTGGTCCTGATCGCGACAGCCTGCCTCATCGTGTTCCTCCTCGGCGGTGTCGTGCCGCAGTTTGCCGCCATTTTCGAGTCCCTGCACGTCGTCTTGCCCGCGATCACCGTGGCACTCATCGCGACCAGCGGATTCCTCCGCGCGCAATGGCTGGCGTTGGCGCTGGGCCTCGCCGCGTTGGTCATGCTCGCCACTTACCTGCTACGCTCGCCGCGCACACGGTTTGTCCGGGACAGCGCACTCCTTCGGCTGCCGCTGCTCGGCGATATTATCCGGCACCTCGCGACCGCCAGGTTCGCCGGCCATTGCCGGTTGCTCCACGAAGCGGGAATCCCGCTGCTCGATGCCCTCAAAACCGGCGCCGAACTGACGGGCAACGCGCTTCTTGAAAGACAGCTTCTCGGAGCCCGCGAGCAGGTGGCGGTGGGACGGCCGCTCTACGCCGCCCTGCCCAAGCGGCACGCGTTTCCCGGTTTCATCGTGCCGGCGATCAAGTCGGGCGAAACGACCGGACAGATCGGCGCGGCACTCCAGCACATCGAGGAGTATGCCGCCAGCCGAGCCCGCGAACATCTGGCCACGGCACTGACGCTGCTCGAACCGCTGCTCCTGTCCGCCCTGACTGCCGTGGTCGGCTTCATCGCCCTGTCGTTCTTCCTGCCACTTTTCTCACTCCTGGGCGGAGTCAACACCCGCTGATTATGGTCCACTACACCTACCTTCATGCCCACCGGTTCCTGCGCGGCAACCTCCGCCGCCTGTGCCGCGGATTTTCTCTCCTCGAAATCGTGCTCGTCCTCTTCGTGCTGGGCTTGCTGGCCGCTTCGCTGGCTCCTTCGGTGCAGGAGATCGTGCTGCGTGGCCGGCGCGATGCCGAGAACCGCAGCCTCGATGAGCTGGCCGCAACGATCACCGCGTCGTTCGAGCAGACGGACCTGACAAACCTCAATCTGGCCGCTCTGCCCGGAACCATCGGCTCCGGCGACACCGTCACCGTCTTTTCCACTTCGACGGGCAACATCTATGCCACCACTGGCGCCACCGACTGGTTCGCCAAGGTGGCCCGGCTGCGCGGCGTGACCCCGCAGATTGGCGCGGCCCCGTCCCCCTCCGTCCAACCGGAGCTGGCGCGAATCGCGTTCAACGGGCTCGGCAATCCCCGGCTCCTCCTCGCCGGTCCCGCCGAGTCCGGCCGCCAGCGGTTTCTGTTGGTGAGCCTCATGGCTCCCGCCGACCAGCTCGCGCTGCCCGACTTCGAGGGCAACGCCGCCTGGTTCGATGCGCTATGGCAGAACGACTGGGAAAGCCGGACTGCGCAGCCACCCGCCTACTGGTCGGGCCGGCTCACACCGGCGCAATTGGCCGCCTGGTCGGCGGGCTCCTCCGGCCTGACACAGGTCAGCCGGCTGTGCGTGCGGCGCATCGTGCTGCAGAAATACCATGTCACGGTGAACAACAACCATCCGAGCGAAGCGGCCTTCGTCTCGTTCAACAACACGCCGAACGCCTTCAGCGCAGCGGCGAATTCGGGGGCGAACGTCTCGCCCGAAATCCTCGGCGGCCGGCTCGTCACCATCAACCGGGGCCCCAGCTGGCCCGGTGTCGAGGCCCTCCGCTTCCGCCTGCATGAAAATTCAACCGTCACCCTCCAATGAAAAATCTCCTTCCCATCGCCTTGCTCTTTTTGCTCGGAGCACGCCTCGCGGCTCAGAGCATCTCCAGCCCTACTTCAACTGACCGGACAATCACGATCCCTTCGTCCGCCTACGACATCCAGCTCTCGATTACCTGGGCCTGTGACGACTATCCCCAGAACAGCGCACCGGGTCGGATCGAACTTCTGAGCGACACGACGCTGATTGGGCGGGTTGTGGCCAGCAATTACCGCAACTCGGGGGCCTCCGTCAGCGTGTCCGGGCCGGGCAATGTCGACGGGGTTTCCTCGTGGGTGAACGTCTATTCGTCGAACGGCACCCCGGCCGATGGTTCTTTCTCGGGCACCTGGCACTTGACGGGGCTCACGCCGGGAACCTACACGGTCCGGACCTGGAGCTACACGACCAATGACCGGCTGCTCCACGCAACGACGGTCTGGACGGACACTTCCTTCGATGGCGGCTCGACCCCGTCCCCAGAGAACCAGCCGCCGACCGTCACGCTGCTGGTGCCAGGTGACCAGACCGTCACCGCCGGAACGACCCTGACCATCACCGGCCACGCCACCGACCCGGACGGCAATCTCACCAATCACAATCTCGACATCCAGCGTCCGGACGGCGTTTGGAATTTCGAAGCGGGGTTCGCGACCGGCGAACCCTACCAAGGTGGCCCGGTGGGCAGCGGCGCGGATTCGACGCGCTCCGCCAGCTTCACCTTCACCGATGTGGGCACCTACCACGTCCGCTCCGCCGCCGCGGACGGCAGCGGCTGGTATCAATCCGTAACCGCATCGATCACTGTGGTGGCGCCGACGACGGAGCAATACGCGCTCGTCACGCTGGCGGGCGCTGGCGGCGCTGTCACGGCCGGTGGCACCTACGATGCGGGAAGTAGTGTGGTGGTTTCGGCGACGCCGGATGGAGCGCACGACTTCGCCGGCTGGAGCGGCGATGCGGGCGGCGCGGCCAATCCGTTCTCCCTGCTCATGGACCGCGCGAAAACCGTGCAGGCCAATTTTTCGCCCAAGAGCTTCTCGTTGGTCACCAGCGCCAGCAGCGGCGGCAGCGTCACGCCGGGTGGCAGCTATCCGTATGGGACGACCGTGACGATCACGGCGGCGGCTGACGCCACTCATCGTTTCATTGGCTGGGCCGGAGACGCGAGCGGCAGTGCGCCATCCATCGCCCTCATCCTGACTCGGACGCTCTCGGCCCAGGCGCTCTTCGAACTGAAGACGGCCCAAACCATCGCCTTCCCGGCTATCTCCGATCAGAACGTGGGCGCCGGCATTCCGCTGAGTGTGACTTCCAGTTCGGGGTTGCCCGTGGCGCTCGCCGTCAGCGGACCGGCGACCTATGCGGGCGGCATCCTCACCCTCACCGGCCCCGGCACCGTCACGATCCAGGCAACGCAGGACGGCGACGGCAACTATCTCCCGGCGAATCCCGTGACCCGGAGCTTCAACGCGGAGGCGGCCGTCGTGGTCCGCTACCGCGCGGCCGGCCGCACCTTCCTCCAAGCCGGCCGCACGCCGGAATCCATCCCATACGTCATCCAGCCCAACCCATGAAGTTTCTCCTTTTCCTCCTCACCGTCACGGCCGTCGCGGCCGCGCCCTCTCCTGGCCTGCTCGACCGTCCCGTCGAAAATCTCCGGCTCGAAAACGCGCCGCTTCCCACCGCCCTGCGCTCGCTCGCCCGCGCGGCGCAGACCAATATTTTGATCGACCCGGACGTCACCGGCGAAATCACCACCGAGATCAACCACGGCACGCTGCGCTCGGCACTGACGGCCCTGACCGAACCGGGCGGATATTACTTCGAGGAGACACCGGACGGCATGGCCGTGCGCTTCCGCCGGACCGTCCTTTACGCGATCGACTATCCACAGTTGACGCGCAGCGGCTCGGGCAGCGCCTCGATCACACTGGGCGGGGTGAACAATGGCTACGGCGCCAACGGGCAGGCACTGACGGCATCCCAAACGCAAGGAAGCAACACTCAGGCTCAAACCGACGCCACCCAGGTCAGCATCAGCCAGGAAAACCAGAACACGTTCTGGAGCGGACTCGAGGCCGAGCTGCGGGCAATGCTCAAGGACGGCGACAGCCTGATTTTGAACAAATTCAGCGGCGTGGCGCAGGTGACGGCACCCGTCCGGCGCCATGAGACCATCCGCGCCTTTATCGAACTGGTGAACCGGCGCATCACCCGGCAGGTGGAAATCGAGGCCCGCATCGTCGAGGTGACGCTGCACGACGAGCAGAAGCTCGGCGTCGACTGGGATCTTGCGGCCACGACGGCCGGCAGCGTGAATCTCACCGCCTCGGCGCCAGTGGAGGTGTCCGGCGTGGGCGGCACGCTCCTCGCCGCCAACACCTTCGCGGCGAACCTGGGCTTCGGCCGGGCCACGGCGGTCATCCACGCCCTCCAGCAGCAGGGACAGGTCAAAACGGTCGCCCAGCCGAAGCTGCGCGCCCTGAACAACCAAACCGCTTTCATCAAGGTGGGCCAGGATCGTCCATTCTTCCGGCTCCAGCAGTCCACCACCTACCAGCAAGGCGGAACCACCACGCCGGTCAACCAGACGCAGGAAAGTTTCTCGGTCTCGACCATCACCATCGGAACAATCCTCGCCATCACACCCCAGATCGATGGCGACGGCGTCGTCACCCTCGATGTGCTTCCGGCAATCACGCGCCTACAGGCCATCGTCACCAGTCCGGATGGGCGCCAGACCGCGCCGGTCACCGAAGTGAAGCAAGCCTCGACCATCGTGCGGCTGCGCGATGGCGAAACCGCCGTGATTGGCGGGCTCATCTCGGAGGACTCAGGCGACTCCACCCGGGCCGTGCCCGTGCTTGGAGCCGTGCCGGTTGTCGGCCGCGTCTTCCGGAGCAAGGCAACCCTCTCCAACCGGACCGAACTGGTGATCTTCCTCACGCCCCGGCTCGTGCGCTGACCCATGCTCGATTTTATCCCCACCCTTCGTCCACGACCCGCGGTCCGCTCCGCCGCGGAAGCGAGCGGCGATCCGACCCGGACGCTCGATGAAATCCTGCGCGCCGCGGTGAGCGAGGGCGCAAGCGACGTCCACTTCGAGCCCAAGGAGGACGGCTTGGTCGTCCGCTTTCGGCTCGACGGCGAGATGCGCGAGCACGCGCGGCTGCCCATGACGCAAAGGGAGCCCCTGCTTTCGCGCGGGAAAATCTTCGGCGGCATGGACATCACCGAGAAACGCCTGCCCCAAGACGGCCGGGCCGTGCTGCGTGAGAAGGACCGCCGCTTCCACCTGCGACTTTCGACGCTTCCGACCGTGCATGGGGAAAGCCTCGTCATCCGGCTCCTCGACCAGACGATGCCCGGCCAGGACTTCGGCGAACTCGGGCTGGCACCGCCGCAGGCCGAAGCCGTGCGCGAAGCGCTGGCCGGCCCCGTCGGCCTCATCTACCTCACCGGGCCGACCGGCTCGGGCAAGACGACAACACTCCACGCGGCGCTGCACGTCCTCGATCACCAGGCCCGCGTGATCCACACGCTGGAGGATCCGGTCGAATACGAGTTTCCCAGCATCCGACAGACGGAGATCCGCGAGAAGATCGGACTCACCTTCGCCTCCTCCCTGCGGGCGCTCCTGCGCCAGAACCCCGACGTGCTCCTGGTTGGCGAAACCCGCGACGCGGAGACGGCCCAGCTCGCCATCCGCGCGGCGCTCACCGGGCATCTGGTGCTTTCCACTCTGCACACGAACGACGCACTCGCCTCCGTCCCGCGCCTGCGCGACCTGGGCGTCGAAAGCTTCCTTCTGGCCGCGTCCCTGCGGCTCATTGCCGCCCAGCGGCTCGTGCGCCGGCTTTGCCGGGAATGCCGCGCGCCGCATCCCGACAACGCGCGCCTGCGGGAAGTCCACCGCCTGCCGGATGCGGAATTCTGCCAGCCGGTCGGCTGCCCCGCATGCCGGCAGCGCGGCTTCCGCGGGCGGCTCGCAATCCACGAGGTCATCCCCGTCCGGAAATTCCTGCCGCTCATCGCCGCCAATGCGCCGCTGGCGGAGCTCGTCGCTCTCCGCGAACGCGAAGGCCTCCTCACCTTGTGGCAGCACGGCCTGGCCGCCGCGGCGCGCGGACTCACCACCATCGAACAGGTCGCCCACGTGCTTTGATTTCACCCGGGCCTTCCGGCCCACAACCCACCACCCGCATGAAAACCCACCGAACCAAACCCTCCTCAACGCAGGGCTACTCCCTGCTCGAACTCGTCCTCGTGCTCGCAATCGTGAGCGTGCTCGTCGGCCTTCTGCTGCCGAAAGGCTTCGATGCGCTGCGCAATGCGCGCATCCAACAGGTCCAAAAGACCATCGATACACTGAAGACGGCGATCACCGACTTCATCTCGATGCCGGGCGGCAACGGCAGCATCCCCCGCACGGAAGGCACTGGCGTGCCGTGCGCCGGCGCCGCTCTTACCGGCGCCACCGACTCCGCGAAGGGCAACGGCGCACGGCTCGACACGGTGCTGCTCGCCACGGGAAAAATCGAACGCCCGATCAACCTGCGCATGGGCAGCCAGTTCTTTGCCTCGTCGGGCACCGGCAACGAAATGACCTGGAGCCAGTCGCAGCAGGCGTTCGTGGTGACCCCCGACGCCGCCCCACTGCGCAACTGGTCGGCCGTGACGCGCGTCGAGGCACGCACCGCCAATCCCGCGCAGGCACCTTCGGCCGCCCAGGGTGCGAACTTCCGCCTCGATGGCCTCACGGACATCAACGCCAACTACGTCGTCGCCTACCTCGTCATCCCGGCGGTCCCGGCGAAGGATGCGTATGAATTGGCGCGGGCGATGAACGGAGCGCAGCTGACGCCGGCCGAGGGCACCGCCTGCGACACCGGCGTGGTGGCGTATGCCGCTCCGGCGGCGGGTGTGACCGATGTTTATGTTTACATCACGTCCCTCTGACCCGCGCACCGTGCTCCTCTGGGGCGAACGCTGGTGGCTGCCCGACCGAGGGCCATCCGCGTCGATCCAGAATGTCGCGCACGCGGCCGAACTGCTCGCGGCGCTCTTCGCCGAGGAGCCCAAACCCGTCCGGCTGCGCCTGATCTACCAGCCCGACACGCTGGAGTCGGTCGCCGTTGCCTGCCCGCAGGGCACCCGGCCGGTGGTGGCGGCGTGCCTCGCCGCCGAATACCCGGCGATGGCTCATCCCGACCACGCGTGGGGACATGAACCGATCCTCCCGGCCGGCGATGGCTTCACGACAATCATTCATTTCGAGACGGAGCCGCAACTGCTCGATCTCGCCACGCGGCTGGCCCGGCTCGGCCTTGCGGTCGATTCCGCATGGCCGCTCGCAACATTCCTGCACGCTTTGCCGGATGAGTGGACCGACTCGGGGGCATTGACCGTGGTCGCCGCGCAGGCCGGGCGGGCCGTGGTTTACCGTCATCCGGCCGATGCCACTCGCACCGTCCACAGTTGGCACGGCGACTCCGCGCTCACCGATGTCGGCCAATGGCTGGCCGCGATTCTGGCCGAAAGCCCCGAAGAGCCGGTGTTGGTCATCTGTTCGGACGCCGAAGTGTCCGAAGCACTGGCATCGTTCATCGGTGAAGGCGAACGGCCGAACCTCGAAAATCTCCGTCTGGACGAAGCCATCGACCGTCGCGTGACCCTCCCGCATTACCACCCTGCGCAATTGCTGCCGCGACCACCGACCGTCACGGTGCAACGCCTGGCCGTGGCCGCGAGCATCGCCCTCCTCTGTGCCGCCGGCTGGGCGGGCTTCACCCAGGGACGCGACTGGCTTGCCGTCCGCACCGAGTTGGACGGCCGTCAGGCCCGTCTGGGAACGCTTCGCGCCGAAGCCGCCCATCTGCGGCAGAACGCTGCGGAAATCACCTCCCTCCGCAGCCTGGTCGAGAGCGGGGCCGGTGGAGCGCCGTGCGGCGCATTGCTGCGCGCGCTCTCGATCCAGCCGCCGGCCGAAGTCGTGCTCACGTCGCTACGCATCGCCCGAAAGGATTTCGAGGTGAGCGGCTGGGTCGCCCTGACCGCGCCGGCCGGCCTGCTGGAGCGCTGGCGCCAAGCCATCGCACCGGCCGGATCGTCCTGGACCGTGTCGCTGCATCCCAGTCCGGGTGGCGCCTTCACCGCCTCGGGGAAATTCGTGCCGTGAGCCCGACCTTGAAAGTATCACGCGGCGTCTGGCTGCTCCTTGGTTTCAGCGTCCTCACCGTCAGTGTTGCCTGGTTTGCGCGTGATCGGTGGCGTCCGGTGCCGCCGCCTCCGGATGCGGAGACGGTCGCGCTGACGGCCGAGGTTGCGGAGCTGCGCGACAACACTGACACGGCCCTCGCTTCGTGGCGAAAGCGGCGGGCCGAGTTGGAGCAGCAGGCGTGGACGCGCGCTGCCTTGGATGCACTCGTCTTGGAAGTCGGCCCCGCCTGGCACTGGGAATGGACGGCCGACGACCGGGCGGCGGTCATCTGCGTGGAACCGCATCTCGAAGCGTGGGCGCGCCATCTGGCGCTGCTCGACTCCCTCAGAAAGAAGCCGGGACTCATCCTCGAAACCGTCACCATGCGGGCCTCGGGGCTCGGGCGCGACCGCCGTTTCTCCGGGATCCGCATCGAGCTGCGCGTTGTCCGGGCTGCATCCACCGCTGCCAACGACCCTTTGTTCCGGCCCACTCCCTCGGGGTCCAGGGCCGGGGTAACCAAAGCAAACCCCAACCCACCAAAACCATGATTACATTGACCCTTCAACTGCCGGAGCCCGTCGCCGCGGAATTCTTTGCCGCGGCCGACGAGCTGAACCGGCGGTTCACCGGGGCCAGCCCGAAGATCGAGGCCAAGAGCCTCATGGCCTTCGCGCTGGCCCGCCACGAGTGCGCCGACCTTTGCGCGCAGTTCGACCTGGCCCTCCGCCTCGTGCGGGGCCCAGACGAACCGCCGTTCAACCCGGTGCTCACTCAATCCTTCGGGCGGGATGACCGCCCCGTGCCAATGCCGCCTGCACGCGAAGAGGCGGCCTGACCCCATACGCATATGGCCATCGACCAAAAACCCGACAAGAAAACAGAAACCGACAAACCGAAGCCGCTGGTGTTTCGTGACAACCCGGAAGTGAAGGAGAAGATCGCCGCCTACAAGAAGGAGAATCCGGACGACCTGCTCTACTACAGCCGTCTCGTCCGCGAACATCCCGAACGCGCGATCGACACCTTCATCCTCCACCGCGTGCAGAAGCACGAGACGGACATGAAGCTCATCATGAAGCAGCTCCCCGCCGCCCAGGCGTTCTACGCCTCGCAGTCGCCGGAAGCGAAGGCGCGGGTCGACGCGGATCTCCAGGGCGTGAGCCCCTACTACAAGGACCGCGCCTTCGTGCAGGCTGTGTTCCGCGAGAAGGACCGCCAGACCCGACGGGAGTTCACGCAGGGCAGCGTTGCGACCACGCCGCAAACTCCGCCGAAAGCCGGCGCGAGACTCGCGGCGTGAGGCCCGTCCACCCGAACACGAAACTCCGCCTACTGAACCATCTCAGTCAGGCGGAAATCGAACTGCGCGTGGCCGCGCAGTTCGATTGCTGTCAGGCCACGCCCGCGCACCGCCTGGTGCGCGCGGCGTTGCCCCGGGCGGAGGAGGCCCGCGCGTGGCTCAGGGCGAACGTGGCGGTCGAATTGCCGGTCGCGCCGGCACTGCTTTCACCACGGGCACAGCACCGCGCGGTGCACAAGCGCATGGCGAGGCTGGCACCGTGACGCCGAGTCATGGAGGAGAAAGTCACGCAGGTCTTCACGGTGCGGAACCGGTCGGTCGGTTATCTGGGGACCGATGGGGCGGCGCGTTGGTCGCGGTCGAACGCGGGGATTTTCCGATTTCCCCGACGGGCTTCCGGTCTCTTTCGGGCGCGGGAATCGCCAGGGTCACGCCGGATTTTCTTGAGTCGCTCGCACAGGCCCATGAGCGGGAACGCCAAGCAGTCCTGCGCCGGCTGCGCGAAGTGCAGGAACCGGTCGGCGACCCGATCTACAAGTTATTCGATGCTCCGCCGGTTGCGACCACCCCCGCCGGTAAGAAGCCGGAGGTCAGGCAGAGGCCGTTCTGACGCGGATTCGCGTGCGTGAATGGGGAGGGCTCCGCGCGCTTCCCTAGCCTAGCACGCCCGCCATGGAGTGCTCGCTGCGCTGCGCTCCTCCATCCCGGTGCCCCCGGGTCCGGGGGCACCGTGGCTGGTCGTGCTGGGCTGGTCCAGCGCCCGGAAGCGCCCCCGATAACCGGACACGTCGTCTGGACGGGGGCCGACCAGGCGCCACGACCATGAACAATCCAACTGAACTCAAGCGGCCGGCGGCGACGACGATTGCGTGCAACGAAATGCCGCAGGCGCGGTTCGATCACTTCGGCACCGGCGCTCTGAGCGACACCGAACTGCTCGCACTCATCCTGCAGAACGGACTGCAACCGCAGCCGCTGATGACGCTGGCGACACAACTTCTGGCCGAGGCGGGCTCACTCCGCGGCATCATGCACTGGCAGCCGGCCGACTTCCGCCGACACCAGGGCATCGGTCGGGCGAAGGCGCGTCAGCTCACCGCCCTGATCGAGATCGCCCGGCGAATGATGCAGTCCGACGGCGAACAGACCATGCTGAACCGGCCGGAACTCGTCGCAGCGTTCATGCGGCCGATTGCCCACGGCCTGGAAGTCGAAAAGTTCTGGGTGGCCTGCCTCAATCGGAAAAACCGGCTGAAGAAGCTGGTCGAGGTCACGAGCGGCACGGCCACCAGCAGCCTCGCGCACCCGCGGGAAGTCTTCCGGGCGGCGATCCAACATGGCGCGACAGCGGTGATCTGCATCCACAATCACCCCAGCGGTGATCCGGCTCCGTCGGCAGCGGACGTTCAGGTCACAAGACAGTTGCGGGACGCCGCTCGCGCGGTTGACATCGACCTTCAGGACCATGTGGTGATCGGGACAGTCACGGCCGATCCACAAGGCATCGGTTTTTACAGCTTCCGTGGTGCGGGCATTCTCTAGCCCCGCGAGGTTGATCACATTTATGAAATCGCGGCCAAGGCCTTTTTCCGAAAAGGAGGTCACACGGACGTAATACTGAATCCTTCCGCGAGCCGGCGTCCGCCGTGGGCGCCGGCTCGCGCCGAGGTAGAGATACCGCCGGGACGCACCCGCTCGTGATCAGAGTGAATGACACCGACACAGCCGCTCTCGCCGCGACCGCAGAGAAAGAACCAAGCATTCCGAGTTGGCTCCACGCACCGAACGGCAAACGCATCGTTGCCAGCAGCGATCTGGTCCCGGGCAACGCCTTCATCGCCAGCGCAACCCGCAATCCCGACGGCACATTCGAAATCGAATGGGAGGGTGAAACGAAAATGTGCTGGGACGGACAATATACCGAGACGCACCGGGGCCAGCGGGTGTTCATTGACGAAGACGGGAACCAGTGGCTCGAGAAGAAACTGGCGCTGGCCTCGTGAACCGGAGAGCACACCATGAATAGCACGCTCCATCACCTCTCTGGCCAGGAGCATGCCACCGTGCTGGCGGCCTTGCGGTTTTACCAAATGCAGGGGCTGGCTGACGACCCGGCGCTGCGGCCGGACATCATTCATGACATCGCCACCGGATGCGACGGCTCGGTTGTGAGCCTGAACGGCAGCGGCATCGATGTGCTGTGCGAGCGCCTGAACACCAACGACCCGACGACGCGAACGGTTCAGGTGCTCCGGCTGGCCATCGGTCGCGCCGAAGCCGAGTTGGGCCGCTGGCCGGAAACGGGCACCGGCAGCACCGAACATCGGCCCTGCGCACGGCCCTCGGTCGGCATCAGGAAACACTGGATCGCCTCACCTGAGCCAATACCCATGCCCGCGCCGGGTGACTGGCACAGGCCCGGCGCGGGCGAGGCGACCAAAAAGGCCGAAACCCTTTGGGCTGCCCGTACGAACCGTCGCCTTGGAGGCGAAGCAAGCACGGGCTCAACCCGGTGGATGATTGGCGCGCCCCGCCCTCGATTGTGCCCGCAGCCGTCAAGGTATTGCTCGCTGCGCTGCGCTCCACCTTGACGGCTGGATCGGAGGGCTGGGTATTCGGGACGCGCCGGGATTGTGACGCGGGAAAGGAATCGGTTTCCGAAGTGTTATGCCGCCGTCCGGGGCGCGAACCGGGTGCCGGCGCTGGCCTTGACGGTGGCAACGGAAAGTGCCGTCACCGGCCGGCCGGCGGTGAGAACGGCAAACTGGCGGAGCTGCTCGGCCTGCTCGAGTTTCGCGAGAGGCAACAAGGGCATCATCCCGTAGCGACGAACCGACTCGCGGTCGCGCAATTCCAAAAGAAAGGCTTGGATTTCCGGAGCGAGCCGGAGCAGTCCGAAATGATAATAGATGGTCGCTTCGGTGGTCTGCTGCTGCGCCGCAAAATTCTTCATCGGCTGGGAGGGATGCCTGGCCCGCAGTTGCTGCCAGGCCAAGGCGCGATGCAACGGATGGAGGCATTCCCTCACCGGGCCTCCCGGCGCGAGTTGGCGGGGTTCCAACGCCAGCTCAAACGGACGTTGGATCATCGCGACACCGTTTCGCGGCATGGCCACTGTGACTGGCAGGGTCAACCGGCGTCGCTCGATGCGCACGCCCTGGGCGCCGCGATGGTCGATGACCATTTTCGCTTCCATGCCTTCGACCAGCCGGGCGACGGCCACGCGGAGGGCCAATTGCAACTGGCGCTGACCGGCTCCGCTCCCGATTTTAGCTGTCACGTCGATCCGGTCGAAGCACAGCTGCATCAACCGCGCCTGTTCCGGCAGGGACATCGCCTTGAAAACCTCGCCGAACCGGGCGAGGGCTTCCCGGATACGGTCATCCCCCACCCGCTCCTGCTCGCAGGCGGCCAGTTCCTGCCGGACGCCTTCCTGTTCGACCGTCAGCCCGTGTTTCCGATCCGTAAGCTCCTTGGCCCGGTCGCGGAGCTTGTCGGCGAACGCCGTGGTGCCGCCCTGCACGACCGCATCCACACAATTGCGGATCTGGCGGCCCAGCCTGGCGATTTCCTGGTCGAGGTGCGACAACCGTTCCCACAGGGGCGTGCGGTCGCGCAGGGCGCGCGTCCGCGATTGCTCCACCGCTTGGTGCAGGAGGTCCGGATGCTGCACGATCCCGCCCAGATAGCCCACCACCGCAGCCTCAAGGAGGCCGGCCGGAATCGAGCGGACCGGACAGTGTTCGCCGTCGCGTTCCCGGTTTAAAGTGCCGCAGCGGTAATACCGAAAGACCTTGCGGTCGGAACCGCGGGGTGAACTCGCCCACGGCATCAAGGCCCGCTGGCAATGGCTGCATTGAACCAGGCCCTTGAGAAAAAATCCATGGATGTTGGACGAACGGAACGGGTCACGCTTCAGGCGGACCGGGCTTGCGACCGCCGCATTGGCTTTTTCCCAAAGCTCGGTGCTGATGATCGCCTCGTGCTTGCCGGGATATTCCTTTTTACGGAAACGAATCCGCCCGGCATAGATCGGGTTGCGCAATAATGCCCGGATGATGTCCGTGCGAAAAGGGCCGCCGCCCACGGGATAGGATTCGCCATGCCTGGAAGTCCAGTTGCGCACGCGGGTGCGGTGGCCTTCGGCGGTAAGCCGCTCGACTAGGGTGTTGAGCGGAACGAGCCGGGCGGCCTCCTCGAAAATGCGGCGCACCAGCGGCGCCTCCGCCGGGTCCGGATGGAGCAATTGCGCCTTGGAATCGTAGGCGTAGCCGAAAGGAATGACGCCGTAGTTCCAGAAACCCCGCTTGGCCTGTTCCAGCATCTTGGCCCGAACCTTCTCGGCCGTGTTGAGCCGCTCATACTCCGCCACGCTCACCATGATGTTGTTCTTGAGCCGGCCGGACGGCGTGTCCTCGGTCAGATCCTCCGAGGTGCTTACCAGGCGGCAGCCGTGCTGCTGCAGAAAGGCGCGGAAGGGCGCCCACTCATCCGTGCTGCGCAGCATCCGCTCCAGCTTGAAGATGAGGACGATCTTGACCTCGCCCGCAACGATCTGGCGCTTGAGCGCATTGATGCCCGGACGGTTCATGTTGGCCCCCGTGTAGGCCGCGTCAGTGTGGGAGGCGACTTCGTGCCAGCCTTCCGCCGCATGCCGCGCGAGGTAGTCCCGGCAGATCGCCGCCTGGCTCTCGCAGGAATCGAACCGGCCGCCGACCTGGCTCGACGTGGAGACGCGGGTATAGATCGCAACGGGAACCGAAGCGACGGTGGCGGGGGATTGTTCAGAATGGGGTTTCAGGCACGCCCTCAGCGAGGGCATCTAACACCATTGCACAGTCCGTGGAAATGCCAAGCGCCAGACTCGGAGCGGAGGCCAAGTCGCGGAGACGATTTGAGTCCGATCCCGCGAAATCGACGCCCATTAGCCGGTCAAATACGAACTCGCGGGGAGACGATTTGAGTCGGTGATTTCCGAAAAGCGGACAATTCAAGTGCTTACGCGAAGACTCAAATCGTCCCGAATTCGTTCGTATTAACTTTAAAGTGGTGCCCCCGCCCGGAATTGAACCGGGATCAGACGTTTAGGAAACGCCTGCTCTATCCATTTGAGCTACGGGGACTAAAGCCGTTTCCAGACATGCCCCCCGGGGGGCTTTGGCAAACCAAAAATGCCCGTTGACAGGCCGGGGTGGAAAGCCAACCTTCGCCCTCCTTTTTCAAACATGAGCACGACCGAAACCAAGACCCAGACCCTCAAGCCCGAGGAGATTCCTTTCACCAGCCCCCAGTTGATGAGCCGCTTTATCACGGACACCGGCAAGATTCTGCCGCGCAAATACACGGGCTTTTCCGCCAAGCAGCAGCGCCGCGTCACGTCGAACATCAAGCGCGCGCGCAACATGCTGACGATGCAATAAGCCGTTGCCGGCTTATCGTTTCCGCCGGAGCATCCGCTCCGGCTTTTTTATTGCCCCCATTCATGCCGATGCCTGCCCGCGTTTACGCCCCCACCCCCGCCAATTTGCGCCGCTTGGCGAAGGCACTGCGCCGTGGTGACCTCGTGGCCATTCCGACCGAGACTGTCTACGGGCTGGCGGCCCATGCGCTGGATCCCAAGGCCTGCCGCGCGATTTTCCGGGCCAAGCGCCGGCCGGCCAACGATCCGTTGATCGTCCATGTGCTGGATCTGTCCCGGGCCGAGGATCTCGCCGTGTTCAATCCGGCGGCACGGCGACTGGCCCGGCGGTTCTGGCCGGGACCGCTTACGCTGGTCCTGCCCAAGAAATCCGGTGTGCCCGGCATCGTGACCTCGAGCGGCCCGACGGTGGCGATCCGCGCCCCGGCGCATCCGCTGGCCCGGCGGCTGTTGCGGTTGGCAGAAATCCCGTTGGCCGCACCCAGCGCAAACCTGTTTGGCTACATCAGTCCCACGACCGCCGCGCATGTGCGGGCGGGTCTCGGCACCCGCATCCCCCACATCCTCGATGGTGGCGCCTGCGCCATGGGCGTGGAGTCCACCGTGCTGGACATGACCGATCCCAAACGGCCGCGCGTGCTGCGGCCCGGGGTGGTGACCGCCGCACAGCTCCGGCAATTTCTTGGCGTGAAGGTGCACGACGCCAAATCCCGCTCCCCCCGCGCGCGCCAGCGGGCGCCGGGCATGCTGGAGCGGCATTACAGCCCGCGCACCCCCCTGGTCCTGCGCCATCCCGAGGCCCAGCCGCCGGCAGGCGTGGCCATCGTGCGCCTGCGCATGCCCGGCGCGAAACCGGGCCAGCACGTTTTCTGGCTGAGCCGGCGTGGCGCGCTGACGGAAATCGCGCGCAATCTCTACGGCGTGCTGCGGCAGGCGGACGCCGGGGGCTACCGGCAGATTTGGGTGGAGCCGCTACCGGTTGAATCGGGCGGGCTGGCCGCCACCATCAACGACCGGTTGCGGCGCGCGGCGGCAAAACGCTGAGCGCTCAGCGGTCGGCCGAGCCGGGATCCTGCTTCGCCATCGTCACGTAGTAGTCCTTGTAGGACTTGTCGTAATACTGGGCGTAGTAGTAGCCGGAGACCGCGAGGTTGAGGCCGTTGAGCACGGCGCCAAAGCACGGCACGTTCACCTCGAGCAGCTTGCGGGCGCTGAACTGGGCGGCCTTGCGGCGCACGCGGTTGAAGAAGATGGTGAAGAGCGAGCCATCCAACAGCGGCAGGACGATGAGCGCATCGCTGACGGCGGCCAGGGGCGGCGTGTCCACGAAGATGCGGTCGTAACGCTTGCGGAGGTCGGAGAGCATCAGCTCGAAATTCTTGCTGTTGAGAATCTGGGTGGGATTTTTCGCCCGGCCGCCCGCCGCGATGACATCGAGGTTGGGATGCACGTTCTTGAACACCACCTGATCGATGGTCTGGGTGCCGGCGCAGATGTCGATCACGCCCTTGAGATTCTCCAGGCGGAAGGACTTGTGGACATTCGGCTTGCGGAGGTCGCAATCGATGATGACGACCTTCTCGCCGTGCGCGGCGAAGGTGAGGGCGAGATTCGTCGTCGTGAACGACTTGCCCTCGCCGGGAATGGTGCTGGTGACCAGGATGGCTTGGGCCCGCTTGCTCTCGTCCTTGAGGCGGAGACTGGAGTGCAGGGTCAGGAAGGCCTCGACCACCTGCTTGTCCTGGTTGTTGACCACAATCTGGGCCTTTTCCGGCTGCTCGAGCCGCTTGATCTCCGGCACGATGCCGACCAGGGGCAGCCCGACCACCGACTCGATATCGAAGGAGCTCTTCACGCGGTCGTCGATGTAGGCCACGAAGAATGCGAAGGCCGTGCCGAGCGCCAGGCCGCCGAGAAAACCGAGGGCCAGGTTCAGGGGAATGTTGGGCGAATAGGGCTTGAGGGCCGGGGCGGCGCGATCCACGACGCGCGCGCTCTGCGTCTCGATAGTGCTGCTCATCGAGGTCTCGCGCATGCGGCCGAGGATGTTGTTCAGCAGGTGCTCGTTGATGCCGAGGTCGCGCTCCAAGTTGGAGTATTCGACGGCAAACCGGTCGGTTTGCAGCGACTCGGCTTCCTGCCGGACGAGGTTGGCGCGGGCCTCCTCGTCGTTGCGCTTGGCGGTCTGGAAATCGGCTTCAAAAGTGGCGGCCGTCGAATCAATGGCGCGGCTGAGCTCGCGCTCCGTCTGGGCGAGCGAGTTGACCGCCTCGATCATCTTGGGGTGCTTGTCGCGGTAGTGTTCGCGCAACTGGGAGATGACAATCTTCTGCGCCGCCACCTGCTGGACCAGCTGGGTGATGAGCGACTGGCTGGAAATGAAGGGCAGGTCGAGCAGGAGGGCGGGCGTGGCCTTGCGCTCCTGGACCTGGCGCCAGCGGATCTCGGCCTCGTTGAGGCGCGCGGTGGTCTGCGTGACGTAGGCGTTGAGGGCCTTGAGCTTTTCCGTGACGATGTCCTTGCCCTTGTCGAGCGAGACCATCTTGTTTTTCTCGCGGTAGGCCTGGAGGTTGATGGCGAGCTCCTCGACCTTCTTCTTCTGCTGTTCGGCGCGCTCCTTGAGGTCGTCCACCGCCTTCATGGAATCCTCGATGCGGAGCCGGGAGTTGTAGGCGATGTATTCGTCGATGAAGAGATTGGCGACCTTCGCCGCGATAAACTTGTCGGGGTGCGAGTATTGCACCTGCAGCACCAGACTCAGGCGCACCGGCACGATCTTGCGGTTCTTGAAGATGACCTCCGCCGGGGTGACCGGCACCTCCGCACTGTCCTTCCGGTAGGGGGCCAGGAATGTCTTCAGGTCCTCGCCCGTGAGCCGGTCCGCCACGCGCTGGATGATGGCGAAGCTCTCCAGCACCTTCACCTGCGTGTTCAGATCCTCCGCCGAGCGGATTTCGTTGTCGCCGACGCTCTGCACCTGCATCACGACCTGATCCCGGCGGAACACCTGCACGCTCGCAACCGACTGGAAAAGCGGGGTGCGCGTGAAGGTGAAAATGGTCGCGGCGGAAAAGATCAGGGTGAAGACGAGGACGATATACCACGCGCGTTCGCGCAGGATGAGCAGGTAGTCCTGCATGCTGCGCTGCATCTGGTTGTCGCCGTGGCCGGGCGAACCATAACCGCTGTAGCTCGTGCCGTAATAGGTGTAGGGATAGGCTTCGCCGGTTCCCGTCGCCTTGTCCGCTTTGGGCGCTGTGTCCATGTTGTTCAAAGTCAAAGCAGGCGCTCGGGCACGAAGACGATGTCCCCCTTCTGCAGCAGGTATTTTTCGTTGGAAGCGCCCTTCATCATGTCATCCACATTGATGATCAGGTTCTCAGCCCGGCCCTCCGCGTTGGTGCGCGTCAGTCGCACGCGCTTCAGGTCGGCGAGGCGCGATTGGCCGCCAGCCCGGGCGATGGCCTCAACCAAGCCCATTTTCTGTTCGGGGGGGAAGACGACCGCCCCGGGTTGGTTGACGGCCCCGACCACCTGCACCGTGCGCTGCGTGTATTCCAGCACAGTCAGGTTGACCTGCGGGTTCACGAGGTAGTCCCGGTCATACAGGCTGCGGATAATCTCCTCGGCCTGACGCACCGTGCGGTCCCGCAGGTCGATCGTGCCGATCAAGGGCAGCGTGATGGTGCATTCCTGGGTGATGCGCACCTCGCGCAGCAGGTCGGGCTCCTGGAAGATCAGCACGCGGATCAAATCCGAGGGCTGCAGCACATAGTCGGTCGCCTCGGCCGTCCCGGCCGACGGTTGTGCCGGCTCGGCGGCCTGCAGGGAACCGAACAGGCCAAGGAAGACGAGCGAGAGCAGCCGGAGAGGTCGGAAGCGCATGACGGGGAGAAATAAAAAACGGAAGAAGATCAGTGACCTTCTTCCGCTTGTAAACCGGGAAACGAGCTCAGTAACGGATGTTGGCGCCGATGGTGAAGACGCTGTTGGTGAACTCAGCAATCGCGGAATCCGAGCTGTTGTTGCGATAGGTATAGGAAGCGCCAAGGTTGACGACGGCGTTCAGGTCGTAGCTGATGGCCAGCAGGCCCTCCAGATAGTCATCGGAGCGGGTGGGATAGTCCGACTTGTTGAGGCTCAGGCCGCCGGTGAACGACCACTGGTCCGACAGTCTGTTGGTGGCATTGAGCCCGATGCGGAAGGTCTCGATGGAGTCACCCGTGCCGGAGCTGCCGAAATCATTGCTCATGTTGAAGCGATAGCTGGTCTTCTCGGAGTAGGCGTAGGTGAGGTTGCCATCAAAGCCCAGCTGGGTGTCGTCGCCACCGACGTCAAAGTTGCGCTGGGAGAGACCCACGCGGACCTGGCCAACCAGCTTCGGCGTGAACTCGCCACGGGCACCGACGTTGAAGAAGTGGTCGGTGGTGTCCCGGCCTGCGCCACTGAGGTCGCTATTGCGGAATTGATAACCCAAGCTCCAGTCCATCTTCGGGCTGGCCTTGTAGTAGAGATCGATCGGGAGACTCCAGATATCGCTGTCGGTGTAGACGGCCGGGCCGTAGTCGGTCTTGGCGAAGGAAACGCCGACCCCGAGGCTGGTCTTCTCGGAGAATCCGAATTCGAGCTTGGCACCGAGGTTGGTCAGCTTGCGACGGACGAGGGTGCCGGTGGCCCGGATGTCGTTGTCGTTTTGCGCGACCTGAGCGTAGGAGGCGTTGAAGTCCGCCTTGGTCACGCCGTTGTCGTAGCTGCTGTTGAAGCCGAGATTGGAGAGTTCCGTGTTCTGGTTGTCGTTGTCGCTGTAGCGGCGGAACTCCTCGCGGTAATAAGCGTTACCCTTGGTGACAGAGCCTTTGCCGAACACCAGATCCAGGCCCGGCGTGAAGCTGAAGACCGTGTCCGACTGCTCATTGGTCGCATCGAGGTAGATGTTGTCGTCCGCCTGCAGCTGGGCGGAAGCCGTTACAAACAGCTCGGCGTTGTCGCCTACAGCCATGAACGGTGCGGCGTGGGCACTGAGGCCCAAGGCGGCGGACAGGAGTGTGATACGGACGATGGATTGTTTCATATGCTGTGTCGTAGGAGAATCTTATGGTGTTGGGTTGCTCGGTCAAAAAACTGCAAACCACTTTCCAATACAAGCCTATAAATATGGATTTTCACGTAGATACACCGATCAGGTTCTGCGCTTCGCCGATTGTTATGCTTGTGCAAGCCAATCAAAGGTTAAGAATTATTTTCATGGATCGCAGGCCAGCTCACCAAGCTCACGCCGATAACAGGTCCACGCGGCGCAGCACCCAGTGGCTCCGTTGGGGCGCGTGGTCTTTCCTCATAGCCATGGGGTTGTGGCTGGCGCTCGCTTTTGGTGCGTGGCTCTTCCTCAAATACCGAAGGGATTATGCCGAGGTCTGCTACACCGATCTGTTGTGGCCCGCCCGTTGGCCCCAGCACCGGGTGAGGATGGGCAACGCCTACATCGCTCAAGGCGATGCCCTGCTCCGGCAGGGCGAATACGCCCTCGCGGTGCATAAATTGCGCGCCGGGGTCAGCCGCGCACCCGCCAACGCCTCGGGCCGCACCCTGCTTGCCCGGGTGTATCTGGCCTACCGCCGGCCGGACCTGGCCAAGGAGTTGTTGCTCGGTGGGCTGCCCCACTTGTCGGCTGACCCGGCATACCTGCAAACCACGCTGGCCTATCTGCTGGAATTTAATGAGGACGCCCAGTTGCAGGAAATTGCCACCCGGATGCTGGCGGCACCAGCCCCGCCCAAGACCCAGCCGTTGCTCGCCACTTTCGCCGCCACCGCTGCCTTCCACCGCGGCAATTACGACCAGGCGGAAAAACTGCTCAAAAGCCACCGGCTTCAGGACTCCACGGATGGTGTCAGCTTGTTGGCCCGCATTGCCTGGGAACGCGGCTGGCCGGAACTGGCCATCCTTCAGCTGAAGGAACATCTGGCCCTCCACCCCCAGGCAGACGCCCCGCGCACGCTGCTGGCGGGCTACTACCGTTCACTGGGGCGCCTGAGCGAATGGGAGTCCACCCTCGTGGAGCGGGTGGCCGCCGACCCGGTTGCGCCCGCACCACGCATCGCCTATCTCCAAGTGCTCCAGTTGCGCGACGACCGGTCACGGCTGGACCGGGAAACCACCGCCATCCTCCATCAATTCGGGCGCGATCCTGCCGCCCTGGTGCTGCTCGCTGATTTTGCCGCCAACACCGGCCGGCCCGCCCTCGCCCGCCAAGTCCAGCAGGCTCTCACGGCTCATCCTGAATTTGCCGGCACCGCCGCGCTCATGGTCGCCGAAGCGCACCTCGTCGCCGGCGAATACCAGCCGACGCTCGATCTCATCGCCCGCTACACGAGCGATTACCCGGAGTGGACCAGCCAGTTCGCCCCGGTCCTCGCCGGCTTACAATCGGTCGCCCTCAGCGGGCTGGGCCGGGCGGACGAGGCCCGCCTGAGCCTCGACCACCTCCTCATTCAAAAGAATCTCCGCGCGGAAAACCTTGTCGCCGTGGCCCACCGCCTGACCGCCCTGGGAGCCCGCGCTCCGGCGCAAGCCGTCCTCGCCCGGGCGGTCGAGACCGATCCGCTCAACCAGACCGCCCTCGCCAGCCTTATTCGGCTCGAACTCGAGTCCGACGAACTCGGCAGCCTCCCCGCCCACCTTGAACGCTACCTGCGAACACGCCAGCCCTCGCGCGAGCTCCTGACCCAGGCCAGCGCCGTGCTCGGCAGCGACCGCCACCTGCTGCTGCCTGCGCAAAAGCCCCTGCTGGCCGCGTTGCAGGCGGCCCTTGACCCCCGCCGGCCCTAAACGCGAATCACCGCCGCGAGCGCCGCGAGCAACCGCTCGTTTTGCGCGGGCGTGCCCACCGTGATGCGCAGCCACTCGGGCAAGCCGTAGGGCCGGACCGGCCGCGTGATGATGCCGCGCGCCTGCAACGCCGTAAAGACCGCCGCTCCGTCGCCCACTCTCACCAGCAGGAAATTTCCGCCGCCGGGCTCGAACCCGAGACCGAGCTTCTTGAAACCGTCGCCGAGCATCGCCCGCCCCGCCGAGTTTTCGCGCCGGCATTTTTCCACAAATTCATGGTCGTCGAGCGCCGCCACCGCCGCCGCCACCGCGATGCCGTTCACGTTGAACGGCTGGCGCGTGCGCTGCAAAATTGCAATCAGCTCCGGCGTGGCGTAGCCGTAACCCGCGCGCAGCGCGGCAAGCCCGTAGATCTTCGAGAACGTCCGCAGGCAAATCACCTTCCGCCCCTCCGCGATGAGCGGGCGCAGGTCGGGCGGCGAGTCGAGGTATTCCGCATACGCCTCGTCCATCACCAGAATCACATGCGGCGGCAGGGCGCGGATCAGAGTCGTGATTTCCTCCGTGCCGTTGGTGGCGCCGGTCGGGTTCGCCGGGCTCGCCAGGAACACCAGCCGCGTGCGCGGCGTGATCGCCGCCAGCAGCGCGGGCAGGTCCTGCCGCAACCCGGCGGCCAACGGCACTTCCACGGGTTTCGCGCCAAACATCACCGTCACGAGCTTGTAGACGATGAATGACGACTGATGCATCACGCACTCGCAGCCGGGCGCGAGGAACGCGTGGCCGAGCAGCTCGATGATTTCGTTTGAACCGTCGCCGATGATGAACTGGTCCATGCCGAGGCTCCACTTGGCCGCCAGCTTCTGGCGCAGCGTGTAGTAGCCGCCATCAGGATAGAGGTGCATCGCGCGCACCGCCTGCTCCGCCGCCGCCATCGCCTTGGGCGAGGGGCCGAAGGGATTTTCGTTCGACGCCAGCTTGATGATGCCGGCCGGATCGAGCCCGAGTTCGCGCGCCACCTGGTCGATCGGCTTGCCGGGTTCATATACCGGCTGGGACAGGATCCCGGGGTTGGCGAGTTCGGCAAAAATCATGCGGCCAGCCCACCGCGAGGCGGGCCTCGACTCAAATCAAAATCCGCCGGCGCCCGGTGGATTGCGCCGTTCGGCCGAATCAAGCTCAGGCCCGGCTCGGCACCCGCACCCATTTCATGCCGGCCGCCGTCGCGGCCTGGATACCGGGCTCGGCGTCCTCAAACACCAGGCACTTTGCCGGCGCCACACCCATCTTCTTCGCCGCCAGCAGGAACATGTCGGGCGCCGGCTTGCCGTGCGCCACATCCTCGGGCGTCACCACCACCGGGAAAAGCGCCTGCAGCTGCATCAACTCCAGCGTGTGCCGCACGATGTCGCGCGGCCCCCCGGAAGCCACGCTGACCGGGATGCCCCGCGCGGCGCCTTGCCGGGCGAAGGCCACGACCGCCTCGATCAGCTTCATTTCCGATTTCAGCTCGAGAAACAGCGCCTCCTTCTGGTGAAACACCCGCTCCACGTCGATTTGCAGGCCATAGTGCTTGGCAAAAATCTTCGCCACGCCGCGCGTCGGCACGCCGCCGAGCGAATAAAACAAATCCTCGCTCAGTTCCTCCTTCAGGCCGGCGTGCTGCATTGCGCGGTTCCAGGCGCGGTAGTGCAGCGGCATCGTGTCCACCAGCGTGCCGTCGAGATCGAAGATGTAGCCGGAGAAATCGCCTGCCGGGATGTCGAGTTTCATCTGTTCGGCCAGCGAAGCGCCCGGCCCGCCCCGCGCAACGCCAAACGTTGACGCCCTGCGGCCTTTTGCGTCACATGCCCGCATCATGTCGAAGCTCCAGGGCAAACGCGCCCTTGTCACCGCCGGTGCCCAGGGCATCGGCCTCGCCATCACCCGCCAGCTGCTCGCCGCCGGGTGCGATGTTTTTGTCCACTACCACAGCAGCGCTGACGCCGCCCGCGCGGTCGAGCCCGAGGCGAAGCAGCTCGGCCGCCGCTACGCCCACGCCAGCGCCGACCTGACGAAAACCGAGGGCGGCGACCAGCTCGTGGCCGAGGCCGTGAAATTCCTCGGCGGGCTCGATGTGCTCATCAACAACGCCGGTTCGCTCGTGGCGCGCAAGGGCTTCGCCGAGGCCGACGACGCCTTCTGGGCCGAGGTGATGTCCCTCAATGTCGGCAGCATGCGCCGCGTGACCCGCGCCGCCCTGCCCCACCTCGCCGCAGCGGCCAGGACCGGCGGCGGCGCCAGCATTGTCAACCTGTCCTCCCTCGCCGGCCGCAAGGGCGGCCACGCCGGCTCGCTCATCTATTCGACGGCCAAGGGTGCCATCCTCACCTTCACGCGCGCGCTCGCGAGCGAACTCGGCCCGCAGGGCATCCGCGTCAATGCGCTCGCTCCCGGCCTGATCCTTGGCACCAGCTTCCACAACACGCACACGACGAAACAGTCCGCCGATGCCACGGTCGCCGGCATTCCGCTCGGCCGCGGCGGCTCGGCCGAGGATGTGGCGCGCGCCGCCGTCTTCCTGGCGGGCGAATACGACGGCTTCATCACCGGCGCCACGCTCGACATCAACGGCGGCGTCTACGGCTGCTGAGGCTCAGCAGCAGCGCTGTCCGGCCGCCGGAGCCGTGCAGCAAGCCTCGGCCTCGACCGGCCTGGGTTCACCCGCGCAACCGCAACTATCGTCGATGCCGCACTTCTCCTTGGCGAGGCAGTCGGTGTGCTTCGACCCGAGCTGCAGTTGCAGCACGCCGTTTTCCACGCTGACGTGCGCGAGCGGGGCCTGGGAGATGACGCCCGCCTCGAATTCGACCTCCACCGGCAGGTTTTCCGTCGGCAGGATCGGCTTCGCCAGATCGAAGATCTTGGCAAACTTGCCGGCGGTCAGCCGGTGGCCATCATCACGCGGCGAAGCGAAATGGGTCTGCAACACGCAGGTCTCGCTGGCGCGAAACTTGCCGCCGCAATCAACAAAGTTCTTCGCGACATGGCCCACCTCGGTGAGATGGTAATGTGCGGGGATGGCGGTGCCATCGGGCCGGAGGATGCTCACGTTGAGGTCGGGATGGGCGCGGAGCCGCGTCTTGAGTTCGGGGATGTTCATGATCGTTGATTTGGTTGAAATATTTCGAGTCGACGCGTTTCAGCGCTTCATACCAGCCTCGCCCTCGAGCTTGAATTGCTCGCCGATGTCGCGCACGGCGAGGGCCGTGAGCTTGTCGTCGGAGAAGGCACAGAACAGGTCCACGCGCCGCGCGATCTGCGAGGCCACGTTCACGAAGACGCGGAACTTCTCCTCCTCGCCGCCCTCGGCCCCGGCGGGATCGGGCGAACCCCAGTGCGCCATGACGGGTGCACCCGGCCAGATCGGGCAGGCTTCCTTCGCGTTGTCACAGACGGTGATGACGAAGTCGAACTTCACGGCCTTGAACTCGTTCCACGACTTGGAGCGGGCCCCACTCGCGTCGATGCCGTATTTTTCGCGCAGCGTGCGCACGGCCAGCGGGTTCACGCGCCCGGTCGGGTGCGAGCCGGCGCTGTGCACCTCGAAGCGGCCCCGGCCCTTTTCGCGGAGCAGGTATTCGCCAAGGACGCTGCGCGCAGAGTTGCCGGTGCAAAGGATCAGAACCTTGTAGGGAGTCTTGGTGGTCATGGTAAATTCAGCTGCAGCCGCACGGACTGGTCTCGGCAAACTTCGGGGCCAGCTTCTTCAGGCGTGAGAGGTCGCGCTTGAAAACCGGGTCCTCCTGCGCGCAGTCCTGCAGGCAGGCCAGGTTGGCCTTCAGCTCGCGCGACGGACGGGCCGGCAGCGCATAGACCATCCAGTTGCCCGCGCGTTCGACCTCCACCAGCCCCCGCTCGCGCAGGTAGGCCAGGTGCTTCGAAATTTTTACCTGTGGCTCATTGAGGGTCTCCTGAAAGTGGCAGACGCACAGCGGGCCCTGGGCTAGCACGTGCAGCAGGCGCAGCCGCGTGGGGTCGCAGAGGCAGGCGTAGATTTGGACGAGCTTCATGTCGGTTCTATATACCCATAAAGGAATATAGTTCAAGCGGAGTTTTCCTCCCAAAGAAAAACCCGGCGGAGGTCGCCGGGTTCAGGGGCTTAGCGTCTATCCGAACAACCTATTCCCGGCAGCCTGGTTTTCTGTAGCGGCGGTCTGTGACCGCCGTCGAGCGTGGTGCGATGATCGTTCGGCGGTCATAGACCGCCGCTACAGGACAAGCCGTTATTCGGATAGGCGCTTAGCGCCGGCCGCCGCGCATGAGGCGGCTCTTCGGCTTTTCGGGCGCCGCCTGCGGCATGCCGCCGCCGTCGAAGATGCCCGAATAGGTGTAGTTGAAGCCTTCCACCTTCTTCCACTCGATGTTCATGCCGATGAAGCGCTCGATGCTGCGCGCATCGCGCCAGGTCTCCTCGGTCACCAGGGTGAAGGCGTCGCCGGTCTTCTGCGCGCGGCCGGTGCGGCCGATGCGGTGGACGTAGTCCTCGGGGTTCTCCGGGACGTCGAAATTGATGACGTGCGACACGTCGGCGATGTCGAGCCCGCGCGCGGCGATATCGGTGGCGACCAGCACCTCGTGCTTGCCGGACTTGAAGCCCTTGAGCGCATCCACCCGCTCCTGCTGGCTGCGGTCGGAGTGCATGACCGCGCAGGTGTGGCCGGCGTGCTTCAGGCGGTTGGCGACATAGTCGGCGCCGCTCTTGGTGCGGGAGAAGATGATGACGCTGTGGTATTGGGTCTGCTCGAGCAGGTGGGCGAGCAGCTCGAATTTCTGGCCCTGCACCACGGGATAGAACGCATGGGAGATGGTCTCGGCGGTCGAGCGCTCGCGGCTGACGGAAATCTTGAACGGGTCGCGCAGCGCCCAGGCGGCGAGCTGCTCGATCTCCGGCGGGAGCGTGGCGGTGAAGAACAGCGTCTGGCGCGTCTTCGGCACCTTGGCCACGATGCGCTTCACGTCGGGCAGGAAGCCCATGTCGAGCATGCGGTCCACCTCGTCGAGCACGAGCGTCTCGATGTGGTCGAGGCGGATCTCCCCCTGCTCCATGAAGTCGAGCAGGCGGCCGGGCGTGGCGACGAGGATGTCCATGCCGCGCGCGAGGTCGTCGCGCTGCTTGCCGTAGCCGACGCCGCCATAGATGACGGTCGTGCGCAGATCGGTGAATTTGGAATAGACCTTGAACGACTCCTCGACTTGCAGCGCGAGTTCGCGGGTGGGCTCGAGCACGAGGCAGCGGATCTTGCCGTGGGCGCCGAGCCGCTGGAGGATCGGCAGCGAAAAGGCCGCGGTCTTGCCCGTGCCGGTCTGGGCCGAGCCGATGACGTCTTTGCCGGAGAGGACCACCGGGATGGCCTGCGCCTGGATGGGTGTCGGGTTCTCGTAGCCTTTTTCCTGGACCGCATAGGCGATGCGATCGCCGAGACCAAGTGCCGTGAAGGGCGTGTCCATCTTCGGCACCTCCGGCAGCGGCTTGGACGCCGGAGCGGCACGCGGAGTGGCGACCGCGGGCTTGACTGACGCGGCGGTCGAACGCGGCGCGGTCTGCCGGGGGGCATGGCCGCCCCGTTTTTCGTGCCGGGGGTGGCCGCTCTTGGCGGCGGGTCGGGCGGATTTGTGGGCCGGTTTGGTCTCGGGGCGCTTGGCGTCCGCTTTGAAAGTCTGCCGGATCTTGGATATTAACTTACGCAGCATGGAATAGTGGGGCCTTGGTATCAGGCCCCGCTGCGAGCATTGCAACCCTGCATCTTAACTCGTTGGGCCGGAAGCAGCAAAACCCACCCGCGCTGTTGGTCGGCGTGCGGGCCTTCACTCCGACCGCACTTTCGGCGGGCCGCCAAGAGATGCCGAGGACAGGTTCTTTGTTTCGCCATTGAGCACCTGAACCAGGACCTGCTGCACCTGGGCCAGACCATAAGGCTTGGGCAGGATGCCCACGAAACCGTGCGCGCGGTAATTGGCCAGCACGGGGTCGCGCGAGTAACCGCTCGAGACAATCGCCTGCACCTGTGGATCGATACTCCGGAGATGCTCCAGCGCCTCACGCCCGCCCATGCCCCCGGGCACGGTGAGATCCATGACCACCACGTCAAACGGCACCCCGGCGGCCCGGGCCTCGCGGTATTTCTCGATGGCCGCGCGCCCATCGGCCACGAACTCGCCCGCCAGTCCCAGGCGGGACAGGAAATGGCGGGCCAGCTCCAGGATCGAGGCCTCATCGTCCATGAACAGCACCCGTCCCGCCGGCGCGGGTGCCGGTGGGGTCTCCTCAGGTGTCACGGCCGGGCCCGCTGATGCCACCGGGAGCCAGAACCGGAAGGTCGCCCCGGCCCCGGGCCGGGACTCCACCTCGATGTGTCCCTGATGCTTGTGGATCACCGCATACACCGTGGCCAGGCCGAGGCCGCTGCCCTGCGCCTTGGTGGTGAAATACGGATCAAAAATCTTGGCCAGGTGCTCGGCGGGGATGCCCGCGCCGGTGTCGGCCACGCTGATGCAGACATATTCCCCGGCCGGCAGGCCGCCCCGGGCCCCGGCGGCCAGGCGTTCGTTGGCCGCGCGCAAACGCACGATGCCACCCTGCGGCATGGCCTGCACCGCGTTGATCGCGAGATTGTGAATCACCTGCCCGAGCTGCCCTTTGTCGGCGTTGACCCGCCGCAGGCCGCCCGGCAGCTCGAACTTCGCGCGGATGTTCGAGCCATGCAGCGCGAAACCGACGGATTCCCGCAGCAGTTCGGGCAACTCGACGGCGGCGCGCACCGGATCACCGCCCTTGGCAAAGGTCAGCAGCTGCTGCGTCAGGTCGCGGGCCCGGAGCGTGGCTTGGTGGGCTTCGTGCAACAGGCGGGGCCGGGCGGTGGCCGACGCGGTTTCCGACTCGGCCAGGGTGATGTTGCCGAGAACCACCGTCAGGATGTTGTTGAAGTCATGGGCGATGCCGCCGGCCAGGATGCCCACCGCCTCCAGCTTGGAGGCGCGCGTCATCTCCGCCTCCAGCCGGCGCCGGGCCGTGATGTCGGCGACCACCCCCTCGTAGGACTCGACCGACCCGTCGGCCGCCCGCACCACCCGCACATTCTCGGACACCCAGATCACGCTCCCGTCCCGGCGTCGCACTTCCGACTCGAAATCCACGACCCGATCCTGCCGCTGGGCCCGGCGCATGAACTCCTCCCGCCTCCCGGCCTCCACATAAATGGTGGCGAGCGGCTGCTGCTCGAACCACGCAGCCATCTCCGCCGCCGAGGGAAAGCCCAGCAGGGTCGCGAAGGCGGGATTGACGACGAGTATCCGGCCCGTCGGCGTGGTGCGATAGAGGCCGTTGACGGCGTGTTCGAAGAGCTCGCGATACCGGGCTTCGCTTTGTCGCAGGGCCTCGAGCGCCGCCCGCACCTCCGTCACGTCGGTGTAAACCAGCTGCACCCGCGAATAGTCCGGCTGGTCCCCGCAGGCCGGGGCCGACCAGTTGATCAGCATGCTGCGCTGCCGGCCATCCGGCATCACATAGGTCCGCTCCAGGCGGAGGATCCGGCGGCCGGTCCAGAGAGCTCCCAGATCCTCGCGGAAGCCCGGCAGGGATTTCGGCGCGATCATCTCCATCCGCCGCCGGCTGAGCTCCGCCACGCTGCCGGTCCCGCTCACCCGGAGGGCGAGTTGGTTGGCATCGGTGACGCGCACCAAGGCGCAAAGCCGCGGCAGCAGCGCGGCGTCCTTGGTCAGCTCGGCGTCCAGATCGCCGACTCCTCTGGCTCGCAACTGCGCCAACTCGGCGACGACGGCGCTGTAGTCGTTCTGCACGATGGGCGCGGGGGATTGCTCGAAGAGATCGCGCTGCCGGCGCTGCGTCTCCCGCAGCTCCCGCGTGCGGCGCTCGACCACCCGCCGCAGGCGGCGCACCGTCAGGCCGGCAAGCAAGGCCGCCACCATCGCCCCCAGCCCGCTCCACAGCAGCCAGGGGCCCGCATCGCGCAGGCGCTCCGTCCACGTGGCCGGAGGATGGTAGAGCATGTTGTCCAGCCTGATGGAGGCCGGCGCGTTCCCGTAGCGTCGCACGATCTCCGCCATGCGCAGCCAGCGTCCCTCGTTGATCCGGCCGAGCTCGACCAGGTCAACGTGCATCAGCACGGCCATCTGGGTCGCCTCGTTGCGCAGCATCTCCCGGTCCAGCCCCGCCCGGCGCTGCGGCTGGGGCCCATCCGACGGATAGCGGGTCAGGATCAGCTCTATCATCTCCTCCGGATGCTGGAGCGCGTATTGCCACCCGCGCAGCACGGCCGCCCGCAGCCGGGCCACCTGCTCCGGCGCGGCCGCGAGCTTGCGCTGGGTGGTGAAAAGGCAGTCCCCGTAGAAATCCACCCCGTAGTCAAGCGGCCGCATGATGTGCACCGGCTGCCCTTGGCGTTGCATCAGGAAGGGGGTGTCCAGGATGAAGGCGCTCATCGCGTCGGCCGTGCCCGCGTCCAGCTCGTTGGTCTGCCAGAGATTCGGCACCACCTTGATGCGGTCGTAGCCGACGCCCTCGCGCTCCAGCATGGCGCGGATCTCGGAAGCCATCGCCGTGTTGTCCAGCGCGACCCGCCGGCCCACCAGGTCGTGCGGGGTGTTCAGATTGGCCTCCGCGCGGGTCACCAGCACCAGCGGCGAATGCTGCATAATGGCCGCGAGCACCACGCTGTCGCCCCCGTCGATCCGGTTGGAGACCAATTGGTGGCTCTGCGCGATGCCGTAGTCCGCCCGGCCCTCCTGCACCTCGCGCACGACCGACCGCCGCTCGCCGGCGGCCGTCCGCACCTCCACGTCCAGCCCCGCCTCGCGGAAATAGCCCTTCGCCTCGGCCGCGTAGATCCCCGCGAACTGGAATTGGTGCAGGTAGGAAAGCTGCACCACCACCCGCTCCGCCGCGCCAGCCTCATGGGCCAACAGGAAAACCGGCAAGGCGACCGCCCACAACCAACCTGGACATTGACGCACTCGGAGAGACATCGACCTGATGGCGCGACTCTAAGCCCGACCCGTCCCTCGCTGTCGAGCCGCAAACCCCCGGCGGTTGCCGCGCTGCGTCGATCAAGCGGCACAGGCTGTTTGCGACTCGCGGCACGCGCACCCGGACTCGCCTTCACGCCCGGCGGACGCATTGTCTCCCATCATGTCCTGCTCCCTCCGCCCCGCCACCGTGGCCGACGTGCCGCTCATCCTGGATTTGATCCGCGGGCTCGCGGACTACGAGAAACTGGCGCACGAAGTCGTCGCCACCGCGGACTCGCTGCGTGCCACCCTGTTCGGGTCGCCGCCGGCCGCCCACGTCGTGATCGCCGAGGTGAACGGCCAGCCCGCCGGCTTCGCGCTGTATTTCTTCAACTACTCCACCTTCCTCGCCCAGCCCGGGCTCTACCTCGAGGACCTGTTCGTGAAACCTGAATTCCGCGGCCGCGGCACGGGCAAGGCCCTGCTCCTGCACCTCGCCAAAATCGCCCATGAGCGCGGCTGCGGCCGCATGGAGTGGTCCGTCCTCGACTGGAACGAGCCCGCCAAGGGCTTCTATCGCAAGCTCGGCGCCATGCCGCTCGAAGACTGGCGCATCATGCGCCTGACAGGCTCCGCACTGGCCCAATATCGCTGACCCGGAACGATGCAGTCGGGAAATGTGGGAGCGAGCTTGCTCGCGACTTTGTTGGGCGAGGTCGCGAGCAAGCTCGCTCCCACAGTCAGGTCCTGAAAAGTGAACGGAAGCGCGATTGCAACGCAGGAGGGCTCCTCTTTTCAGACAAATGGTTATCTGTGGCTGACGGAGTCCCACAGCATAGCTTCCGGCTAGAGCAGTTCAAATGAGGATGTAGCCACAGGTGGTCGCCGATTTCCATATCGGCGACAGGTTGCGCTCCCAGGCGCCGGTGTGGAAACCGGCGCCCACCCGAATCCGTTCCGGCTATACTTCAATTTGAACTGCTTTAATTCGGCCCGTTTGGCCGTCTCTGGCGGGCCGTTGGTCGCGGCCGCCGACCGTTACAATTGTCATGGTCACAGCGCCGTTTTCCGGCAACTGTGCCGGGTTCAATTGCGACCCGCTGCTGCTGCTCCGCCCCCGCCGTTTCCCTTATCTTCCGCCGCGCCTTCCCCCGCCCCGCCATGATCCAGACCCTCACCCCGCCCTCCGCGCCGCCGGCTGTCACGCCGCTGGCGCAGCCGCTCTACGCCGAGCTGGCCGCCTCGCTCCAGTCCCTCATCGAGCAGGGCACGTTGCGGCCCGGCCATCGCGTGCCGTCCGTCCGCATGATGTCCCGGCAGCGCGGCGTGAGCATCGCCACCGTGCTCCAAGCCTACACGGTGCTGGAAAACCGCGGCTACCTCGAGGCGCGCCCGCAGTCGGGCTACTACGTCCGCCCCCGGCCGGCCTTTCTCAGCCCCGAACCGCGCATGGCCAAGCCCATGGCCAAGCCCGCCTACGTGGGTGTGAAGGACCTCACCACCGCCATCATGGAGCGGTCGGTCAACCACGACTTCATCCCCTTCGGCGCCGCCTGCCCGCACCACAGCCTGTTTCCGAACAAGAAGCTCGCGCGCCTGCTCGGCTCGGTCGCCCGCCGCGACCCCACGCTCCTCAGTCGCGAGGGCATGAACTGGGGCTACGAACCGCTCACGCGAGAGATTTCCCGCCGCTACCTCCAGGGCGGCGTGCCGCTCGCGCACGACGGACTGGTCGTCACCATCGGCTGCTCCGAGGCGCTCAATCTCTGCCTGCGCGCCGTCACCAAGCCGGGTGACACGGTCGCGATCGAGACGCCCGCCTACTTCGGCTTCCTCGAGATGATCGAGAGCCTCAACCTCCGCGCCCTCGAGATCCCGACCTCCTCCCGCGAAGGCATCTGCCTCGACGAGCTGCGCGACGCCATCGAGCAAAACGACGTCAAGGTCGTGCTCGTCATGCCCAATTTCCACAACCCGCTCGGCAGCCTCATGCCGGACGAGAAGAAGCAGCGCCTCTACGACCTGCTCTGCGAATACGACCTGCCCGCCATCGAGGACGACGTCTATGCCGACACCCACTGCGGCGACTTCCGCCCGAAGCCGCTCAAGGCCTGGGACAAGGACGGCCGCGTCATGCTGTGCTCGTCGTTCGGCAAGACGCTCGCGCCGAGCCTCCGCATCGGCTGGACCGCCCCCGGCCGCTATCTCGAGCGCGTCCGCCGGCTCAAGTTCACCAACACCATGGGCACGCCGATCGTGCTGCAGAAAACCATCGCCGAGTTTCTGCGCGACGGCGGCTACGACCACCACCTGCGCACGCTCCGCCGCGCCTACCACCAGCAGCTGCACCAGTTCGCGCAGGCCATGCAGCGCTATTTCCCCGAAGGCACGCGCTACAGCCGGCCGCAGGGCGGCAACGTCATCTGGGTCGAATTCCCGGCCAAGGTGGACACGCTCAAGCTCCACCACGAGGCGCTCAAGCACCGCATCAACACCGCGCCCGGCGCGCTGTTCTCGGTGAAGAACCGCTACCACAACTGCCTCCGCATGAGCTGCGGCCTGCCGTGGTCCGACGAAATCGAAGCCGCGCTCAAGACCCTCGGCGACCTGATCAAGAAACAGCTGTAGCGGCGGTCTGTGACCGCCGGACGGCGCTCACAGAGCGCCGCTACAGAATCCCTCGCCCGTTTTCCGACCTCCTCTCCGCCGATAATCTTTCTCTTAATCGTTCTCTTTCTCTCTCCAATCAGTCCAGCCCGCGCCTCCGCAGCCTTTCACCCCAACCCCGCCGACCCGGGATAAAGAGAAAGAGGAAGAGAACGAGAAAGACTCCGACCCGAGACCCAACTCCCATCCTTCCCGCTCCCTCTCCCGGTCCTTTCACTCTCCACTCCCACTTTCACTCTCCACTCGCCTTCTCCCTTTGACCTCCTCCCCTCCTCCCTCCCGTTCCGCCCTCATCGCCGGCTTCGCCGCCATCTACCTCATCTGGGGCTCCACCTACCTCGGCATCCGCATCGCCGTGGAGACGATGCCGCCGTTCCTGATGGCGGGCGTCCGCTTCCTCGTCGCCGCCAGCATCGTCATCGCGTTCATCGCCCTCACCCGCGGTTTCCGCGCCACCCGCAAGCAGTGGCGCGACAACGCCATAGTGGGCGGCTTCCTCTGCCTCGGCGGCAACGGCCTCGTCTCGTGGGCCGAGGAGAAGGTGCCTTCCGGCATCGCCACGCTCATCATCTCCGCCGGCCCGGTGTTCATCGTGCTCATGGACTGGGCCGTCCACGCCTTCTTCCAGGACGGCAAACGAGGCACGCGGCCCGGTGCGCTCACCTTCGTCGGCCTTGCCCTGGGTGTGGCCGGCCTCGCCATCCTCGTCGGCCCCGACGTGTTCACGACCGGTGCCGGTGGCCTCGACCCATGGCGCGTGCTCGGCCTGCTCGCCGCGACCCTGCTCTGGGGCGTCGGCATGCTCTACATGCGCTATGCCACGGAGCCGGCCGAACCCTTCACCGCCTCCGGCATCCAAATGCTCACCGGCAGCGGCTGGCTCCTGCTCACGGCGGCCCTCACGGGCGAACTCTCCCGCTTCGACCCCGCCGCCGTCACCGCGCGCTCCGTCATGGCGTGGAGCTACCTGGTGGTCTTCGGCTCCCTCATCGGCTTCAGCACCTTCACCTGGCTGATGAAGCACAGCACCCCCGCCAAGGTCTCCACCTACGCCTACGTGAACCCCGTGGTCGCCGTCTTCCTCGGCTGGCTCGTGCTGCACGAACCCGTCTCGCCCCGCATCTTCCTCGCCGCCGGCATCATCATCGCCGGCGTGGCCATCATCACCGTCACGAAGAACAGGAAGTCGCTCGCCATCCTCCCGCGCCAGGCCGTGGCCGCCGCCGCCGCGGCCCCCGCCCGCGAGCGGCCCTGAGCCATCAAGACTCGCCCGCCAGTTGGATCGCCCTGGCGATAAGCTCGTCGCTGACGTAGCCACCGCTGCCGCGCAAGCATTCGAACACCGGTCGTGCCCGCGCAATCAGGCCCCTCTCCTTGGCGAGCACGATGACGCGCAACGAACCGATGACCGGCACGCCCAGCCCGATAGCCAGATTGCGCGCCGCCCGGTCGTCCAGGATTGCGGTGAATCCGGGATGATGCAGTGCCCAGGTAATCACCTCCGCCTCACCCGCGCCTCCACCCCACTCAGCCAACGCCGGATGCAGCGACGGCACCCGCCGAAGATACGGACGGCCCTCGCCCTTCAGCCAGCAGCGGCCTCTATCCGCCGCCGCGCCGTCGGCAACCTCGGCGACCACGCCTTCCGGGACGACCAGCTCCGCGCATAGAGCAGGCAACAGGTGGAGCACCCCCGCTTTACCCAGCAGGATGACGGGCGAGGCGTTGACCACCCAGCGGTCAGCCGCGCCGGAAGTCATTGTCCAGTTCCTCGGCGCTCATCTGCACCGGGGAGACCCGGTGCGCCGCCAGCCGGTCGAAAAAAGCGCCGCGCGTCAGTCCGAGGACGGCGGCCGCCTGGCCCTGGGAAAGGCGGCCCTCCTCAAACCAGCGCAGCACAGCCGCCTCGCGCAATTCACGCGGGAGATCCTCCGGTGCCACCTTGATGGCGCGGGTGGCCTCCTCGGGCAGCTCGACTGTCACCTGGCGGGTCATGCCCGGACCTTACCCAGAAGCGCGCCCCTCCGCAAGCCCCGGTTTGGCGGTCAGCCGACGGTCACCGGCACCAGCGTCATCGTGTCGTTGCCGAAGATATCGATGACTTTCACGGCAATGGTGTAGCGGCCGGGTTGGGCATAGACGTGGCTGGCGGTCGTGAGCTCGAGGTCGCGGTCCTGCCGGGTGCGGAAGCTCTGCCACTGGTTCTCGAAGATGTAGGCGCCGGTCCAACGCTCCTCGAAATCGATGAACTCTCCCTCATCTTTCACGACGCCGGGCAACTCCCCCTCCACGCCAAAGCCCTTCGCCTGTTTGATGATTTCCTTGCGGCTCTCGTAGTCGAAATCGACGGCCCAGTAATCGACCCAGTCGGTCCATTTCTTCGTGAGCACGTCGCGGGAGACGATGCCGTGCTTGTCCTTGCTGATTTTGATGAGCTTGCCCTGCTCGCAGACGACCTCGCTCTTTCCCTCCTTCAACTCGGCGGCGATGGCCTCGGCGATGCCTTGCGAGTAATAGACCGAGAAGTCCGACAGCTCCACGACGAGCGCGAGCTGGTTCTTTTTGTCGAAGCGCGGCGTGACCTCGATGTAGGCGACGTCGTGGAAGCGCACCTGGCCTTTCTCGACGGCGCGCTTGTCGAAGACTTCCGGCGGGATGGTTTTCGGCGCGAGGTCGATGCCCTTGTGCTTCGCCTCGTCGAGCACGGCGGGAAACAGGCCCATCTCGAACTCGAACGCCAGCACGTCCGCGCGCGAGGCGCCGCGCTTGCGGCACTCGGTGATGACTTCCTCCACGAAGAGCCGGCCCACGGGCAGATTAATCGGGCCGACAACCACGAGCCGGCCGCCGTTCTTGCCGTGGAAAAAACCGGCGTCGGGCAACGGCTCGGCGCGGTAGGCTTTTAGGATCAAGTCGCGGAACTCGCGTTCCTTCCGGGCGAGCGCGTCGGCCTTCTTCTTCGCGGAGAGATTGGCGGTAACGTTGAGGTAGGCCTGACGCTCGTAGCGGCCGAGGTTGAGCACCTCGAAAGCGCGAAACGGTTTGCCCGCGGCCTTCAATTCGCGCTGCACCTGAATGAGCCGCTTGCGCGTGGTGTGGATGCCGAACTTGCCGAGGTCGGTGGCGATCCATTTGCGACCGAGCTTCTCGGCCACGGCAGCAGTCGTGCCGCTACCGCAGAAAAAATCCGCCACCAAATCGCCTTCGTTTGTCGAAGACTCAATAATTCGGCGCGGCAATGCCTCCGGTTTCTGCGTTGGATAATCCAGATACTCCTCAAACCCCTTCTTCAAAGGAGAGATGTCTATCCACCAATCTGGGATCTGAGCGCCAGCATTTACATCCATCCAGATTTCATCGAGGTCCTCTGGAATGCCTTTTAGTTTTAAGAAAACGCCTGGATTCGTATCCCGCAGCCGCCGATAGCTTATCTGGCCTTTCTTGTCGAAATAGGGCGAGTAACGCTCGAGCGTGCTCTTGGAAAGTTCGCCCCTCAAAACGTTGAAGGTGCGTCTATCGGATTTAGAGAAAAACAGGATGCTGTCGTGTTTTCGCTTAAAGTAATCGGTCGCACGACTGCCAATGTCTTGGTAACACCAAGCAATTTCTGAGAGGAAATTATTTGCGCCAAATACTTCGACCATCGCCACGCGGAGGTAACTATTCATCCGCCAATCGCAATGCACGTAGATGCTGCCATCGCTGTGCATCAAATCGCGCATGAGGATGAGGCGCTCGTAGATCATGCTGATAAACGAATCTGCCCCGCGTCCCCAAGTGTCACGGTAGGCGATTTGTTCGAGAAGGTTCGGCTCCTTGTGGAAGGTCTCGCCGCCGATCTCGATATCCATCGAGAAATCGGCGCCGACATCGAACGGTGGATCGATGTAGATCAGCCTGAGGCCGCCGGCGTCCTCGATCTGGCGGCGGAGCGCGCCGCTCTTGAGGGAGGCGAGGATGAGCTTGTTGTCGCCCCAGATGAGCTTGTTGGTCCAGCCCTTCACCTGCCGGCCACCGGTGTCGAGGCTGAGTTCCTCGTCGGCGGACTTCTCCTTCCGCGGCTCGTCGATATGTTCGAGCGTCTGGAACGGGAGGATGGCGGTGCAGACTTCGCGGGACTTGCCGTTCCAGACGAGTTCGACCTCACGTTTGTCGGCGAAGAGCAGGAAGCGGTATTTCTCCGGGAGCGACCTGCCCTGCTCGATGAGCTTGATGAGGTCGCGTTTCTCCGCGTCGGAGAGTTCGTAGCGGTCGGTGTCGGTCGGTCGGGGCATGGTCAGGATTGGTAGACGGTGAAGCTGGCGGCGAGGGCCGCGAAGGTCGTGGGCCGGTGCTCCTCGAAGCCGGCTTGGTCCACGTAGACGAAGGCGTAGCGCCGGCCGGGTGCGCCGCCTTCGGCCGACTCGGCGGCGGTGGCGTCCGCGCACCATTGTTTCAGGCGCGCCATTTTCTGCGGGAGGTCGAGCTCCTCGCGGCCCTTGGTCTCGACGAGCCAGACGGTGCCGTCGGCGGTGCGCACGATGAAATCGGGGTGGTAGTTGGCGAGGTCGCCGTTGGCGCGCACGTAGTCGAGCTTGAAGCCGACGGCCAGGTAGTTCTTGGCGAAGGCCGACACGTCGGGCGCGGCTTCGAGGAAGTAGGCGAATCGCAGCTCGAAATTGTCCGCGCGCGGCTCGCCGACGATCTTGTTGAAGAGGCTCTTCTTCGGCACGACGTGCTGGCGGTAGTCGGTGCGGAAGGGCCGGGTGTCCTTCAGGCGGATGCGATCCTCGATGCGCGTGGCGCCAGTCTCCTCGATGGTGAGGGCGTTGATGGCGACCTTGAACGCGTCGTAGAGAATCTTGCCGGCGTCGGGCTCGGAGAGATTGCGCAGCACAACCGGGTCCTCCAGATCCACGGGCGCGGGGGTGAAGAGCCGGTCGCGCATGAAGTCGCGGACCTTCGGGTAGAGCACCTCGTAGCCGCCGACGAGGCGGAGGTCTTTCAGCAACTGCCGTGCGAAGAACGCGACCACAGAGCGGTAGTCGGCCACGCCGGTGCCATCGAGGGTGATGGTGTGATGCACCTCGGCATCGAGCATCGTCTTGAAGACAATCTCGCGTGTCTCCTCCGGCGTGAACGGCTTCAGCGGGAGCGTGGCGTTGCCAAACGTCGCAGGATCGAGCGCGGCGAGGTTCTTGAACTCGCGCTGGTAGCGGCGCGTGAGGCGCGGCAGGGGGATGTCGAGCGCATCGACATCCTTCGATTCGTCCTCGGCGTCCACCTCCACGATGAGCGATTCGTGGCGTTCGGCACCCGGACCCATCGGCACGCGCTCGAAGCTGACACCTTCACTCTGGATGGACTCCACGAAGTCCATAAACGCAGGCGTGCCCATGACGGACACCGTCTCGCGGACGGTGTCGTTGCCGAAATACATCCGGCGCAGGCCGCGGCCGAGCGTCTGCTCAGGGAGAATGTCGCTCTTCGAAGCGTAGGCCCGGAGGCCGCAGATGACGGTGACGTTGCGGACATCCCAGCCCTCCTTGAGCATGAGGACGGAGACGATGGCCTTGTAAGGCGACTTGAGGGTGTCGATCGAGTTGGCCTCCTTGCGGAGCTTTTCGAGCTCCTCCTTGTTCTTGCCGGTGGCGGCCTCGGAAATCTCGCCGTTGTTTTTCGTGTGAATGACGAGCACACCGCCGTGCAACTCGGGGCAGATTTTCTGGAGGTATTCGCCGACCTCGTCGCAGTTGCGCGTGTCGTCCACCATGACGAAGAGCACGGCTTTTTTGCCAAGGGCGTGGTGCTCGGCCTGGCTCTTGCGCCACTCCTCGACGCCGAGACGGAGATAGTCGTCGTATTTTTCGGTGAAAATGGAGCTCTTGCGATCGGCGAGCTTCGCCCGGCTGGCGGCATCGGGGAGGACGGGATGCTTGACGACGTTCTGGTGGATCGCCTCGACCAGCGGGTAGTCGGAGACGGTCTGGACGAAGATGGCGCCGTTGTCGTGGCGCGGCGTGGCGGTGACGTCGATCTGGAGCGCGAGGCGGCGATCCTTCTGGAGCATCTTGTGGTGGATGTCCTCGATGGATTTGAACCACGCCATGCGAGGATCGTGGATATGGTGGGCCTCGTCGTTGAAGACGGCGAGTTCCTCGATCTCGCGAACAATCACGCCGAGGTCGGTCTTGCTGTCGGTGGTTTTGCCGGCGGGCTTCTGGCCAAAAGCGTCGGCCAGGAAGTAATCACGCAGGTCATCATCCTCCAACGAAGGGTCGCGGACCTCACCAAGGAAGACGCGATGGATGTTGGTAAGAAAGAGATTGCCGGTCTCGCGGACGAGGCGGACATCGTCCTGGAGGTGGAGCGTGAGCTGGAAATCGTCGCGCCAGTTGCGGCCCTCGTGGCCGTTGGGTGGGAGGACGGGATCGTTGAAGAAGATGCGGAGCCCGTCGAAGTCGGCGCGGAAGCGGTCGAGGACGATAATGTTGGGCGCGATGACGAGGAAGTTTCGCGCGAGCGTGGAATCGGACTCGTAAAGACGGTGGAAGAAGCTCCACGCGATGAGGAGCGAGAGGACCTTGGTCTTGCCAGCACCGGTCGCGAGCTTGAGCACGTAGCGCGGCCAGTCCTCGGCGAACATGCCGCCGGAAACCGCACCGGAGGCGTCGAAGCGAATCAGATCGTATTTGTCGCGAGCCCGGCGGACTTCGTGAAGCCAGACGACGGTCTCGACGGCTTCGCGCTGGGCGAAGTAGTAGCGGAAGGGAGAAAGCGTGTGGTCGGCATTTTCGATCAGGTGGTCGGTTTCGAACCAGTGGCGGAGCAACGCGAGCGAAGTGGCAGACGCGCCGGGATAGCCGTGACCCCGCCACGCGTGAACCTCCTCGCGCACCTTCGCGACGAGCGGAGGCAGGAGTTTTTCGTAGGCCGTGCCGCGAAGCTCTTCGGCGGCGGGAAACCAACGTTGAGCGGGAACGAGCGGCGCGTATGGCGACGCCGGAAAATCAGGGTGTAAAGCCACGGGGCATGAACAGTCGCGCGATGTTCAGCCCTCTGTCTGCCGCGCCGGGGTTCCGCGGAAGCAGAACACAGGCGGGCCGGGATGGCTTTGCTCTCTGGGTGGGTTCCGAGGTGCCTGCGCTAAAAACGCGAAAGGGACGTGTCTACTCACGCCCCTTCTCAGGCACCTAGGAGGGCCCACAAGAGAGCGCTTTCGGCACGCCCCCAGTCGGGGTCGTGCGTCGAGCGCCGTCTCTTGATCTCCAAAATTTCCTAGGTTTTGAGAAGGACAGCAGCCGAAGCTACGCGAAATGGATGTTTAGATTATTGGTTCTCGGTGATGGGTGGGTTCTCGGGAGAGAATGACCCGCCTTCGCTCAGGAGAGCTTCGACGAGGCAAGCCCGTTGCGTCGGGAAACCTACGCCCGGCCTGACCCAGCGCAAGGCTTTGCTCATGGCCCGCCCTGTTCGCATCGGCTGCTGGCTTTTTCCGGAACCCCGGCTAGAGTGCTGCGGTCCCACATTTACCATGAAACATCGCCTCGCCCGCACCTTTCTGCTCGCCGCCTCCCTCGGTTTCCTTGCCGGCTGCCAGACCGTTGACGACCGCATCAAGGAAAAGCCCGAGGTCTTCGCCAAGCTCGACGCTGTCACCCAGGACAAGATCAAGCAGGGCATCATTGAGCTCGGCTACACCGAGGACATGGTTTACCTCGCCCTCGGCAAGCCCGACCAGATGCGCGAGTCCGTCAGCGCCGAGGGCAAGGCCACGACCTGGATCTACAACACCTATTACGAGCGCTACGACGGCACCCGTTTCGCCGGCTATCATCGCAGTGTTTACTACGATCCCTACATCAAGGCCTACCGCTTCTACTACCGCCCGGTTTACGCCGACACCTACGCCCAGGAAAAGGAGGAGCGCATCCGCGTCTCCTTCAAGGACGGCAAGGCCACCGTCATCGAGCAATCCAAGTGATGACCCGTTGGTGACGGGCGGGCGGAGACGGCCCTCGGCCAAGATGCCATCCACCCTGGGCGCAGCAAGACTGCGCCCCTACAGCAACCGTCGCAACGTCGGGCCGATCTTCCGTGCCAAGGCTTTGTTGGCGTAGCCCACCCACGCGACCGGTGACGTCGTGTCGAGCGGCACACGCAGCGGCTTGCCATCCGGCGCGGTGACGATGCAGCCAAGTTCCTGCGCGATGAGTGCCGTGCAAATGTCGTAGGGGTGGCAGGCCAGCGCCGCACCGAGACCGAGCTTCGCGAACGCCAGCGGTCGCAAGTCCGCGATGAACCGGTCATGGCCCAGCGCGAGTTCGTAGAGCTGGCCACCGGTGCTGAGATACTGATCGTCGAAGATGTGCGGGCTGTTGCCCAACGCGCGCCAGAGCCTCGCCTCGCGCTCCGCCAGCCACACCTTGCCGGGCGGGAAGAACTTCGCGAACGAGGCGAACCCATGCGCCAGGTCTGTCGCACGTGATGGGCGCGGCGCGAACTTCGTCCGCCGCCCGGTGCGCAAATCAAGGCGCTCGGCGCGCACGCCCCGGCCCCGGACCACGCTGAGCTGGTCCGCGAAACCGCCCTTGCTCGTGGGCAACTCCGTCATCGCCGCGACAACGATGTCGCCAAGGTGGGTCTTCGTCCCGCGCTGGGGTGCCAGCGCCGCCAGGCTCCAGGCCGAGCGCTTGTCATACATCAGGCCGCGCGTGCCGTCGATCGGGTCGAGGATGCACTTGAAAATCGTCTTCTCCACGGGCGTGCCGCGCGGAAAGGCCGTCTCCTGCTCCAAGCCTTCCATTACCAACTCAACCGGCCAGCGCTCCGGCCAGTTTTTTGCGAACCACGCCAGCACCGCATGCTCGCTGACCTTGTCGATGCCGTAGATCGTGTCGGCCGTGGTGACCGCCGCGACCCGGGTCATCCGCCGGGCACCACGGCTTTGCGCCGCCCGCACGGAATCGCGGATCGCATCCTGCAGCCGGCAGAGCAACCGCCGGGCCTGATCGAGGTTGGGATGCATCATCAAATCCAAATGGATGAATGAGCTGACGGCGACCAGCCCCTGCTTGCAACCGCGTTTATGACACGGCAGTTTTGCCTCATGCAAAAGACCCCGATCAAGAAAGCCTCCAAGCCTGAGGCCCCGCCGGCCCGCCTGCTCTCCCCGCGCCGCAAGACCACCCAGGCCACCACGCTCCACGAACTGGCGGTCGAACAGCTCGAGCATTTCCACATCGATCCGAAGTCGGAAGCCGGCAAACCGCTCCTGGCCCTCGCCGAGAAGCTCTACGGCGCGCACGGCGACGTCATGGACTTGTGGGAGGCGACCACGCGCGAGCTCGGCCGCCTGCCCCGCGAGGACCGCCTCGCCCTCTTCAACGCCAAGAAATTCCTCTCGTTCCAGTTGGCGAAGCTGCTCGACACCTTGCAGAACCCGTCGCGCAAGACCCACCAGTCGCTCCGCTACTCGAACGCGACGATGCTGGCGAAGGGCCCCTACCCGACCTTCGACAACGTCACGGCGATCTTCTCGGCCACGCCCGTCATCACCCGCACCGCGACCTACCTCTACGCCTGCTCCGAGTGGATCGACGACGCCTTCCAGGGCCGCGAGTTCCTGCACGAGATCTACTCGCGCCTGATGAACCCGACCTCCATCTCGCTCGCGAACCACATCGTGGACATCGAGGCCGGCCCGATGGCGGGCGAATACATGGCCTGGAATTTCAACTCCGGCATGGGCGCGATCGACGCCGCGCTCTCCCACCTCGTCGGCTACCAGGACATCGTCCTCTCCTCGCGCAACATCTACGGCGGCGCCTACCAGCTGCTGCACGACTGGTTCGGCAAGCGCTCCAACCTCGACGTCGGCGTGGTGTTCTTCGACGGCTTCACCGCGGGCGACTTCACCAAGGCCCTCGCCGGCGTGAAAAAGCAATACGCCGACCGCCTCAAGGCCGGCCGCCGCATCTACGTTTACCTCGAGAGTCCGTGCAATCCGCACGGCGTCTTCCTCGACGTCCCCGGCATCTGTGCCGCCGCGCACGCCGCCGGCCTCACCGTCATCTGCGACTCCACCGTCGGCACACCCTTCCTCGTCCGCCCGCTGCAACAGCAAAACCCCGCCGAGCGCCCGGACTACGTCATCCACAGCTACACCAAGGACCTCACGGGCCACGGCACCACGACCGCCGGCGTCGTCATCGGCCGCAACGAGGACATGTTCCTCCCAAAAGGCGACACCTCGCCGTCGGGCAAGAGCTGGCACGACACGCTTTTCTGGAACGTCTATTACATCAAGGGCGCCTTCCTCGACTCCGACAAGGCCTTCGAGGTGCTCACGGGAATGAAGACCCTCGAGCAGCGCATGCTCAAGAAGTGCATCAACACGCTCATCTTCACGCGCTGGCTCGCCTCCAACCCGCTCGTCATCGTCAGCGGCCCCGCCAATCCCGCGGATCCGAACCACGCCACGGCTGCGCGCCTCTCCTACCTCGGGCTGCCGGCCCCGCTGTTCACGATCAACTTCGAGTCCGCGAAGATTTCGCGCGTCACGCTCGAGCGTTTCTTCGATTCGCTCGCCCCGATGTTCGGCCACATGGTCTCGCTCGGCCAGAGCAACACCCTCGTCCTCTGCCCCGCGCTGACCTCGCACTCCGAGCTCAGCCCCGAGGCGCTCAAGGAGGCCGGCATCACCCCGACCACCATCCGCATCGCCGTGGGCGACGAGTCCCCCCGCGAGCTCATCGGCGACTTCCTCGCCGCCGCGCGCGCGATCGACCACCAGATCCCGGGCTTCAGCAAGAAGTTCATGGGCGGCGCCGAACTCGACCGCATGGCCGACGAACTTTACACCGACGTCCACCGCCGCCACGCCGCCGCCCAGCCGCGCTTCGCGGATTGCGTGAAGTGAACGTCGGCTAACCGGCCAATACGCGTCGTGCTGCCGCAGCCAGATTCGCCTTGGTCTCGCGGAGGGCTTGAGCGATCACCACGCTCGGCGGTGTGATGGCATGCAGCGCCAGGCCCGGCCGCGCCGCTGCGGTCACCTGGCCGGCGAAGACGTGCACCGTCTTGCCCAGTGCCAGCGCCCGGGTCGCCACGGCTCCCGGGCCCTTGCCCTCGAGCGAGCTCGCGTCGAAACGCCCTTCGCCGGTGATGACGATGTCGGCGGCCGCGAGCTTCGTTTCCAGGTCCAGCCAGGCCGACACCAGATCGAAGCCGGGCAGCAATTTCGCGCCGGCCGCGGCCATCAGGCCGAACGCAATGCCACCCGCCGCCCCGGCACCGGGCACCTCCCGCAGCGCCGGAGATCGTCCGCAATGCTGGCCAAGCAGGTCCGCCATCCGGGCGCTCTCGTTCTCGAGCCGGGTCTGATCCGCCGCGCGCAGGCCCTTTTGCGGCCCGTAAACCGCCGCCGCCCCGCGTGGTCCGAGCAGAGGATTGGTGACGTCACAGGCGATATACACCGGCGGCAGCCCTGCGACCAACGGGCCGGATATCCGGACGATCCGCGGCCATTCGGCCGGAACCGGCGGGTGAACTGGACGTCCCGTGGCATCCGCGAATGCCAAGCCCAATGCCGCCAACGCTCCGAGCCCGAGGTCGTTGGTGGCGCTGCCGCCGACCCCGAGCAAAATGCCCGTCGCGCCCGAATCGGCGGCCGCGCGCATCAGTTCGCCGGTGCCGAGACTCGTCGCTTGCCAGGGATCGCGCTGCTCCGCGGCCAGCAGGGCCAGCCCGCTGGCGGCGGCCATTTCGATGACGGCAATCTGTGCGCCAAACGGTGATTGCCGCTGCAACCCAAGTTGCGCCCGGGCCTTGGCGGGAATCGCCGCAACGGACACCAAGCCGAAGCCGGCCGTGACCCGGCCACCGCGCGGCCCTGAAACTTCGCAAGGGACGATGCGACCGCCAGCCGCCTCCGTCAGGATGCCAGCGAACCCCTCGCCGCCATCGGCCAGCGGAGCAAGGTCGAGTTCCCAATCCGGGTGCGCCTCGCGGAGGACCGCCGCCACGACCTCCCCGGCCTGCTGCGCGGTCAGGGCGTCCTTGAACTTGTCGAAGGCGAGGAGAACGCGGGTCATGGCACCATGCCCGGGAAAACGTAGGCCTGGATCATCACGAAAATCCCGACGAGCGCCGCCAACGCGAGACTGTGCCAGAAGACGGAACGCAGGATCCTGCCTTCCTCCCCGTGCTGGCCGGTGGCCACGCTGGCAACGACGATGCTTTGGGCATCGATCATCTTGCCCATGACGCCGCCCGTGCTGTTGGCCGCAGCGGCCAGCACCGGGGAAATGCCGACCTGCTGTGCGGTCACCTGTTGCAGGTTGCCAAACAGCACGTTGGACGCGGTGTCACTGCCGGTCAGGGCCACGCCAAGCCAGCCCAGCAGCGGCGAGAAGAACGGGAAAAACCAGCCTGTGCTGGCAAACGCCAGACCCAGCGTCGAGTCGAGGCCAGCAAAACGCGACGTAAACGCCAGCGCCAGCATGCCCGAAATCGTGAGCAGGGACAGGCGCACCCGCCAGATCGTGCGGCCGTAGATCCGGACCAGTTCCACCGGGCGCAGACCCAGCAGCCACCCGGCAATGAGTGCCGTCAACAACGGCGCGGTGCCCGTGGCCGAGAGCAGGTTGAAGACATAGACCGCGCTCTCGGCCCGGGGCTCGGGTGCCAGCGGCGGCGCCTTGAACACGGCCCCGTCCAGATACGGCACCGGGAACTTCGGCGACCACAGTCCGTTGAGCGCCGCCTTCGTGGCTGGCAAGGCCCAGACAAAGACCACCACCGTCAGGATTATCCAAGGCATCCAGGCCCGGAAGATCACCGCTGCCGATGATCTGGCCGCCACCCCCGCCGGCGCCGCCTCGTCAGGAAAACGCCACGTCGTGCGCGGCCGCCAGAAACGCAGCAGCAGCAGCAACGCACCAATGGACGCCAGCGCGCTCGCCGTGTCCACCAACCACGGGCCATGGTGGTTGCTCACGAGAAATTGCACGATGGCAAAGCTCAGGCCGCCGACGAGGCACGCCGGCCAGACCTCCAGCATCGCGCGCCAGCCGGCCATCGCCGCCACCAGCCAGAAGGGAATCAACAGGCTGAAGAATGGCAGTTGCCGGCCGGTCATCGCGCTGAGTTCGAGCAAAGGCAGGCCCGTGACCTGCGCCAGCGAGACGATGGGGATGCCGAGCGAACCAAACGCCACCGGCGCCGTGTTGCCGATCAGCGCCAGCATGGCGGCCAACAACGGCCGGAAGCCGATGCCGATGAGCATGGCGGCCGAGATGGCCACCGGCGCCCCGAAGCCCGCCGCCCCCTCGATGAACGCCCCGAAGCTGAACGCGATCAGCAACGCCTGGATGCGCCGGTCCGCGGAGAGGCCGGCAATGGACTGCCGGACGATGTCGAACTGTCCGGTCTTCACCGTGATGTCGTAGAGGAAGACCACATGCAGGATGATCCAGCCGATCGGCATGAGGCCGAACAGCGCGCCATAGGCCGAGGCGGCGAGCGCCATTGGCGCCGGCATGTGGTAGACGAAGACCGCGGCCAGATGCACCGACACCAGGCTGATCAGCACTGCCCAGTGAGCCCGCACCTTGCAGAAGGCGAGCAAGCCCAGCAACAGCACCAACGGAGCCACGGCCACCAACGTGGAAGCGGCGAGGCTTCCGCCCAACGGGGTATAGTTCTGCGTCCAAGTCATGGTTCAGGGTAAGGACGGCACGAGACCCGCCGAGGTTTACGGCGCACCCACCCGGCGGCAAGCCGGTATGCAAACTTCCCCGGCCCGGCGGCCGTTCATTGCGGCAACCCAATGCGCCCGGCGATGATCTGGCGGGTTTTCCGGGCGACGAGATAGATGACGCCCGGCTCCTGCGGATCCCAGCCAAAGGCCTGGCCCTCGATGGGCACGGGGATCGTTGCCTTCCACGCCAAAGCCGGGCCGGCCGTTGGAAATTCGAGAACATAGAGCTCGGGTTCGTCGTGCCCGGTGACGTAGAGATAACCGCCCGGTCCGATGGCACCGCCGGATATGCTGTAACCGCGCGCCCCGACCTGGGCGACCAGGTCCGCCGGGAAGGTCCAGCCGCCGGTTTCGCGCCAGTCGTCATCATATTCCACAAGACGCGTCCACTCGGGCCCGCGGCCGGGTTCACCGCCTTTCTTGCCGTAATGGACAAAACACGCGATCCAGCGGCCGTTGCGCCGGTCGATCCACGTGAGCGAACCGTCCGTGCGGCCGAGGCTCCGCGAACCGGCGTGCTTCAGGGTGGCCGTATCCCAGGCCTCCACGGAGCTTTGCATTGGCACGGCGGGATAATTCGAGTGCGCGCAATACAGCCGGCCCTCGTGCACGATGCCGGCATTGAGGTGGATCAGCGGCTCGCCCTCCGGGCAGGACCAGCCGGCCACGCGCTCGCCGCCGGTTTTCCGATATTGGCCGATCTCATGGTTGTTGATCGCGAAGAGAAAATCCCTGCCCGCCGCCACACCCTGCCGGGCCTCCGGCGCGGCCAGCCGGTTCAGTTCCTCGAACCGCCATCCGTTCGGACCGGGCGCGGCCGCAGCCAGCACCGCGGGAAAAAACAGGATGGCTAAAAAGCCGGTTTTCATACGCGGTGCAGTTGCGGCCGGCCGGATTCGACCAAGAAGGAAGCGTGCGTATTCAGCGGTGCGCCGGGCCGGCTGACATACGCCACGGTGCGGTAATCGGTGCGCCACTGGCCGGGCGTGACTTCGCAGTGCACATAGCCGCGCTCGTTGTTGAAATACTTCACGGCCGGGTTTTCCGCCAGCATCTCGGGGCTGGAGTATTTGCCGTGATCGCCGCCGTCGCCGCCCGAGGTGATTGACGTGCCGACAAATTCCACCCCGACCGGCGCCGCCTCCGCCGGGTCGAAGTCGGTCGCCAGTTCGTTGGCCCAGTTGCAATGGATGTCGCCCGTGATCACGACGGGATTGGCCACCCGCCGGTCGCGGAAGTGCCGCAGCATGCGACGGCGTTCAAACTCATACCCACCCCACTTGTCCATGCTCGTGATTATCCCCGGGCCAGGTTGCGAATCCACGCGTGCGATCATGACCTGTTGCGCGAGGATATTCCAGCCGGCAGTCGAGTGATCGAGACTGTCGGTGAGCCACCTGCGCTGCCGCTCACCAAGGATGGTGCCTTTTTCGTCCAGCAGCACGGGCGTGACCGGCTGCAAACCGTCGCCCTGCGGCTGGTCCGTGCGGTATTGGCGGGTGTCCAGCACGTGAAACGAGGCCAGCCGGCCGAATTCCAGCCGGCGGTAAAGCAGCATGTCCGGGCCGGACGGGAGCGCGCTGCGCCGGAGCGGCATGTGCTCATAGTAGGCCTGGTAGCCGGCGGCGCGGCGGCGCAGGAAGTCCGCCGTGTTCATCCTCTCGGGAAACTCGGGAATGGCCGCGGCGTAGTTGTTGCTCACCTCGTGGTCGTCCCACGTCACGATCCACGGCGCCATGGCGTGGGCGGCCTGCAGGTGGCGATCGGATTTATAGACCGCATAGCGCGCGCGGTAGTCGTCGAGCGTGAGGATTTCCGGCGTGCCGTGCGGACGGACGGCGCCGTTGCCGTCGCCTTTCTCGTAGATGTAGTCGCCGAGGTGAACGACGAGGTCGAGGTCCTCGCGCGCCATGTGCTCATAGGCGGTGTAATGGCCGGTCTCGTATTTCTGGCAGGAGGCAAAGGCGAACCGCAGCCGTTCCGCGGTGGCGCCGGCCGGCGGCATCGTGCGCGTGCGGCCGACAGGGCTGACCTCCCCGCCGGCCTTGAACCGATACCAATACCAGCGGTCAGGCCGCAAGCCCGCGACCTCGACATGCACCGAGTGCGCCCAACCGGCGATCGCGGTGGCCGTGCCTCGCTGAACGACACGTGTCATGGCTTCGTCCTCGGCGACCTGCCAGTCGACCTCGACCGGCCCGGCCGGCATACCGCCACCGCGCTCGCGCGGACACGGGGCGAGGCGCGTCCAGAGCACAACACCGTCGGACGCCGGATCACCCGAGGCGACACCGAGGGTGAAGGGATAGGACGCGAAGGTCGGCGCCGCCATGGCAGTGGCGCCGAGCGCACGGTTGGAGAGCAAAGCCGCCGCCGCGAACGAGGCGCTGCCCGCCAGGAAGGAGCGGCGGGACCAGGCATGGGCGCCGGGCAACGGGTAGAGCGGCGGGGGCACGCGGTGCCTCAGAGGTTGAAGTTCACCCCGACCTTGGCCTTCCACTTGTAGATCTCGAAGTCGTTCTCCCGGGCGCGCACACCGGTGAACTCGCGCAGCGGCTCCTCGGTGAGATTGAGCAGCTCGACGAAGACCTTGAGATTGCGCGTGAAGCGGTAGCTGACCTTCGCGTCCACCACGGAGCGACCACGCACAAAGATGTCGGTGTCCGGGCTCGCGCCAACGTCGTTCAAGAAATCGTCGTTCTTCGAATATGAGATCCGCCCCTCGAAGCCGTATTTCTCGTAGATGAGGGCGAGGTTCAGGATCGAGTCGGACTGTTTGAAGAACGGCAGTTCGTCCGCCCGGGCGAAGAGCTTCACGCTGGAATCCGTGACGGTGTAGTTGAAGTTCACGCCGAAGCCGTCGAACGGGGCGGGCAGGTTGGTGAAGAACTGCTGGTAGTTGAGTTCCACGCCGAGGATCCGACCCTTGTCGGCATTGGCGGGACCCGAGAAGGTCAGCGTGTCGTAGAGGCGGCCTTCATATTCCACGTTGGTCTGGAAGATCGTGTTATCGTAGATCGGGTTCTTGATCTCCTTGCGGAAGACGCCGAGCGAGAGGATGCCGCTGGGCTTGAAGTAGTATTCCAACGAGAGGTCGAGGTTCATCGACTCGAAGGGATCGAGCTCGGGGTTGCCGCCGCTGAGGCTGCCCGCGAACCGACCGGGCGTGGTCTCGATGGAGTCGAGGACGCGGATGGGCGCGAGATCGGAGTAGGACGGACGCCCGATGCTGCTGGTCCAAGCGAAACGCACGACGGTTTGACCGGTCAGGCGCCACGCCAAGTGGAGGCCGGGCAGCACATCCGTGTAATCCTTGCCGCCTTCGACCCAGCGGTAGGCGCCGTTAAAGCGTTCGTTCGCACCGTAGTTGGCATCGGTCTGTTCGACGCGGACACCGGCCAGCAGGGTCCAGCGCTTCGCAAACTCCACGCTCGCGAGCGCGTAAGCGGCCGTTACGTCCTCGGTGGCCTCGTAGTCGCCGGCCGTCGAGTCGGCCAGCGTGGTGGCGGAGTTGAAGACAAATCGGCCGGGATTGGCGGCAAAGAACGCCTCGACGGCGTCCATGTTGAGCGTGGGACCATAGCGAAACAGACCGTCGAAATAGCCGGGCACCTCGGGGCCGGCGAGTCCGGTCTCCGCCAGGGTGAAATTGGTGGAAGCGGCGTCGAAGTTGTTGTTGGTCCGGTCGTCTTTCTTTTCACGGGAGATGTATTTCGCGCCGGCCTTCCAGAAGCCGTTGCCGCTGCCGAGGGCCAGGTCGCGCTGGTAATCCGCCTGAACCGTGAAGACGTCCTCCTGCTCGTCGTCGGTGCGGAAGCGCACGCGGCGGAAGGGATAGTTGGCGGGATCGTAGTAGGCGCCGGTGTTGGGCGTAACGACTACCACGTCACCGGTTAGGCCGTAGGTGTTGGGGAAGGCACCCGTGGCGGAGCGGAACTCCCAGTCGTTGCGCTTGCCGGTATCGCGGCTGCCGCGGCTGGCGCCGGCCTGCCAGGTGAACCGGGCGTCGCCGGTGACCTCGTGTTTGCCGTCGAGCGTGACAACGTCGATCGTGCCGGTCTGCTCATAGTCACGGAACTGGCGGTTGGCGCGCCCCTGGCTGTTGGCGCCGCTGGTCGCGGTCTGGTTGCTCAGGGTGCCGAGGCGGTATTCATAGAGCACGCTCTGGCGGTCCTCGCTGTCGCTGAATTCGTTGTGGTTGAGGCGGAGCGCGACCTCGTGTCCCTCGGCCGGGCGATACTGGAAGGCGACGTTGGCCCCGATCCGCTCGCGCTCGATGTCATAGTCGTAGTTCTGCTGCGTGAGTGGCACCCAGAAGGTGTTCACCTGCGACCAGGAACGCGTGTTCACGGTCTGTGACTTCACGTCCTTGAGCGAATAGCTCACCGCGCCGACAAAACCCCACTTGCCGTTGTCGCCGAGCAGGCGACCAAAGGTCAGGCTGCCGTTCGGCCGCGACCGGCCGCCGAAATCGTCGTAAAACATGCCGACGCTGCCAAAGGTGAAGCCTTCGGGACGGTCGAACGCGCTCTGAGTGACGATGTTGATGGCGCCGCCGATGGAGTTGGCGTCCATGTCAGGCGTGACGGCCTTGACCACCTCGAGGCGGGCAATGAGGTCGGCGGGCACCGAGTCCATGGCAATGCCGCGGTTGCCCTGCTCCGAGGGCGTGCCGACGATCTGGTTGTTCAGCGTGACGGTGTTGAGCGCGGAGTCGATGCCGCGCACGACGACGTAGCGGCCCTCGTCTTGGTCGATCTCGAGCGAGATACCCGGCACGCGGCGCAGCGCCTCGGCCGCGTTGCCGTCGGGAAACTTGCCGACGGCGTCGGCCGAAATGATGTCCATGACGTTCGTGGCGCTGCGCTTCTGCTGAAGGGCGCGGGCCTGGCCCTCGCGAGTGCCCTCGACCACGAATTTCTCAAGCTTGAGCACCGCGGATTGCAACGGCACTTCCACCGAGCGCACCCCGGAATCCACCGCCGTGACCGTCTGGGTGTATTCCGCATAGCCGAGGGAGGACACGGTCAGCGTATAATCGCCGGCCGGCACGCTGCCGAAGGAAAATTCGCCGCCCGCCTTGGTCGCGGTGGTGCGGTCCAGCTCGCGCAACGTGACCGTAGCGCCGAGCAGGAAGGAGTTGCTCCCGGCATCGCGCACGCGGCCGGTGATGGTCGCGGCGGAGGCCGCGCCGTGAAGCAGGGCAAGAATGGCCAGACTAGCGGCCATCCAGCGGGTTGAATACGAGAAAAGAAACAAGCGTAGACGGTTCATGGTGACAAACGCCATTGTTAGTGCCGCGTGCGTCAACCACGTGACCGCCCCGTCACGATTGCGTTACAAGCCCGCCCGTCCTGAAATTTCAGGCGTGCCAGCCTACTTCTTTGGAAACGGCGAAGCCGTCTCGCGCTTGAGCTCGCGGGTCATGAGCGCATGGAGCGCGTCGGCGGGTTTCTTGTTCTCGTAAAGGATGGCGTGGACTTCGGCGAGGATCGGCGCGGTGATGCCTCGCTCGCGGCACAGGCCGTGGAGCGCCGCGGTGCTGCGGTGGCCCTCGACGACCGTCTTGCGGCCGGCGAGGAGTTCGCCGACGGACTTGCCGGCACCCACCTGCTCGCCGAACTCGCGGTTGCGGCTCCAGGCCCCGTGGCTCGTGGCGACGAGGTCGCCAAAGCCACTGAGACCGTAGAAGGTCTCGGCCTTCGCGCCGAGCGCCGTGCCGACGCGAACCATCTCGGTCACGGCGCGGGTGAGCAGCGCCGCCTTGGCGTTGTCGCCGAGCTTCTGTCCGTCGCACAGGCCGGCCGCGATGGCGTAGATGTTCTTCAGGCTGGCGCCGTATTCCGCGCCGGCGAGGTCGTCGCTCGTGTAGATGCGCAGGGTGGAACCGCTCATGGCCACCTGGACCTTGGGCACAAACTCGTCGGCCCGCTGGGCCGCCATGACCATGGCGGCGGGCAGGCCGCGGGCCACTTCCCCGGCGTTGGTCGGTCCGGTCAGGGTGCCGCAGTTGAGGCCCGGCAACACCTGGCTCATGACCTCGCTCGGCCGCAGGTGCGTGCCGATCTCGAGACCCTTGACCAGGCTCAGGAAGAGCTGGAATCGCGAGGTATCATGCAACACCGCGCGCATCTGCTCGCACCAGGTGCGCAACGCCTGCGACGGGCAGGCTATCAGCGCCACGTCGGCCTCCAACAGCGCCGCGGGCAGATCGGACGTGACCAACAGCCCGTCGGGCAACCGGACACCCGGCAGGTAATCGCGGTTCTCGCGGGCGGCGGCGAGTTGCGCGGCGTGCTCCGCCCGGCGCGGGACGAGCGCGGTGTGCTGGCCGCGGCGGGCGAGATGCACGGCCATCGCCGTGCCCCAGGCACCCGCACCAATGACGACGAAGTTAAGGGCGCGGGGCTCGGACATGGGGTGGAGCGTCAGGCTTTCAGGAAGCCGGGGATTTTTTCGCCGGCGAGCATAGCCTCAAAATTTTCCCGGGCGTTGACGAGCTCGAAGCGGCTGCCGGACACCAGCACCTCGGCCGCCATGCCGCGGGTGTTGTAGCGGCTGGCCATGGTGTAGCCGTAGGCGCCGGCGCTCATGAAGGCGACGATCTCGCCCTCGCCGAGCGTCTGGAGCGTGCGGTCCTTGGCGAAGCAGTCGCCCGATTCGCAGATGGGGCCGACGATGTCGGCCTTGAGCGCGGGGCGGGTGCTGTCGCGCACGAGCGGCACGAGCTCGTGGTAAGCCTCATACATGGCGGGGCGCACGAGGTCGTTCATGGCGGCGTCGAGCACGAGGAAATTCTTGCCGGAGCCGCGTTTGAGGTATTCGACGCGGGAGAGCAGCACGCCGGCATTGCCGACGAGGAAGCGGCCGGGCTCGAGGAGGATCTTGAGGCCGAGCGGCGCGAGCAGCGGCGTGAGCGCGGCGCCGTAAACCTCGGGCGTGAGCGGGCGCTCGCCTTCCGGCTTGGCGGCCCACCAGGCGGCGTCGCCGCTGGCGAGGGCGTCCTGATAAACGATGCCGACGCCGCCGCCGATGCTGAAATAGGCGATGCCGTAGTCGCGCTTCAGTTGCGCGACAAAGGGCACGACCTTCTTCACCGCCTCGATGAACGGCTCGGCGGAGGTGAGCTGCGAGCCGATGTGCATCTGCACGCCCTTGATCTCGAGGTGCGGATACTTGGCGGCGGCCGCGTAGGCCTCGGCGGCGACCTTGAGCGGGATGCCAAACTTGTTCTCGCTCTTGCCGGTGGTGATCTTGGCGTGCGTCTTGGCGTCCACGTCGGGGTTGATGCGGATGGCGATGGCGGCCTTGCGGCCGAGCTGGCCGGCGACGTGGTTGATGCGCGCCAGCTCGGGCTCGCTCTCGACGTGGAAGCCGTAAACGCCGGCCTCGAGCGCGAGCTTGATCTCGGCCTCGGTCTTGCCGACGCCGGCGAACACGCTGCGCGCGGTGCTGCCGCCGGCGGCGACCACGCGCTGCAGCTCGCCGCCGCTGACGAGGTCGAAAGCGGCGCCGAGATTCGCGAAGAGGCGGAGGACGGCGAGGTTGGAGTTCGCCTTCATCGCGTAACAGATCTGCAGGTCCAGCCCGCTCAGGCTGGCCGCCAGCCGGCGGTAGTTGTCCTCGATGGTCTGGGCGCTGTAAACGTAGGTCGGCGTGCCGTGCAGCTGGGCGATGGCTCCGAGGTCAACGGATTCGCAATGGAGTTTCTGACCGGCGTAACGGAAGTGGTGCATGGGTAAAGTGAGCGTGAAAGGAACCCAGATAGCCAGAATCCCCTTGAACGGAAGAGCTATTTTCCCGGAGGCTCGGGACATGTCCTACCGCTGGCGCCACCTGCTCAACCAACTGCCGATTGCCTTCGGCATGCGGAGCGACCGGCGCCTGCGGACGACCCGGAGCAAGCAGGCCCAGTTCGCGTGTTATCTGGAGGCCAGCGGCTACCGGACGCACAACGTGGACCGGTATGAGCGCAGCCTGCGCCGCCGCCGTCTCGCGAAGGGCCTGTTTCTGTGGGCCACCGCGTTCGGTGTCGCCTGGATCGTGATGGAAAGTGCGCGGGCCGTGATGCTGTTCTGAGCAGCGGGTTGTCGTTGCCGGCCGACGGGCCGGCGAACCGGATTGACCGGCCGGCCGACGGCGTGGCTTAGTGCCGGACCGTGCAACCCAGTGCCGAGCTTTATCCGTGGCTTTCCGTCGCCGCCATCTCCTGGGGCCTGCTGGACTGTTTTTTTGGCTACCGGGTCTTCAAGATCACCTTGGCCGCGGTCGGCGGCCTGCTCGGCGCGGTGGCCGCCCACGCCGCCGCCACGGCCCTGGCGCTCGGACCGGGAGGCGTGATGCTCAGCCTGCTGGCCGGGGGCGTGCTCGGAGCCGGCCTGGCGTTCCTGCTTTATATCGGCGCGGTGTTCGTGGCCGGATTTGGCTTTGGCGCGACGCTGGGCATCCTGCTGCTGGCTAATTTCCACCCCATGGTCGCGCTGCTGAGCGGTCTGGTGCTGGGTGTCTGCGGCGGTTTTCTCGCCGTGAAGCTGCAACGGGTGCTCATCATGCTTTCCACGGCGCTGCTGGGGGCGTTCCGCAGCGTCGTCGCGCTTGCCTACTTCACCCACTCGATCGACTGGCTGTATTATTTCCGACAACCGGACCAGTTGCCCACGTTGATCGCCAGCAATGCCTGGATGCTTCCCGCCATCCTGGCGCTGGCTGCCGTCGGGCTCATGGCCCAGTTCGGGATCGGTGGCGGCAAGGATCAAAAGAAAGCGCCGGCCAAAGACGAGTAGCCTTGCCGCCCGCTGCGGGGACCGCAATAACTGGGCCGATGAAGAAATTCCTAGCCCCACTTTTTCTGGCCGCCTGGTTTGCGGTATTCTCGAGCGGCTGCGGCAGCAGCAACACCACCACGGTCGGTTTGCAGGTTGAGCTCACGGGCATCGCCCGGGCCAGCGACGGCACGACCAGCCTTTCCTGGCGCGTGGTGAACCCCAATATCGTCCCCTATCTGGTGGCCCAGAGCAGCCACAAGGTGCAGCTCAACGGCGTGGTGGTCGGCACCGCGAACGACAAGGAGCCGCTGGCGGTGCCGGCGCAAAGCCGGGTGGACCGGACTTCCCTGCTGATCCTCGCCGGGACCTCCGCCGAGCATGCGCTGGCCAGTGCCGTGGCGGCGGGAACCGCCAGCTATCAGGTCGAGTCCTCCATCCTGATCCGCCTTTACGGCGACACGACCGACAAGAGCACCCTCAAGGCGACCGGCACGCTGCCAGTCACGGCCAAGTAGAGATCCAGCCTATTACGCGACCAGCCGGATGGCGGGAGCCTTGGCGGCAGGAAGGCCCGCCTGGATCGGCAGACGAATCGGACGGGCCAGCGACAGCGCACGCGGCGCGCGGCTGTATTGCCCGATCGTCCAGGCCACGAGTCCGGTGGTGAACATGATGGCGGTGAAGTCGGCGGCGTCAAAGTGACGACCGCTCGCGAGCGACGCGAAGCCCAGGAGGGTCGCGGTGAGAACGGAGATAAGAGCGGTTTTCATGGGATCGGTTGGTTGATGCCATAAAAACACGGCGGCCGCGCCGGAGTTGCAGAATCGTGCAAGTGGCTGCGGCCGGGCCGGTCGCGAACCAGCCTCCCATGAACCCGACGCGACGCTCAGCCCGCGCCGCCGGCCGCCGCATTCGAAGCCGGCTTGAAGCGGGACTTGAAAATGGCCGCGACATAATCGCGGTTCATGCGGGCGATGAAGTCGTGCGAGATGAGTTTCGGGCAGACGGCACTGCACTCATATTGGTTGGTGCAGTTGCCGAAGCCGGCCTCGTCCATGGTCTGCACCATCGCGAGCACGCGCTTGTCGCGCTCGGGCTGACCCTGCGGCATGAGCCCGAGGTGCGAGACCTTGGCCGCCACGAAAAGCATCGCGCTGGCATTCTTGCACGCGGCGACGCACGCGCCGCAGCCGATGCAGGTCGCGGCGTCCATCGCGAGGTCGGCGTCCTCCTTCGGCACCGGGATGCTGTTGGCGTCGGGGGCCGCGCCGGTGCGGACGGAGATGAAGCCGCCGGCCTGCTGGATCTTGTCAAAGGCGGCGCGGTCGGTGACGAGGTCCTTCTGGATCGGGAAGGCCTTGGCTCGGAAGGGCTCGACGACAATCGTGTCCCCGTCCTGAAAGCTGCGCATGTAGAGCTGGCAGGTGGCGATGCCCTTGCCCGGGCCGTGGGGCTTGCCGTTGATGGTGCAGGAGCAGGTGCCGCAGATGCCCTCGCGGCAGTCGTGCGCAAACGCGACCGGTTCGTCGCCCTTCAGGGTGATTCCGTCGTTCACGACGTCGAGCAACTCGAGGAAGGACATGTCCGGGTTCACGTCCTTCGCCGGGTAGTCAACGAACCGGCCGGGAGCGGACGGGCCGGCCTGGCGCCAGATGCGCAGCGTGACGGAGAAGAGTTTCTTGGAAGGTGTTTCGGCGACCATGATGGGGACCTCGCGGTTATTTGTAGGAGCGCACGCTCATCTTGGTGAACTCGTAGTTGAGCGGCTCGGTGTTGCGCAGCGGGGCCTTGCCCTCGCCCTGATATTCCCAAGCGGCGACGTGGCCAAATTTCTCGTCGTCGCGCTTGCACTCGCCGTCCGGCCACTGGTGTTCCTCGCGGAAGTGGCCGCCGCAGCTTTCCTCGCGGGTGAGGGCGTCGCGGCAGAGCAGCTCGCCGAGCTCGATGAAGTCGGCCACGCGGCCGGCCTGCTCGAGCGACTGGTTGAGCGTGTCGGCGGAGCCGGGCACCCGGACGGTGGCGTTGAATTCCTCCTTCAGCGCGGGGATCTTCTGCAGGGCGGCCTCGAGGCCTTCCTTGGTGCGCGCCATCCCGCAGTGTTCCCACATGATCTTGCCGAGGCGCTTGTGGAAATGGCTGACCGGCTGGCTGCCCTTGTTCTCCAGGAAGCGCTTCGTCATGCCGGTGACGTTGTCCTCGGCCTGCTTGAACTCGGGACGGTCGGTCGCGGGACGCGAACCGGGCTTCTGACCGGCGAGGTAGTCCCCGATGGTGTAGGGGATGACAAAATAACCGTCGGCCAGGCCCTGCATGAGGGCGGAGGCACCGAGGCGGTTGGCGCCGTGGTCGGAGAAATTCGCTTCGCCGAGCACGAAGAGGCCGGGGATGTTGGACATCAGGTTGTAGTCCACCCACAGGCCGCCCATCGTGTAGTGCACGGCCGGGAAGATGCGCATCGGCGTTTGGTAGGCGCTCTCGGCGGTGATCTCGTGGTAGATGTCGAAGAGGTTGCCGTAACGCTCGCGCACGGCGGGCTCGCCGAGGCGGTTGATGGCGTCGGAGAAATCAAGGTAGACGCCGAGGCCGGATTCACCGACGCCGCGGCCCTCGTCACACATGCGCTTGGCGGCGCGGGAGGCGACGTCGCGCGGGCAGAGATTGCCGAAGCTCGGGTAGATGCGCTCGAGATAGTAATCGCGGTCGGCCTCGGCGATGTCGGCGGGCTTCTTGAGGCGGTCTTCCTTGCGTTTCGGCACCCAGATGCGGCCGTCGTTGCGGAGCGACTCCGACATGAGGGTGAGTTTCGACTGGTAGTCGCCGCTCACGGGGATGCAGGTCGGGTGGATCTGCGTGTAGCAGGGATTAGCGAGGCAGGCGCCGCGCTTGTAGGCGCGCCAGATGGCGGTGGCGTTGGACTGGCGGGCGTAGGTCGAGAGATTGAAGACGTTGCCGTAGCCGCCGGTGGCGAGCACGACGGCGTCGGCACTGTGACGCGTGACCGCGCCCGTGATGAGATCGCGGACGATGATGCCCTTGGCCTGGCCGTCAACGAGGACGAGGTCGAGCATCTCGGAGTTGGTGTGCAGCTGGACACCCCCGTCGCCGACCTTGCGGGACAGTGCGCTGTAGGCGCCGAGGAGGAGTTGCTGGCCGGTCTGGCCGCGGGCGTAGAAGGTGCGCGAAACCTGTGCGCCGCCGAAGGAGCGGTTGGCGAGCAGGCCGCCGTATTCGCGGGCGAAGGGCACGCCCTGCGCGGCGCACTGGTCGATGATGTTGACCGAGACTTCGGCGAGGCGGTGGACATTGGCCTCGCGGGCGCGGTAGTCGCCGCCTTTCAGCGTGTCGTAATAGAGCCGGTGAACCGAGTCGCCGTCGTTCTGGTAGTTCTTGGCGGCGTTGATGCCGCCCTGGGCGGCGATGGAGTGGGCGCGGCGCGGGCTGTCGTGGAAGACGAAGTTCTTCACCTTGTAACCGAGCTCGGCGAGCGTGGCGGCGCAGGAGGAACCGGCGAGGCCGGCCCCGACGACGATGACCTCGTATTTCCGCTTGTTGGCCGGATTGACGAGCTTGATCTCCGTCTTGTGCTTGCGCCATTTTTCGGCGAGCGGGCCGGAGGGAACCTTGGATTCGAGTTTGGCCATGGCGGAAGGGTCAGGCGGCGAGTTTCACGAAGCCGCCGAGCACGGCGAGCGGGATGGCCGCGTTAAGGAGGAAATACAGCCAGCAGTAAGCGGCGGCAAAGCGCTCGACCTGGCCGGCCCATTTCTCGTTTTTCAGGCCGAGGGTCTGAACCGCGCTGACGATGCCGTGGCTGAGGTGGTAGGCCAGGACACCGACGGCGATCACGTAGAAGCCCGAGACCAGCCAGTTGCTGAAGCCCTGCACCATCATGGTGTGGACGTCGCGCACCAGCGTGCCGTCGGTGAGCCGGAACGTGTGCTCGCTCCATCCGGGCGAGCCGACGCGCAGCGTGTAATGGGCGAGATGGAACGGCACAAAGGCCAGCACGACTATGCCCGTGCGGGCCATGACGCGCGAGGCCAGGGTGGCGCGGATGACGTGCTCGGCGCCATAGGCCTGCGGCCGGGCGGCGCGGTTTTCGAGGGTGAGCTGGATGGCCAGCCACACATGGATGACCAGACAGAGGAGTAGGAAGCCGCGGATGAGCCACAGCCCGGCCCCGAGCGACTCGAGCATGTGGGCGTAGGCGTTGATCTTGGCGGGCGGCAGGAAAATCTGCAGGTTGCCGACGAGGTGGCCGGTGACGAAGCCGAACAGCACCAGCCCGGTGAGGGCCATCAGGATTTTTTTGCCAATGGACGACTTAAATAGTGAACCGAGCAGATTCATCGCGGAAATACGGGGATGCGGGGCGGTGGTGCGGGCGGCCTGACGGAGACAGATAAACCAATGCCCCCAAGCAATGTAAAGGCCGCGCCAATCCGGCCAGACGAAAAATTAGCGAACCTAAATCAATCGAGAAGGCCGACGCCACCACAGCCAGCCCGCCCTACGGCTGGCGCGACCCCGACAGCCGGGGTTGATTGCGCGCCCGGGCCTGCTCGATCAGCAGCATCTCATCGGGCAACATCCGCTCGGCGGAGGCCCGGTTGAGCAGCGGCTCGCTTTCCCGGGCCCGACCCGCCTCGGACAGCATCAGGCCATAAGCGAGGGCATAGCGCGGCTCGGCAAAAGCCTCTGCCCGCAACGTGCCCAGCAAGGCCAGGGCCTCGGCCAGTCGCTGACCGCGCCATAACGCCAGGGCATGCGCCACGACCGCGCCGGGCGCGGCCGGTTGACGTTGCACCCAGGCGCTCGTCGATGAGGAGGATGGCGCCCCGCTTTTCTGCAGCAGATGGCCCATGATCGCCGCCTCGATCTGCACCGTGGTGTCACCGGGTGCGGCCCGGCTCCAGCGCTGGTAAACCTGCCAGAGTTCCTCGGTCTCACCCCGCACCAGGGCTTGGGAGATGAGCCGTCGCCAGGTCCAGGATTCACCGGCAAAATCGCGGGTGATCGCCTCCAGCACCTGCTGTTGTTCATCAGGCCACTGCCAAGCCTCACTCAGGCGCAGCAGCATCCGCAAAGCCGGCAGGGAGGCCTTGCAGGATTCAATGACGCTCGCCCATCGGCTGGCCTGGGCCGCCGGCGACAACTGGCTGCGGTTTCTGCGTGCGTCAAAGGCACCGTTCACCGCCAAAGGCGGCTGGGCCCCCCAGGCCCCGTCGAGCAACAGCTGACGGAGATGCGGCCAGTCCCCCGTCTTCAGCGCGGCTTCGCTGGCGGTTGCCGTCACCAAGCGGGAGTGGCGGATATTCTCCGGCAGACGATCGAGCCATTCAAAACCCGCCGCCGCCCGGCCATTGAGGATCAGCCAGGACAACAAGGCGCCAACATCCTCCGCCTCAGGGTCGGGCTGGCGCATCGCAAAGGAAACCAAGCGCTCCACCGGATCACCGACCTCGGGCGGATCGTAGGTCGGGCCCCGCGCCGGGGTCAGCTCTGCCGCCAGCTGCTGGAAAGCGGCGGCACGCTCCCGCGTGGGCTGCGGCCAGCGGCGCGCCATGTCGTTAAGCAATTCGACAATCGCGCGAATGCGCACCGGCCCCGAACGGGCCAGGGCGATCAAGGCGGTCCGTCCGGCCTCGACGACGCCTGGATCAGCCGACTGCAAACGCACTGTGGCCAAGTTGAGCCGCACGCGCTGATCCATCGGCTCGAGGCGGGACAGCTCGGCCAAAGCCGCCTCCAAGGCTCCGACATCGTGGGTCACCAAGGCCAGTCCGGAGGACAGCCGGTAATAAGCCGCGTCCGTCCGACCCGTCCGCTGGAGCTGCGCCAACGCCTGTCTGGCCGCAGTGATGTCCCCGGAACGCAGCGCGGCTCCGGCCAGCCCCAACAGGTTGCGCGGCTCCGCCGGCTCGGCCTGCACGATTTCCTTCCATGCCTCCAACCCTTGCCGGTGGCCCGACCGCTCCAGAAAATTTGCCAGCCTCCGCCGCGCTTCCCAATTTTGCGGATTGATCTGAACCGTTTGCTCAAGAATCAACAGCGCCCGCCGATAATCCCCTGCCTTCTCGTAGTTTTCCGCCTCAGCAAGGCTTCTTTGCTGCCTCCATAGACGGACTTTCGGCCAAACTAAGTAATATCCGACCAAGGCCATTACGAATACCGCTGAAAGGCCTAAGATTATGATTTTTAGCTTCTTCCATAAAACCTGGCTGGCTTGCTTGGCCTCAATTTCAGCCTCGGTTAAACTTTTTTGTAAAACGCTTTTCACGGAGAAATTGCTCTGGCCTATTACCCGGTATCGTATAGGTATTTTATCCTAGATGAAGTCTGTTTCACTCCTCCTGCAAATCCAGCCGCGCCCGATGCTCTGGCGCAAGCTCCTGTTTTTTGTGGGGGGATTACTGGCTGTGGAATCCGTTCAGGCCCAGACCGCCGTGACCGACATCGCCTACGGCTCGCTCGTAAACAATTCAAATCAGAATCAAGGCGGCATCACCTACCGCAACGAGGACCGTGCGGTGAATACGGTCACCACCAGCCTCGGAGACTACCGCTTCGACGGTCCCCTCGCCAGCAACGTCTATTTCCGCCGCAACACCGATTCCAGCGGCAACGGCACCCACAACCAGTCCGGCGTGGATAACCCGAATAACTCGACCTTGATCTACCAAGCCGACGGCAGCAATCGCAGCTACGGCGACTACCAAGCCAGCTTGGAGCAGGTCTTTCTCGACGGCAACCTCTTCACCGGCATCCGCAACCCCTTCGGAAACGGCCCCAGCGATTCCGCCAACAGCAATATCGAGCGCATCGATTTCTATTTCTCCGGAGGCTACACCGTGCAGGCCAACGACGCCCTGGTCTTCTTCGATGTCGAGAATACCGGCAATTTCGGCGACGGGTTCCGCATCGCGGCCTACACCGGCGTGGATGGCTCCAACACGCCCACCACCTACGCCAACACAGGTCTGCTCGTCGCGGCCGATTCCTTTGGCGGGCCGATTGACAATCCCAATGGCGGATCGACGGGCACTTACCGGCGCTCCACTTTCACCAACGGCGACAACCTCTCGGGCACCGCTTCCGGCACGACCAGCGCCGGCACACTGCAGTTGGTGGGCATCCTCATCCGTTTCTCCGACCTCGGCATCACCGCCGGCACCACCATCTACGGCTACTCCCTGATGGCAGGCGACACCACCCCCTCGACGGCCGGCAACCTCGTGGACTGGAACAACACCACCTACTACCCCACCAACACCGACCCCGTCGGCTACGGCAACATGGACTTCATGGGCTTCGGCGCGCAGATCTCCCGCCCGGTCCCCGAGCCCTCGACCTACGGCGCCATCTTCGTCGGTCTGAGTGCGGCCTTCTTCGGCTGGCGGCGCCACCGCCGCAACCTCAGCGCGCCTGTCACGCTGACAGGCAAGCCGTGATTCGTCACGCCGCGATGCTGCCGCCCGGCGCCCCGCCCCGGCGTGGACTCAGCCTGTTCGCGATTGCGACCACCCTGCTGCTGGCTCCCACCCTGTGCGCCCAACTCGCCGTCACTCAGATTACGACCTCGAACACCAACCAATCCAACCAGACCGTCAACGGCGACACCTTCAACCGCCTGACCACCGCCATTACCGAGTTCAAGGACGCCGCCGGCAACATCTACGACGCGAACACCGTGGCCAGCAACGCCTACATCCGGCGCAACACGACTGCGGGCAACGCCAGCAATTCCTCGGTCTGGTATGACCAAGGCACCTCCACGGACTTCGAGGCCCCTTACGCGACCAGCTACGGCTCCCTCCTGCTCGGCAACAACATCCTCCGCGGCTCCGACAACACCTTCGCCAACGGCACAGGGGTCAGTGAAGGCGACATCGAGCGTCTCGACTTTCTGTTCAGCGCTACGGGCATCACCACGACGATAGCCACCGCATTCGCGGTCTTCGACCGCGGCCTCGCGAACCAGCACGACAACGTGAAGATCGCGGTCATCACCGGGTGGGACTCGGTCAACCAAGTGCCCACCGCCTACGGCGGCGTGCTGGTTGGCCTGACTTCCTCCGACTATGGCACCAGCAACGTCGCCTCCGATTTCACTTACAGCCTCTTCCGTTACAGCAACGGCAACAACCTCGGCTCGCCTTACTGGGATGACAACAGCGAAACCGGGACACAGGGCCTGGGCGGCGCTACCATATCGATGTCCGATCTCGGCATCACCGCCGGCACCACCATTTACGGTTACTCCCTCATGGCGGGCGATGTCACCAACGGCGGCAGCATGAGCAATCTGGTGGATTGGACCGACGCCACCTACTACTCCACGAGCACCTCCGGCGCCACCGGCACAGGCGGCATCGACCTCTCGGCTGTCAACGGCGTGCTCTATAACAAACGCGTTCCCGAGCCCTCGACCTACGGCGCCATTTTCGTCGGCCTCAGCGCGGCCTACTTCGGCTGGCGGCGCCACCGCCGCAACCTCAGCGCGCCAGAGGCTTGAGCAGCGCGAATTTTCCGCTGGCCGCCGGCTGGATGAATTTCCGGCGAAAGAGGTTCACCCGCACGTCCGGGCCCAGCGCCGCCGCCAGCGCCAGGTCCAAGCCAGCGGGAGCAGCCTCGTCCGCCACATACTGAAAATCCCAGCGATTGTCCGAGCCCTGCACCAGGCTCCAGTGCCAGCAGGCGAATTTTTCCGGCATCGCCGCGTCAATCTCAAAGGCCGACACCACCCGGCCGTCGGGGCTGAAATACAAGTCGCGCTCGCGCCCCAGGATCCGGTAGCCGGTCGGCGTGCGGCGCACGATGTCGCCCGTGAAATAGCGCAGCAGCGGCATCGCCTCGCGGTCGCGCGTGGTCACGTTGATCTGGAACACGTCGGGCTGCTCCGCCCGCCACGCCACCAGCTCGACGAACGCGTTGCCGTCGATCACGTGCAAATTGTCGCCGAAGGCGTCACCCACAAAGATGTAGCCGGCCTCGGTCGAGCCGTAGAGGTCCACTTGCCTCGCGCCGGGAAAAACCTCCGCGATGCGCCGGCTGTGCTGCCGACTGGCCTTGCCGTAGGTGAGGATGACGGTCTGCACGCTCGGCACACTTACCCGGCGCTTCTTCACGGCCCGGGCCAGCAGCGAAAGATAGACCGGCTCGCCCTCGATGACCTCGGGCTTGAGCGCCTGCAATTCCAGCACGATGCGGTCCCACTCGGGCTCGGCGAAGACAAACGGGTCGCTGGAAAGATTCAGGTAAACCGTGCCGTCGAAATAGCGGTGCGGAAACGGATGGTCCTCATAGGGACAGAGGTTGCTCGAGCAGCCGATCGGGGCGAGCACGGCCTTGCGGTAGGGACGGTCGGCATACGGCGCCAGAACCGGATGCGCGCGGTAGGCGCGCTTGAGCTGCGCATCCCACCAGCCGTCTTCCATCACCACGGTCATCGGCCGCGCCGTGGAGCCGGAGGTGTGCTCGTATTCGTATTTCTTCTGTGCGAAACCGCGCTCGATCTCGGCGTAATCGGCGAAAAACGCCGTGTGCCCGCGGTCGAGGATCTCCTGCTTGGTCAGCACCGGGATCTCCCGGTAGCACGCCCACTGCAGCGGCTCGCTGTGCAACGGGAATCGCCGACCGTAAAGCGGACTGCGGCGATAGATGGCGCGAACCTCCTGCTCCAAAGGGGCGGGCAACCTGTCCGCCTCCGCCAGGCCGAGCGCAGCCGGTGAGTTGGCGAAGGTGGAAGCGGCAGCCGGGGTTCCCATGAAGTCGGTCGAGTTAAGCTCGGGCCGGGACAAAGTCAAACGACGGGCCTTTGCCCGTAAATCCGCCGGAGGACGGAGTTTTCGGGACAAATCCCGGGCCGAGAGCACGCAGCAACGGGACCAAGTATGAGCACGTCAATCGTGCTCATGCGTTCCGTCTCAGCTCCGCCCACACCGGCGCAAACAGCAGCAGCGCATCCAGCACCATCGCGTGGGTGATGCCGCCGGCGTAGGCCAGTTGGTATACCTCGTCCACCGGCCGCGTCATGATCTCGAATTCCTCGTCCGCATCCCAGTCAAGTCCGGCCTCCCGGCGGGCCTCCTCGACGAGCACGAGGTGGCAGCGGTTGTCCTGCATCGCCGGGTTCGGGTGCACGCGCCCGAGCAGCCGCGCGTTGGTGCCGACATAGCCCGTCTCCTCGCGCAACTCGCGCACGCCGGCCGCGATGGCATCCTCGCCGGGATCCATCACGCCACCGGGAATCTCCAACGAGAAATCATTCGTGCCGTAACGGAACTGGCGCACCAGCACGAGCTGCCGGTCCGGCGTCAGCGCCACGACGTTCACCCAGTCCGGCGCGCTGATGACAAAAAAATCCTGCGCCTGCGGCCGGGCCGGATGCCGGAAGTCCACGCTCTGCACATCGAAGATGCGGGTCCGCGCGACCGTGCGGGCACCAAGCTTTTGCCAGCGCGGTATCTGTGACGGTTGTTCGGCCATGGCAAAAAAAATGCCTCCGCGACACGAGGTCTGGGAGGCAGGAGCGATGGATTCGCGAAGCTTACTTCTTCGGGATGCGGACCTTCTGGCCGACCTTCAGTTTGGTCGGGTCAAGGCCGGGGTTCTCCGCCTCGATGGCGTCAACCTTCACCGCGAACTTGCGGGCAATCTTGGAGAGGGAGTCACCGGAGGCGACCGTATAGGTGCCGTCGGCGTTCAACACGCCGGTCGGAGCGGCGGAGCCACCCTTGACGGGAGCCACGGCGCGGGCCTTCTGGGCCTCCTCGATCTTGGTGATCTTGGCGTTGATCGTGCCGATCTCGTTGCCGACCTGGTCAAGCGCGGTCTGGATGCCCGTGCGCAGGCCCTTGATGTCGGTCTCGGCCTTGGCGGCAGCGGCGTTGACCGTGGCCTCGAGCGCAGGGATCTTGCTGTTGATCGCTTCGTCGTGCGCCGTCACGGTCTTCTGCAGCGTGGCGAGTTTGAAGAGTGCCGTGGCCGAGAGAACCAAAGCGAGACCGCCGGCGATCACGCCAACGAGGGGCAAGATGCTGCCGGAGCTATTACTGTCGCGGGAAAGAGTATCCATTTGTTTAAGAGATTGAGGGAGCGTATATACGGGCGGTTCAGGTATTGAGGCAAGAAGCATTTATGCGCAGTTTCTTGCGCGCGGAAACCTTCCTAACCCCTTGTCCGGGCGCACTGCGTGATGGCTTCCCGGTGTTTGGGAACCCGCCATTGACACCTGCCATCCCTGTGCGTCCCATGCCTGCGGTCAACGGGGTGTAGCTTAGTCTGGTAGAGCGCCTGGTTTGGGACCAGGAGGTCGTAGGTTCGAATCCTATCGCCCCGACCATGCTTCGCGTAGCGAAGCATGGCCCTCTCTAGCCTTGGGCGCGGAGGCGCCAGCCCCTTCCGCAAATCGGCACCGAGAAAAGTATCGGCACGATGACGAATTTGCCCCATTGGTTGCTTCAGCCAACACGGTGCCACCGATGAAAACGCTGCGACATGGCTTGCTGATCGGCGCGATGCTGGCGCTGGGGGATGCGGCATTCGGACAGGTTGCGATTGTGGGCTATTCGTTCACGGGAAACACGGCGAATGCCACCAGCGTAGACGCCAATGTCACGGCCGGAGCAATCTCCACGAGTGGGGCCATCACCATCAGCAACGGCAGTCCCGTTTCCTCAGGTTACTCCGGATCCACGGGCAGCTACTACGGTTCCGACAACGGCTGGGGCAGCACTGGCAATTATTTCCAATTCACTCTGACACCGGCAAGCAATCAAAGCCTCACTCTGACGTCTGTCAGCTTCGGGTATCGCGCCAGCAGCACAAGCGGCCCGGTGGCCTTTAACCTCAAATCCAACCTTGATGGCTATTCTGCTTCAATTGCCTCCGGCAGTCTTACGAATACTGATACTCTCTGGCATGCCACTGGAGGCACCAGCATCACGCTGTCTGCCATAACTTCGGTCACAACAATTCGCCTCTATGCCACCGGAGCTGCCAACAACACCCCGACACTTCGGATTGATGACTTGATCATTAGCGGTTCCGTCACCGCCATACCCGAGCCGTCGACCTACGCCGCGATACTTGGCGTGGTGGTGCTGGCAGGAGTCGTGATTCGCCGGCGCCGCCTGCAATGTGCCGCCTGAACGCAGCGAACTTTTCCAAAACAAAAGCCCGCCGGATTGGCGGGCTTTGCTTTTAAGACGGCGATGCCTGCTTACTCGCCACCGGGCTTGAAGCTGAGTGCCGGGGCGTCCGTCGCGGCGGGTTGGGCGGCCGTCGGTTGGCTGGTGAGCAGCAGCGTCGCGCGCTGGGCCCAGGTGCTGGTCGGATCGATTTTCGCGACCTCCTCGGCGAGCTTCTTGACCTCGTCCGCCTTGCCGGCCCCGGCCGCGAGCGAGGTAAGTTGATAGACCGCCTCGGCGCGCGCGCCTTTGTCGAGGGTCGCGTCGGCGCCGATGGCCTTGAGCGCGGCCTCGCCGCCGGCCTGATCGCCGCCGTTGAGCTGGCTCATCGCGGCGCCGAGCTTGGCGCGGCTGAGCAGCGCGTCGTTCTTCAGGCTGCCCGTGGCTTTCGCATAGTGGGTGGCGGCCGCCTTGTAGTCGCCAGCCGTGTATTTCTCATCGGCCAGGCGCAGGTATGCGACGCCGGCCAAAGTGTGCCCCGCATTGGCCTCGGCAAAGGCGGCGAGCTTGGCCGTCTGGTCGGCTATCTTGGCATACTCCACCTGCACGGCCTGCTCGCGGCTGGCGGCGACATATTGCCAGGCTTCCCGGCCGATGATGGCGAGCAGCACCACGCTGCAGATCATCAGAATGCCCTGCCGGTTCTTGGCCCAGAAGCCATGGACGGCGGTTTCAAGCGATGGCACATAGACCGGCTTAGTGCCCTCAGGGGTCGGGTTGGCGGAGGGAAGTTGACTCATGGAACCGCGCACGTTGAGCGGCGGCCGGCGCCGTCTCAACGCCAAAGTTGCTCCCGCTCCCGCAAATCACGCCGCCTCGCCGCCATGAACCAACCGGCGACCCTCGCGAGTCCGCTCAGGACCGGCGCAAGTTTCTTCCCATTGCGCCATTTGCGCAATCAGGCTGCCACCACAACCGGAATCCGCCGCGCGGTGCGCGGTTTCAGGCTGCGAGAGGCTACATCGGCACGACGCTGCCCTTGTAGAGCTGCAGCGCGCGGACATCGACGAGCTTGGCCTTCATCGCGCGGATGCCGTTCAGCGCGGCCTTGGCGCCGGTGATCGTCGTCATGATGCAGACGTTGTTCGCGTAGGCCGCAGCGCGGATGGCATTCTCGTCGTTGCGCGGGATCATGCCGCGCGGTGTGTTCACCACGAGCGAGATCTCGCCGTTCTTGATCATGTCCACGCAGTTCGGCCGGCCCTCGTTAAGCTTGAAGACCGGCTGCACCGCGACGCCCTGCGTCTGCAGAAGCTTGGCCGTGTTGGTGGTCGAGCAGACGGTGAAGCCGAGCTCGATGAAGCCCTTGGCCAGCTCGGCGGCGTGCGGCTTGTCGGCATCCTTGACGCTGATGAAGACCTTGCCCTTGAGCGGCAGCGCCGGCTTGGCGGCCATCTGGGTCTTCGCGAACGCGATGCCGAGGTCGTCGTCCATGCCCATGACCTCGCCGGTCGAGCGCATCTCGGGACTGAGCACGATGGCGGCACCGGGGAAGCGGTTGAAGGGGAACACGGCCTCCTTCACGCACCAGTGCTTCGGCTGGATTTCGCGGGTAAAACCGAGGTCCTTCAGCTTCGCGCCGGCCATGACACGCGCCGCGAGCTTGGCCAGCGGCACGCCGATGGCCTTGGCCACGAACGGCACGGTGCGGGACGCACGCGGGTTCACCTCGAGCACGTAGAGCTGGTTGTCCTTGATGGCGAACTGGACGTTCATCAGGCCGACCACCTTGAGCGCCTTGGCCAGCGCGTAGGTGGCGGTGCGGACCGTGTTGAGCATGTCCTTCGAGAGCGTGTGCGGCGGCATGACCATCGCGGCGTCGCCGGAGTGCACGCCAGCATACTCGATGTGCTCGAGCATGCCGCCCACGAGCGTGGTCTCGCCGTCGCTGATGCAGTCCACGTCGAGCTCGATGGCGTCCTCGAGGAACTTGTCGATGAGCACGGGCTTGCCGGGCATGACATCGAAGACCTGGCGCACGACGTCCTTCAACTCGGCCTCGCTGTAGAGGATGAACATGCCGCGGCCGCCGAGCACGAACGACGGGCGCACGAGCACGGGATACCCCAACTCGGCGGCATGGCCGATGGCCTCGGGCTCCGACATGGCGGTGCGGCCGGCGGGCGACTTGAGCTTGGTCGTTTCGAGCACGGCGGCGAAGAGCTTGCGATCCTCGGCGGTGTCGATGCTTTCCGGCGAGGTGCCGATGATGTTCACGCCGCGCGCCTTCAGGGCGCTGGCGAGGTTGAGCGGGGTCTGGCCACCGAACTGGGCGATGGCGCCGATGCAGCCCTCCTGCTCGTAGATTTCCAGCACGTCCTCGAGCGTCAGCGGCTCGAAGTAGAGGCGGTCGGAGGTGTCGTAGTCCGTCGAGACGGTCTCGGGATTCGAGTTGACCATCACGGTCTCGAAGCCGGCCTCGCGCAGCGCAAACGACGCGTGCACGCAGCAGTAGTCGAACTCGATGCCCTGGCCGATGCGGTTCGGACCGCCACCGATGATCATGATCTTCTTCTTCGCCGAGGACTTCACCTCGTTCTCGTCGCCGTAGCTCGAGTAATAATAGGGCGTGAACGCCTCGAACTCCGCCGCGCAGGTGTCCACCAGCCGGAAGGTCGTGTTGATGCCGGCCTGCTTGCGGTGCGCGCGCGCCGTGTCGAAGTCCGACTTCAGGATGTGCGCGAGCTGGGCGTCGGAGAAACCGAACTGCTTGGCGCGTCGGAGCAGGGTGGTGTCGATGGACTTCAGCGTGTGCTGCTTCAGCTCCAGCTCCATCTCGTGGAGCTCGCGCAGCTGGCGGAGGAACCACGGGTCGATCTTGGAAAGGTCGAACAGCTCCTGCTCGGTCATGCCGGCCAGGAAGGCCCAGCGCAGATAAAACACGCGTTCGGCGTTGGGGGTGCCGATCTTCTGCCGCAGCGTGGCCTCGTCGGGGATATCGTCGCCGCCGTATTTGCCGCCACCGCCCCAGCCGCGCGCCCCGATCTCAAGCGAGCGCAGGCACTTCTGGAACGACTCCTTGAAGGTGCGGCCGATGGCCATCGCCTCGCCGACGGACTTCATCGCCGAGGTCAGCGTGCTGTTGGCACCGGGAAACTTCTCAAAGGCGAAGCGCGGCATCTTGGTGACGACGTAGTCGATCGTCGGCTCGAAGCTGGCGGGCGTGAGGCGCGTGATGTCATTGCGCAGCTCGTCGAGCGAGTAGCCGACCGCGAGCTTGGCGGCGATCTTCGCGATCGGAAAACCAGTGGCCTTCGAGGCCAGCGCGGAGGAACGCGACACGCGCGGGTTCATCTCGATGACAACCTGGCGGCCGGTCTGTGGGTCGATGGAGAATTGGATGTTGGAGCCGCCGGTCTCGACGCCGATCTCGCGGATGACGGCGAAGGAGGCGTCGCGCATCACCTGGTATTCCTTGTCGGTCAGCGTGAGGGCCGGGGCGACGGTGATCGAGTCGCCGGTGTGGACGCCCATCGGGTCAAAGTTCTCGATGGAGCAGATGACCACGCACTGGTCCTTGTGGTCGCGCATGACCTCCATCTCGTATTCCTTCCAACCCAGCAGGCACTCCTCGACGAGGACCTCGTGGGTCGGCGAAGCCTCGAGGCCGCCGTTGACGATCTGCTCGAACTCCTCGCGGTTGTAAGCGATGCCGCCGCCCGTGCCGCCGAGCGTAAAGCTCGGGCGGATGATGAGCGGATAGGTGCCGATCTTCTCGGCCGCGGCGCGGGCCTCCTCGAGGGAGTGGACGACGCCGGACTTCGCGACATCGAGGCCGATCTTGAGCATGGCCTCCTTGAAGAGATTGCGGTCCTCACCCTTTTCGATCGCCGGCGGCTTCGCGCCGATCATCTCGACCTTGTATTTCTCGAGGATGCCGGCCTTGTGCAGCGACATCGAGAGGTTGAGTGCGGTCTGGCCGCCGAGCGTGGGCAGCAGCGCCGACGGACGCTCCTTGGCGATGATCTTTTCGAGAATCTCGACCGTGAGCGGCTCGATGTAGGTGACGTCGGCGAACTCCGGGTCCGTCATGATCGTGGCCGGGTTGGAGTTCACGAGGATGACCTTGTAACCCTCTTCCTTGAGGGCCTTGCACGCCTGGGTGCCGGAGTAGTCAAATTCGCAGGCCTGGCCGATGATAATGGGGCCGGCGCCGATGATCAGGATGGACTGAAGGTCAGTGCGTTTGGGCATGCGCGTAGATTTCGCCGAGGCTTGTGTCCGCCCTAGGGCGGCGCAAGCGGGAATTGAGCAAAACCGGGGCCGTTCCGGTGACATAAACGCCACGACCGTGCTCAACGGTGCAACCATCTCATGCCTTGAGCTTACAGCCCCCCGCCACGAGGCTGCGGGCTCCCCCTATGCCCCTCGATTTCGATCTCCAAGCCCACGAACGCACCCGCGTGGTCCACGTCGCCGAGGCGGCGCTGGCCAGCGAACCCCGCAGCATCACGTCGGCCGTCAATCCCCGGAGCGCCGGCGGCCCGAACGACTTTTCCTCGGAAGGCGACTATTGGTGGCCCGACCCCGCGAATCCCAACGCCCCCTACATCCAGCGGGACGGCCTGACCAATCCGGATAACTTCGTCGCCCATCGCCAGCTGCTACTGGGTTTTGCCCGCGACTTCGGCGCACTGGCGGCCGCGTGGAAGGTCAGCGGCGACGAGCGCTTCGCCGCCGCCGCAGTCCGCCACGCGCACAAATGGTTCGTTGACCCGGCCACGCGCATGAACCCCTCCCTGCTCCACTCCCAGGCGATCAAGGGCCGGAGCACGGGGCGAAGCATCGGGGTGATCGACACGCTGCACCTCGCCGAGGTCGCGCTCGGCATCGAGGTGCTGCGCGGCTCGAAGGCGCTGACGAAGGACGAGGACGCCGCGCTCACCGGCTGGTTCCGCGATTATCTGCGCTGGCTGCGCACGCATCCCTACGGCGTCGACGAAGGCAACGCGAAGAACAACCACGGCACCTGCGCGTGGCTCCAGATCGCGTGCTTTGCGAAGCTCACCGGCGACCAAGCCATGCTCGCCGAGAGCCGTCAGCGCCTGAAGGAGGTGCTTCTGCCGACCCAGATGGCCGCCGATGGCAGCTTCTCCGAGGAACTGCGGCGCACCAAGCCCTACGGCTACGCCATCTTCAACCTCGACGTGATGGCCGCCCTCGCCGTCGTCTGCTCAACACCGCAGGAAAACCTCCTGACCTGGTCGCTCCCCGACGGGCGCAGCCTCGCGAAAGGTGTGGCCTGGCTCGCACCCTTCATCGCCGACAAGGACCTGTGGCTGCGCACGGTCCATCGCACCGCGCCGGGCGCGGACGGCGTCGCCCGACCCACCAACGAATTCGTGAAGCCCGACGTGATGTATTGGGACAACTGGCCGGTGCGGCAGCCGCTCCTCGTTTTCGGCGCGCTCGCCACCGGGCGACGCGACTGGCTGGAGCTCTGGCAGCGGCTCGATCCCGACCCAACGGTCGAAGAGATCCGCCGGAACTTCCCGATCCGCAACCCGGTGCTCTGGGTGAATTGAGCGGCGTCTCAGCCGAAGCGCGCGACGTCGATGCCGAGGGCCTTGGCGGCCTTCGCCTTGTCGCCGCCGCAGGCCTGCAGGGCGCGCGCGCGATATTCCTTCTCCTGCATGGCGAGATAGTCGGCCAGGTTCGGCCAGTCCTTCAACTCGCGAACGTGCAGGGGCAGTTGCGCGGCGTCGATCACGCGCGTCTCGGTGGTGCTGATGAGCCGGGAAACCACCTGCGTGAGTTCGCCCTGGTTGCCCGGCCAGCGATAGGCGCGCAGCGCGGCCGCCGCGTCGTCGGCAAACTCGATCTGCCGGGAATCGAACCGCGGGTTCGCGGCCTTCATCGCGGCGTCCTTGATCAACACCGGCAGGTCCTCGGGGCGCTCGCGCAGCGGCGGCAGGTGCACGGTCAGCGCCGCCACCCGGTAGAAAAGCTCCTCGTTGAAGCCGTCCCCCTCGGCCAGTTTTTCCAAATCCTCCTCGCTGGTGCTGACCAGGCGGAAGGTGTGGGCTTTGTTGCGCAGGACGGAGATCATCTCGGGCTGCACTTCCTTCGGCAGGTTCTGCAGGTGCTGGAGGACGAGCGTGCCCCCCTTGGCCTCCTGCACCCAGGTGCCGCCGGCGCCATTCTGCCCGAGCAGGCCGGAACGGATGTTGTCCAGCGAAGCCGCACGGCAATCGATCTGGATGAACGGGCTGCCGGGGGCCGTGCCCGCGGCGTGCAGGAGCTCCGCCGCCACCTCGTGGCCGGTGCCGGGCTCGCCGGAGATGAGCATGGGCGTCTGCGCGGTCGCCAGCTTCTTGAGCTGGGTGATGAGACGCTTGAGTTTCTGGCTCTCGCCCGGGAGACGCGCCTCGAAGTCGCCCGCCTGGACCGCCGGCGCGGCCGCGCCCTGGCTTTCGCGCTCCAGCACCGTGCGATGGAACTCCAGGCCGCGTTTCAACGCGTGCATGAGCTCGTCGACCTTGAAGGGTTTCTGGAGGTAATCGAACGCGCCGAACTTCAGCGCCTGGATCGCGCTCTCCGTGCTGGCGTAAGCCGTCATGATGATGACGACGGCGGAAGGATCGTAAGCCTTGAGCTGCTTGAGCAGCGTGATGCCGTCCATCGGCTTCATGTCGATGTCGGCCAGCACGAGGTCGAATTTCTCCGCCTTGTAGCGGGCCAGGCCCTTCTCGCCGTCGGTCGCGAACGCCATCTGGTGGCCCGTCGGCTGGATGACCGCCGAGAGCATCTCATGGATGGGGATAAGATCGTCAACTATCAGGAGCGAGGACATGGAGAAGTGGACATTGGCCGGCGCAAGCCCCGGCCAACTGTGGCATCAGGCGTTCGTCGCGGGCTTATTGCAAGCCGCCGGCCACCGCGCCGAGTTGGAAGATCGGCAGGAACATGGCCATGACGATGCCACCGACCACCACGCCGAGAAAGACGATGAGCAGCGGCTCGATCAGCGAGGTGAGCGCGGCCACGGTGGCGTCAATCTCCACGTCGTAGAAATCCGCGATCTTGTTCATCATGCCGTCCACGTTGCCGGTGGTTTCACCGGCCTTGACCATGTGCTTCATCATCGGCGGGAAGAAGGGGTTCGCCGCCATGACCTCGGAAACCTGCCCGCCCTGGCTGACATGCTTGGCGATCTCGGAGCAGGCGTCCTCGATCTGGCACTTGCCGCTGGCGGAGGAGACGATTTCCAATGTGCGCAGGATGGGCACGCCGGAGCGCATCAGGGTCGCGTAGGTGCGGCAGAAGCGGGAGAGCGCAATCTTGTGCACGAGATTGCCGAAGATGGGCGCTTTCACGAGGAAGTTGTCCTTCTGGCGGCGGCCATTGGGCGTCGAGACATACTTGCCCGTGACGAAATACACTCCGTAGGCGCCAAGGGCGAGCGCCCACCACCACGCCTTCATGAAATCGCTCAGGTCGATCAGGAATTGGGTGGGAGCAGGGAGCTTGGCGCCGAAATCCGCAAACATGGCGGCAAACACCGGGATGACAAAGATCAGCAGCACGTTGACCAGCGCCACCGCGAGGCCGATGACCGCGATCGGATAGGTCATGGCGGACTTGACCTTCTTGGACAACTTGACCGTGGACTCGAAATAGCCGGCCACCTTGCCGAGAATCTCGGCGAGGCCGCCGGACGCTTCACCGGCCTCCACCATGGAGATGAAAAGATTCGGATACGCCTTGGGGAATTTCTTGACCGCGGCGGAGAACGACGTGCCGGTGGAGATGTCATTGCGCACATCGCGGATGACGATGCGGAAAACCTGGTCCTCCGTCTGGTCCTGCAGGGCCTCCAAGCAGGAAACCAGCGGCAGGCCGGCTTGCAGCAGGGAGGCGAGCTGACCGGTAAAGACCGAAAGCTCGCCGAGACCGAGCGCGTAGGTCTTGGCCTTCTTCTCTAAGGCTTTCTGCTTGGCCAGCGCTTGGGCCGCCTGGACGCCTGATTGCTTGGGTTTTGCCGCCGCTGGAGTCGCCATAGTGGGCGGCAGGCTAGGGCTAGAACCACGACTGCCGCAATCTATTTTCCGGGCATCCGGGCGGAGGAACCCGCATGAACAAAAGCTTGAAGGAGCAGCGGCCCGGGGCACTCTCGCCCATCGCATAGGCGGCTATAGTTTAATGGTAAAACCTCTGATTTCCAATCAGGTGTCGTCGGTTCGATTCCGACTAGCCGCTCCACCTTCACCGGTCCGGCGCAGGGAAGATTAGACAAGTTTTTCACCCGGCGGTTGAGCCAATCCGCGGAGCGCCAAATACGATCAGTGAACCTCGTCCTCTTTCACCCCAGCGAAATTGATCAGCCCCTGTCCCGGCAGGACCAGCGGGCGCGGCACATTCTCGATGTGCTCCGGCGGAAGCCGGGCGACACGTTCGATGCCGGTGTGGTCAACGGCCCGCGCGGCAAGGGCACGCTGGTCACGGTCGCGGCCGGGCACCTCACCCTCGCTTTCAGCTGGGGCGCGCCGCCGCCGCCGCCGTGCCCCATCACGTTGTTGATCGGCCTGCCGCGCCCCCAAACCGCCCGGGACATTCTGCGTGAGACGACGGCTCTCGGCGTGTCGTCCCTGCACTTCGTCCGCACGGAACGGGGCGAGCCGAGCTACGGCGACAGCACCCTCTGGCGCAACGGCGCATGGGAGGAATCGCTCCGGCAGGGAGCCGCCCAAGCCTTCTGCACCCACCTGCCCGCAGTCACCCACGGGCGCAGCCTCGCAGAAACGCTCGCCACCCTGTCCACCGAAGCCTGCCGACTCGCGCTCGACAATTACGAAGCCAGCGAGGCCCTCGCCACTTGTAACCTATTGGGTTACAAATCGGCGGTGCTCGCGCTGGGGGCGGAGCGGGGTTGGTCGGCGGCGGAACGCGCTTTGCTGCGCGCCAGCGGGTTCGCCCTGGTCCACTTGGGCGAACGCGTGCTGCGCACGGAGACCGCCTGCATCGCCGCGCTCACCTTGCTCAAGGCGAGGCTGGGCTGGCTCTGAAAATCCGCACCGTCGGCTGCCGCGCGCCCTTGCCGAGTTGCTTCAGGCAAGTCCAACCCGGCGGCGCAAGCGCCACCTCGCCGGGCATCTCAAACACGACGAGTGCTTCGGGTTTTCCCCGGAGCAGTTCATCCAGCCGGCCAAACAGCTTCGGCGCCACCTCGGGGATGATCTCATACGGCGGGTCGATGAACACCAGGTCCGGTGCCTCGCCCGGCATCACGTGGGTCGCGTCGGCGGTCACCACCTGCAGGTCGTCAGGCGGCCGCCCGAGGCTCTTGCAGACGGCGGTGACGTTCTGGCGAATGAAGTCCGCCGTGCGGGCGTTTTTTTCCACAAACACCCCGCCGGCCGCCCCGCGGCTGAGCGCCTCAAGGCCGTAGGCACCGCTGCCGGCGAACAGATCCAGAAACCGCGCCCCCGCCACACGGGCAGCCAGGCTGGAAAAGACCGCCTGGCGCAAGGCGTCGGTCGCCGGGCGGACCGCATCGCCTTTGGGCAGCACCAACGGGATGCCGCGAGCCAACCCGCCGGTTATGCGCATGGGGCTGCTTCCTCGGGGATGGCCAGCGCGGCATATCCCGTCCGCCGGGATATGGGAACACTTCCTGCCGCCAGTGGTTGTATTAACATAGCATTTGCACGGGGCCGGGGGGCGATTTAGCTCTACCTCCCGCAGTCTCCAGCCAGCGACCTAACTGGCTGTCGCGCTGTGCAAAGGCAATGCCTTACCCAGTTCACCAAGCATGTTTTCCCGACACCTAGTCTGGCCGCTCTGTGCTGGCCTGCTTGCCGCTGCCGTCCTCCGCGCCGAGGAGCAGAACGGCTGGCCGCTGGTCGTGCGCCAGGCTCCGCCCGCCGCCCCGGCTGAGACCGAACAATATCTCGGGCCGCTGGTGTTTTCGCAGCAGGCCGCCGGCGAGGTGTCGGGCATCCGACCGCTGTTCCTGCAGGCCAAGATCGGTGATCGGGAGACCGCCACCCTCCTCTACCCGCTCTTCACCTGGCAAAATCAGCCCGGTTACCGCGAGTTCAGCTTCTTCAAGCTCGTCAATCTCCGCCACCAAACCGCAGCCGGACAGCCCGGCGAGCGCGGCCTGGATGTCTGGCCGTTCTATTTTTCCAAGCAAACGGGCGATCCGGCGACGAGCTATCGCGCGCTCCTGCCCGTCGCCGGCACGATCAAGCACCGTTTCGGCAAGGATGCGCTGTCGTGGTATGCCTTCCCGCTCTACCTGCGCAGCGAAAAGTCCGGGATGGAGATCACGACCGCGCCGTGGCCGTTCCTGCGTTTCATCGGCGGCGCGGGTCACCACGGCTTCGAGTTCTGGCCGCTCTTCGGCCACCGCGGGCGCGACGGCGACTACGACCGCCACTTCTACCTGTGGCCGCTCTTCTACAAATCCGCCCGCAACCTCTCCGAGCCGGAACCCACCGTGAGCGTCGGTGCCCTGCCCTTCTACACCCGTGACACCGCCCCGGGCTACATCAGCGAGACCTACGGCTGGCCCTTCTTCGGCTACACGCACCGCACCCAGCCTTACCGCTACGACGAGCAACGCTACTTCTGGCCGTTCATCGTCCAGGCGCGCGGCGACCAGCGCCTCATCAACCGCTGGACACCGTTCTACTCCCACTCCGTCATCAAGGGCTACGACAAGACTTGGGCGCTCTGGCCGCTTTACCGTCACGCCGAGTGGCAGGAAGCCGGCCTGATGCAGGAAAAGAACCAGCTGCTCTATTTTCTCTTCTGGTCTCAGACACAGCGCAGCCTGACCAATCCCGCCGCCGCGCCCGCGCACAAGACCCACCTTTGGCCCCTGCTCAGCGCCTGGGACAACGGGGCCGGCCGCCAGCAGGTGCAGGTGCTCAGCCCCCTCGAGGTCTTCTTTCCGACCAACGACATCGTCCGCCAGCTCTACACGCCACTCTTCGCGCTCTATCGTTACGACCGGACGGATGCCGCCACCTCGCGCCATTCCCTGCTGTGGAAGGCCGTCACTTGGCGTCGCAGCGCGACCGGCAAGGAATTCCACCTCGGGCCGCTCCTCAGCGTGCAGACCGGCACCGCGCAACAGCGCGTCGCCTTGGGCAACGGCGTCATCGGGCTGACCCGCCGCCCCGGCGAGCGGGCCTGGCGACTCTTCCTGTTCGATTTCAACCGGAAAAACTCTAACAAGCCAGCCGGGGCCCCGCCGTCATGAATTTCCTAACCGCCATCATCGGCCACATCGGAGGCACCCTCCTCCTGCTGGTGGACACGCTGAAACACCTGCCCACGCTGCCGCGCCAGCGCGCGCGCTTCATCGAGCAGTGCTACCTCATCGGCTACACCTCGCTGCCCATCGTCACCATCCTGAGCTTCTTCATCGGCAGCGTGCTCGCGCTGCAAAGCGGCTACAGCATGGAGAATTTCGGCGCCAAGCAGTTCATCGGCACGCTGGTCGGCCTCACCATGGCCCGGGAACTCGGCCCCGTCATGGTGGCCATCCTCATCGCCGGCCGGGTCGGCTCCGCCATCACCGCGGAACTGGCGTCGATGAAGGTTTACCAGGAGATCGACGCCCTCACGACCATGAACATCCCGCCCGAGCGCATGCTCGTGCTGCCCCGCCTGGCGGCGATCATCGTCATGATGCCAGTCCTCGCCATCATCGCCAACCTCTGCGGCTGGTATGGCGGTGCGCTGGTCAGCCAATACACGGCCACCATCGCCGTCGATTCCGAGGCTTATTTCAGCGCCCTGAAAGCCTACATGAAACCGAAGGACATCATGGACGGCCTGGTCAAGGCCGAGGTCTTCGGCTTCGTGATCATCCTCGTCTGCTGCTATATCGGGCTCAACACCCGCGGCGGCCCGCGCGAGATTGGCGCCTCCGTGACGAAGGCCGTCGTCACCTCGCTCATCCTCATCCTGGTGCTCGATTACTTCGTCACCAAAGCCCTCCTCTTCTCATGAACTCGTTTTGTCTGCCCAGTCCAACTGTAGCGGCGCTCTATGAGTGCCGTTCGGCGGTCACAGACCGCCGCTACAGACCCGCTTTACTCCCATGAGCTCGTCGTTCACCGCCTCCCCCTTTGTCGGCAAGACGTTTGGCGTCACCGTGGCCCACCTGACGAAGACCTTCGGCCGGACCACCGTCCTCAAGGATGTCAGCCTCGAGGTGCGCCCCGGTGAGATTTTCTGCATCATGGGCCCCAGCGGCTCCGGCAAGACCGTCATCCTCAAACACATGGCCGGCCTGGAAACCGCCACCAGCGGCGAGGTGAAGATCGGCGAGTTCGACGCCGCCGACCCCGAGACGCGCAACAAGGTCCACCTTGCCCTCGTCTTTCAGGCCGGCGCGCTCTTCAACTCGCTCTCGGTTTACGACAACCTCGCCCTCTACCCCCGCGAACACCGCCTGTGCAACGAGGCCGGCATCCGCGACCGCGTCATGCACGCCCTCTCCATCCTCTCGCTGGAGAAGGCCGCCCACAAGTTCCCCTCCGACCTCTCCGGCGGCATGAAGAAGCGCGTGGCCATCGCCCGCGCCCTCGTGATGGAGCCGCAGTTGCTCCTCTACGACGAGCCCACCTCTGAGCTCGATCCGGTGATGTCGGCCACGCTGACCGAGATCATCGCCACCCTGCGCGAGCAGACCGCCGTCACCAGCGTCGTCGTCACCCACGACCGCGACCTCGCCTTTGCCATCGCCGACCGCATCGCCTTCGTGATGGACGGCCGCATCCGCGGCGTCGGCACGCCGGCCGAATTCAAGTCCCCCGCCGATCCCGTCATCGCCAACTTCCTCAACCCGGTCATCGACCTCAAGAATCCCCGCTTCCAACAACTGGAGAACAGCCATGAATAACAAATCGCAAAGCATCCGCGTCGGCCTCTTTTTCCTCCTCGGACTGGCGCTCGCCTGGATCACCTTCGAGTCGCTCAACGGCGGGCGGCTCTTCAAGAAGCCCGGCTACACCCTCGTGGCCGGCTTTGCCAACCTCAAGGGCCTCAAGTCCGGCGACGAGATCCGCATGGCCGGCGTCAAGGTCGGCGCCGTCCAGCTCACCCGCCTCGCCGGACACCGGGTCGAGGCCCTCCTTGCCATCGAGCCGGGCGTGAAAATCCCCTCCGACGCCGTCGCCAGCGTGGAGCAATCCAGCCTCCTCGGCAGCAACTACCTCGGCGTCACCTTCGGCACCCCGGGTGTCGAGCTGCTCAAGGACGGCGACGAGATCAGCACCAAGGCCACGGTGGACATGAGCGAGGTCATCAGCCAGCTCGGCAACCTCGGCTCCAAGCTCGAGCAGGTTGTCGGCGAGATCGGCAAATCCATGGGCGCGGGCAGCGACGGCGGCGGCATTTTCCAACGCCTCGACAAGCTGGTCACCGACAACGGCCCCAAGCTCACCGCGACCATCAGCAACCTGCAGGACATCACCGCCAAGATCAAAACCAGCGAAGGCACTTTGGGGAAACTGATCAATGAGCCCAAGCTACACGACGACCTGCTCGCCTCCGTCACCGAGATCAAGGCCGCCGCCGCCGATGCCCGCACCTTCATGGGCGACGCCAAGCACATCGTCGCCGACGTGAAGGCCGGCAAGGGCACCCTCGGTCTGCTCCTCTACGACGAACCCACCAGCCAGAGCCTGAAGGTCTCGCTCAACAACCTGCGCGAGGTCTCCGCCAAGCTGAACAGCGGCCAGGGCACCATCGGCAAGCTGATCGCCGACGACAGTCTCTACCTGAGCCTGCAAACCACGATGAAGAAGGCCGACCGCGCGCTCGACGGCCTGGGCGACCAGGGCCCCATCACCGCCGTCGGCGTGGTGGCCGGCGCGCTGTTCTGAACCGCTTGGGTCGGCCTCTCCGCTCTACGGGCTCAGAACCCCAAGTCTGTCGAGGCGCCTGCCGCCCGCCGACCGTGGCACGGGTCGGAGACCCGGGCCACACCCACCTCAGCCCGCCTTCTTCCGATACAGCCCGTCAAAGGCCGTCGTCCACGTTTTGCCGGCGTCGGCGGATTGCTCCCAGTGCTGGCGCACCGAGCCGTCGGCGTTGGGTGTCCAGGTGATGCGCTCGATGAGATGTCTGCCGCGCACGTTGTGCTCGCCTGTGAGCACCATGCGGCCATCCACGAGGCCGCCGTTGAGCTCCAGCACGCCGCCATCGCTGCCGACCCAGAACTGCTGCCACTGTTTCCTGGCGGCGTTCCAGGCATTGAGGCTGCGGCCGGAATAGCCCGTGGCACCGGTCCAGGTCTCGAGCAAACCGGCTCCGCCGGCGATTGCCTCGATGCGGCTTCGCCCCGCCGCCTTCCCGGCAGGATTCGTCACGTCCCACTCACCGATCCAGAAATCGAACTGCCGGGACTCTGGCGGCAGCGCGGCCTGGGCGGAGGCGTCAAAGCCTCCCATGAGGAGCAAGCCAAGGAGACCGACGGGGATTCTCACGCGGACAGTCTGGCCGTCGCCTGCACAGCGGCAACATTGGAGAGATGGGGAGCCAAAAGAAAGCGGCGGCCCGGTGGGGCCGCCGCAAGATGGGCTGATTCCTGCGCCCGGGCTTACCAGTCCTTCGACCAGCGGACGTAGAGGAAGAGCGGCTCCACGAGGTTCACGTTCTCGTTGAAGAGCTTGGAGTCCGAGGGATCCATGGGCGGGGTGGTATTCAGCGCGTTGCGCGCCCCGACGGTGATCGTGGACTTGCCGAAGCCGCGGTAGGAGATCTGCGGGTTGACGACGATCTGCTGCTTCACGTCCGGGGTGACCAAGCCGGAGCCGAGCGTGGTGTAATCGCCGATGTAGGTGACGTAGGCCGAGGCAGCCCACGGGCCTCGGTTCCATGCCAGGGTGGCGTTCGCGCGCCAAAGCGGGAAATTGTAGTCGCCGTCCTGATCGAACGCTGCGCCCGTGGAGCCGGTGCCGGAGACGTTCTCCGTGTAGGTGGCGGACAGGTCCACGCGAAACTGGCCGTAGTGGCCCTTGGGGAGCACCCACCGAGCGTTGAAGTCGTAGGCCTCGAAGTCAGCCGTCGAGAGATTCTGCCAGGTGGTGAGCACGCCGTTTATGGTGCCGACCGTCTCGCCGACGGCCGGCGCGTTGCGGACAACCAGATTGCCGAAGGCCCCGAGGTTGGCGAGGATCTGGTTGGCCGTGAGGCGGGCAATGAGGTTGGTCTGCTCGAACTTGATGTAATCGACGCCGAAGGAGAGGTCGCGCAGGAGCTTGGGGCCGCGGCGGGCGAAGGGCTGGAGGACGACGCCCGCGTAGGTGACATCGGTCTCTTCCGGCTGGAGGTTGCGGTTGCCGCCGCCGAACTGGCGGATCTGCGTGGCGGGATCACCCGGCCGAAGCGGATCGGGCAGCGAATTGGCCGTGAAGCTCACGCTCTGGCTCGTGTAGAGGTAGGCCAGGTTCGGCGCGAGGAATGACTGGCCGAAGGAGCCGCGCACGAGCAGCTCGGGCACCGGCCGGTAAACGGCGGCAATCTTCGGCTTGGTGGTCTCGCCGAAATCACTGTAGCTCTCAAAGCGGCCGGCGAGTTGGAGTTCAAGCGAGCCGGCGGGGGAATCCTTGAGCAGAGGCACGTTGATCTCCGCATAGGCGGAGTAGAGGCGGCGGTCGCCGGCGGTGTCGGAGGCCTGGCCGCCGCCGACCAACTGGCCGTCGCGGTTGAGCTGGGTGCCAATGTTGCGGAGATCCTCGGTGCGGAGCTCACCGCCGACGGCGAGATTCACCGTGCCGGCCGGCAGGGTGAAGACGGGCCCGGAGAGGCTGGCATCCGCCCCGCGAACCTCGAAGGTGTCCCAATTCGGATTGGTGATGCGAAGGTAGTTGAGAATCAGGGGATCATTCGGCCCGAAGGGATTGAGGTGGCGCAGCGTGCCGTTGAGCACGATGCCGTTGAGGGCGTTCTGCACGAGCCGGTCCGAGGTCTGGTTATGCGCGAGCTGCGTGACGGTGTTCTTCGAGTAGGTGACGCCGGCATCGTAGGTCCAGCCGTCGAGCGGAAGCTTGCCTTCAAGTCCGAGGACCAGGCGCGGCGTGTCGGCGATGGATTCCTGGACGCGGTTGCCGAGTTCGTTGAGCCGATAGCGCAAATCGAGCACGTTCTGCCCGAAGGGATTGAAGGGATTGGTGGCGGGAAAGATGCCCGCGCCGGAGGGACTGTCGCCGAGTTCATTAGCCGAAAAATAGTTCGTCGGCGCGGCGTCGATGAAGACCTCGCTCCGGCGGAAGGAGAGTTCCAGGTAGGCGGTGAGCGCCTCGGAATACTCGAAGGCCGCGCGGGTGTAGAAGCCGAAGGCGCGTGTCTCGGGCGTGAGGCCCGCACGCTCCTGGAAGTTGTAGAGCGGCGTCTGGTTTACGGCGTTGGCGAGGGTCGGATTCGCCTGGGGTGTGAGGAAGGTGGCCCGGCCGTTGGCGAAACCGGGCAACCCGGTGAGGCCGCGCACACCGGCGATGGGTGGCTGGGAACTGCTCTGATCAATGCCGCCGTAGGGCCGACCGTCGGTCTCGTCGGTCCAAGGCAGGTCGCGGCCGTAGATGGCGGCGCGCTGCTGGTAGTCGAGGGTGGCGACGAGGCTGATCTTGCCCTGCTGTGTGCCCATGATGGCGAAGAAGGTGCGCTCCTCGGAGTCGGTTCGCAGGGTGTTACCCCAGGACAGCTCGGTGGTGAGGCCGCTGTAGTTTTTCTTGAGGTTGACGTTGATCACACCGGCCACCGCATCGGAGCCGTAGATGGCCGAAGCGCCGTCCTTCAGGATCTCAAACGACTCGATGGCCGCAACCGGGATCGAGTTGAGGTCGAACACGGACTGGAAGCCGTTGAAGCCGGCGGAGGCGAAGGGTGCCGCCCGGCGGCCGTTGATGAGCACGAGCGTGTTGTTGTTGCCGAGGCCGCGCAGATTGAAGGAACTGACGCCGGGCGTGAAGCTGGTGCCGCCATCGGTGGACACGAGCGAGGCGCCGTTGATCACTGGCATGGCGCGAATGGCGTCGCCGAGGGTCGAGAAACCCGTGGACTGGAAATCCGCCGCCGTGATGCGAATGACAGGCTGCGGGGTTTCCGAGTCGATGCGCTTGATGCGCGAACCCGTGACCGAAAATGTCTCGAGCTTCAGCTTGTCGGCCTCGGTCTTGGTTTCTTCAGCGGTCTGGGCAAAAGCGGCCGTGGCCGCGAAGGCAGGCAGGGTGAGCGCGAGCAGTCGCGCCAGCCCCCGGCTGCGGGGAGTGCGTATTGAGTTCATGCGTGTTCGGGTGGTGTTTGTCGCACGAGGCAGGGGACCCACGCCTCGTTATGACACGGCAGTTGTCGCGGACTGCGCCGTCGGCTCAATGGCCGTGCGACAGGCCTACAACCGCCGGAGGCGAAGCGCACCGCGCGGCAAGACAGTCGCCATGTTGGCGCGACCATCTGCCAAAACCGGCAGCCGACCTACAAATGGGCCTTCAGATTCTGCACAAACGTGCGGCTCACCTTGAGCTTGGTGCCATTGGTCAGCTCAACGGTATATTCCCCATAGAGCGCCGTGCAGGCCTTTTTCATGTGCCGGAGATTGACGATGGTTGAGCGGTGAATGCGCACGAAGTGCGCGGGATCCAGCTTCTCCATCATCTTGTGCAGCGACATGCGCACGAAGCGCGATTTGTCGCTGACGTGCAGTCGCACATAGTCGCCATCGGATTCGATCCAGAGGATGTCTTCCGGTGCCATCACATGGATCTCACCGTCGCAGCGGATGAAGAGGCGGCCGTCGCCCTCCCGTGATTTGCCGGCCACGGCCCCATCTGTCGGCGCGCCGGAGCGCAGTTGCTGCAGCGCTGACATCACATCGTCAAGGCGCCTGGTAAAATCCTTCTTTTCCTGACCGCGCACAGCACTCTTTGCACGGGCCAGTGCGTCGGCGAATCGCGCGCGATTGAATGGTTTCAGCAGGTAGTCGACGGCCTGGACTTCGAAGGCCTGCAGGGCGAAATGGTCGTAGGCGGTGACAAACACGACTTGCGGCATCAGGGCTGCCGGCAGCTTGGCCAGCACCTCGAAGCCGGTCATACCGGGCATCTGCACGTCGAGAAAGAGCAGGTCGGGCTGGTGTCGCCGGATGGCCTCGACGGCCGAGGTGCCGTTGTTGCATTGGGCGACAATGGTTATGTCGGGGTCGTGACGCAGCAGCGCCTCGACGTTCTGGCGGGCCAGAACCTCGTCGTCGACGATCATGGTCCGGATGGTGGCAGTTGGGGTATTCATGGGGATGAACTCGTGCGGAAAGGCAGGATGATCTCGGCGCGCACGCCGTGGGGGGTGTTGTCGCGGAGCCACAGGCGCGCCTCGTCGCCGTAGAGCATCTGCAGCCTGGCGCGCGTGTTGGCCATGCCGATGCCGCGGCCAAGGTCCGTGTCCGCCTTGGGCAGGGCCGGACCGTCATTATACACGGTGAGCAAGAGCCGCGTGCCATCACGCCGGGCGCTGATCCGAAGGAGGCGGGCGGCCGGATCTTTGGAGATGCCGTGTTTCATGGCGTTTTCCGCCAGGGGTTGAAGCAGCAGACTCGGCACCCGGGCGCGCAAGCAGCTGGGGTCGATGTCAAATTCCACCGCGAGACGGTCCTGAAAACGGATGCACTCAATTTCGAAATACCGGCGCAGAAAAGCGAGTTCGTGCTCCAGCGCATCCATCGACTCCTGCTTGTGGTCCAGCGAGCGGCGGAGCAATTCCCCCAGCCCGGCCACGATGTCCTCGGCTTCTTGCGTCCGGTTGTTGCGGATCAGACTGGTGATGGAGTTGAGCGTGTTGAAGAGGAAATGCGGATGCAGCTGCATCTTCAGCGCATCCAGGCTGGCACGGACCAGCTTGGTCTCGAGCCGGGCATTGGCGACCTGCAGTTGGGCGGTCAGCTGGCGGCCTTCCTGCCATTGCCGATAAAAGCTGACCGCGTAGGCGGCGAGGATCAGCAGCAGATAGCCCAGGATCGGCAGATAGCTCCAACCCTCGATCCGCCGCAAATCCGCGAGCACCACCGGCAGGAATGATACGGGCAGATGATTGCTGAGCAGGACGCGGCCCGCCACCAGCAGATGAAACAGGCCCATGATGATGGCACCCATGAGCAAATGCCGGCCCACCGCCCAGCCCCACCTGATCTCAAACCAGCCCAGCTGCCGTTGCAGCCACAGGATGCCCGGAGCCAGGATCAACCAGATGATCTCGATCGGCCAGGTGTTGAGCTTGGTGTAGCGAAAAGAAGCCTGTGGCTGCCCGCTCAACCATGAGCGCGCGTCCCACAGCAGGATTGCGACGAGGGTCAGGGCAAGCACCAGCCACACCCAGAGCCACCACCGGCTTTGGCGCCAGAACGGCGGCGTGATTTCGCGGGGACGATCACTCATGGCTGGCTCTCTGTATTAATCGCGCGGACCGGCGCAGACTCCAGCCAAAGCCGCTTGAGCGATTGGCGCGCCAATGGATCGGGATACCAGCCGCGCACTTCGGCACTGAGCAGGCTCTCGCGCCGGTAGAACATCAGGGGGATGACCCCCATCTCGGCAATCACTCGTTGCTCGGCCCTTTGCAGCAGTGCCAGGCGCTCGGCCCCGTGCTTGGCCTCCGCCTGACTCAGCTTGGCCCGCAACTCCGGGTCCACCCATCTGGTCCCTTGCGCGTCCTGGGGCCAGGTGAAGTAATTCAGCAAGTCGCCCGCATCTGGCACGGTGGCAATCAATGTCTGGTAGGCGAGGTCGTAATCGGTGGCGGCCACCCTCCGGCTGAAGTCCGCGCGCGCCTCATAGGTCACGCGCGTCCTCACCCCGAGCTCGTGAAACCACCGCTCACACCACGCATCAGGGTGAGGATTGCCTTTCATGGCGATCGGCAGCAACAGTTCCAGCACGGGCAGTCCGACTCCGCCGGGATAGCCTGCCTCGGCAAGGAGACGGCGCGCCATGGCGGCATCCTCCTGAATAAGAATCTGCCCACGCCAGCCCGGCAGATCGGGCATCCAGGCCCGCGCTGGCACCAGATGATTGGCCTCTTTGGCCGGAATGGCCGCCGCCCGGTCCAGCGCCAGCGAAAGTGCGCGCCGCACCCGGGCATCACGCAACGGCGGGCGGCTCAGGTTGAACTCCCACAAACTTAACGCCAGCGTCGGCTCGCTGTGGCGCACGAGCTGGTGCGAAGCGGCCAGTGGATGCGGTTCATCGGGCGATACCGGCGAAAGCAGATCAGCCCGGCCGGCGGCCAGCAGCAATGGGGCGAGCGACAGGGATTCAGCCTGGACAAACTGGATGCCGGCCAACCTGACCCTCGCGCGACCGTGATAATGCTCCGAGGCCAGCAGCCGGGGACCTTCGGTCGAATAACCCGCCAACCGGAAGGGCCCGTTGGTGATCAGTTTTTTTGGCTCAGTGCGGTATGATCTTGCCGCCAGCACCCCGCCCGAGGTGGGGTGCATCGGGGAGAGCAAGGGATCGGCCAGGCTCGCCACGAAGGCCGCGTTGGTGCCGGCCAGTTCCAGTCGCAAGGTCAGGGGATCCAGCGCTTCCAGTCCGAGCGGCACCGCTTCGGGATTGTCACTGCGGTGATAGAGTTCGGCGTTTTTTATTGGGAAAAGCACCTGGGCTAGGCTCGCATTGCGCCGGAGCAGGCTCCGCCAACTGCGCACAAAATCCTGCGCTGTCACCGGCTCCCCGTTGCTCCATCTGGCGTCGGACCGCAGCCTGATCGTGAGCACTTGGCGGTTCTCCGACCAGTTCCAGCTCTCGGCGGCCGCCGGCTGCGGCTCCCCGGTCTCCGGGTCACATTCCATCAGCGGCTCCCACAGGCTGAGGATGAACTGGTTCTGCGGCGGCATGGGAAAAATCCGCCGGGTGGGATCCGGCACCAGTTCCTGGGAGCAGGCCACGCGCAACACCTGGTCATCCTGCGGTTGACGACCGATCGGCTGTGACCCCTGCCAGGGCATAAAAAACACGAACGCCAGCACCGTCACCGCCGCCAACAAGGCCAAGTCGATCCACCGGGGCAAACTCGCGTTCGTGATCATGGGGGGTGTTGCAAGCTAGCCGACCTGCCCAGCCAACGCAATGCGCGCTCAGTCGCAATTCGGGTGTGGTGAATGCGCATTCGCGTGCGACGAAACGCCATTTTCCCGCGACGAAACGCACTGGCGCGAAAAAAGGCGGCCGGTGGGCCGCCTTGTTCTCGCCGGGTAAGCCGCCGGGGCTTACGTCCTGGGTCCGCCTTGCGCGAGGTTGCGGGCGCGGAGGCGCAGGCCGTTGAGTCGGATGAAGCCGGTCGCGTCGCTCTGGTTATACCAGCTCTTCACGCCCTCCATCGACGCGATCTTGTCGTCGTAGAGCGAATACTTCGACTTGCGGCCGCAGGTGATGATGTTGCCCTTGTAGAGCTTGAGGCGGACGGTGCCGGTGACGTAGCGCTGGCTCTCGTCCACCATCGCCTGGAGCATCTCGCGCTCGGGGGCGAACCAGAAGCCGTTGTAAACCAGCTCGGCGTATTTCGGGATGAAGCCGTCCCGCAGGTGCAGCACCTCGCGGTCGAGCGTGAGCGATTCCACCTGGCGATGGGCCTGCATGAGGATCGTGCCGCCCGGGGTCTCGTAAACGCCGCGTGACTTCATGCCGACGAAACGATTCTCGACGAGATCGACGCGGCCGATGCCGTGCTTGCCGCCGAGCTTGTTCAGGGTCTTGAGCACGCCGCCGGGCGTGAGCTTCTTTCCGTTCACGGCGACGGCATTGCCCTTCACGAAGTCGATTTCGACATACTCGGGCTTGTCCGGCGCGTCCTCGGGGGCGACGGAGAGCTTGAACATCGCCTTGTTCGCCTTCGTCGTCGGATCGAACCACGGATCCTCGAGGATGCCGGCCTCGTAGGAGATATGGAGAAGGTTGCGGTCCATCGAGTAGGGCTTCTTGAGCGAGGCCTCGACGGGGATTTTGTGCTTCGCGCAGTAGGCGATCATCTCGGCGCGGCCGGGGAAAAGGTCGCGGTAGGCCTCGATCTTCCACGGGGCGATGATCTGGAGCTGCGGCGCGAGCGCCATGTAGGTGAGCTCGAAGCGGCACTGGTCGTTGCCTTTGCCGGTGGCGCCGTGCGCGACCGTGTCGGCCTTCTCCTTCCGCGCGATGTCCACCTGGGCCTTGGCGATGAGCGGGCGCGCAATCGAGGTGCCGAGGTAGTATTGACCCTCGTAAATCGCGTTGGCGCGGATCATCGGGTAGATGAAGTCCCGGGCGAATTCCTCGACGAGATCGAGGGTGTAGTGCTTGGAGGCCCCGGTCTTCAGGGCCTTCTTGTCCAAGCCCTTAAGCTCCTCTTCCTGACCGACATCAGCCGCGAAGGTGACGATCTCGGCGTCGTAGGTTTCCTTGAGCCACTTGACGATGACGGAGGTATCCAAGCCTCCTGAGTATGCGAGGACGATCTTCATGATAGGTTCCGCAGTGTTGGCAGTCGCGGGAACTGCGCAAAGTAAAAATCAGGTATTTGCGGCCAATGGGCTCGTCAGGGATTGCGTTTTCCCCAACCAAGTGGATGCTCCCCTCAGCTGCATGAGCACGATCCCACCCCGGTCCAGCCATGGCTCCACGCGCGGATTCACGCTCGTTGAGATCATGATCGTCGTCGTCATCATCGGCTTGCTGGCGGCACTGGCCATCCCGGCCTTCCAGCGCGTGCAGCGCGCCTCGCAAAACGCCCGGGTGATTAATGATTTTCGCGTCTTCGCCCAGGCCTTCGAAATCTATAACGCGGAGAATGGCACCTGGCCGGCCAATGTCGGCCCGGGCGTGGTGCCCTCGTCTCCCGTATCCATGGCCAGCGACTTCAAAGTGGCCTCATGGCAGGCGGTCACCGCGATTGGGGGCCGCTGGAATTGGGATAATTTCCTGTCCAGCAACAGCGAAGCCGGCATCTCCATTTCCGGCTACATCTGCGATGACGCGCAACTGGCGGAGATTGACGCCAAAATGGACGATGGCGATCTGACGACGGGTAATTTTGTGCAAGCCTCCTCAGGCCGGGTTCGGCTGATTCTGGCCCGCCCCTGAGGCTCAGGCCCGGCTCCGCGCCAACACGGCGAGGATGGCTTTTTGGACATGCAGGCGGTTCTCCGCCTCATCGAAAATCACGCTGCGCGGGTGATCGAGCACCTCCTGTGTCACTTCCTCGCCGGCATGCGCCGGCAGACAGTGCATGAAGAGCGCATCGGGCTTGGCGGCTTCGAAAAGCTTCTTGTTTACCTGGAATGGCATCATGCGCCGCTGCCGCTCCGCTGATTCACTCTCCTGCCCCATGCTGGCCCACACATCCGTATAGACGATGTCGGCCCCGGCGACCGCTTCGTAGGGGTCGGAGGTGAAATGGAAGGTGCCGTCCATTTTGGCCGCGAGGTCCCGGATTTCCTTGGTGGGACTGTCGGTCGCCGGTCCCCCCAGCGAAACCTTCATGCCGAACAGGTTCGCGCCCAGAATCCAGGAGTTGGCCATGTTGAAGCAGGTGTCGCCGAGGAACGCCACCTTGCGGCCCCGCAGCGAGGCGAACAGGTCGCCGTCCGGACCGGCCCACCGCTCCGCCGCCGTGAAGGCGTCCGTGTAGATCTGGCACGGGTGGAGAAAATCCGTCAGCGCATTCACCACCGGCCGGCCGCCATGCTGTGCCAGCCCGACGACGTCGGCGTGCGCGTAGGTGCGCACGACCAGTCCGTGCACGAAGCGGCCCAGCACCTTGGCCGTGTCACTGATGGGCTCACCCCGGCCAATCTGGATGTCGTTGGTGCTGAGGAAAAGCGGATTGCCGCCGAGCTCATGGATGCCGACCTCGAACGACACGCGCGTCCGCGTGCTCGACTTGGCAAAGATCATCGCCCAGGTCTGCCCGGCGAGCGGCTTCTCGTGGTGTCCGCGCTCCTGCTTGAACCGGCGGGCCAAGGCGAAAATCTGCGCGACCTCGTCGCGGGAAAAATCAGTTTCCTGAAGGAAATGTCTCATGGAAACGCTGGTGTGTAGGCGCTTGACCCTGAGACGGCGAGTGTGAAATCACCCTCGGCAGATCCCGCTTGCGCACCGAGCCCCAGCAGGCGGAAATTCCCGAATGTCGCCTCCCGCTCCCGACGCCAAATGGATCGACGATGCCTGCGCCGCCAACCCCACGGTCGTGGCCACTGCGCTACAGGCGGCGGCACCCTGCCGCGGCGAACTCGGCCCGGTGCTATGTGCGCGCCTGCTGCAAGCCGCCGTTGAGCCCAACCGCTGGACTCACAATCCCTCGCCCGTGTTTCTGCCCTATCTCGCGGCGGCATGGAAACTCACCGAGGCGCACCCGCTCATTGTGGCCTTGCTGCGCCTGCCCCCGGATCAATGCGAGGCGGTGCTCGACGATTTCATCACGGATGGAGCCAGCCGCACACTCGCCGACACCTGGCCCGGCGATTTGCGCGCCATCGAGGCCCTGATTTTCGATGCCAAGGCCGACCCCTACGCCCGTGGTGCCGGCTTGGATGCGGCCGCCCTGCTCACCCACCGCGGAACTTTGCCTCGCGCGGGGATGATCGATCTGGCCACCCGCGCCGCTGCGCTGCCGACCGATCCCGACGACGAAAACGACGTCACGTTCGCCACGATGCTCACCGGTTCCATCTACGCGCTCCGGCTGTGGGAACTGCGCGGGACGGTGGCCGCGCTGTTCGACCGCGAACTCGTCGATCCATGCTACCTCGGCGACCGCGACGAGGTGCTGGCCTTGCTTCCCGATGGCGCTGTGCCGTCCCCCGATGACCATGAATTCCCGCCTCCGATCAACGACGCCTGGGAAACAGTGCGCGGGTGGCATTATTTCTCTCCATCCTACGCCGCCGAGGAAGTCGAAACCAACGATGAGTTTATTCCCGTCCCGGCGCGCCTCGACCCCCAACCCCACCGCGCCCCGCCGAAAATCGGCCGCAACGACCCCTGCCCCTGCGGCTCTGGCAAGAAATACAAGAAGTGCTGCGGCGCGTGAGCGCCTATCCACCCTGTCCGCACGGCCAACAGGCGCATCTCAACCTCGTAGCACGAAGCTGATCCCGGAGGCGCTTATTGAGCCTCGCCTATCGGACTGACCGGAAGGGCGCACCGGCCCGGTGTGCCGGGAGCGCGATATCCTATTCGCGGCGGGGCGGGCCGCCCCGCCCTACCTTCGGAAACACCAGCGTCAGTCTATTACGCGAATCTTAATAATCTTTCCTGACGAGCACCGCGCGGATCATGGCGGTGGCCCGGTCCAAATCCTCTCTGGTGGCGATGAGCGGCGGGAGCAACCGGATGGTGTGGGTGCCGGCGGATGGACAAAGCAGGCCCTCGTCGCGCAGCAGGGCGAGATAGGGCGCGGGTTCGCCATGCAGGTCGATCCCGAGCATGTAGCCGCGGCCGGTCACCGCCTTGATTTGCTTCGGGAATTCCGCAGCCAGTTTCTCCAGGTCGGCCTTCCACGCTGCGCCGTTCGCCTTGACCTTGGCCAACAGGTCGTCGCGCTCCATGACATCGAGGACGGCCAGTGCCGCCGCGCAGGCAAGCGGCGAACCGCCGAAAGTCGTGCCATGCGATCCCGCGGTGAAGAGCTCGGCGTTTTTCTCCGCCGCCCAGATGGCACCCATGGGATAGCCGCCACCGATACCCTTCGCCATGCCGATGGCATCCGGCCGGATGCCGGAATGCTGGAAGGCATAAAAATCCCCGGTGCGGCCGAGGCCGCACTGCACCTCGTCCAGCATGAGCAGCAGGTTGTGCTGGTCGCACAGCCGGCGCAGGCCCCAGAGGAATTCGTCGGTGCAGGGCTTGATGCCGCCCTCCCCCTGGATGGTCTCGATGAAGATGGCCGCGGTTTCCCCGTCCACGAGGTCGGCAAAGCTCTGCAGGTTGTTCAGCTCGCCAAAGGCGAACCCGGGCACCAGCGGACGGAAACCTTTCTGGATTTTCTCCTGCGGCGTCGCGCTCATGCCGCCGAAAGTCCGGCCGTGAAATGCATATTGGGCGCAGATGATCTTGTAGCACTTCCCCTCCTCGCCCGCCTTGCGCACCCCGTGCAACCGCGCGAGCTTGATCAGGGCCTCGTTGGCCTCGGTCCCGGAATTGCACAGGAAGACCCGGCCCGGGCCCGCCTGCCTGACGATCCGCCGGGCCAGTTCGCCGTAGAGCGGATTGCGGAAGAGATTGCTGGACTGGATCAGCTGGCCGGCCTGTTGCCGGATGGCCCCGACCCAGGCCGGGTGACAATGCCCGAGCGAGTTGACCGCGATGCCGGAGACGAAGTCCAGGTATTCCCTGCCCGTGTCGTCCCACGCGCGCACCCCTTCGCCGCGCACCAGGGTAAGCGGCGCGCGGCCGAAATTCTTCATGACATAGGCATCATAAAGCTCGGCGGTGTTGGTGCGGACGATGGTCGGCAGGCTCATGGAAATTTCGATTTTGGATTCACGATTTTCGATTTTTCGATCGGGCAATCGAAAATCGAAAATGCATATCAGCCATGCACGATCTCGGTGCCCACGCCCTGATCAGTGAAGATTTCGAGCAGCAGGCTGTGCGGCATGCGGCCGTCCACGAAGTGCACGCGCTGGACGCCCTCCTGCAGGGCGCGCACGGCGCTTTGCACCTTTGGGCGCATGCCCTTGTCGATGATGCCCTTCTTCTTGAGTCCGTCCACTTCCCCGACCTTGACGGTGGAAATGAGGGTCGCCGGGTTTTTCGGATCGGCGAGCAGGCCGGGCACATCGCTCATGTAAACGAGCCGGCGGGCGCGCAACGCACTGGCCACGCGGCCGGCCACGGTGTCGGCGTTCACGTTGTAGGGTTTGCCGTCGTAGCCCTCCGCCACGGGCGAGATCACCGGCATGAAGCCTTCGCCGATCTCCTTCTTGATGAGTTTCACCTTCACTTCGGTGACGTCGCCCACGTAGCCGAGATCGCATTTGTTGCCGTCGTCATCGGTCTCGAGCTTCTGGCAGACGAGAACACTGTCGCCGGCGAGCCCCTTGGGCCTGGCGTTCACGGCGGCGAGCGTGTCGCAGACGTCCTTGTTCACGATCTCGTCGAGCGTCTTCTTGACGATGGCGATGGTGGCCTCGTCGGTGACGCGGAGCCCGTTGATGAAATTCGCCTTCAGGCCGGCGCCGTCCATGGCGCGGTTGATGGCCTTGCCGCCGCCGTGCACGACAACAACGTTGATGCCGACGGCCGCGAGGAACGCGATGTCCGTGGCCACGCTCCGGCGCACGGTCGGATCGGGGTCGTCCATGAAGCTGCCGCCGTATTTGACGACGAAAGTGGCACCGCGGAAGTCCTGGATATAAGGCAGGGCCTCAAGAAGCACGCGCGCTTTGGCAATGACCTCGGAAACGTCCATCAGGCGATCGGGAGCAGGCAATGAATCTGCGGCGCGGTGTGCATCAATTGTCGGAGGATTGAATCTGTTAAGGCAACGCCCGCGGATTTCACTAACAAAATGCGGGGCGGCCCAAGTCTGGTGTTTACTCGCTCTTGTTGTAATTCACGTAGCCGTCCGTCAGGTCGGTCGCGAGCAGGCGAAAGGCGGCTTTGCCGAGGTGCAGGTTGAGGGTGATGGTGAACCGGCGCGCCTTCACGATCTCCTTCCACTTCGGCTTCAGCTCGGCGTGCGGCTTGCCCGCCGTCATCGCCGGCGTGTCGTTGTAGAGGATGTCGAGCTTGGCCTCGACGAGTTTGGCCCCGGCATATCCGGCGGCGTCGGCCAGGCGGCCCCAGTTGGGGTCCTCGCCATACCAGGAGGATTTCACGAGCAGCGAATTGCCGATGGCGCGGGCCACCTTCTCGGCATCCTCGGCGGAGGCGGCGCCGGTGACCTTGACCTCAACCACCTTGGTGATCTTTTCCCCGTCGGAGACAATCTTGTCGGCCAACACTTCGCAGGCCTTCCAAACCGCCTCGGCGAACAGGACGCGCAGCTCGCGGGGGCTCTTGTCGCCCACGCTGACGCCGGAGTGGCCGTTGGCCAGTATCAGCACGGTGTCGTTGGTGCTCATGTCGCCGTCCACCGTGATGCAGTTGAACGTGCCCGTGACGGCCTCGGAGAGGGTTTTTTGCAGGAAGCTGCGCGGCACGGAAAAATCCGTCGCGAGGAACGCCAGCATCGTGGCCATGTTTGGCTGGATCATGCCGGCGCCCTTGGCGATGCCGGAGACAAAGTGCTTTTTGCCGTCGTAGGTGAAGCTGACCGTGACGGTTTTGGCTTTCGTGTCGGAGGTGAGGATGGCGCTGGCGGCCTTGTGCCCATGGTCGGCGGTGCGGCCCTTGTCGGTGACGGTGCGCTCGAGACCCTTGAGCAATTTCGGCATCGGCAAGGGCTGCCCGATGCGGCCGGTCGAGCAGACGAAAAAGGCGGTCGGCTTCAGGTTGAGGGAGGCGGCGATGCGTTGAGCCGTGGTTTGCGCGTCCTCCAGGCCCGCCGGGCCGGTGCAGGCGTTGGCGTTGCCCGAATTGGCGACGATGCCGTGGAACGGCCCGCCGTGAGCCAGGTGTTTCTGGCAAAGCAGCACCGGCGCGGCCCTGACGGCGTTCTTGGTGAAGGTGCCGGCCGCAGTGCAGGGTCGCAGCGAAAACAGCAGGGCCAAGTCCGGCCGCTTCAGATCATGCTTGTCCCGGATATCGCAAGCCACGCCGGCCGCCTCGAATCCGGGCACATCTGTGATGCCCGCGCTGTCTGGAGTAACGATCAATTGGGTCATGGGGGTGAATCAGGACAAACCGGCGGTCTCGGGCAGGCCGAGCCACAGGTTCATGATCTGGACAGCCTGACCACTCGCACCCTTGACGAGGTTGTCGAGGGCGGAGGTCAGGACAAAATTACCCGTCCGGGCGTCATGCACGGCGGAGATATCCACGCGATTCGTGCCGGTGACGTGCGCCGTGTCCGGCGTTTCCCCGGTCGGAAGGATGGCCACGAACGGCCGGCCGGCGTAGGCCGTGCGCCAGGTGGCGTAAAGCGACTCGATGGTTGCGCCCTTGGCCGCCGGCACGGTGATGGTGGTCGCGATGCCGCGACGCATCGGTGCCAGGTGCGGATTGAATTGCAGCACGATCTTGGTGCCGGTTGCGGCGGAAAGCTGCTCCTCAATCTCGGCGAGGTGCCGGTGTTTCGTCAGACCATAGGCCTTGGCGCTCTCGGTGCGCTCGACGTAAAGGTAGGTTTCCTCGAGCTTCTTGCCGGCGCCGCTGACGCCGCTGAAGGAGTTGACGACGATATGCTCGCGCGCCACGAGGCCGGCCCGGAGCAGGGGCAGCAGCGGCACGAGTGTGCTGGTTGGGTAGCAGCCGGGCGAGGCGGCGAGCTTCAGCTCCGAGCGCCACTTCGGGTCGGTCAGCTCCGGCAGGACGAACTTCGCCACGGGCAGCAAGTCCGGCGCATGGTGCTTGCCGTAGTATTGCTCGTAGGTGGCCAGATCGACGACGCGGAAATCCGCGCTCAGATCCACGACCTTGCGGCCGGCGGGCACGAGGGCCTTGGCAAAATCGGCGGCGGCGCCATGCGGCAGGGCCAGGAACCAGAGATCGATGTCATTGCGGGCGGCAAGGGCCGCGGCGTCGGAATCGCTGAACTTGAGCTGGTCGGCCGCAGTGCCGCGCAGCGACGGTATGATGGCCGAGACCGGCTTGCCCGCGTGCTGGCGCGAGGTGACCGCCGTCAGTTTGACCTGCGGATGACCGAGGAGGAGCTTGACCAGAACTTCGCCGGAGTAGCCCGACGCGCCGACTATGCCGACATTCATTTCAGGGAGTGACAGGGTTAAGAATTCCCGCGGGGGAATCGAGAAGTTTCGTGGGGCGCAAAAAAGAAGCGGAGGCCGTGAGGCGCTCCGCTTCGGGGGAAAACGTGTTCCAGGCTCGGGCGATCAGCGCTTGGAGAACTGGAAGCGCTTGCGGGCGCCGGGCTGACCGGCCTTCTTGCGCTCTTTCTCGCGGGGGTCACGGGTAAGGTGACCGGCCTTCTTGAGGGTGACGCGGAGCTCGGGATTGAATTTCAGGAGCGCCCGGGCGATGCCGTGGGCCACGGCGCCCGACTGGCTGCTGATGCCGCCGCCGGCGACGTTCACCATGACATCAAACTTGTCCTTGCTGTCGGCGGTGACGAGCGGGGCGAGGGCCCGGCGCACGAAATTATCGTGCGTGAAATAGACCTCGAACTTGCGGTCGTTGACCGTGGTCTGGCCGGAGCCGGGAACGATGCGGACGCGGGCCGTGGAGGACTTGCGGCGGCCGGTGCCGAGGAAGACGGAGGATGCTGCGCTCATGGATTACTTTAAAGCTACGGGGTTCTGGGCCGCGTGATCGTGGGTGGCGCCGCTGAAGACGCGAAGCTTGGTCAGCATCTTGGCGGCGAGCCGGTTTTTCGGGAGCATGCCCTTGACGGCCTGCGTGACGATGAATTCCGGCTTCTGCTGGCGGACGTCGGCGACCTTGCGGTATTTCTCGCCGCCGACATAGCCGGAGAACGACATGTATTCGTTGGTCTCTTCCTTCTTGCCGGTGAGGACAACCTTGCTCGCGTTGATGACGACCACGAAGTCGCCAGTGTCAACATGGGGCGTGTAAGTGGGTTTGTGACGGCCGCGCAGGATGTTGGCGGCTTTAACGGCGAGACGGCCCAGCACCTTGCCTTCGGCATCGATCAGATACCACTTGGGCTGCACTGTCTCTTTCTTGGCCAGATAGGTTTTCATTTGCGGAAAGGGGCCAAAGGGAAGGATTTCGCCTACCTCTGTCAACCCCGAACCCCTCACATTTCCGAAAACCAATCCAACCGGGCCTTAACCCCTCAAAAGTCGAGATTTACGCCAAGTGTGGCCCACAGATTGCCGCGCGCCGCCCGCCCAAACGGTCCGCCTGCAACCGAGCGCCCCGAATTGCCGGCGTAATGCAGCCCGGCGACCACTGTGGCGTGTGGCCCGATGCGATAAGGCAAGCACACCTCCCCGCCCCAGTAGCCATGGCTATCGCCCCGGCGCGGCCCCGGCGTATCTGGCCGCCAGTCATCTCCCCTTGTCCACCCGGCGAAAAGGTTAAGCTCCAGGAACGCACCGAGCCTGGTCAGTGCGATGCTGTGGGCGAGCGACGCCTGCACCGCATCGGCCTGAAATCGAAAATCATGATAGTAGGCGAAACTCGGCGTGAAGCCCGCGACCGGCGCCAATCTGGCGTTCAGTCCTGCTTCAAAGGAGCTCTGCACGCCGCCACCCGGCACCCCGTCGAACCAGGTGTGCGTTACCGAGACCTCCAGCGCAGAGAGCCCGGCCGGACTCCAGGCATACGCGGCGTTCAGGTTCACCTCGCGGGTGCTATGGTGATCAAACGGCTGGTTTATCCAGAACCCTGCGCGCCAGGCGTCACGGTTTAACTCCACCGCCGCCTGGGCGGAATCGCCCGCTCGTTCCACCCCGCGAAACACATGACTCGAGGCAAAGGCCAGATTCACCTGGAGTGGCGGCGCTTCCTCTTGCGCCCAACCCGGGTTCCACACCAACAAGCCGAGACCCAGCAGGAATGTTTGGGATGGGAACCGCATGATAGTCGCTGGCCTTGGATGTGTTTGTTTTTGTCTCCGTTGTCCACACACTGGTTCGGCCATGCCCTCCCCCACCCGTTCCAATCTCATCGCGGCTGGCTTCCTTGGTTTTGCCGGCGTCGCCCTCGGGGCGTTCGGCGCCCATGCCCTCAAGGAACCCCTTGCGACCCATGGCTCCACGGCGACGTGGCAGACCGCCGTGCTCTATCATCTGATCCACAGCGCGGCCCTGCTGGCCCTGCCCGGCGGAAAATGGGCCGGCCGGTGCTGGATTGCAGGCATCATCCTGTTTTCCGGCTCACTTTATTGGCTCGCCCTCGGGGGGCCGAAACTCCTCGGCCCCATCACGCCGCTCGGCGGCGCGGCTTTTCTCGCCGGATGGGCGCTGGTCGCCTGGCACGCCTTTAAGTCGCCCCAGGCATGAAGCTGCCACCGCCTCTGCTCGCCGCCCTTTCCACCCTGCGCGCTGCAGGCGGGCGGCCGCGCCTGGTTGGCGGTTGCGTGCGCGACTGGCTGCTGGGACTCGAGCCCAAGGACTTCGACATCGAGGTCCACGGCCTGGATTATGAAGCGCTCGGCCGCGCCCTCGCTCCCTTCGGCCCGACGGACCTCGTCGGCCGCAGCTTCGGTGTGCTCAAGGTCCGGCTCGAGGGCACCGAATACGATTTCAGCCTGCCGCGCCGCGAGTCCAAGACCGGTGCCGGCCATCGCGGCTTCGCCGTCGCGCCGGACCCGGCGCTGACCGAGGCCGAGGCGGCGGCCCGCCGCGACTTCACGATCAATGCCATCTCTTTTGATCCCCTGGAAAACCGCATTCTCGATTTTCATGGCGGGGCCGATGACCTGAAGAAACGAATCCTGCGCCACACCAGCGCGGCCTTCGTTGAAGACCCCTTGCGGGTGCTGCGGGCCTTCCAGTTTGCCGCGCGCTTCGAGCTGACGATGGCGCCCGAGACGATCCGGCAATGTCAGTTAATACGTGACATGTTCGGGGAACTGCCCGTCGAACGCGTCTGGGGCGAGTGGGACAAATGGTCGGCCAAGTCCGTGAAGCCCTCGTTCGGCATACTCGTGCTCAAGCAAACCGGGTGGCTGCAGCATTTCCCGGAAATCGCCGCCCTCGATGGTGTCCCCCAGGAACCCGAATGGCACCCCGAGGGTGACGTGCTGGTCCACACCAACCACTGCCTCGATGCGCTCGTCGCCCTGCCTTCGTGGCGCGGGGGCGACGCCCGCACCCGCCGCATCCTCGCGCTGAGCGTGCTCGCGCACGATTTCGGCAAGGCTGTCACCACCAAGCAGGCCGAGCGCCGCGGCCGCATCCGCTGGGTCAGCCCCGAACATGAAGCCGCCGGCGGCCCGCTCGCCGAGTCCTTCCTGCAACGCATCGGGGCCCCGCGCGACCTCATCGGATACGTGCGGCCGCTGGTCGTGAATCATCTGCTGCACCATCACGGCTCGGTGGAGTATCGCGACAGCTTCGTCCGCCGGCTGGCGAACAAGATCGCCCCGGCGACGCTCGACGAACTCATCGCCGTCATGCAGGCCGATCACCTCGGCCGCCCCCCGCTGGTTTCCAGCGAGACCGTGCTGCGGCTCGAGCACCTCCGGGCCGGGGCAAAACGGCTGGCCCTCGAGCACGCCGTGCCCAAACCCGTCCTGCTGGGCCGGCACCTTCTTGGCCTGGGCCTGAAACCGGGGCCACAGTTCAAGCTCGCCTTGGATGCCGCCTTCGAATCGCAGCTGGACGGCGCGTTTCATGACGAAGCCGGCGGGCTGGAATGGATGAGAAACTATTTGCGGGCCCATCCGCCGATTTTATCCTCCTAGCGACACCTTCTCCTTCCATGAACGCTCCCAATCAACTCGATCAACTCAAGCAGTTCACCACGGTCGTGGCCGACACCGGCGACTTCGCCAGCATGAAGGAGTTTGCGCCGCGCGACGCGACGACCAACCCCAGCCTCATCCTGAAGGCCGCCGCCCTGCCCGCCTACGCGAGTCTGGTGGATAAGGCGATCCAGGACGCCGGTTCCGCCGCCAGCACCGAGCAGGTCATCGACCGGCTGCTCGTGCTCTTCGGCGGAGAGATTCTCAAGATTGTCCCGGGACGCGTTTCGACCGAGGTGGATGCGCGTCTGTCGTTCGACTACGAGGGCTCCATTGCCAAGGCCCGCGAAATCATCGCCCTCTACGAAAAGGCCGGTATTCCGCGTGAACGCATCCTCATCAAGCTCGCCTCGACCTGGGAGGGTATCAAGGCCGCCGAGTCGCTCCAGAAGGAAAAAATCAACTGCAACCTGACCCTGCTCTTTTCGTTCGCCCAGGCGGTCGCCTGCGCTGAAGCCAAGGTGCAGCTCATCTCGCCCTTCGTCGGCCGCATCCTCGACTGGTATAAAAAGAGCACGGGCAAGGACTATGCCCCCGCCGAGGATCCGGGCGTGAGGTCCGTCACGGAGATTTATACCTACTACAAGAAGTTCGGCTACGCCACCGAGGTCATGGGTGCTTCCTTTCGCAACAAAGGTGAGATCACCGAACTCGCCGGCTGCGACCTGCTCACCATCAGCCCGCAACTGCTCGGCGAACTCAAGGCCAGCACCGAGCCGCTCGCCCGCAAACTCGACCCCGCCAAGGCCAAGGGCTCCGACCTGAAGAAAGCCAGCTTCGACGAAAAGGGCTTCCGCTTCGCCCTCAACGAGGATGCCATGGCCACGGAAAAAACGGCCGAGGGCATCCGCGTCTTCGCCGCCGACATCCGCAAGCTCGAGGAGCTGATCAAGCAGAAGCGCGGCTGACGCCTCCTCCTCCGGGTTGACCCACGAACGCCGACCGCCCACGCTGAGGACATGAGATTTTCCCGCACGGCCGGCTCGCTTTTGTTATCGTTCGTTCTCCTGGCGGGCAACACCTCCCGGGCTGGAGAATTCACCAAGAACCTGACGCCGGAGAACCTGCGAGCCAGCGGGCTGTCGAAGCTCACCCCGGAAGAGTTGGCCCAACTCGAGGCCCTGGTCGAAGCCTACAAGACGGGTGCCGTTGAGAAGGCCGTGGTGGCCACTCCTCCCTCGCCGGCGACCACCACGAAGGCCAGCCAGGAGACACGCGGCATCCTTCCCGACTGGGTTGGCGCTCTGGTCACCCTGAAACGGGCCGAAAACGCCCCGGCCAAAAAAATCCAGGCACTGGAGAGCCGCCTCGTGGGCGACTTCTCCGGCTGGAGCGGCCGCACCAACTTCAAGCTCGAGAACGGCCAGGTGTGGACCCAGGTAAATTCCGATGCCTACCCCTACACGCCGGCCCAGAAATCGCCGAAGGTGAGGATATTCCCCGCCACCTTCGGCACTTTCTGGCTCGAGATTGAGGGAGTCGGCCAGCGTTGCCGGGTCCGTCCGCTCTCCCTCGAGTGATTCAGTCCCGGTCGTTCGCCTTGGCCGGCATCGAGATCACCTCAAGCGGTCCGAGCTTCGTCGTGGCCGACATGCCCGGCACGGCGGTGCGCAGGAAGTGGTCGATCCGCTGATAAAAGGCGATCCGTTTCTCCTCTGTGCGAAACCCGTGGCCCTCATCATCCTCGATGACGAACTCGAACGGTTTGCCCGTCTTCTTCATGGCGCGCTCGATATCGTAGGCCTGATCCACCCGCACCCGCGGATCATTCCGTCCGTATGCCATCAGCAGGGGCACGCGGATGCGCTCCGCGAAATTCACGGGGGAGGTGTCGTGGATGCGCTTGCGGTCGTCGGCATTGCCGAGATCCCCGAGCCGGGTGTTCATCCAATACATCCGGTCCGGCGGCTGGGCCTTCGGGATGAGGTTACCGATATCCACCACGCCAACATAATTGATCCCCGCACAGTAGAGTTCCGGCGTGAACACCAAGCCGGCCATCGCAGCATAGCCGCCGTAACTGGCGCCCGAAATGACGACGCGCGCGGGATCCGCCACCCCTTGGGCGATAGCCCATTTGACGCCGTCCGACAGGTCGTTCTGCATCTCCAGGCCCCACTTCTTGAAACCCGCGGCCTCAAACCACTGCCCATAGCCGCCCGAGCCGCGGAAATTGATCTGCAGCACGGCGAAGCCGCGATTCGCATAGAACTGGACCTCGGGGTTGTAGCCCCAGACATCTCTCGGTCCATAGGGGCCGCCATGCGGGTGGATGATCAGCGGCAGGTTCTTCGGCTCACGGCCGACGGGCAGCGTCAGGTAGCCATGCACCGTAAGTCCATCGCGTGCCTGGAAACTGACCGGTTTCATTGATGCCATCTGTTCCGGGTCGATCTTCGGCCGAACGACCGCGAGTTCGCTGACCTGCTGGCGCTTGCGGTCGTAGATGTAATACACGCCAGGATCGCGGTCACTGTAGGAGCGGAAAATGATCTTCGAGCCATCCTCGGCAAATTGCACGGGCTGGTGCACGGTATCCGGCAGCGACTGCTCCATGCGCGTGTGAACCGCCTGCATCTCCGGATCGAGCCAGTGGAATCGGCGGCGATCAGCCTCATAGAGGAGCCCCACGACCTTTTTCTTCGAAACATCGTAGATCACCTGATCCACATCGTAGGTATCATCACCAAAGACCATTTCACCCATGGTCTTGGCGGCCGTGTCGTAGCGGTGGACGGCGCGGGTCTTGCGGCCAACATTGGACCAGGCGTAAACCGTGCGGTTGTCCCCATCGAACGCGATCGGCTCCCAGCCTTCGCCGTCGATGTGCCGCGAAGTGATTTCCTGCCAGTCGGTCTTGTTGGCCTCGCGGTAGAGGATTTTGCGGGTTTGCCGGTCGTCAACGACGGCGAACCGCACGACATTGTCATGATCGATGACGTAGTAGGCGACGTCGCCGGGCGCGCGCGCGATGGGTGCGGACAGGATGCCGGTGCGCAGGTTCATTAGCGCGACGTCCCACCAGTCCCGGTAGGTGATGCCGGCGTAAACAAGAAAGTTTTTGGGGTCCTCGGGCAGCCGGCGGACGAGCCGGACTGCGCGGTTGAACGGCAACACGACGTTGTCGGAACCGTCGGCGTTGACGGCGTAGATCTGGAATTGCTCCTTTCCCTTGTCATCGACGCCAAAAAGAATGCGGTCGTTGTTCGCCCAGAACGGCCCGACCGCCTGCTTGTCCTTGAAACTGCTGAGCAGATTCTTGGTGCCTTTCAGCAGGTCGATGACCGCCAGGTTCTCGCGCCGCTCATATGGCACGAGGCAAAGCACCTTGGTGCCGTCGGGTGAAAATTGCAGGGAATTGATCGTCGGGGCCTGGAACAGGGTCTCCACGGGAAGCTCGGGCGGCGGACTCGCGGCGAAGGCGGAAAAGGCGGCGAGCCAGGCGCAGCCGGCAACGGAAAGCAGGCGGGAGGAGTTTTTCATTTGATGGGCAGATGAGGAAGCGAACGGGAGCGGGTCGAAGCAACTGCGGACCAAAAAAGCGGGCTCCCCGGTCGAGGGAGCCCGCGAAGCTTTCAGGAATCATCCAATCCGCTCAGAAATCCTTGCGGACGCGGAGATAGACAAACCGGCCCAGCGCGGCGGCACCATAGGTGTTCGGGTCGAAACTGCTGGTGTCGTAGCCGTTGAACGGGGGCGTCTTGTCGAAGAGGTTGTTTGCGCCGACCGATATCTGCATGCCGCGGAAGCCGCGGTAGCCGAAGGAGGCGCCGAACAGGGTTAAGGCACTCTCGTTCCAACCGACGGCCGCGAAGCCGTCGTTGAAGTAGCTGCCAATGTAGTCGGCGGTGACGCCGGCGCCAAAGTCCTTGTAGTTCCAGCCCACCGCCGCCTGGCCGCGCCACTTCATGTTGTTATGGAAGCCGACATTGTCGAAGTAGCCGCCGCCGAGGCCGGAATCGGAGCCGATTTCCAGCACGCGCGTGGCCTCCGCAGAAAAGCGGAAGTCGCCATAACGGGTGTTGTTCAGGCGGTAGTTCACGCCGATATCGACACCCCGGTAAATCTGGTAGGCGTCGGGGTTGTTGGACGGAACCGACTCGATGCGGATGATCGGGCCGCCGGGGCTCTCACGCACGATGGCGTTCGGGAACTGGTTGCGGCCACGCTCGGAGATCAGGTAGTTCGCGCTCGGGGTGACGATGACCTGGTTGATGCGGAACTTAAAGAAGTCCACGTTGAACGACAGGTTCTTCGTGCCCATGATGTCCTCGAGCACAAAGCCCGCATAGTAGGATTCGGACTCCTCGGGGAGCAAGTTGGGATTGCCGCCGGTCGCGATGCGCATCTGTTGCGGCGGATCCGAGAGGCGGAGGGGATCCTGGATCAGATTCGAGGAGAAGGCGATGGTCTGCGACTGGTAAAGCAGGCCGAGCGCCGGGGCCTGGAACGACTCCGAATAGGAGGCGCGCAGGATGGCGTTCACAAAGCGGTTCTTCGGGAAGCGGATCTTGGCGGCGATCTTCGGCTTCGTGGTGGTGCCGAAATCACTGTAGCGCTCATGGCGCACGGCACCCTGGAGCTCGACGAAGCTGAGCACGGGGGCCGTGAGCTCGACATAGGCGGAACTCACATCGCGTTCGCCGCGCAGCGGCTGGCCGCCACCGGAGCCGAGATAGGCCGCCGTGTCGGGGTTGGTGATGAGCTCCTCATTGCGCCACTCGACGCCGGCCGCGATGCCGAGGTCGCCACCCTTCAGCTCCATGAGCGAGCCGGTAACGCTGGCGTCGAACACGGTGCTCTCGCCACGGTTGGCCGCGGTCGAGGTGGTGAAGAGAGCGTTGGCCAGGTTCGGATTGGCCGAGGGGCCGAACGGGTTGAAGTAGGAGCCCACGAAACCGGGCAGCGTGCCGTTCAGCGCCGACTGAAAGGTGGTGGCGCGGATCGCGTTGCGCGAGACCGTGGTGATGCGGTTCATCGAGTAGGAGGCGCCGGTTTCCCAGTCCCACTTGTCGAAGAGGGTGCCCTTCAGGCCCGCGAGCATATTGGCGGCGATGGACTCGGTGTCGAACTTGCGCACAGGGCCGAAGCTCGTGCGCGTCAGCAGCGTGGTGAGCGGAATGCCGAACGGATTGTAGGGGCTGGTGGAGGGAAGCGACAGGCCTTCGGTGGGGAAGTTGATGACGCCCGGGGTGAACGCGTAGAAGGTGAAATTGTCGCTGTAGGTGAACTGGGCGAACGCCTTCAGGTTTTCGCTGATGTCGTGCTCGAAACCGGCAAAGGCGCTCGTGTAGAAATAGGCCGGGTAACGCTGATAGACCTGGGCGAAGTTATAGCGATTCTCGTTCGTGACCGTCGTGGTCCGCACGAAGTCGCCGATCGTCGGAGCGCCGAGGAGCCGGCCGCCGGTGACCACGAGCGTGCCGCTGGCGGGCAGGCCGAGCGCGGTTCCGAGCGCGGCGTTGATCGTGATGTTGGCCGGGAAGTTCAAGGATGAGTTCTGGTTGATGCCCCGGCCCGAGGTGCTGTAATCGGTGGTCGAGACGCCGTAATCACGCAGGAAGTTCGAGTTCGCATCCTTGACATCAACGGCGACCATCATGCGGGTCTTGCTCCCGGCGCCCGTGCCGGCGACGACACTGAACTGCTTGAGGCCGGTGTCATGGCCGAGGGTGTTGCCATACATGCCGGAGACCGAGAGCCCGGTGAAGTTCTTCTTCAGTTTGATGTTCAACACACCCGTGACGGCGTCGGCACCGTAGATGGCGGAGGCACCGTCCTTGAGGAATTCAATGCTCTCGACCGCGGCGGCCGGGAGGCTGTTGAAGTCGAAGACGGAGCGGCCACCGCTGTTGGTGAGCGCGTAGGGAACCATGCGGCGGCCGTCCACGAGCGTCAGGAAGCGCTGCGAACCGAGGCCGCGGATGTTCGTGGTGGCGGCGCCACGCAGGAAGCTCGCCGTCTGGTAGATGGAGTTGGCCGAGCCCGTGTTGAACGGGAGGCTCTGGATGAAGTCGCCGATGTTGGTGTAGCCCTTGGCCTCGATGTCGGCGGCGGAATAGGCGACGACCGGAGCCGGGGTTTCGGCGTCCAGCCGCTTGATGCGCGAGCCCGTGACCGAGAACTTCTCCAAAGTGACGGTGCCATCCTTGGTTTCAGTCGGAGCCGGGGAGGCCGGTGCCTGGGCAAAAGCGGCGGTGGCCGCGAAGAACGAAAGCCCGGCGCCAAGGAGGCGCGCCACAGGCTTCCGTAGGTAACTTACGGAGCTATTGTTCATTGTTCGGTGTGTTGTGTGTGTAAGAAAAAACCAGCTGACCGGCTAATTTCTTGCGCCAAATAGCACATTATAAGCGCCCAAGCTCAAGGGAAATATATGACACGGTCACCCTCATATCCCTGGGGCCGAGGAGCCGATTCAGCATGCGACATCAGGCCGCCATTGCAGACGCTTCACGCCAAACCACGTTCAGACTCACTTCATGTTTTTGGTGAGGAATTCTTCCAGCTTGAGATAAAAATGCATGCGGGCGGGAGCATTGTTGAAGCCATGGCCTTCATCGCCCTGGTTGAAGACTTCAAAGGTTTTGTGGTGCTTCTCCAGTTCGCCCTTCAATTTTTTCCACTGGCGGTATTTCACCCGGGGATCGTTCTCGCCGTAGGCGTGGAGCGTGGGCACCCGGATCTCGGCGACATGGTTCACCGGCGACCGTCGTTTCAGTTCCTCCATGTCGGGATGAATCCAGATCTCGTAGAAAAACTCATTGGCAATCTCATTGCCTCCCATATCCCGGTCGCCAAGCACGGTCATGTCAACGGCGCCGACGTAGTTCACCGCGCAGCGATACAGCTCCGGGGTAAACGCCACACCGGCCAACGCCGCATACCCGCCGTAACTGGCCCCGTAAATTGCCACACGCTTAGGATCGGCGATGCCCTGAGAGATGGCCCATTTCACGGCATCGGTGATGTCATCTTGCATCTTCTTGCCCCACTCCAGTCTCCCGGCCTCCAGGTGTTTCCGGCCCAGGCCTCCCGAGCCGCGATAATTTAGCTGCAGCACCGCATAGCCTCGGTTCGCAAGGAACTGAACCTCGCCGTCGTAACCCCATGAATCACGAATACCGTAGGGCCCGCCGTGCGGAAGGATGATGAAAGGCTGCGGGCCGCTGCCCCCCTTGGGCTTGGTCAAATAACCCGAAAGTTCCAATCCATCGCGTGCCTTGAAGCGGATTGCCTCCATCGTGGCCAGCAGCTTGGCGTCAAGGTCTGGCCGCGCGGAGCCAAGTGGCATCAGCTTCGGCTGGGGACGGCGGAGATCCAGCAGAAACCGCACCCCCGATTCCACGTCCGACCAGGAGCGGATGACCAACCGCTTCCGATCGTCCGACATGCCGGTGATGTCGTTGATCATGCCGGGAAAAGCCTCGTCGAGATTGGCCTGGATCGTCTTCAGGTTTTGGTCGAACCAGTGCACGTGTGCCTTGTCGCCTTCATAGTGGACACCCAGCAGCGCAGTCTTGTCGTTGGAAAGGATCAGGCCGGTAACCTCCCCTTCCGGCGGCACAAAGAGTTCCCCGACCCGCTGGCCTGTGCGCAGGCTCCAAGACACCAGCGCCCCGTGGTCGTGCTTGCTGTAATCAACGAACAACAGCGTCTCGTTGTCGGCGAGGATGGTCTCGTGGCCAAGTTGCCCGATAACCCAATCACGCGGCAAATCCAGCAAGCGGGTGAACTTCATCTCGTCACCCAAGCGCGCCTCGACCGCCACCACTTTACGCGTGTCGATCAGCTGGAGGCGGATGCGCCCGGCATTGTCGAGCATGATGCCACGTCCGTTCTTCTCCGGCGTATAGCCACCCACGCTGCTGCGTTTTCCATTGGTTACTTCCACTTCGTATAGTCCCGACCACCAGGAGTTCTTGTCCTTGCTCCCCCGCACGATGATTTTTCTGGGATTGGTGATCCACCAACTTTCCACTCCACCCCACTGGCCTTCCTGGCGGGCCGCGTTGTTTTCGCCATAGGATTCAAGCAACCGGGTAATCCGACGGTTTTGGAGATTGATAGACTGAATTGCGGCCGCCTCGTTGCCGCCCACATCGGCGACGAAGACGATGCAGTCGTTTCCCTTCCAAAGGAACGACTCGATGTTCTCGTCCGCAGCCCGGACCAGCGGCTCAACCTTGCCGGTATCGAGATCCATCAGGGCGACGCCAATGCGCCCCTGCATCGGAGCCAGAAAGGCCAGCTTCGCCCCATCAGGTGAAATCTGCACACTGGAGATGGCAGGATCGCTGAAGAACTTCTCCGCCGGAATTCTATCCTGTGCCTCGACTCCCGTGACAAACAGGCCCCAAAGGAAGCCGAAAGCAACAACCCTGGCAAATCGCGACGAATTCATAAATCAGTTGTGTGTAGGTGGAAAACTTGGGTCTAACCGACAGGGTGGCAATCGACAAAAAGGGCCAGTCCTTGCGGACTGGCCCTCGAAGGTAATGAACCGGTTCTTAGTTTGCTTAGAACTTGAACTCAGCCGAGATGACGAAGGTGCGGCCGATCGCATCGTAGGCACCCGTGTCAACCGAGTCGTTCGAGAACGTGTCCGGCAGCTGCGGCGGAGCCTCGTTGCCGACATTCTTGGCCACAGCCGAGATGCGCATGCCGTTCAGCCACTTGATGGCCGAATTATCGAAGCGGTAGCCCACGCCGACATCGAACGAGGCATAGGCCTCGGCCGCCGTCTTGCCGGAGGAAACTTCATCCGGAGCCGGAACCTTCGGGATGTAGCGGACGCTGGTGAAGGCATCCCAGTTGCCGCGCTTCCAAGACGAAGCCACATAGGCGGTGTAGCGCGGAATCGTGCCGCCGGTGATGGTGGCGCGACCGGCGAGATTCTCGCCGAAGAAGTTATATTCCAGCCAGTAGGCGACGTTGGCCGAAATATCGATGAGGCCGACAGAGGGGATCTCCCACTTGTATTTCGCGGTGAGGTCGAGGCCGGAGGCGCTCTGTTCGCCGATGTTCACAAGGGGACGCTCAATGTAGATGCTGTCGATGTTGCCGGCCACCTGGCCAGGGGCCGTGATCGGATCACCGCTGGCGCGGAAACCTTCGCTCCGACCATCGTAAACCGAACGGCCGGTGATCGGGTTGATGAAGTTGCCAACCGAATTGGTCGGACCGGCATTCGTCGCCAGATACGGGGAGGTGGCGCCGAGGTTCTCGATGTTCTGCAGGATCGTCTGCGACGAGATGACCCCGACGATGTCGCGCTCCTTGATGTTCCAGTAGGTGAGCTCGGCCGAGAGACCCTTGACCGCCTTGGGCGACCACACGATGCCGAAGGTGTAGGCGTCGGAACGGGCCGGCTTGAGGGCCGGATTCGCGCCACCACGGATCTGAGCCTGACCGGTCACGTAGTTGGCCGGGACGTCCGCCGCGCCGAACGGCAGGAGGATGACTTCAGGCGTGAAACCGACATCGCTGGGCCCGACGAGTTGATAGAGCGTCGGGGCGTTGAAGGACTTGCCCCAGGTGCCGCGAACGGCGAACTCATCGTTAAACGGCAGCCAGCGGAAGGTCACCTTCGGCACGAGCGGATCATCGGTGTCGCTGTATTTCTCATAGCGACCGGCAACGTCGAACTCGAGGGCATGGGCCCATTTCAGGCCCTGCTTCGGGTTGGCGAGCGGGATCATGGCTTCGACAAAGCCGGCTTCGACGTCACGTGTGGCCTTGAACGGATTGACCGAAGTCGCGCCCGTCCAGCCGATGGCACCGGTATTGAAGTCAGGCACCGAGTTCAGGTCAGCGGTGCCATTGAGGGTCTCGCGGCGCACTTCGGCACCGACCACGACCGTGACGTCACCGCTTTCGAGTTCCATGGCCTTGTAGAGAAAGCGGCCATCCCAGCTGCGCAGGCCGCTGGTGAAGTTGTTGTAGGCGGTGCCAATGAAGTTGGCGGCCGCGATCGTCGCCGGAGCGATATTGGCTTGGAACATGTTGATGGCGCTGGGGCCCGTGGCCACGGGATTGATGCCCGCCGCGCCGAGGAGGCCGGCGGCGTCGATCACGCCGTTGTTCCGGTAGGCCAGATCCGAGGTATTCAGGTTGATGGCCGTCTCGTAGGAGAGGCGATCGTTGACCTCACCCCGGAAGCCGGCGACCAGGCGCTTGAACGTGGTGTCGTATTCGTATTTGCGCGGATTGGTCACAAACCGATTGCGCACGCGAACGGTGTTCGCAAAGGGATTGTTCACATGGGCACCCGTGACGTTGAAGTCGGCGGTCGTGCCGACCGGTTGGGCGTTGATCTGAGAGAGCGTCTTGATCTGGGAGGTGAGGAGGTCACCGAAGAACGTGACGCTGTCGTTGATCTTGTGCTCGAAAGTGGCCATCGCGCCCATGGAGTCACGGCGCTGGAGGATGGTCACATATTGGGAGAGGTTGAACGCCACCTGCTCCGCCTCAGGAGAGGTCGCACCGGCGAGTTCGCCGGCACCGAAGCCGATGACTCCGGCACCTGCCGAGGTCGCCTTGCCCCAGTAAACTGCATTGCTGCCCACGGCACCGAAGTAGGGCTTGCCGTCGGGAGCGGTGGGAATGGCCGCGAGAGCCTGGGGGCCGGAACCGGCGAGGAAGGCCACCGTGGGCTTGACGGCGCCGACCGGCGGAGCGACGTAGGCCGGATTCAGGCGGAAATAATTGGAGCCGAAGTTGATCGTGCCGCCCCAGGTCGGGGTGCCGTATTGCGGATTCGAGAATCCGCGCTCAAACTGATACAGCGGATCCTGGTGGGACCAGCCACCGGCGATCGTGATGCTTGTCTTGCCGCTGCTGGCACCGGTGACGAAATTGCCACCGAAGGTCGCCCACTTGCCCGGTTGATCGCTGAACTCGTAGTAACCGCTGACGGCGGCACCACTGTAGTCAGCCTTGGACTTGATGTTGATTACACCGGAGGTGGCGTCGGAGCCATAGGTCGCCGAAGCACCATCCAGCAGGACTTCAATCGAATCGATTGCCGTCAGCGGAATGATGTTAAGGTCAACAAACTGATTGCCGCCCGTGCCCGTGATCGGGGAAGCCGCCGCACGGCGACCGTTGATCAGGGTCAGGGTGGTCAGGTTGCGCAACGAGGCCTGTGAACCGCCACCGGTCGAACCGGACGCGATGTTGGCGTTGTTGGAACCGATGTTGGCATTCCCCTGGAACTGGGGCACGGCCTTTTTCAGGACTTCAAGGGCATTGGTCGTGATGCCGGTTTGGGCGATTGCGTCGGACCCGATGACCGTAACCGGAATGGCGATGGCATCCGCCGCCACCGGGATGAAGGACCCCGTAACCACAAATTTATCCAATTTGACGGTCGAATCAGGGTTGGCCTGCTGGGCAAAAGCGGCATTGGCCGCGAATAACGAAAGCCCGGCGCCAAGCAGCGCCACAGGCTTCCGTATATAACTTACGGAGCTATTATTCATAGTTCTAGGGTGTTGTGTTAGTAAGAAACTACCATAACCGGCTAATTTCTTGCGGCCAGAAGGGCCTTATACGCGATAAACAGCAATACTATTTCTGCACTGCAATACCTCAGCTTATCAAATTACGCCGATAGGCGTATGATGCATTATGAACGACTTACGGAGCTGCCGGTCGGTTTCGTCAGCCCTGTTGACTAAGCTGCGCGTCGCAGGTCTTATCCGAAATCCCGTTTATCATCGCTGACGATCACCCGGTTATGACACCCACGAGTCTCAATTTCACCCACCAACCAGATCGCTGTAGTTGGATTGAGTCAGCCGGGCAGAGTAGCACTGATTTTCCCCTGCAAAACCTCCCTTTCGGTGTCTTTCTCACCGCTGAAGACCCGACACCCCGCATCGGGGTCGCCATCGGTGACCAAATCCTCGACCTGCTTGCCCTAGCCCAGCTGGATCTGCTTCCGGCTGCCGCCCGCACGGCGTGCCGGCAAACCTCGCTCAATGAACTGCTGGCCGCCGGCCCGGCCGTGTGGACCGACTTGCGGGCACGGTTGAGCGAACTGCTCGGGGCCGACACCTGTGCCGAGCCGCTGCGCACGCAGATTCAGCGCTGCCTCGTCCCGCAAAACAGCGCCACGCTGCTCCTCCCTGCCGCCATCGGCGACTACACGGATTTCTACGCATCCATTTTCCACGCCACCAACGCCGGCAAGCTCTTCCGGCCCGACCAGCCGCTGCTGCCCAACTACAAGTGGGTGCCCATCGGCTACCATGGCCGCAGCTCGTCCATCACCGTCAGCGGGGCGCCGGTGCGCCGGCCGGCCGGCCAGAGCAAATCTCCGGCGGCCCCCGCGCCGGTTTTTGGCCCGTGCCGGCAGCTCGACTACGAGCTCGAACTCGGCGCGCTCGTCGGGCCCGGCAATCCGCCCGGCACGCCGGTGCCGCTGGCCTCGGCCCCCGGCCACCTCTTCGGCGTCGTCCTGCTCAACGACTGGTCCGCGCGCGATCTGCAGGCCTGGGAATACCAGCCGCTCGGCCCGTTCCTGGCCAAAAACTTCGCGACCACCATCTCGCCCTGGGTGGTGACGATGGAGGCGCTCGCGCCGTTCCGCGTCCCGGCCTTCGTCCGCCCCGCCGGTGATCCGGCTCCGCTGCCCTACCTCACCGATGATGCGGACGCCGCGCATGGCGGCCTCGATCTCACCCTGGAAGTCTGGCTGCACACGGAAAAGATGCAGGCCGCCGGCGCCGCACCGCACCGCCTGAGTTCCGGCAGTTTTGCCTCCATGTATTGGACGCTCGCGCAAATGCTGGCCCACCACACGAGCAACGGTTGCAACCTGCGGCCGGGCGACCTGCTGGGCAGCGGCACCGTCTCCGGCCCGACGCCGGATTCGCGCGGCTGCCTGCTCGAGCTCACGTCGCGCGGCACCGAGCCGCTGCGTCTGCCCAACGGCGAGGAGCGCCGTTTCCTGGAGGACGGCGACGAGGTCATCCTGCGCGGCTATGCCGAACGCTCCGGCACCCGGCGCATCGGCCTCGGCGTGTGCCGTGGCCGCGTGCTGCCGGCCGGTTAATCCTCCAGCGGCCGCAACAGCAGGCGGTAGCCCATCGTGTCCGTTGGCCGCGTCTCGGGCGTGACCTCGACGCGCGAGGCGGCGCGGCAGTGCACCGCGCCGACTTTCCAGTTGCCTCCGCGGAGCACCGGCTCGCGTTTGCCGCGCACGCCGTAGGTCCACTCCGCGACGTTGCCGTGCATGTCAAACAGGCCCCACGCATTGGCCTTGCGCGAAGCCACCGGGGCGGGGGCGTCATGGGAAGCGCCGCCGCGGGCATAGACGGCCAGGGTGTTCAGGGCCGGGTCATCGCGCTCATTGGTCAGGTTGCTGCCGTTGTTGAAGGCGGTCTCGGTGCCGGCGCGCGCGGCGTATTCCCATTCAATCTCGCCGGGCAGGTCGGCCTGATAAGGCAGCCCCAGCCGGCGCAGCGCGGCATTGAGTTTTTCGACGGCCCCGCCCGTGCCGGTGAGATCGCGCCAGGCCACCTGCTCGACCGGGCGCGTCTCGTCGCCGAGGGCGCGGCTGGTGCTGGGGTTCTTGCCCGTGAGTGCCCGGTGCTGCCGTTGCGTGGTCTCGGTTTCGGCCAGATAAAAATTCTTCGGCAGGTCGGTCTTGGCGCGCGGGAGGTCGTTGCGCTGGCGGCCGTTTTCATCCGGCGGGGAGCCGGCAAAAAAAACGCCCGCGGGCACCAACCTGAATTTCAGCGCCGTGCCATCGGACAGCGTCACCACGACCTCCGCCGGCGGAGGCAGGCGTTTCATCACCAGGGGCACGCTCTCCGTGTCGGCTTGGATATCCACGATTTGCTCGAGCGGCTCGTATTTCGCCGCGCTCGCCGTGAGCGCCAGTTGGCCGGAGCGCAATTCCACGAGCGCCGTGCCGGCGGCGTCGGCGGTCACGATCTGGTCGGCCACCTTCACCTGGGCCTGGGCCGGCAGGCCGGTGAGGCGCACCGGGTGCGGCGGCACCGGCTGCAGGGTGATGGCCGCCTCGGTCGCTTTCTCATCCGCGCCGATCTCGCCCGCCCAGTCCAGATAACCCGGTGCCTTCACGCGCACGGCCTGCGGACCGGGCGGCAATTCCAAGAGCAGGCGACCGTCGGCGCCCACCGGATGGTTGCGCTCCTGATGGGTGATGACCGCGCCGGGCGGCAGGCCCGTGAGGGCAAAGCTGCGCCCCGCCGGCACCTCGGGCGACGCGGGCTTTGCCTCCGGCTTTGGCCATACCGCCGCCGGCTCGGCGTTCACGGCGGGGGTCGCCACGACCGGCGCGACACTCGCCGCCGGAGCTGCGGGGGATTCGCGACGGGTGGTCAACCAGGCCGCCGCCCCGGCGAGCAGCAGGACGGCGGCGATGGCCGGTCCCAGCCAACGGCGCCCGCCGCTGCGCTGCGGGATCTGGCGCAAAGCCTCCGCCGCTTCGCGCGCCGTCTGGTAGCGCTGCGCCGGATCCAGCGCCAGGCACACCTTGATGAATTTGTCCCAGCGGGGATCGAGCCCGGGCACCAGCCGGGACGGCGGCTCGGCGATCCCGTGCGGCTTTTTCCCGGTCAGCAGGTAATAGGTCATCACCCCGACTGCCCAGATGTCGGACCGCGCATCGGAGGGCTGCATGCTGCGCGCCTCGGGCGACATGAAATCAATCGTCCCGACCATGGTGCCCGTCGTGGTGACGCTGTCGCCGGTGAAGGGCGACGCCGTGCCGCCGGCGCGCCGGTATTCCGCCTCGTCCCCGACGCGCGCGAGCCCGAAGTCGGAGATCTTGGCCTCGCCGGTTTTCTCCAGCAGCACATTGGCCGGCTTCAGGTCGCGGTGCACCAGGCCGGCCTCATGGGCATGGGTGAGGCCTTGCAGAATCTGCCCGGTCAGCCGCTGCACCTCCGCGGCCGGTGCCCCGCCGCCGGGACGGCGGTTCTTCTCGAACCATTCCTCCAGCGAGCCGCCGTCCACGTATTCCAGCACCAGGTAGAGCTTGCCGTCGCTCTCACCGAAGTCCGTGACGTTGACGATATGGGCGTGCTTGAGCCGGCCCACCATCACGCCCTCCTTCTTGAACCGCGCCACGAAGGACTGGTCCTGGGCCAGCAGCGCCGGCAGGACCTTCAGCGCAAACTCCTTCTTCAGCGCCGTGTGCTTCGCCAGGTAAACCACGCCCATGCCGCCCTGCCCCAGCACGCGCTCCACCTTGTATTGCCCGACCACGTCGCCGGGTTGGAACAAATCCCTCGGTGCGCTGGCGCGCGGGACAAACACCGTCTTTTCGGGCTGGCTTTCCATGGGGTGCAGCCCGCAGTCAATCGCGCGGGCGGTCCGACGCCAGAACGAAACCAAAATGCCGGGTTGACCGTGGTTCCCCTCCGCCGCTTAGCTAGCGGCATCATGACGCGCCCGCTTAGCCGCCTCGTTTCGCTACTCGTGCTGGCCCTCGTCACCGCCGTCCCGGTGTGGGCCGTGCCGCTCAAGATCAACGTCAACCCCGCCGGCGCCACCATCGTCACCGAAACCGGCCAGCGGCTGCCCGCCCCCGCCACCGTCGAGCTCAAGCGGCGCGACACCCCCTACGCCTTCACCATCGAGAAACCCGGCTACCAGACCGAGACCGCCTCGTGGAGCACCAAGGAAAAGGTTCGCGAACTCTCCGTCACCCTGGCTCCGCTCACGGCGGAGAAGGAAATCACCATCAAGTCCGGCCCCGATGGCGCCACCGTCACCATCGACGGCAAGCCCGCCGGCACGACCCCGCTGGCCAAGACCGCCACCTTCACCCGCGAGAACAAGCACTCCCCCTGGAAACCCCTCGCGGTCACGGTTGCCAAGACCGACTACCAGAGCGAATCCTTCAACCTGGCCTACGACAATCCCGCCGCCAGCACGGTGCTCGGCCAGTTGCGCAAGGAGCGCGTGTTCAGCGTGGACGCCAAGGCCGGGGACGGCTCCGCCATCGCCGCCACGCTCACCCTCGGCGACCGCGAGCTCGGCACCGCCCCGCAGAAATTCCCCGTGGTCTTCAGCCGCCCGGACAAATCCAAGCCGTGGCCCACCTTCGTCCTCACCGCCGAGATCCCCACCATCTACCAGCCGGCCACCGTCACGCTCACCCACGACCACAAGGACATATTCTCCTTCACCCTCAAGCCGGTGACCGAGCTCGCCGTCGGCCTCTACGCCCCCGCAGTGGAGATGACCCCCACCGGTGCCCGCATGGTGCTCAACCAGGCGACCCGCCTCGCCACCCTCGACACCGGCGAGCGCGCCCTCGAGACCGTCGGCCTCTCGCGCCTCACCCGCTTCCTCCGCCGCGACCAAAACCCCAAGGCCCCCCTGCAAGCCCTCAACTCCTACGCCATCACGCCCGACGGCGAATCCGCCATCCTCTCCGTCACCTCGCAGGACGACACCGGCACGAAGTTCTTCTCCGCCCTCTTCCTCAAGCGCATCGAGGACGACGGCGGCGGCACCGCCCGGCTCATCGACAACAACAAGCGCTACTTCGACTCCGCCCCCATCATCGCGCCCGACGGCAGCGGCGTCCTCGTCTTCCAGTCCAACCGCGGCGACCTCAGCAAGCCCGACATCTTCCGCATCAACTTCGCCGACAACCGCGTCGCCGGCGGCGTCTCGCGCATCACCAACGACCAGCGCTACAATTACGGCCCCACCTACACCGACAGCAACCGCGAGGTCGTCTATCTCTCCCTCGAGCCCAACTACCCGCTCGCCAAGCCGCAGCTCAGCAACGTGAAGCTCGACGGCGCCCTGCCCACCCAGTTCCAGATCAACGCCGAGGAGGTCAGCCACCGCGAGCACTCCAAGGTTTACTTCACCCGCCTCGATGAGTCGTCCGGCAAGCGCCAGATCTACTCCGTCGAGCCCGACGGCCGCCTCGAGACCAACCTCATCTCCGACGACTCCTTCCTCAGCGCCAACTGCCTCAACCCCGTCGCCAGCTTCGCCAGCCCCACGCGCATCCTCTTCGTCTCCGACCGCGACAAGGACGACCAGGGCCGCGCCAACAACAACATCTACGTGATGAACGCCGACGGCTCGCAAATCCAGCAGCTCACCGCCAACGGCTCCGACGACATCCAGCCCGCGTGGTCCCCGACCGACCCGAACGTCGTCTATTTCCTCTCCAACCGCGGCGGCGCCTACAACCTCTGGCGGCTGAAGCTCAAGTGACATGCACATCCGGCACCGCTCTGCCTTCGCATGTCATCCCGAGCGGAGCGAAGGATTCATCGGCACTTTCGCTCGTCTCCAGCGATGCATGAATCCTGATGGATTCTTCGCTACGCTCAGAATGACAGGCCTTGCTCGTCGAATTCCCTCCCATGCCTGAGTCCGCCGCCCCCCAAGCCTGGCTCGAGTTCCCGGACGGCCGGATGCACTGGCTCGACCAGAACGCCTGCACCATCGGGCGCATCCCCTCCAACACGCTGGCCCTCGACCAGCCCGGACTGTCGCGCAGCCACGCCATGATCCAGCCCACGCCGGGCGGCGGCTGGCTCCTCACCGACCTCCGCAGCACCAACGGCACCTACCACAACGGCCTCCGCTTGGAGCAAGGGGCCACGCTCCGCGACGGCGACAAGATCGAGCTCGGCGACACCACCCTCACCTTCCGCTGCCAGCAGAACGCCAACGCGGCCCCCGAGGCCGGCGCCACCTCGGTCCAGATCCACTCCGGCGACTGCTGGCTGCTCATGCTCGACCTCATCGGCCACACCGCGCACACCCACGCCGTCGGCGCCGAGACCGCCTCCGCCGACTTCAAGCGCTGGCTCGAGCTCGTCCGCCCCGGCCTGGTCCGCTCCGGCGGCACCATCAACGCCTACCTCGGGGACGCGCTCTTCGCCTACTGGCGGCAGGACCGCCACCCCGCCGCCAAGGTCGCCGCCGCCCTGCAGGAACTCGTCGCGTTCCAGGCCACCGCACCCCGCCCCTTCCGCATCATCCTCCATCACGGCCGCATCCGCATCAGCGGCGGCCTGCAGGGCGAGTCCCTCGTCGGGGCCGATGTCATCTTCCTGTTCCGGATGGAAAAATCCACCAAGCCGCTCGGCGCCACCTGTGTGCTGAGCGAGGCTGCGGCCAAGTCGCTCGACCTCACCGGTGCCGCCCGCGCCCTCGGCGCGCATCCCGTGCCGAGCTTCGAGGGCAACCACGCGTTCTACGCGCTGGGCAACTAACCCGCGAGCCGCGCCTTGTATTTCTCGGCGAGCTCCGGCGCCATGTCGGCGTCGCGCGCGGTCACGGTTTCTTTTGGTTCTCCAGGAACTGCCGGTCCATCACATCCTTCTCGCGCAGGCTCTGCTTGAAGCGGAGCATCAACTCGGCGCTGGCGAACGGCACCTTCACCCCCGTGAGTTCAACCCATTCGATGCCTGTTTCCGCTTCGGCGTAGCCGATGCCCGAGGCTTCCGTCATCAGGTCGACCGTGATCACGTCGTTCACGCGCACCACCACCCAGGTGGAGAGATCTTCCTCCGGGCCGAGTTCGCGCACCGCCTTGTCCGGCAGGATTTCCAGGGCGCGGCGCACCAACGCCTGGTTTTCGCGGTCCCTCGCGATCAGCAAATCCAAGTCTTCCGTGGCGCGGATGAAACCGAGACGGTTCATGGCCACTCCGCCGATCACCACATAGCGAGCGCCCAGTCGGTTCAGCTCGCGGGCCAGTGCCACGAGATCGTGCTCGTCCGGCGGTCTCGTCAGTCCGTCCGGCGGTTCCGTTGCCATGACTCGAACTCCCGCCAGTCGCGGAAACGCTGCACACCCTTTGGCCAACCTGCCTTGGGCGCGACGAGCGCCGCCCGGCGCTGGTTGCGGCCGAAACGCTCCAGGGTGGAACCGGTTGTTTTGCCGAGTTCGCGCATCGCTGGCTGGGCGCTCGTGCTCATGCGCCGGAAGATGTTTCCCGCCCAGGCATAGTCAAGCGGCGAGACCGGCGCACTCCGCTTCAGAGCCGGGCCTTGTATTTCTCGGCGAGCTCGAGCGCCATGTCGGCGTCGCGCGCCGTCACCGTGAAGTGCCCCATCTTGCGCCCGGGGCGCGGGTCGGCCTTGCCGTAGAGGTGCAGGCGGACGTTTGGCTGCGCGAGCAGCGCGCCCCACTTCGGTTCACCGTTCGCCCAGGCGTCGCCGAGGATGTTCACCATCACGACCGGCGACAGCAGCGTCACGGCACCGAGCGGCAACCCACAGATGGCGCGCACCTGCTGCTCAAATTGCGAGGTCATGCACGCGTCGATCGTCCAGTGGCCGCTGTTGTGCGTGCGTGGCGCGAGCTCGTTGACGAGCACCTCGCCGCCCTTCGTCACAAACAGCTCCACGCCCATCACGCCGACCAGGTTGATCTTTTCGGCGATGAGGCGCGCCAGCTTCTCGGCCGCGGCGGTCACTTCCGGCTTCACCCGCGCCGGCACGATGGAGAAATCGAGGATGTGGTTCGTGTGGATGTTCTCGGAGATCGGAAACACCCGCACCGCCGCGCCGGGCGAGCGCGCCACGACGGCCGACACCTCGCACGCGAAATCGATGAACTGCTCGGTCACCACCGGCTGGCCGGCGAATTTCTTCACGGCCGCCGGAATGTCCGCCTCTGTCATGACCTTCAGCTGACCCTTGCCATCGTAGCCGAAGTCCGCCGTCTTCACCACGCACGGCACGCCGACCTCCTTGATGCCGGCGGCCACGTCGGTGCCCTCGGCGAACTTCGCGTGCGGAAACTTGTGGTCGCGCAGCCAGCGTTTCTCGCGCGAGCGGTTCTGCGTCGTCTCGAGCACGTTCCAGTGCGGCCGGAGCTGCGTCACGGCCTCGATCACCTTCAGCGGCGCGGCGGGAACGTTTTCAAATTCATAGGTGACGACGTCGCACTCCTTCGCGAACGCCGTCAGCGCAGCGAGGTCCTCGTAGGGTGCGTTGACCTCCTTGTGCGCCACGGCGCCCGCCGGGCAGTTGGCCGCCGGCTCATAGACGTGGATGCGGTAGCCGAGCCGAGCCGCGGCCTGGGCGAGCATGCGGCCGAGCTGGCCGCCGCCGAGCACGCCGATGGTTTTCCCGGGGAGAATCGCCTGGCCCGCGCTCACGGCAGCTTGGTCTTGAGGACCTTCTTCGTCTGTGCGGCGCGGAATTTTTCCCAGGCCCGCTTCGTCTTTTTGTCCGACTGGGCGAGCAGCGAGGCGGCGAAGAGCGCGGCGTTGATCGCGCCGGGCTTGCCGACGGCAAAGGTGGCGACCGGCACGCCGCCGGGCATCTGCGCGATGGAGAGGAGCGAATCGAGCCCGTGCAGCGCCTTGGACTCCACCGGCACGCCGAGCACAGGCAGCGTGGTGAGCGAGGCGGTCATGCCCGGCAAATGCGCCGCACCGCCGGCGCCGGCGATGATGAGCTTCAGGCCGCGTTTCTCCGCCGACTCCGCGTAGTCATACATCAGCTTCGGCGTGCGGTGGGCGCTGACGACGCGCTTCTCGAACGGCACGCCGAGCGCTTCCAGTTGCGCGGCGGCATGCTGCATCGTCTCCCAGTCCGAGGAGCTGCCCATGATGATTCCGACGAGGGGCTTGGCCATAGGCCACCAAAGGAAGCCCGCGCAGCGCCCGGTGTAAAGAATCGTTCTCTTTCTCTTAATCGTTCTCGTTCTCCCCCTCTGAGATAGGACGGAGAGAAGGATTACGAGAACGAGGAACGAGAACGCTTTTCAGAGCAGCGCCACGCCCTTCGGCACACGCACGATGGTCGTGCCGGCGATCTTGTCGTGCCAGGATTGCTTCTCGTCGTCGAAGGCGACCCAGATGAAGCCCAGGCCGGCCACGAACAGCGACAGGAAGCCGCCGAGGGTGCGCACGACGGCCACGCCCCAGTCGAGGGGACGGTCGTCGAGCCGCACGACCTTGAGGCTGCAGATGATGCCGCCGATGGTCGTGCCCTTCGTCGCCCACATGGCGGCGCAATAGGCGGCGAACCAGAACGGAAACACCCCGAAGCCGTCCCACATGTTGCTGAGGAAGCCGCACACCATGCCGATCAGGATGGCGTCGAGCACCACCGCCGCCAGCCGGATCCAGAACCCGGCGCGCGGCAGCGTGGCCGAGGAGATGACCGGCGGCAGCACCGCGGCCATCGGCGGCGGAGCATCGCCGGTCAGCGGAGCCGCAGCGACCGCAGCGGTCACCGGGGCGGCAGCCACGGCCGCCGGCTTGGGCGGACGGCTGGCCTTGAACACCTGAATCATCGTGTAGATCACCACGCCCAGGCCGAGGATGCCCATCAGCTTGTAGAGGACGAAGCCGCCGATCGGGACGGTGTAGAGCAGGAGCATGATCACGCCGCCGATCAGGACGCCGAACACGGGGTGCGCCAGCGGGCCGTCGCCCAGCAGCTTGGTGATACGCCGGCCCAGCCAGGCCAGCATCACGATCTTGCCAAAGATCGCCGCGAAAAACAGCCCGAGCGAAAACAGCGGGAGCAGCACGAAGCCGATCACGAGGGTGAGCGTCAGCACCAGCAGCAGGTAGGCGACCGGCGTGAGCAGCATGGTGAGCAGGGCGGCGAGCAGCGAGGAGCCGGGCCTTTGCTCCAGCGTGTCCACGCATTTCTGCACCCCCGTGGGCGCGATCAGGGCGATCAGGGCATAAAATGCCAGGAGGCCGAACGCGGCATACCACGCCCACATCAGCCGGCTGTCGAAGGCCAGCGGCCGCCCCATCAGCAGGCACTTGTTGAACCAGACCCGCAGGCCGGTGAAATCGCCAAAGGGTCCGAAGCTGCCGATCTGCTGCGTGCCCCCGTGAATCTGGGCGCCGGGGCCGCGCACGACCTTGCCCAGCACGGCCACGACCTCGCCGTCCACCACGGCATCGGGCCCGAGGACGACATCCCCCAGGATGGCGACCGCCTCGCCCTTGACGTGGCCGTTGATGGTCGTGGTGCCGAAAACCGACACCGCCGCATCGTCCACGGTGCCGTTGACCGTGGTGTTGCCGAAAACCGAGACCGCCGCGTCCGTGACGTGGCCCTCCACGGTGGTGTCGCCAAAGACCGACACGGCCTCGTTCTGCGTGTTGCCGGCGGAAACGGTGTGGTCGCCGAACTGCGGATCGTTGTGCCGGACGCCGGAGCTGCGCGTGCGGGTGGACCGCTTCTTGATCGTGCTCGCGGGCTTCTTCTCGTCCGCGCCCAGTTCCCTGAGCTCGCCTTCCGCCGGCTTCTCCGCGGGCGCGACGGCCTTGTCGTCCGTCGGCGGCACCTCGTCGGTTTTTTCCGCCACGGGCGTCTCGGCGGGCGCGGCGGCGAGTGCCGCAGCCGGTTCGGCCGGCGTCACGGCCGGCGCGGGTTCAACAGGGACCGGGGGCGGAGGCGGCGTCTCCTGTGCGCGCAGCACGGGCCACAGCGCCAGGGTGAGCGCCAGCCAGCCGGCAAAAAGGAAGGAGGAGCGGGACTTGTTCATGGGGGTTCTCTCAATTATTGCGGTAGAGGGTGCGGTAGGCGGCGGCACCCAGGCCGAAGAAGGTCGCATAGAGCGCGGCGACAAAGGCCAGGCCGCCGTAGAGCCAGAGCGGCGGGATGCTCGCGATGCTGGCGCTGACATACCCGGCCATCCAACGGAGGACGTGGAAGAGCGCGGCGACCCCGGCGAAGCGTTCGCCGGCGGCGGCGGTCATGGCCCCGGTGTCGGCACCCTGGGTAATCAGGTAGAACGCGGCCATGGCGGCACCACTCAAGCCCGTGGCCACGCCGAGGAAGGCGGCCTTCACGGCACCCGGCCAGTAGGTCCAGGACTTGTGATACCAGGCGACAGCCGCCTGGTGTTCGATGGCGGCGAGCACGCGAGACTCCAGCGAGCGGGGCGCCTTGCGCAGCGGCAGGGCGGTCAGCTCGCGGTGGACGAGTTGCTCAAGCTGTTCGGCCGACTGGGCCCGGAGGGCGAGGCGCGCTTCCACGGCGGCCTGCAGGCGCGCCTCGAAACCGGCCGGCGCCGGGCGGGGCGGCAGCGCGCGCAGTTCGCGGTGGATGAACTTCTCGAGGTCTTCGGGTGTCATTTTTTCGTTCATGGGGCACCTTCAGTTGGCAAAACTTTCGTGGCTGGCGCCACTGCGCATCAGCACCTTGGCGAGGGCCTCGCGGCCGCGGAGGATGTCGGTCTTCACCTTGCTCAGGGACACGCGGGTCTTCTTCGCGATCTCGTCGTAGGGCATGTCCTCGAAATGATAAAGCACCAGCGGGATGCGCTGGTGATCGGGGAGTTTCTCGAGGGCGCGCTCGACCCACTCGCGGCGCTCGGACGAATCCACGCCGGCGAAGAAGGTGTCGGGCGCGGCAAACTCGACCTCCTTCTCGCCGCCCTCGTCGTCCTTGTGCACGAGGTCGGAGAAGAAGCTCCAGCGCTTCTTGTAGCGCTGGATGTGGTTGATCGAGAGGTTGGTCGCCACCGTCTTCAGCCAGCCGCCGGCGGAGGGGCTGGTGCGGAGGTTGTCGAAGTGTTCGTGCGCCTTGATGAAGACTTCCTGGGCAATGTCCTCCGCCTGCGTCTCGTTGCCGATGAGCCGCACCGCGGTGGAATAGACCATGTCCTGGTAGTTGCGCATGAACGTCGTGAAGTCGGGCGGGGCCGTTACGCCTTCGGTGATGGTGGTGTGCACTGGAGGATCTTCATTCATGCCTAGAACACGGCGCCCGGCGACGGAGTTGCAGAAACCTCATGCCACGCAACCACCGGCGCGCCAAGCCCATAACCCAGGCCCTAGCGTGTCCGGCGGGGCTTCTTTCCGTCGTCCATCGCCCAGCGTGCCGCGGCCACGGCGTGGAGCTCGGTGCTGTCAAAAAGCGGCTGCGTGAAGTCGTCGGGCTTCAGCAGCAGCGCGAGTTCGGAGGAACCCAGCACGATGGCCTGGGCGCCGCGGGCCCGCAGGTCCTTGGTGAGCCGCAAGAGCGTCGCGCGGGAAGACTCGCGCACCTCGCCCTGGCAGAGCTCGGCATAGATGATGCGGTCGAGCTCGGCAAAATCCGCCGGCGCCGGCGTCACCACCTCGACCGGCAGGCGCCGCCGCCCCGCCCCGGCCGCCGCCGCCGGCCGCTCAAAGAGGAAATCATGCTCGAGCGTGAACCGCGTGCCGATCAATCCGACGCGGTTCACGCGGGCCGCCCGCAGCTCCTTCAGGATCGCGTCGCCCACATGCAGCACCGGGATGTCCACCGCCGCCTCCACATGCTCGGCGACGTAGTGCATGAGGTTGGAGCACACGACCACCGCCTCGGCGCCGGCGGATTCGAGCGTGGCGGCCGCCTCGGCGAGCACGGCCCCGGCATCGTTCCAGCGGTTCTCCTTCACCAGCGTGTCGAGCCGCTGGAACTCCAGGCTGTTGAGGATGAGCCGCGCCGAATACAGGCTGCCGTAATGCTCGCGCACCGTCTGGTTGATCAGGCGGTAATACAGGGCGGTGGACTCCCAGCCAATGCCACCGATGAGCCCGAGGCATTTCATGCAGTGCCGCGGAGCAAACCCCGCCAACCCCGGCTTGGCAACATGGCAGGCGGCCATTAGTAACTTCACTTGTCTCAATTAGAACCCCTGAACGCCCGTTTCCCTTCCGCCCCGCCCATTGTCGCCCGCTCTCTGGCGCGGCATTCCAAGGAAAACCTCCCCATGTCCTCCTTCCTGACCCCCGACCCGCAAATCGAAGCCGCCATCCGCGCCAAGGGCGAACAGCTCTTCGCCCTCATGGATCAGCAGCCGCCCCCGGCCCTGTTCTCCAAGAAGGGCGCCTACGCCCGCCTCATGGAGTGGTCCATGAAGGACCCGGTCTTCAAGACACAGCTCTTCCGCTTCGTGGATGTCCTGCCCTCGCTCAATTCGTCCGGCGAGATCGTCCGCCACCTGCAGGAATACCTCGGCGACAAGGCCGTCGAGCTCAACCCCGCCCTCAAGGCCGGCCTCGCCGCCTCCTCCTTCGCCCCCGCCCTCGTGGCCACCCCGGTCAAGGCCCAGATCGTGGACATGGCCGGGCAGTTCGTCGCCGGCCAGACGGGCGAAGATCTGCTCAAGCAGATCAAGAAAAACACCAAGCTCGGCCTCGCCACCACCATCGACCTCCTCGGCGAGACCGTTCTCAACGACGCCGAGGCGGACATCTTCCTCAAGCGCAACCTTGAGATCCTCGACTCGGTCTCGAAGTTCTACGCGAAGGAGCCGGAGCCCTGCTTCTCCGACCTCGGCCCCAAGGGCACCCTGCCCCGCCTCAACCTCTCGGTCAAAATCTCCGCACTCACGCCCGACGTCCATCCGGCCGATCCAGAGAACTCCATCGCGGCGCTCAAGGAGCGCTTCCGTCCCATCCTCCGCCGCGCGGCCGAGGTCGGCGCGCTGATCAACTTCGACATGGAGAGCTACAAGCTGAAGGACCTCACGCTCCAGCTCTTCAAATCCATCTTCGAGGAACCCGAATTCCGCTCGCAGCCGGCCATCGGCATCGCCATCCAGGCCTACCTGCGCGATTGCGAGGCCGACCTGCGCGACCTCGTCGCCTGGGCCCGCCGGAACAACCGCCCGCTCAGCGTCCGCCTCGTCAAGGGTGCCTACTGGGACTACGAGACCATCATCGCCCAGCAGCGCGACTGGCCCATCCCAGTCTGGCAGAAGAAGCCCGAGTCCGACGCGAACTACGAGAAGCTCTCCCTCTTCCTCCTCGAGAACATCGACATCGTCACCCCGAACTTCGCCTCGCACAACGTGCGCTCCTGCGCCCACGTCATCGCCCAGGCCGAGCGTCTCGGCATCGACCCGCGCGCCTACGAGTTCCAGGCACTCTACGGCATGGCCGACGAGCTGAAGGCCTCGCTGCTCCAGATGAAGCACCGCGTCCGCGAGTATTGCCCCGTCGGCGAGCTGCTGCCCGGCATGGCCTACCTCGTCCGCCGCCTGCTCGAGAACACATCCAACGAGGGTTTCCTCCGTCTGAAAAACACCGGCGAGGCCCAGCTCAGCGCGCTGCTGGAAAATCCGGTGACCACGCTTGCGCAGCCCAGTGGCACGGGTCTCCGACCCGTGTCCGCCTCTTCACGGGTCGGAGACCCGTGCCACTTCAGGAACGCGGCCAACACCGACTACACGCAGGCCGCCAACCGCGACAAGCAGCGCGCCGCCCTCACCGCCTACTCGGCGAAGCTCGGCCAAAAATGGCCGCTCATCATCAACGGCAAAAAGATTTCCGACCGCGAATACGTCGCCTCCGTCAACCCGGCCAAGCCCTCGCAAGTCATCGGCTCGTGGGCCCGCGCCACCATCGCCGACGCCGAGAGTGCCGTCGCCGCCGGCGTCGCCGCCTTCCCGAAGTGGCGCAGCACGCCGATCGAGGACCGCGCGAAGATGCTCGAGCGCGCCGCCGACCTCATGGAGTCGCGCCGTATGGAGCTGAACGCGCTGCTCATCCTCGAGGCGGGCAAGCCGTGGATCGAGGCCGACGGCGACATCTCCGAGGCGATCGACTTCTGCCGTTTCTACGCGGTCGAGATGCGCAAGCTCGCCAAGCCCGTCGTCACGCAGGCCGTCCCGGGCGAGCGTTGCGTGCAAACGTGGACGCCGCGCGGCGTCGGTGTCGCCATCGCGCCGTGGAATTTCCCGCTGGCTATCCTCACCGGTCTCGTCGTCGCCCCGCTCGTCGCGGGCAACTGCGTCATCATGAAGCCCGCCGAGCAGACCTCCGTCATCGGCGGCGTGCTGATGGATATCCTGACCGAGGCCGGCGTGCCGGCCGGCGTGCTCAATTTCCTCCCCGGCTTCGGCGAGGACGTCGGCGCGCACCTCGTCGGCCACAAGCAGGTGGACTTCATCGCCTTCACCGGCTCGCGCGCCGTCGGCACGAGGATCTGGGAAACCGCCGGCAAGACCCACCCCGGCCAGCAGAACCTCAAGAAGGTCGTTTGCGAGATGGGCGGCAAGAACGCGCTCGTCATCGACAACGACGCCGACCTCGACGAGGCGATCCCCGCCGCGCTCTACAGCGCCTTCGGCTTCAGCGGCCAGAAGTGCTCCGCGCTCTCGCGCCTCATCGTGCTCGACGAGGTGTATGACCACTTCCTCGAGCGATTCCTCTCCGCGTGCGATTCCTTCCCCGTCGGCGATCCCGCCAAGCCGGGCACGATGGTCGGCCCGGTCATCGACGCCGACGCGCAGAAAAAGATCCTCGATATCATCGAGCAGGGGAAAAAGGAATCGAAGCTCGCCTTCCAGGGCAAGGCGCCCGCCGAGGGCTGGTTCGTCCCGCCGACCGTCTTCGTGAACGTGAAGCCCGAGCACGCCATCGCCCGCGAGGAAATCTTCGGGCCGATCGTCGCCGTCATGAAGGCGAAGAACCTCGACGAGGCCTTTGCCCTCGTGAACGGCACCGACTACGCGCTGACCGGCGGCATTTTCTCCCGCAGCCCGAAGGCGCTGGAGCGCGCGCAAAACGAGATGCTCGTGGGCAACCTCTACCTCAACCGCGGCTGCACCGGCGCCATCGTCGAACGCCACCCGTTCGGCGGCTTCAAGATGTCCGGCGGCGGCACCAAGGCCGGCGGCAAGGGATATCTCGAAAACTTCCTGTTCCCGCGCAGCGTGGCCGAAAACGTCATGCGCCGCGGGTTCACCCCTCCCGAAGAATAACCTGGCCTGTGTGGCACGGGTCTCCGACCCGTGTTCCGTATTGCAAGACGCCGGCACGGGCCTCCGGCCCGTGCCACCTTGACAATTTTCAACTTCCTCGCCCGGCTGACCCGCGCCACCTTGGAGTCATGGACGAGTCGCTCCTGCGCCAGCAGATGAAAGTCCGGCATGGAGCCTATCTGCCGCACTGGACTCGGCAGGGTGCGACCTATCATGTCGTATTCCGGCTCGCCGACTCACTGCCCGCGCATGTCGTGGCGCAATTCCGCGCGGAGCGCGAAGCGTTGCGCACGGACGCCATTCGCGCCGGAAAGACTGCGGCGGATGTTGCGGAACGGCTTCGGGTGCTGTTCAGCGAACGGATGGAAAGCGTGCTCGATCAGGGCCAGGGCGCCTGTTGGTTGGCTCTCGAGCCCCTGGCGCTCGGAGTGAGCGAGGCTTTGCGGCATTTTGACGGAGTCCGCTACTCTCTGCACGCCTGGTGCGTCATGCCCAACCATGTGCATGTCGTCGTGCAGCCGAAACCCGGACACGAATTGCCTGCCATTCTCAAATCCTGGAAGGGCTTCACAGCCCTGCAGGCCAATCGCCATCTCGGGCGCGAGGGCGATTTCTGGCAGCCCGAGTATTACGACCACCTTATCCGCGACGGATCCGAGATGGCCGCCACCATTCGCTACATTCAGAACAACCCCATCAAAGCCAAGCTGACCAACTGGCGCTGGTTTTGGCCGGACGTGGCACGGGTCTCCGACCCGTGATGAACAACTCTTGATCAACCGCACGGGTCGGAGACCCGTGCCACCTTGAGCCAATTTCGCGCTCAGTGCCCGGCGCCGGCCTGGTGCTCCTGGATGTATTCCTGCTTGAGCCCGAGCTGCTCGGGCGCGTGCAGCACGAGCATCTTCATGCGGATGTCGCCCGGCACGCTCGCCGCCGTGGCCCTGGACACCACGACCATCAGGCCGATGGCGAGGGGCACGGTCCAGATCGCCGGCTGCTCGCAGAGGATGCGGAGCAGCGGATGCGCGGCGAAGAAGCCGTTCAGGCCCTTGAAGCCGGCGAACACCTGCCCCATCGGGCCCTTGTCGAGGGCCAGCGTGGCGAGGTTGGTCAGCGCCGCGGCGCCGAGCGCGCAGAGGCCGCCGGTCAGCATGCCGGTGGCGGCCCCTTTCATCGTCATGCCGCGCCACCACACGCTCATGAAGAGCAGCGGGAAATAACTGGCCGCCGCGATGGCGAAGGCCTGGCCGACCATGAAGTTGATCTCCAGCGCCTCGACAAAGCTGCCGAGCGCGATCGCCACGCCGCCGATGAGCACCGCCGCGAACTTGAAGGCCCGCAGCCGCTCCTCCGCCGAGGACTTCGGCCGCAGGATGCGGCCATAGACGTCGTGCGCCAAGGCGCCGGTCATCGAGACCAGCAGCCCGCTGAACGTGCTCATGAACGCCGCAAACGCACCCGCGCAGGTGATGCCACTGAGGATGGAGCCGAGGACGCCGTATTGCTGGGACAGCAGCGTAGGCAGCTCGAGCACGACCTTGTCCGTGCCCTTGGCCCCGAGCCCGGCATAGAGCTCCGGCATGAGGTTGCGCCCGATGACGCCGAAGACAGGCGGAAACACGTAGAACACACCGATGAGGATCATGACCCACATCGTCGTGCGCTTGGCGGCGGCGCCGTCGGGGTTCGTGTAGAAGCGCACCAGGATGTGCGGCAGGCCCGCGGTGCCGCACACGAGCGCGATGATCAGCGAGTAGGTGTAAAGCAGCGAGTAGGGCCGCTGGTATTCGGCGAGGTAGGCGGCGCGCTCCTCCGCCGGGAGCGCGGCGGCGGCGGCGTTGACGGCCTTGGTGGTCAGCGGGCCGAAGGGCGACACCCACGAGGCGTCCTTCGGCGCCTTCTCCGGCAGCGGGTGCCGCTGAATCTTGTAGCCGGGGTCGCTGACCCCGGTCCCGGCCTCAACGAGGCCGGCTACAGCGGGTGCCTCGCCCGGCGCGGTGTTGGCGCCGACGTGCGTGCCGTAGAACCCATACACCGCCGCGAGCACGAAGATAGGCACGCAGATGGCGAACATCTTGATCCAATACTGCACGGCCTGCACGAGCGTGATGCCCTTCATGCCGCCGAGGGCGACATTCAGCGTGATCACCGCGCCGACGAGCACGACGCCCGCCCAATACGGCAGGCCGGGGAAGATGTAGGCGAGTGTCACGCCCGCGCCCTTCATCTGCGGCATCGTATAGAAGAACCCGATGAATAGCACGAAGCAGACGGCGATCTTCCGGAACAGCGGCGAGTCAAACCGGCCCTCCGCGAAGTCCGGGATCGTGTAGGCGCCGAACCGACGCAGCGGGCCGGCGATGAAGAGAAGCAGGAACAGGTAGCCGCAGGCGTAACACACCGGATACCATAGCGCATCATAGCCCGACGACATCACCATGCCGGCCACGCCCATGAAGGAGGCGGCCGAGAGATATTCGCCGGAGATGGCCGACGCGTTCCAACCGACTGACACCGAGCGGCCGGCCACGAAAAAATCGCTGGCGGTCTTGGAGGTCTTCGCCGAGCGGAAGCCCATCCAGATGGTCACGGCCACCGTGATGAGGGAAAACGCGAGGATCCAGGGATCCACGCCGTCGAGAAAGGCGAGTGGCAGCATCATGGCGTCAGCGTTTGACCGACTTGACCTCGTCGTCCTCGAGGGCGATGGAGCGCCGGATGAAGCGCCACGAGATGATCCAGACGAACGGGAAGAACAGCACGCCAAGGATGAGCCAGCTCAGGGTGAAGCCCGCGACGCGGGTCGCCATCAGCGCGGGCGCGAAGTAGTTGAGCAGTGGCAGCCCGAGGAGGGCGACCAGGAAGGTGGCCGCGCAGGCCACCGACAGTTTCAGCTGGCGACGCATGAGCAGGCGGAGGAACTCCTCGCTATGCACGGCATCCGGGGGCGACGGGGGCGTGGACATCGCCGGAAATTCAGGCGGCGGCGTTCCGGGCAGGCAACCCGCATTTTCCTCCGGCTGCTCTTTATGTCAGACGAGAAGAGGTATCCCCATCCCCGGCATCAGGCCGGCGCGCGGTGTTGCCGCCGCCAACGGCGATAACCGAAGAGCGCCAGGCCTGCGCCGACCAGCAGCGCGCCGTAGGTGTAGGGCTCGGGGACGGGGGTGACTTGGTCGTCGTAGCCCTGCCACTTGGTGTCGCTGCCCGAGAAGCCGGTGAAGACGATCTGGTTCATCGGCGCGGAGCCGGTGGTGTCGGGCACGGCGCCGGTCCAGTTCTGCGCGAAGAAATAGTCCGTGGCGTTCTGCCAGTTGAGGATGGTGAGGGTGACGCCGGCGCTGATGTTCAAGTTGGCGAGGTTGAGGCTGCTGGCGGTGCCGGCGAAATCGATGATCGAGTTGCCGGTGATGTTGAGGGTGCCGATGGTCAGGTCGGCGTCGGTGAGGCGCAGGGTGCCGGCGCTGATGGTGACGGGGCCGGTGAAGGCGTTGTCCACGTCGAACTGGAGGGTGCCGCCGGCGAGGTTGAGCGGGCCGCCGAAGGTGAGGTCGCTGGCGATGGTCATCGTGCCGGCACCGGCCTTGGTGAAGCTGCCCGTGCCGTCGAAGTTGCCGGAGAAGGTGGTGCTGGTGCCGTCGCCGCCCGCCGTGAGGGTGCCGGCCCCGAGCAGCACATCGCCGGCGCCGGCGAGGGAGCCGACGGTCTCGGTCTGGCCGTTGACGTTGAAGGTGGCGCCGCTGGCGACGGTGACGGCGGAGGTGTCGGCGATGCGCTCGTTGCCGCCGAGGAGCAGCGTGCCGGCGGTGACGGCGGTGGCGCCGGTGTAGGTGCTGGCCCCGGCGAGGGTGAGAGTGCCAGCGCCGTCCTTGGTCAGGCCGCCGGTGCCGGAGATGATCGCGGTCTGCGTGACATTGCTGGTGCCGCCGACGGTGAGGGTGTTGGCACCGAGGGCGATGTTGCCGGCGAGCGTGAGCGTGCCGGCGTCGGAGTTGACGCGGCTGGCGCTGGCGACCGTGATCGCGCCAGTGAGGGTGTTGTTGCCGGTGAAGTTCTCGAGGGCGCCGTTCTGCGAGGTGCCGGTGCCGTTGAGGGTGACGGCGTTGGCGAGGCTGATGCCGCCCTGGATCTGGAGGTTGCCGCCGGAGCTGACGCTGACCGCGCCGCTGCCGAGCACGGTGTTGGTGCCGCTGACGTTGAGGGTGCCGCTGGCGACGGTGGTCGTGCCGCTATAGCCGCTGCCGTCGCCGGAGAGATAGACCTTGCCGGTGCCGGTGACGGTGAGGCTGCTGGCGCTGGTGCCGGTGAGCGCGCCGGCGTAATTGGAGTTGGTGTTGTTGGGGCCGTTGAGCGTGAGCGCACCGGCACCGAGGGCGGTGGTGACGGTGGTGCTGGTGCTGTTGAGCTGGCCGAGGGTCTCGGTCTGGCCGTTGAGGTTGAGCGTGCTGGTGCCGTTGAGCGTGACGGTGGAGGTGTCGGCGATCTGGTTGGAGGCGTCGAGGCGGACGGTGCCGGCGTTGACGGTGAGGTTGCCGGCGAGCGTGGTGGTGCCGGCGGTCTTGGCGAGGGCGAGGGTGCCGCCGTTGACCGTGGTGGCGCCGGTGTAGGTGTTGGCGTTGGTGCCGCCGTTGAAGGTGACGGTGCCGGTGCCGTCGAGCGTGACGCCGCCCGTGCCGGTGGTGATGCGGGCCACGGCGATGTTGCCCGCACCGCCAAAGGTGGTGGCGGTGTTGGTGCCGGTGAGGTTGCCGGTGAGGTTGAGCGTCGTGCCGGTGTCGGCCGCGATGGTGGTGGCACCGGTCTCGGTGATGGTGCCGGAGAGGGTGTTGGTGCCGCCGACATTGCGGATGGCGCCGTTGCCGCCGACGCCGGTGCCGGCGACCGTGATGGCGTTGCCCGGGCTGATGCCGCCGGAGAGTTCGAGGCTGGCGCCGCCGGAGACCGTGGTGGTGCCGGTGCCGAGGGCGTTGCTGTTGGCCGCCTGCAACGTGCCGTTGTTGACGAAGATGTCGCCGGTCAGGTTGGTGTTGTTGCCCGAGAGGATGAGCTTGCCGGTGCCGGTGCCATCCTTGATCAGATTGTCCGAGCTGTAGATGGCGGAGGAGATGGTGAGGTTGCCGGCGGCGGTGATGTCGGCCACGGTGTTGGCCCCGAGCGCGAGGCGGGCGATGGAGATGGTCTGGTTGCTGGCGCTCTGCTGCTGGATGTAGGGGATGACGCCGTCGAGGGTCAGGGTGCGGCTGGAGCTGCCGCTGCCCGAGATGTTGTAGCTCACGGTGGCGCCGGAGCCGAAGCGGATGCCGGCGATGGTGTCGTTCGACGTCATGTTGGCGTTGGTCCGGCCGACGCCGAGGTCGTCGAAGAGGGCCACCTGCGTGGTGGAGGGCTCGCCGGAGGTGGTCCAGTTGTTGTTGGTGCTCCAGGTGCTGCTGCTGCTGCCGTCCCACTCCTTCTCGACGGCCTGGTCGGGCCGGAGGAGATAACGGGTGCCGCCGTAGAGGCTGGCGGTGCCGTTGTATTCGGCGACGCCGTAACCCGAGAAATAAATGCTGCTGACGGTCTGCCCGTTGACGGTGGTGGCGAGATTATCCACGCCGTTCTCCCAGTTGTTGATGACGAGGACGCCACTGGGCGGGCCGGTGAAAGTGTCGAAGAGGAGGGTGTTGGAGCCGCCGGTGGGGCCGTAGCTGATGGTCGCGCCGTCGGCGGCGGTGAGGTTGTTGATGCGCTCGGAATTGCCGTTGAGGTCCAGGGTGCCGGAGCCGCCGAGGTTCAGGTCGGCGGAATCGGCCAGGCGGTCGCTGGCACCGAGCCGGAGGGTGCCGGCATCGACGGTGGTGGTGCCGGAGTAGGTGTTGGCGCCGGAGAGCACGAGGGTGCCGGAGCCGGTCTTGGTGAGGTTGCCGCCCGAGGAGCCGCCCCCGTCGGCGATGATGCCGGAGAGGGTGCTGGTGCCGCTGTCCACCTGCGTGGTGAGAGTCTGGGCGGTGACCGTGCTGGAGAGGTTGACCGCGCCGGAATGGGTGGCGTTGGCCAGCGCCAGGGTGTGGCTGCCGGTCTGCGTGAGCGTGCCGGTGGTGGTGAGGCCGCTGAGCCCGGCATCGCCGGTGAGCGCGAGGGTGTTGGCGAGGGTGCTGCCGTTGGTCGAGGCGAGCGTGCCGCCCGCGAGGGTGACGGCGCCGGAGCCGAGGGCGGTGGCGTGGTTGGCGTTGAGCGTGCCGTAATTGAGCGTGGTGCCGCCGGAGTAGGTGTTGGCGCCGGAGAGCGTGACCGTGCCGCTGTCGTTCTTGGTGACGGCGCCGGAGTCGGAGATGACGCCGGAGAGCGTGGTGGCGGGGCCGGTGCCGTCGAGCGTGAGGGCGTGGCCGTTGGTGTCGACGGCGCCGGTGAGGTTCAGCGTGCCGGTGGAGTTGTTGCGGATGTGGATGGCGTTGGCGAGCGAGAGAGCGGAGTTGATCGTGGTGGTGGAGGTGCCGTGCGTCTGGGAGACCGCGATGCCGGAGAAGCTGGGGACGCCCTGATCGTCGAAGACGAGGGTGTTGTTGTTCAGCGTGTAGGCGTGCGGGCTGTCGAAGGACAGGGAGCGGACGGTGCGGTTGACGCCGAGGTCGATGGCCTGGGCGCCGGTGATGTGGGTGTTGTCGAACAGGATGTCGGCGCCGACGGCGGGCACGATGGTCGGATCCCAGTTGTTGTTGCTCGCCCAGAGGCCGTCGCCGGCGCCGCCGGACCAGAGGTTGGCGGTGAGGGTCGAGACGTTGAGGTTGCGCACATCGTGGAAGTTGGTCGAGGCGCCGGTGCCGGAGGAAAAGCCGAACTTCAGCGTGTCGGGCCGGGAGTAGCCGGAGAGGTCCATCTGCAGCACCGTCTGCGGCGAGGCGCTGCCCTCCTGCGCGAGGGTCACCGTCAGCTGGTTGGTGGCGGTGAGGAGCATCTGCACGGTGTTGATCTGCGTGGGCCGCGTGGCGGAATCGATCGAGAGCGGGAGCGTGCCGCTGCCGCCGAGGTAGGCATAGCCGTCGAGGCCGCTGCCGGGGCCGCGCACGGCGATGGAATCAGGCACGAGGCTGGGGCTGTTGTTGCGGCCGCCGACGCGGCCCTCGCTGGCGGCGGAGAAGTTGCCGTATTCGTCGAGCGCGATGCCGAGGTAGCCGCCGGCCAGCCCGGCGTGGTCATACTCGGCGCCGCCGGCCAGGGTCTTTTGCGCGTAACCGAGGGAGCCGCCATGCGCGCCCTCGCTGAACGTGGTGGTGCCGTCGAACAGGAAAAACGTGATGCCGTCCGCGCCCGTGCCGCCGTAGGATTCGTAGTCGAACTTGGCGAAGACCGTGGCGTTGGCCGCCGTGAACGCGGTGTTGTAGTAGGCGCTGGTGGCCTGGTTGGTGTTGGGGGTGGTGAGCCGCAGCCAGCCGTCGCCGGCGGCGTTGCCATCGGGACCGGCGGTGCCCGAGGTGAGCGTCGGGGTGTAGCCCGTGCCGGCAAACACCCAGCCGGGCGCCGTCGCGTTCTTGAAGGTCTCCGTGATCACCTGGGCGCGCCCCGCGCCCGCCAGGGCGATCAACCCCGCGCCAATTGCCAAACCGTGCCGGGTGGCGCGACTGAACAAAGATGGCGACCGGGAGCCCATGACGGAGCCAGTTTCCCACGGGGCGGGCCAGATGGCAAGAGTTCATGGGTAGAAACACCCACGACCAATAGGCTATAACCGTTGCCCTGAACCGTCTGCTCCTGAACTACATGCGGCAGATGAGGAGTTCGCGTTCGAACATCAGCTCCTTGGGGAGGGAGGCGTGCAGGTCGAGGAAGAGCTCCTCGTGGCCGAGCACCTCGGCGCGCCAGGCTGCCTTGTCGAAGGCCTGCAGCTCCTCGAATCTCGCCTCGGGGAAGTCCAGGCCGGTCCAGTCGAGGTCGCGGTAGCGCGGCACCCAGCCGATGGGCGTCTCCTTGGCGCGGCCGCCGCCGCGCACGCGGTCAACGATCCATTTCAGCACGCGCATGTTCTCCGAGAAGCCGGGCCAGATGAACTTCCCGTCCTTGTCCTTGCGGAACCAGTTCACGTGGAAGATGCGGGGGGTCTCGCTGAGCTGGCGCTGCATGCTGATCCAGTGGCGGAAGTAGTCGCCCATGTTGTAGCCGCAGAACGGCAGCATGGCCATCGGGTCGCGCCGGACCTTGCCGATGGTGCCGGCGGCGGCGGCGGTCATCTCGGAGCCCATCGTGGCGCCGGTATAGACCCCGCTCGACCAGTTGAAGGCTTGGTAGACGAGCGGCATCGTGGTGGCGCGGCGGCCGCCGAAGACGATGGCGTGGATCGGCACGCCCGCGGGGTTCTCCCAATCCTGGTCCATCGTCGGGCACTGCTTGGCGGGGGCGGTGAAGCGGGCGTTGGGGTGCGCGGCCTTGGCCCCGGTGGCCTTGGCGATCTCGGGCGTCCAGACCTTGCCCTGCCAGTCAACGGCCTGCGCGGGGGGCTCCGCGGTCATGCCTTCCCACCAGACGCCGCCGTCGGGCGTGAGCGCGACGTTGGTGAAGATGGTGTTCCTTGCCAGCGCCTTCATGGCGTTGGGGTTGGTGTGGTTGCCGGTGCCCGGGGCGACGCCGAAGAAGCCGGCCTCGGGGTTGATGGCGCGCAGGCGGCCGTTGGCGTCGGGCTTGATCCAGGCGATGTCGTCGCCGACGGTCCACACCTTCCAGCCCTTCTTGGCGAAGGACGGCGGGGGGATCATCATGGCGAAGTTGGTCTTGCCGCAGGCGGAGGGGAAGGCGGCGGCGACATAGGTCTTCTTGCCGGCGGGGTTCTCGACGCCGAGGATGAGCATGTGCTCGGCCATCCAGCCCTCGTCGCGGGCCATGGCGGAGGCGATGCGCAGGGCGAAGCACTTCTTGCCGAGCAGCGCGTTGCCGCCGTAGCCGGAACCGTAGGACCAGATCTCGCGGGTCTCGGGGAAGTGGACGATATACTTCTCCTTGTTGCAGGGCCACGCGACGTCCTTCTGGCCCTTTTTGAGCGGGGCGCCGACGGAGTGCACGCAGGGCACGACGCGCTTCCGGTCCTTGTCGATGAGCGCGAAGACGGGTTTGCCGATGCGGGCCATGATGCGCATGTTCACGACCGCGTAGGGCGAGTCGGTCAGCTGCACGCCGATCTGCGCCATGGGCGAATCGAGCGGGCCCATGCTGAAGGGCAGCACATACATGGTGCGGCCCTGCATGCAGCCGGCGAAGAGGCCGCGCAGGGTCTTGCGCATCTCGAAGGGGTTGACCCAGTTGTTGGTCGGCCCGGCGGCCTCCTTTGAGAGCGAGCAGATGAAGGTGCGGTCCTCGACCCGCGCCACGTCGCTGGCGTCGGAGCGCGCGAGGTGGCAGCCCGGCCACTTCTTCGGGTGGAGCTTGATGAGGGTGCCGCCCTTCACCATCGCCGCGCACAGCGCGTCGTATTCCCGCTGCGAGCCGTCCACCCAGTGGATCGCCTCCGGCTGGCACAGGTCGGCCATCTTCTTCACCCAGCGCAGCAGGTGCACGTTTTTGCTCAGGGGCTTGGCGTTGATTTTCATGGGGAAAGTCTGGGTGAAACGGGAGGGCGAGTAAACGGGAAAGGTCGGGCCGCGCGGTCGAATAAGCCGATGGCTGCGGTGCGATTAGAGCGCTGGTTTTGCCGCTCGCCTGCAAAAGATCCGCCGCCATGCTGGTGCCGTGAACAAGCTCTGCATTTTTGCCGGCACGGTGATTTTTGGCATCGGGGGCAGCGTGCTCGCCAGCGCCTTGGGGATGGATACATTTTCGTTGGGCGCGTTTCTGCTCAGCGGTGTCGGCAGCATGGTCGGCGTCTATGTCGGCTGGAAGGTCGCGCAGCATTTCAAGTAGCCCGGCCCGCTCCGCCGCGGCGCACCGGGCCGGTGCGCCCTACCCGTCAGGTTCAGGCAATCCCGGCGGCGTAAACGAAGCCTTTCGGCAGACCGGCGTCGGCGAGGTGGCCGTAGAGGGGCTCGCCGGGCAGGGCGGCCGCGATCACCGCGCGCGCCGCAATGAGTTTTTCCAGGTCCACTCCCGTCCGCAGGCCCATCGACTCGAGCAGGAACACGAGGTCCTCGGTCACGATGTTGCCCGTCGCGCCGGGCGCGTAGGGACAGCCGCCGAGTCCGGCGAGGGAGGCATCCAGCGTGGTGACGCCGGCCTCGAGCGCAGCGACGGCGTTGGCGAGCCCCTGCCCGCGCGTGTTGTGGAAATGCCCGGCCCCGAGCTTGCCGCCGAGCTCGCGCCGCACCCGCGCCGTGAGCCGCTTCACCTGCACCGGGTTGGCGTAGCCCACCGTGTCGGCGAGATGCACCGCATCGGCACCGCCCGCCGCCAGTTGCGCGGCGAGCCCGACGACGCGGTCCTCGCTGACCGGGCCGGCCAGGGAGCAGCCAAACGAAGTTGAAAGCGCGATGCCCACGACCGGGCGGGTGGCGGCCGGCAGGGAGTCGCGCCAGGCGCAGATCGCCTGCGCCTCCGCCACGGCCTGCTCCGTTGTCATCCGCACGTTGGCGAGGCTGTGCTCGTTCGAGGCCGAGACCGGGATGACGAGTTCCTGCGCGCCCGCCGCAAGCGCGTCGCGCGCACCGCGCAGGTTCGGCGCCAGGGCCGCCACCGTCAGGCCGGGCAAGCCGCGCGCCGCCTGCACGACGGCGGCCGCATCGGCCATCTGCGGCAGCAATTTCGGCGGGACAAACGAGCCGACCTCGATCGTCCGCAAGCCGCTCGCCGCCAGCGCCGCGACCCAGCGGTTTTTCGCCTCGGTGGGCATCGTCCGCGCGATGGATTGCAGGCCGTCGCGCGGGCCGACCTCGCGCACCCGCACGTCAGTCACCGGAGTCGCGGAGTTGGCCGTCGGGGGATTCATGGCAGGGTTTTCCGTTTCCTACGCTCACCTCGGCGGCGAGCCAAGAGGCTTTTCCATGCCCGGCCGCTCAGTAGCCCGCGGCGGCGTTGGTGCGGCGCGGGTCGGCGTAACCGAGGTAACCGCCGCCCGGCGCCACCTCAATGGCGTTGATGCCGCCGAATGTCCGGCCCGTGCCGGCGGCCTCGCTCAGTTCCACCTTCCAGCCGAGCCGCCGCAGCTCGGCGGCGTCGGCCGCCGGGAGCGAACGTTCCGCCTCGAGCGACTCCTCGTCGCCTTTCCGCCAGTTGCGGTCGAAATGCACGCGCGTGTCGCCGATGGCCTCGGCCAGCGGCCGGTCCAGCGCCAGCCGGTCGAGCAGCGCCTGCAGGAGCGCGGTCGGGATGCGCGAGGCGCCGGGGATGCCGATGACGAGGACGGGCCGGCCGGCGCGGAGCACCAGCGTGGGCGCGATGGTGCTGCGCGGCCGCTTGCCGGGCGCGACGTAGTTGATGCTGCCCGGATCGTTGAAGGCGAAGTTGCTCATCGAGTCGTTGAGCACCACGCCGGTGCCGGGCGGCACGACGCCCGCGCCGAAATGCAGGCTCAGGGACTGCGTGGCGCAGACAATGTTGCCGGCGGCGTCGGCCACCGCGAAATGCGTGGTCGCTGCGGCGAGGGCCGCGCTGGCGCCGCTGTCGTCGAGCCACGCGGCCCGCGGCACCGGCGTGTCGGCCAGCCGCACCTTGGCGCGGAGCGCCAGGATCGAATCGGGCGCGACGAGCTTCTCGTAGTTGAAGACGGCCTGCGGTGCGTCGGCGATGCCGGCCTGCACCAGCGGCTGCACCTCGCGCCACACGCGGCCGACCTTGTCGAGGTTGACCGGCGTGCGGAGCGGCCCGGCGAAGGTCTCGTCCTCGAGCACCTTCATGATGGTGAGGAAGAGCGGCGCCCCGCTGGTCGGCGGCGGCCCGGCCAGCAGGTGATAGCCGCGGAAGTCGAGGCCGATGGGCTCGACCAGCCGGGCCTCGTAGTGCGCAAGGTCCTCGAGCGTGAGGGTGCCCCCGCCCTGTTGCGCGGCCGCGACGAGGGACTCCGCCACCGGGCCGCGGTAGAAACCGTCGCGCCCGTGCCGGGCCAGCAGCTCGAGCGTGCGGGCGAGGTCGGGGTTGGCGAGGTGGGTGCCGACGGCGGGCAGGCGGCCGTCCGGGAGGTAGAGCCGGGCGATTTCGGCGTCGCCGCGCCGGAGTTTCTTTTCCTGCTCGGCAAAAAAGTCGCGCGACTTGGGCAGGATGGCAAAACCCTCGCGGGCCAGCCGGATGGCCGGGGCCACATCGTCGGCCCAGGGGAGCTTGCCCCACTTTTCATGCGCCGCCCACAGGCCGGCGGCGAGCCCCGGCACGCAGACCGAGCCGTAGCCATAGCTGCGGTCCTCGTCCGGCCGCCGCAGGTAGGCCGCCACGTCGAGCGAGCCGGCCGCGTCCATCGCGTCCACCGCGTGGGTCCGGCCGGTGGCGGCCTCAAAATAGAGCAGCATGAGCTTGCCGCCGAGGCCGGAGCCGTAGGGCTCCGCCACGCCCAACGCGAGCGAGACGGCGACGGCGGCGTCGATGGCGTTGCCGCCGGCGCGGAGCGTATCCAGCCCGGCTTGCGCGGCCTGCGGATGCCCCGCCACGACCATGCCGTGCGCCCCGAAGACCGGCTCGACCGGCACGGGCACCGCCGACGACGCGCTGCACCAGAGCAGCACGAACAGCAGGCCGAGAACGGGTGGGCGGCGGGCGGGCATGGGGAGGCGTCAGTCGCGCAGCACCTGCCGCGCCTCCGGGGTGGCGGCGTCGAAGGCGCCGTCCCACCTGGCGATGACGAGGGTGGCGACGGTGTTGCCGATGAAGTTGGTGATGGCGCGCGCCTCGGACATGAAGCGGTCCACCCCGAGGATCAGCGCCATGCCCGCGACCGGCACCTTGCCCGTCGCCGCCAGGGTCGCCGCCAGCACGATGAAGCCGCTGCCGGTGACGCCGGCCGCCCCCTTCGAGGTGAGCAGCAGCACGATCAGCAACCCGATCTGGCCGCCGAGGGAGAGGGCCGTGTCCGTCGCCTGCGCGATGAACAGCGCCGCCATCGTCAGGTAGATGCAGGTGCCGTCGAGGTTGAAGGAGTAGCCGGTGGGCACCACCAGCCCCACCACCGAGGGCGCGCAGCCGGCGCGTTCCATCTTGCCCATCAGGCCCGGCAGGGCCGCCTCGGAGGAGGAGGTGCCGACCACGATGAGCAGCTCCTCGCGGACATAGCGGAGGATTTTCCAGAGGCTGAAGCCCCCGAGCCGGGCGATGCCCCCGAGCACGACCACGATGAACACCGCGCAGGTCAGGTAAACGCAGGCCATCAGCTGCGCGAGCGAGGCGAGCGAGCCGAGCCCATACTTGCCGACGGTGAAGGCCATGGCGCCGAAGGCCGCGATGGGCGCCAGCCGGGTGACCAGCGTGACCATGCTGAAGAACATGCGCGCCAGCTCGTGCAGCAGGTTGGTGAGCGGCCGGGCCTGCTCGCCGAGCCGGGCCAGGGCGAAGCCGGAGAGCAGGGCGAGCACCAACACCGGCAGGATCTCGCCGTCCACGAAGGCGCCGACGAAGGTGTGGGGGATGAGGTGCATCAGCCAGTCCACCGTGCTGAGCTGGGCGGCCGCCTTGGTGTAGCTGGCGACGGCCCCGGCATCGAGCGTGCTCACGTCGGCGTGGAGCCCCGCCCCGGGCTGGAAGAGGTTCGCCACGACCAGCCCGATGATGAGCGCGAGCGTGGTGACCACCTCGAAGTAGATCAGCGCCTTCGCCCCCACCCGGCCGACCTTGCGCATGTCGCCCATGCCGGCGATGCCCGCCACCACCGTGCTGAAGATGATCGGCGCGATCAGCATCTTGATCAGCCGGATGAACCCGTCGCCCAGCGGCTTCAGCGGCACCGCCCAGTCCGGGGCAAAGGCGCCCAGCGCCACGCCGAGCACGATCGCGACCAGCACCTGGACGTAGAGGGAGCGGAGGTATTTCATCGGGGGGGGTGACCGGCCGGAGTGACCGGCCGGTTTAGAACCTATCAGAACAACCTATTCACGACAGCTTGGTTTTATGTAGCGGCGGTCTGTGACCGCCGTCGAGCGTGGGGTGGTGATCGTTCGGCGGTCATAGACCGCCGCTACAGGACAGGCCATTATTCGGATAGGCTCTTATTCACCGCCGGTCATCCTGAGCCGCGCGAAGGATCCATCAGGGTGCGGACACGCCGATGGATGAGGATGTCGCTTCGCTCGGCTCTTCACTGCGTTCAGAATGACAAGCCGGATTGGAACCTGCGCCTCAGAGCTTCTTGGTGAGTTGCACGGACCAGGACTGGCCGCGGGCCATCAGGTTGTAAACCGAGGGATCGTAGCCGCGCGAGTCGCTGGAGAGCGGCGGGATGGCGTTGAAGAGGTTGACCACGCCCACGCGGACGGTCGTGTCGTTGAGCCACTTGCTTGCCGTGCGGATGCGGTAGGAGACGCTCGCGTTGTAGCTGATCGCGTCGCCCACCCGGTAGCGGTAAACGGTGCTGCCGTTGGTGAAGACGGGCACGATGTAGGAGGGGTTGCCGAGCGAGTCGGCGGTGGCCTGGGTGGTCGTCGCGCCGCTGTCGCTGTAGTCGCCGGTGTAGTAGGCCGAGAGGCTGGCGCTCCACGCCGAGCGGCGCCAGTTGAGGGTGGCGCTGCCGCGCCACTTGGGCGTGGCGCCGCCGACGGCGGCGGAGTTGGTCCAGGCCAGTTCCGTGCGCGGCGCGCCGGCGGCGTTGTAGGCGTGGAAATCGTTCAGGCGCGTCCAGGTGGTGTTGAACGTGAAGTTGCCCAGCGCCAGGCGCGGGAAGCGGTAGGTCAGGTCGAAATCGAAGCCGTTCACGAACTCGGAGGACTTGTTGAAGTAGGTCGTGCGCAGGATGTCGATGGCGCCGACCACGGCGCGCTGGCTGCTCGCCGGGCGCGTGGAGTTGTAGAGCGCGAAGGCGTCGCGGTCGGCCTGCGTGACGGCGAGGCGGACGACCGAGCCGTCGCCCTTGTAGGCGGCGGTGCCCGAGCCGAGGTCGATGGCGCCGATGCTCTGGCCGGCGGCGAGCGCGGCCTGGGTGGCGGCGTTGAGGGCCTGGGTGTCGTCGGTGATCGAGCCGGAGGAGGCGATCACGTTGGCCTGCGAGATTTCCCAGTAGTCCACGCCGACGGAGAGGCCCTTGACCAGCGGCACCTCGATGACGACGCCGGCCGACTTGCCGCGGGATTCCTCGGGCTGGAGGTTGGGATTGCCCGAGGCCACGCTGCGGCGGTTGGACGGGCCGTCGGTCGGCAGGCCGGTGACGGCGCTGCGGTAGGAGTCGGTGCTGCCGGTCACGGTGCGGATGAGCGTGCCGGTGAAGAGCTGCGCCAGGTTGGGGGCGTGGAAGCCCTCGTTGTAGGAGCCGCGCACCATCATCCACGCGAACGGCCGCCAGGCCAGGCCGAGCTTGGGCTTGGTGGTTTCGCCGAAGTCGGAATAGCTCTCGAAGCGCGCGGAGGCGGAGAGCTCGAGAGACTGGACGAGCGGGAGCTGGAACTTGCGGCCGACGAGGGGCACCACGGCCTCGACGTAGGCGGCGAGCACGCGGCGGGTGCCGTGCGTGTCGGAGTTGGGCGAGAAGCCGAGGAAATCGTTCGACTCCGGATCGAGGCCGGAGCCCGGGGGGTTGAGGCCGGCGTAGGGCGGGCGGACATCGTCGTAGCCCTCATGCCGCCACTCGGCGCCGAAGGCCGCGCCGAGGGTGTTGCCGCCCCACAGCGCGAAGGCGTCGCCCGCGGCCCGGAAGTCCAGGCTGCCGAGCTCGGTCTCGCCCTCGCGCACAAAGCTGGAGCGGAAGGTGGACTGCACGCTCTCGGGGTTCACGTAGTCGCCGGTGACGACGAGCGTGCCGCCCTGCACGGCGAAGGTGCGGGTGAAGGGGTTGAAAGCCTTCGCGGGATCGGTCTGGTTGATGGCATTTATGAGCAGGCTCTTGCGGCTGGGGCCGCGCTCGTCGTCGGTCGTCCGGGCGCGGGCGTAGAGCGCGGCGCTTTCCCAGGTCCAGGTGTCGAAGAGCTTGCCGCGCACGCCGGCGACGCCGCGATAGACCGTGCTGAGCACGTCGGCCGTGCGGTCGGCGAGATCGGTGAGGCGCTTGTTGGTGATGCGCACCGCCGCCGGCGTGCCGGTGAGGCGGGCGCTGCCGTCGGTGTTGGGCGCGCCGGTCGGGGACCAGAAGCGCTCGCCGAAGGGGTTCCAGGGGTTGTTGGCGGGCACGACGATGTTGCCGTCGGTCGAGGCGGTGATGCCGTCGGGCTCGCGCACGGTGTGGGAGGCGGCGCGGTAGAGGCTGAGGTCGGCAAACGCCGTGAGGCGGTCGTTGAGGTCGTATTCGCCGGTGGCGAAGAGGTTGAGGCGGCGCGACTGCGGCTGGATGACGCGATAGTCGTTGTTGTTCCAGTAATAGTCATGCGTCACGCCGACGCGGCTCGGGGTGGTCGTCTGGAAGCCCACGCCGCCGGTGGCGGTCGGCACGAGGAAGAAGGTGCCCGCGGTGGACACGAGGGAGGACGGCACGCCCGCCGGGCGGGAGGCCGTGAACACGCCGCCGGTCACGGTGCCGGTGGAGAAATTGCCGAAGGGCGTGGTGGCCGAGCGCGCGTTGAAATCGGTGTTGGTCGAGACGTTCCACGGCGCCGGGGCGCGGTAGGTCAGGTCGGACTCGGCGGAGAAAGCGCGGTCGCGGGCGAAGATCGCCTCGCGGTCGTAGTAGTCCACCGTGACCAGGCCGCGGCCCTTGCCGTCGCCGAAGGCCAGGCCGTGCGTGAGGGTCGCGCGGTATTCCCGGCCGTCGCCGTGCTTGGTCTGGCCGTAGCGCACCTGCAGCTCGGTCCCGACGAAGCTCCGGCGGGTGAGATAGTTGATCACGCCGGCCACGGCGTCGGTGCCGTAGATGGAGGAGGCGCCGTCGCGCAGCACGTCGATGCGGTCGAGTCCGCGGTTGGGGAGCTGGTTGACGTTGGTCGAGAGCGTCGGCACGCCGGCCTCGGACTGGCTGATGGGGTGCGGGGGCAGGCGGCGGCCGTTCAGCAGGACGAGCGTGTTGCTGGAGGGGATGCCGCGCAGCGAGACGGTGGCGTTGTCGCCGCGGGCGGTCGCGCCGAGGGTGGCGGTCTCGTTGCCGGGCAGGCCGGTGACCTGCGCCAGCGAGGTGAGCAGATCCGAGGCCTGCGCGGCGTCGCGCGCCTCCAGCGCCTGCTGGTCGAGCACGGTGACGGGCAGGGATTTTTCCTGGTCGAGGCGGCGGATGTTGGTGCCGGTGACGGTGAAACGCTCGAGCTGCATGACCGGCTCCTCGTCGGGCGCGGCCGGCGCGGCGGCCGGCGACGCGACCTGCTGGGCGGTCAGGGACAGGGCGAAGACCGAGCCCGCCAGCCAGGCGGCGGCGAGGTTTCGGCGGGAGGTGCGATGGGTTGGGCTCATGGTGCGGTTGGGTTGAAAATTATTCGGGAAACAGCTGGCGCGCCGCGAAGGGCGCCATGCCTTTGTTGGAATGGGCGATCCCGGGCGCGGTGGCCAGCGTCCAGTTGCAGGGCGCCGCCAGGGCCGCCGCCGCCGCCTGGATGCGGGCGAAGAAGAACCGGCCGCGCGCGAAACGGTGCAGCCCCTGCGCGTCGGCCTCGGGCGTGTGCCGCAGGGCGGCGTGGTGCGGATCGGTGTCGGCGTCGCCCAGCAGCACCACCACCGGCCGGGCGAACGCCGTGCGGAGCGCCGCGGCGTCCACCGGCGTGCCCTTGAGCCCGTAGGGAAAACCCACGCCCAGCTCCGGCAGCATATACCAGCCGGCGTTGGCGGCGACGGCGCGGCTGACCCGCGCCTCCGGCACGAAATACAGGAAGCGCTGCACGAACTGCGAGCCGGCCGAGTGCCCGTAGATCAGGTAGTCGCGCCGCGTGCTGCCGAGCCGCTGCCGCACCGCGTCGAACAGCGGCTCGATCATGCTGTAGGACCACTCGGCCCGCGGCCGGAGCCGGCCGGCGGCGTCAAAGAGGTTGCCCGAGTTGAAGGCCTCCTCGCCCGGAAACTCCGCCTTGGAAAATTCCGGCGCGACGAGGAGGAACCGTTTCTGCTCCGCCAGCTCGATCCAGTCGGCCAGATATTCCTCGGCGTTGCGGCCGACACCGTGGATGACGAACAGCACCGGCGCATCCGCCGTCGCGGCGGCCGGCCGGTGATACCACACCCGCAGCTTGTGGCCGCCGCTCTCGAAGGCGAAGTGCTGGTGGGCCGGCGCCTCGGCGGCGACCAGGCTCCCGGCGAGGCAGGTCAGGAGAATCAGGGCGGAGCGCAATACGGTCATGCAGACGGAAAGGAGGGAGGGTTCAGGGCAACATTGTCCGCCGGGAAAGACCGGCGGGCAAGCGGGGTGCGGGGCGTATGACTGTATTCCACCCGCCCGCCGCCGCCTAGAGGGACTCCTCCCCCGCCGCAGGGCGTAGGACTACGTAACCGGGTGCAGCCTCAAGGCGGTGATTTCCTGCGTTGGGTCCGCATGGCATCCGCCAGCATTGATCGTTCCGCCCCCGGTGGGTTGGCCCTAAGGACACGCGCCGCGGCCCGGGCCGATTTGCAAAATCCCCTGGTGCGGGTTTACGTGCGGTCCCACCATGCCGGTCCAGCAGCCCAGCGATCATTTCCTTTTTGTCGTGGCGGGCGGGCGGCGGGACGGGAACAGCGAGCAGCTGGCGCGCCGCGCGGCGTTGCGGTTGCCAACGGGTGCGACGCAACAGTGGATCCACCTCGCGGACTTTCCGTTGCCGACATTCACCGACGCACGCCATGGGGAGGCCGCGTGGCAACCGTTGGCGGAGGGGCCGGGCAGGGCCTTGCTTGAGGCGACCCTGGCGGCGACGGCCATCGTGATCGTGGCACCGGTGTATTGGTATTCCCTCCCCGCCTCCGCCAAGCTTTACCTCGACCACTGGATGACCTGGCTGCGCTCCCCCGGCATCAACTTCAAAGCCCGCATGGCCGGCAAGGCCCTCCACGGCATCAGCGTGAGCTCCGACGGCGACCCGACCCTCACCGAGCCCGTGAAGGAAAGCCTCCGGCTGACCGCCGGCTACCTGGCGATGCACTGGGGCGGCTTCCTCCTCGGCGCCGGCAACCGCCCCGGCCAAGTCATGACAGACGCGCCGTCCGTGGCCGCGGCCGACAAATTCTTTTTGCCGTGAATCCCGCGCAGCACGGGGCGATTCCCAGCCGTGACTAAAACCGCTCCCAGCGGTGCGGCGGAGAGCAATGGGGATAAGAGCCGATAGCGTCTAGCGACCCCGTCTGCTCGTGACTCCGTCTGTTCGCCGCCGTCGAAGCTATGGATTTCGCGTTTGACCCAGTCCAGACAATACCCTCACACTGTAAGGGTAAATGAAATTAACCTTCATCGAGCTGCCGCTGTTTACCGCCTCATCACGCAGATCACCGATGACCAACACTACCGCCAGCTTCAAAACGACCTCCTCAAAAACCCGGAAAAAGGCGACCTGATTCCCCGTCTGCACGGTCTGCGCAAGGTGCGCATGGCTCTCGCCGGCAGAGGGCGGTCAGGTGGCGCCCGTGTCATCTACCTCTACCTGCCGCAACATCACACGGTCATCTTCTTTTACACCTACACCAAGGCAAAATCGGAAAATCTGACACCCGACCAGGATCGCCGCCTCCGAGTCGCCGTCGAAACCATTAAACGAGAATTCAGACATGAAAACCAAGGACATTGAATTCAACGCCGAGGATTTGGTCCGCAGCGCCGAAACGTTTGCGGGGCACCTGACCGGCAAAGAAAAGCTGACCCTTCGCACGAAGACCCTGCCCTTGCCGAGGCCGGTCAAGTCGGTAACGCCCGCGCAGGTCCGAGCCATCCGTAAAAGGCTTAACGTCAGCCAGCCGGTATTCGCCGCCATGATGAACATACCATCGGTCACGGCGGCCAGTTGGGAGCGTGGCCGGCGCAAGCCGACGGGTGCCGCCCTCCGGCTGCTCGATATCGCGCGCCGACATCCCGAGGTGCTGATCGCGAGCTGATCGGCAACCCGACGGGGGCGGGCCGCTAGGTGCTATCGCCTGGTTTGGTCTAGATCGCCCGGGCCGTATTCTCTCGCCGGCTGTAGGGATGCGCAGGGCACTGGAATCCGGCTGCGAATCCGCCGCCAGCCCGGTCTTGCAGTGGGCGGGGACTTCCGTGTGCTCAACCCGGTCATGTCCGCCCTCGCCGCCGCCCCTCTGCGCTTTGTCCTGGTTGACGACACCGCGACGTTTCGCGGCCTGTTGAAGGACGCGCTGCAGCGCCGCTTCCAGCCGCAGTCGCTGCTCGATTTTGGCGACGGGCGCGACGCCCTCGCCGCCTGCCTCGCCGCGCCGCCCGACCTGCTGATCGCCGATCTCTACCTGCGCGACATGGACGGGCGCGACCTCGTGCGCGAGCTGCGGCAACAGGGCAGCACCACCCGCGTCGTGATGCTGACCGGCCACCCCGAGGCCCGGCTGCCGGCCGAGTTGCTCGCGCTCGGCGTCGCCGGCTTCGTGGACAAGAACTCGCCGCTGGAGCAGATCGACCGCGCCGTGCAATGCGTGCTCGACGGCGGGATGTTTTTCTCGGCCACCGTGCCGCCGCCCGTGCCCTCGTCGCTGGCCAGCGAACCCGCCCTGCCCCGCTGCGGCGCCGACATCCTCTCCGAGCGCGAGCAGGAGGTCGTCCGCCTCGTCGCGCGGGGCCTGGTGTCGAAGGAGGTCGCCAGCCAGCTCGGACTCAGCCCGCGCACAGTGGAGAAGCACCGGGCGCGGATCCTCGCCAAGCTCGGCCTGCACGATGTGCCGACGCTCGTGCGCTGGTGCCTGCGCAACGGCCTCGGCTGATCAGGCCGCGCCGGCGGGGACGCGCCTCAGCACGACTTGAATGGCACGGGTGCACCGGGCGGCCGCGCCCAGGCCGCCCCCGCCTCCGCGAGGCTGGTGCCGGCATGCGCCGCGTTCCACAACTGCTCGTCCAAACCCCGGACATAGGTGAAGGTTGCCGCGTCGCGGTGGTGGCGCGCCAGCTCCGCCGGCGGCACTGCCAGGATGGATCCGGCCTCGTGGAGCCGGGTGATGCACCGCACATGGATCGCGGCCATCTCCGGGGTGCAAACCAGGGTGGCTCCGTCGCGGCGGCGGGCGAGCACGTCGCGCAACATGCGCTCGCGCGTGTCCGGTTCGGGCGCGGCCGCCTGTTCCCACTGGCCGGCCTGGCCGGCCAGCCGCGCGTGGCTGTCCTGCACCCACTCGGCCTCCCCCTGCTCCCCGGTGATGCGCAGCGTGGGCGGGCGGATCTCGCGCGAACTGTGCGTCCCGTAGAAATCCAGCCGCACACCGGCTTCCGTGGCCAGTCGCAGCACGGCCGTGTCGAAGGATTCGATGGCCTGCGCCCGGTAAAGCTCGGCCTGCAGTCGCACCGGCTCCGCCAGCCCGCCCGCGCCGCCCCCGGCGAGAAACAGCATCACCATGAAAAAGTGGGACATCGCGTTGCTCACGGGTGAGTCGAGCACCCAGTCCTCCCCGAGCCGCAGCCGGCCGGCCCAGGCGTTGCGCGTGTAGTAGTCATGGCTACGCGGCCAGGCTGCGTGCACGACCAGCCGGCGGAGCGGACCGATGGCGCCCGCCAGCAGCCGCTGTTTGAGCGCCCGGACCTCGGGCGCGTGCAGGTATTGGAATCCCACGGCGACCCTCCGGCCGGTGGTGCGGGCGGTGACCGCGATGTCCGCCGCCTCGCCGCTGGCGGCCGCCAGCGGTTTCTCGATCAGCACATCCAGACCGGCGCGCAGCAGGGCGACGGTCATGCGCGCATGCAGGTGGATGGGCGTCGGCACGACGGCGAACTCCAGCCGCAACCGCGGCTGCGCGGTCAACAGCGCCTCGAAGCTGTCCAGCATCTCGCAGCCGGCGGCCCGCAGTTCCGCCAGCACCGTGGCCTCCGGTTCAGGGGGGAACACCACGGCGGCGGCAAGGACCAGCTCCCCGCGCCGATGGAAATCCAGCAGGTGCCGCAGGTGCACGCGGCCATAGCCGCCAATGCCGACGAGAACGGTGCGGGGGACGCTCATGACCAGGCCTCCGGGCGGGATCGCGTGCGGCCCGGAGGCTGACGGGGTGGGGATTGCATGGACGGATGCAGCATCCGCCGGACGCCGGTCGCTTCAACGGTCCGCGGAGGTAACAGTTAGATTAGATTGTCATTTGCGGCGCCACCCGCGGCTGCTACGTCTTGCGTGCCCCGGCGCGCCGGCGCCCCCAATCCCGCCACCCCATGCTACTCGGTCCCTTCCACGTCCTCGATGTGGCTGTCATCCTCGCCTACCTCGGCACCGTCATCTGGTTCGGCTGGCGCAGCTCGCACCAGACCGCCAGCGAGGAGGGTTTCTTTCTCGCCGGCCGGAAGCTGGGCAAACTCTACCAGTTCTTCCTCAGCTTCGGCAACGCCACCGAGCCGCAGGGCGCCGTCAGCACCGCCAGCCTCGTGCTCCAGCGCGGCGTGACCGGGGTCTGGTTCGCCTTCCAGACCGTGTTCATGAACCCCTATTTCTGGTTCATGAACACCTGGTTCCGGCGCGTCCGCCTCGTGACCCTGGCGGACCTGTTCGAGGACCGGCTCGGCAGCCTGTGGCTCAGCCGCTTCTACGCGCTCTTCCAGGTCGGCGTCGCCTGCGCCCTGCTCGGCTTCGGCAATTTCGTCGCCTACAAGATCGCCTCCTCCATCACGCTCAAGCCCGAGACCGAATGGACGGCCGCCGACCGCGCCTCCGTGGAAGGCTACGCCGCCCTCAAGCGCCTCGAGGCCCGGGTCGCCGCCGGCACGCTGCCGGCGGAAGACCGCCCGGCGCTCGACGCCCTGCGCGACCGCCATGCCCGCGGCGAGCTGCACAGCTACATCACCGTGCTGCCCTCGCTGCCCTTCTACCTCGGCTTCGCCGTCGTCATCGGCGCCTACATGATCCTGGGCGGCATGGCCGCGGCCGCGCTCAACGAGGCGCTGCAGGGCGTGCTCATCATCGTGTTCTCCGTGCTCCTGCTGCCCACCGGTCTCGCCGCCATCGGCGGCTGGGACGAACTGGGCCGGCGCGTGCCCCGGGAAATGTTCGACCTCTTCGGCGGGGGCGGCGGCTCGCCGTTGTTCATCTTCGCCGTGCTCTTCGCCAGTCTCGTGCAGATCCACGGCCTGAGCCACAACATGGGCATCTACGGCTCGGCCAAGGACGAGTTCGCGGCGCGCTTCGGCGGTGTGGCCGGCGCCTACATGAAGCGCGTCATGATCGTGCTCTGGGCCTTCGCCGGCCTGATCGCCATCGCGCTGTTCGGCCCCAACGGCCTGGCCGATCCCGACGCCGCCTGGGGCGTGATGACCAACCGGCTCCTCGGCCCCGGGTTCATCGGCCTGATGCTCGCCGGCATCCTCGCCGGCACGATGTCCACCCTCGCCGCCAAGGCCCTGGCCATCGCCTCGCTCTTCGTGCGCAACTTCTGGCGCCACCTCCGCCCGCAGACCACGCCGGCGGAGTCCGTGCGCGCCGCCCGCTGGACCATCTTCGCCGTGCTCGTCCTCGGCGTCATCTCCGCCGAGGCGATGAACGACATCGAGACCCTCATCAAGCTGGTGCTGACGGTGAACATCCCCTTCGGCGCCGCCGTCATCCTCATGTTCTTCTGGCGCCGCCTGACCGTGCCCGCGGTCTGGGCCTCCGTCGCCCTCACCGCCTTCGCCATCCTGATCGCGCCGCTCGCCGCCGCGCGCTTCCCGGGCATCGCCCGGCACCCGGCCCTCGTGGCCACCGTCGCGGACGCATCCGGCAAACCCGTGCCCGTCTACTTCAAGCAGGTCGTGCGCATCAACCCCGACGACCCGGCCAGCCCGCTCGAGGGTCGCGGCCGGTTCAACTTCGAGTGCTACGCCCTCGCCCGGCTCGGCCTCGACCCGGCGCGGCTCACCCCGGCCGGCCGCGAGACGGCGCAATTTCTCTTCGACGGCTTCTTCCCCTTCGCCGTGCTGCTGCTCGTCAGCCTGTTCACGCGCCCGCCCGACCGCGCGCGCCTCGACCAGTTCTTCGGCAAGATGAAGACGCCGGTCGGCGCCACGCCCGAGCTCGAGGCGGCTGCGATGGCGGAGACCCGGCGCGAGCCCGGCCGCTTCGACCGCACCAAGCTGTTCGGCGCCGGTTCCGCCTGGGAATTCTGCAAGTGGGACCGCGTGGACACGCTCGGCTTCCTCGGCTGCTGCGCCACCTCGGGCACCATCATCCTGACGTTCTGGTTGCTGCTGCGCTGGGCCGCCGGCTGATCACAGGCGCAGGAATATCCTCCGGGCATGGAGCCAGCCGCACAGCGCCGTGCAGAGCACGATGCTGGTGAGCGCCAGCGCCAGGCCGGAGAGTCCCGGCCACATCGCATCGAGCGCCGCAGCCACCGGCCCGCCCACAAAATACGCCGACACCGCCCGGAAATCCACGAGGTGGCTCACCAGGTAGATCAACAGCGCGTTGCGGCCGATCCAGACGAAGGGTGTCGCCCAACGCGCCACCCCGCGCAGGTCGATTATCCCGTGGAACGCCGCCAGCAGCAGCAGGCTCCAGCCCCCGCCCACGAGTGCGTAGGACGAGGTCCAGATCCGTTTGATCAGCGGGAACTGCCCGCTCCACGCATAGCCGAGCACCAGCAGCGCCACCCCCGCGACCACCAGGCCGCGCAGCTTTGCCCCGGGCGCGCGGCCGGGCGCTTGCAACCAGCGGCCGGCAAACAAACCGATCAGACCCGAGGCGATGGCCGGCAGCGTGCTGAGCAGGCCCTCGGGATCATAGTCGCCATACCAGACCTTGCCCGGCAGCCAGTGCGCGTCGATCCAGTTGGCGAGGTTGTGTCCACGGGTGTAATCGCCCGCCGCGCCGCCGGGCACCGGCACGAAAGTGAGCAGCGCCCAATAGCCGGCCAGCAGCGCGACGGCGACGGCGGCGATCGTCCGGGGGCGGCAAGACAGGTGCAACAGGCCTGCGGCCACATAGACAACCGCCAGCCGCTGGAGCACCCCGACCCAGCGGACCTGGTCCCAGCCCTGCGCGATGCCGCCATAGTAGAGCACCCCGAGCGCATACATCAGCGCGCCGCGCCAGAACACGCGCCGCCACGCGGCCGGCCGTCCCTCGCGGGCCACGATCCGGTCGAGCGAGAGCGGGACGGACACCCCGACCATGAACAGGAACAGCGGGAAGATCAGGTCGTAGAACGTGAAGCCGGCCCAGTCGGCGTGTCCGAGCTGATAACCCAGGAACCGGCTGACGGCACCGCCGTCCAGCCCGCGAAACGCCGCGGCGAGATGGTCCGCCCCCACGATCCAGAACATCGTGAACCCGCGCAGCGCATCGAGCGACTCCAGCCGCGGCGGAACCGGGTTGGCCGGCGGTGCGCTCATTTCGCGAACCCCGCCTCGATCTCCTCCAGCGTCCGGCCCTTGGTCTCCGGCAGCCAGAACGCCGCGACGAGGAAGTAGGCGATGGTGCACCCGGCCCAGAAGGCGAACATCGCCGCGTAGCCGTGGCTTTTCACCACGGGCAGGAACATCGCCGCGATGGCGGTCGAGATGCCCTGGTTGACCAGCAGCCCGAGGCCCATGCCGAGCGAGCGGATGCGCGTCGGCATCAGCTCCGACAGGGCCAGCCACACGCACACCCCCGGCCCGGTGGCGAAGCCCGCCATGAACAGCATCAGGCAGACCGTCACCACCAGGCCCGTGGCCGGGCCGGCCGGCGCCACTCCCGACTGGATGCGCCAGAACACGCCGGCGCCCACCAGCAGCGCGACGGCGATGCCGCCCGTGCCGAGCTTGAGCAGGGCCTTGCGGCCGATCCGGTCCACCAGCACGAGGCCGACGGCCGTGAAGGCCACGTTGACCGCGGTCACCCAGGTCGCCTGGGCCGCGGCTTCGGCGGCGCCGAGCCCGGCCTGCTGCAGGATGACGACCAGGAACTGCAGGATGGAGTTGATGCCCGTGGTCTGCGTGAGCCCGAGCACCATGCAGGCCAGCAGGAAGGGCACAAGGTAGCGCCGTTGCCACAGGCTGCCGGCCGCGCCGTTCCCGGACCCCGCGGCCGCGGCCTGCGCCACCTGCATCTCGGCGAACTCGCGCTCCGTCTCGTTCGCCGGCCGGGAGCGCGCGAGCGCCGCCCGGGCTTCCTCCGCCCGCCCGCGGCGGAGCAGCCAGCGCGGCGACTCCGTCACCAGCAGCGAGCCGGCGAGGAAAACCAGGCCCGGCCACAACGCGGAGAGAAACATCGCCCGCCAGGCACCGTCCTGCGCCGCGGTCAGGGCCGCCGGCGCCGCCGTCACCGCCAGCGCCTCGACCTCCGCCGTGTAGTGCCGGCCGACGGCCATCGAGGCCAGGATGCCGATCGTCAGGAAAAGCTGGAAAGCCGCCGTGCCGCGGCCGCGGATGGCCGCGGGCAGCGACTCGGCGAGGTAGAGCGGGATGACCACCGCGATCATGCCGGCGCTCAATCCCTGCAGGGTGCGCCCGGCGAACAGCGGGCCGAAGTCCCGCGCCACCACGATGAGCACCACGCTGATGACGAAGACCACCGCCGCGGCGACCATCAGCCGTTTGCGCCCGATGTAATCCGCCAGCGCCCCGGCCGCGAGGGACGACACCGTGCCGCCCGCCAGCACCGCCGCCACCACGAACGACTCCTGCGCGACGGTGAGCGCGATGGTCTTGTTGAGATAGAGCAGCGCCGCCCCGATGATGCCGATGTCGTAGCCGTAGAGAAATCCGCCCAGGCCGGAGATGAAGAGCAGCAGGATCGTGTAGGTGCGCGGCGTCATGATCAGAAAAGCGGTTCGGCCCGCGCCTCCGGCGGCCGGGGCACGCCCAGGATCCGGGCCAGCGTCGGCGCGATCGCGTCGGAGCCCACGCGGCCGGCCCACACCCCGGGCGGGATGCCCGCGCCATACCACACGAGCGGAATGTGCGTGTCGTAATCGTAAGGCGTGCCGTGGTTGGAGCCGGTCGGCGAACGGTCGACGAAATACGGCGGCGGCGAGCAAACCACGTCCGGGCTGCGCCCGGCGTGGTAGCTCCGCCTCCATTCGGCCAGGCAGGCGCCGGCCGTGAGCGTGCCGTCCAGCAACTCGTCGCGCGTCCACGCGCAGGCGACCTGCGGAGACTTGAGCAGGGTCGCCTTCACCACCTGGCGGGCGGCTGTGGCGTCCACCCCCTTGGCCGCCAAGGTCGCGGGGATCAGCCGATAACCGTAACTGTCCCGGACCGTCCAGGCGGTGTCGCCGGACGGCGCGCCGAAGGCCGCGCCGAGCGCGGCCTCCACTGCGCGCGTCAGCGCCGGCCAGTCGAGGCGGCCGGACGGCAGGTCGCGCCCGAAGGCGGCCGCGCGTTCCGGCAGCGGCGCCACCCCATGATCCGAGGTCAGCACGGCGACCCAGCGGCCCGCGCCCACCTCGGCGTCGAGGAAGGAGAACAACTCCGCCAGCGCTCCATCGAGCCGCAGCACGGAATCCATGATCTCATGGCTGTCCGGCCCGAACGAGTGGCCGCAGTAGTCGAGCTGGGAGAAGGCGAGGCAGAGCAGGTCGGGCGTCGCGCGGCGGCCGAGCTGTTCGGCGACGATGGCGCGCTGCGCCAGCCGCCCGAGCACCTCGGAACCGTGCGGGTCGAGCCGGTAGGCGTTGTGAAACTCGGCGTCGGGTGCCGGCCGGCCGCCGTCGATCCGGCGCGGGAAAACCGTGCCGAGGCCATGCCTCGATTCCTCCCCGGCCGCGTCGTCGGGGCCCTGCACCTGATCGTAGATCTCGCGCGGCCGCAGCCGGTCCCAGGTCTGGCCGTGGCGCCGGTTGATCGGATCGGCCGCGTTGAAGTCCCCGACCCACGCGGGCAGCGTCTCGCGATAATACCGCGAGGTGACCACCCGGCCCTGGTGGAACCAATAGACGGCGTCGGCCAGCCGGCCGGCCAGGAAGATGCCGCCCCGGTCCTTGTTCGCCAGGCCGATGACCCGCGACTCCGCGCCGTGGCGCAGCTTCAGCTGGTCGCCCACGGTGGCGGCGAGCAGCTGCCGCGGGGACGCGGTCAGATCGGTCCCGAGTGCGCCGCCGGGCAGGCGGACGGGCGACGAGGCCGCGCCCACCAGCGGCGCGGCCGGATCCTCGATCGAGCCCGCCCACCGGCCCGCGACGGGATCGAACCACTCGTTGGCGATGACGCCGTGCATGTCGGCGTGCACGCCGGTGCTGATGGTGGCATGGCCCGGCGCGGTCGCCGTCAGCGCATGGCGGTGATGCGCGTCGGTGAAAACCGCCCCGCCGGCCAGCAGCCGCCGGAACCCGCCCGCGACAAACCACGGACGGAAACGCTCCAGGTAGTCCGCGCGGCACTGGTCGATCGCGATGACCACGGCCAGCCGCGGACCTTCGCCCGGGCCGGGGGCCGGCCCGGCGGGCAGCGCCACCGGCAGCGCCAGCCAGGCCAGCCACCAGCGCTTCATGACCCCGTCGCCCGCAGGACGACGCGCGTGGCTCCCCGGAATGTCACATCAATAAAGCCATCGCCCGGCGTCAGCGCGCATCCGGCGGCGTCGCTCTCGACCAGCAGGGCAAGGCCCGCCAGCGTCCAGCGGTCGCGACCAAGCTGGCCCGCGACCAGGCCCGGGACACTGACGCGGAAGATGAAGTCGCCAGCCGCGGCGGCGGTGACCGTGAGGGATTCCCGGCCGGCCTCGGCATCGGAAGGCGGCGAGGCATAGAGCCGCACCCAGCCGACATCGCCGCCGGGCACCCGCCAATGGATCGTGGCCGGGTGGAATTGCCCCTGGCCGGGCGTCGCGCCCCAGGTGCCACCCGTGATCTCACCGCCGGTCATCATGTCCGGACCGAGCCAGGCCGTGGCGGTGCGCACGGCCGTGATCGGCCGTCGGATCAGGCGCTCGCCCTGGAAGGCGCGGAAGTGCTCCATGACCTCGGCCGGCACCCGGGCGCCGAGCGCGACATAAAGAGGGGCGAAGGCGAAATCATGGGCATGACCCATCGGGCCGGAAGGATCGGGCAGCGGCGTCAGATCCGCGGGCAGCACCAGGCCCATCCAGACCCCGGTCAGCGACACATAGCGGCGCAGGTCCATGCCGTAGGCGCGGTCGTAGGGGCCGGCCATGTTCTTCAGGCCGGCATGGTAGAAGCGGGCGACATCCCGCCAGAGACCGGCCTCGAGCTGCGCGCCGAGGGTCCGGATCTTCTCCGTCGCCCCGTGCCGGCGCATGAGCGCCAGGCCGTAGAGATCCACGCCGTAGTAGGTGGGAGAGTTGTATTCCTCGAAGGTCTCGTGGGCGGCGAAGGCGGCCGCCACCTGCTCCGCCCAGCGCTCGCCGCCGGCCACCCACTCCGGTTTGCCGAGCCGCGCGCCGGCCCAGCTCCACAGGAAACCGTGCATGAGCTTGATGTTGGTGTGGTAGGGTTCCGCGCGGCCCTGCGTGAGCTCGCCCTCGACGGCGCGGCGGATGGAATCCTCCAGCCGCGCGGCCAGGCCGGCGGGCAGGCGGTCGGCAAAATGCTCGAGCACGAGCGCGAAGGTGGTGCCGATGAAGTGGCGCCAGTTCGGATCGTAGTGCTTCCATAACTCCGCGCCGGGGCCGGGCACGGGCTCCTCCGGCGAACGGCGGAACGTGCCGTCCCACGGCCGGCCGGGCGCGTCGAACTGGTGGCCGATGACCCGGTCCAGCACGCGCGCCGCCCGGGCCGCGTCACCCGGCCCGTCCCGCTGGAGCAGGCCGAGCGCATACCAGGCGCTCTCGCGGACCACATGCCGGCGGGCCGGGGCGGCCGCGCCCGACTGGGGAGACCAGAGCAGGCCGGCGGACTCGTCCCACAGCCCGTCGGTGAACCGGAGGGAGGCCTGCAACATTTCCGCCGGGCGGCCGGCGGCGGGATCGGGCGCGGCGGGGCCCGCCAGCAGGGCCACCGGCAGCAGCAGCAGGGCCAGGAATTTTTGCATGGGGCGGAAGTTGCGACCGGACCGGGGAGAAAAAAGGCCCGCCGGGACCAACCGGCGGGCCGAGAGGGCCAACCCAAGCCCATCCAAATCAAAAACGGGTGGCAAGGCTCAGGTAGATGGTGCGCTTCGGGCCGAAGTAGCCGTCGCTGCCCTCGCGATACAGCTTGTCGGTGAGGTTCTTCACATTGAGCTGCGCCTTGTAGGTGCGGTCACCGGCCTTGAACTTGTAGGAGGCCATCACGTCGAACACGGTGAAGGCGGGAATCTGCACGGCGTTGTTGGGATCCTGCGAGAGGTTGGTCCCGTCGTTGTGGCGCAGGCCGCCGGCCAGAGTCAGCCCGGCCAGGGGGCCGGCGGTGAAGCTGTAGCGGTTCCACACATTGTAGGTGTTCTCCGGAATGCCGCCGAAGCGGCGGCCGACGAAGGTCGCATTGTTGGAGGCGGTGGTCTCGGCCTCAAGGTTGTTGGCCCACCCAAAGATGAGGCTGTAGTTGTCGGTCGGCGTCCAGTTGAGCTCGAGCTCGAGGCCCTGGCTCGCCTCGGCGTTGCCGAAGATGAAGTAGGGTGAACGGCCGGCGGCGAGTTCGCGCGCGGTGTCGCGATAGGCGAGGTTCTCGCGCTCAATGTCGTAGTAGGCGATGGTGCTGGTGAGGCGGCCCGCCAGCAGGTCGGCCTTCAGGCCGAAGTCCAGGCTCTGGCTCTCGATCGGCAGGGAGGGCACGCCGTCGGCATCCAGCTGGAAGTTCGGCTCGATGGATTCGCTGTAGGTGGTGAACAGGGCGAGCGCAGGCGTGACCTTGAACAGCGCGCCATACTGCGGCGTCCAGTCGCCCTTCGCGCCAATGACATCGAAGGTGGCGAGGCCGCCGTTGGCCGCGCTCTGGCTGGAGTTGGATACCGGCTTGTCGTAGGTGATCTTGCCGGTGAACTTGTTGTAGCGGGCGCCGGCGAGCACGAAGAGGCGGTCGTTGAAGAACTGGGCCTGGTCCACGATGAAGTAGCCGGCGTTGTTCTCGGTGCGCTCGCGGGTGATGCTGAAGGTCTGGCCGCTGGCGGCAAAGACGCTTTCCAGGCTGGCCGGGGTGCTGCTACCCGGGACATAGTGGGTGACATACTGGTTGGGCACGCCGGTCTTGGTCGAGTTGCCGGGCGAGTCGTTGTAGGTCTTCACCGTGGCGCTGGCGTCGTTGTAGAAGCCCGGCCGGGTGAAGATCACGCGCTGGTATTCCTGGCCGAACTGCACCGTATGCTTGCTGGTGCCGAGATCGAAGCGCCAGGTCAGCTTGTTGTGGACGTTGTAGGAGTCGCGGACGTTGATGAAGCTCTCGGTGCGGAAGCGCAGGGAGCCGTCGGCATAGGGCCGCACGTCACCGTCGGAGGGCTGCAGGCCGGAAGTGTTGTCGAAGGCGTAGTTGAGCGTGGTCTGCCAGACCAGGTTTTCGTTGATCCGGAGCAGATAATCGAGGTCCACGGCCTCGGAACGCTGCGCCTGCCAGGCATCATGGCTGAGCGTGGTCTGGTAGCCGTAGGGCGCGAACATGTCGTAGAGCGGGTAGAAGTTCGCCGCCGTCGCCGTGCCGGAGTAGCCGAGGGTCGTCAGGTAGGCGCGGTTGGCTGAATCGGCCGTGGTGGTCTGGCGGTTGATGCCGGCCTGGGCGGCGATTGCGCCGGCGGCGCCGTAAACCTTGGAGTTTGCGAGCGCCCGGTAGGGATAGGAGCTGTTGTAGAAGACCTGGCGGTCGATCGTCTCCACGTCGAGGCCGAGCTGCTGGTTCGCCGTCGGCTTCCAGATCGCCGAGGCGCCGAAGTAGGTCTCCTCCTTGTAGTCAAAGGGCCGCTCGCCGCCCGCGTCGATGATGCCGGCGCCGACCCGGATCGCGAGCTTGTCGGTGAGCACCTGGTTGGTGAAGAACTCGCCCTGGTAGTGGCTCTCGGTGCCCGCGGTGAACTTCACATCGGTGAAGTCGCCGGAGAACTCGGGCTTGGCGGTCACGTTGTTCACGATGCCACCCGGGCGCACGGCGCCGAAGAAGATGGCGGCCGGGCCCTTGATGACCTCGATGCGGTCCATGTTCCAGGTGGTCATCAGCTGGCGACGATACTGGCCGTTGCGGTAGGAGATCAGGCCGCCGAAGCCGCGGATGGTCACGGCGGATTCGCTGCGGGGGTTGGTCAGCACGCCGGGCACGAAGTTCAGGGCCTCGCGCATCTCGAAGTTTGAGGCGTCCTGCATCAGCTCGCCGGTGACGACGCTGATGGCCAGCGGGGTGTCGGCGATCTTTGAGCCGATGCCGGTGGCGGTGATGGCGTTTGTGGCGCGGTAGCCGGAAGCCTTGCTGGTGGTGACCACAAACTGGTCGAGTTGGAGGACCTTGTCCTCGGCCACGGGCGAGGCGGCGGCGGTTTGCGCGCGGAGACCGGCGGCAGCCAGGGGGAGCAGACCAGCCAGGGCAAAGCGGGCGAGAAACGAATGTCTCATAAGGCGAACGGGGTTGGTGTTGGGGGCGGGCCGCGACGGCAAGGGCTGAATGCCACCGGGCTGCGACCTAAGTGGGATTTTCCGCTCGCGGAGGCGACTGGTTCGTTTTCTAACCGTTAGCCCGCATGTCGAAACCCCCGACCATCCGCAGCCTCTCCCGCACGCTCGGGCTCTCCGTCGCCACCGTGTCCGAGGCGTTGCGCGAAAGCCCGCGGGTGTGCGCCGCCACGCGCGAACGCGTGCAGCGCGCGGCCAAGGCCGCGGGCTACCGCCCCAACCCGCTGCTCGGCGCGACGCTCTCGGCCCTGCGCCGCTCGCGCCACCAGGGTTTCAGCGGCGTGCTCGCGCTCGTGGACATGAGCCCCGACGGCGGCACCGAGCTGATGCTGTTCCACCGCGAGGTCGCGCGCGGCGCCGAGGCGCGGGCCCGCGAGCTCGGCTTCCGCACCGAGCTGTTCTGGGTCGGCCCCAAGGCGCCGGCGCTGTCGGTCGCCCGGCTCAACGGCGTGCTCCGCGCCCGCGGCATCCACGGCGTCATTTTCCTGCCCTTCGACCGGCGGCAGGACTTCGTGAACTTCGACCTCACGCAGATGGCCGCGGTCGGCATGGATCACCGGCTGCTGAACCCGAGCCTGCACACGATCCAACCCGACCACTACCTCTCGATGCGCCGCGCCCTGCAGGTCCTGACGGACCGCGGCTACCGGCGCATCGGGCTGTGCCTGGAGTCGCGCAAGGACGAGCGCGTCGACTACAAGTGGAGCTCGGGCTTCCTGTCCTTCTTCCGCCTGACCGGCCGCGAGCTGGCCGTGCCGCCGCTGATCGTGCCCAAGCTGGAGCCAAAATCCTTCCAATCGTGGTTCCGCAAACACCGTCCCGACCTCATCGTCGGCCATGAGCAGGCCGTGGTGGACTGGCTCGCCACGCTCAAGCAGCGCGTCCCGGGCGATGTCGGCTTCTTCCGCATCAACGTCACCGAACGCTCCAAGCCCTGCGCCGGCCTCGACCTGCGCCCGCAGCAGCTCGGCGCCACGGCGGTCGAAACGGTGGTCGGCATGCTCCACCGCCGCGAACAGGGTTCCCCGCCCTGCCCCAACAGCATCTCGATCGACGCCGCATTCATCGACGGGCCGACACTCCGGCCGGCCTGAAACAAAAGGGCGTGGGCTTCCCGGCCCGCGCCAAGCTCGGCCTGCACGATGGGCCGAAGCTCGTGCGCTGGTGCCTGCGCAACGGCCTCGGCTGATCAGGCCGCGCCGGCGCGCGCGGCCGCCGGCAGCTGCACGCGGAAAACCGCCCCGCCGCCCGGCGACGACTGCACCTCGAGCCGCCCGCCCTGCAGGGCCAGCAGCTCCCGCGCGATGAACAGGCCGAGGCCGGTGGAATCCTCGCCCGCGCCGGTCGGCTGGGCCGACAGCCGCTGGCGGGGGGAGAAGATTTTTGCGAAATCCGCCGGCCCGAGACCGGGGCCGTTGTCGCGCACCTCCGCATAGACCCAGCCGGCGGCCTCGCCGGCGGCGACCGTGATCACGCCGCCGGGCGGCGTGAACTTGAGCGCGTTGCCGATGAGGTTGTCGAACACCTGGCGCAGCCGCTCGCCGTCGGCCCGCACCGCGGGCAGCGGGCCGGGCGCGGGCACGAAGGTGAGCTGCTGGCGCTTCGTGCCGGCCGCCGCCGCGAGGCTGTCCGTCGCGCTGCGGGCAATCGCCGCGAGGTCGTGCTCGGCGGCGTGCAGCTGGAGGTTGCCCTCCTCCATCGCGGCCGCCTCCAGGAAATCCCGCACCAGGCTGCGCATGCGCGCGGTGTCCGCCTGGATGCCGCCGGCCAGCCGGCGCACGGCCGGGGCGTCGCCGGCCTCCTGCGCGATCAGGCCGGCGGTGGCGTTGAGCGCGGTCAGCGGCACCTTGAGGTCGTGCGAGGCGATCTGGAGCAGCCGCGATTTCAGGCGGTCGGCCACCTCGGCGCGCTCCCGCGCGTGTTCGGTGACGGCGTGCAGGCGGCGCTCGGTGCGCAGGCGGAAGCGTTGCAACAGGATGATGCCGCCGAGCAGCACGACACCGCCGGCCAGGCCGCCGGCCAGCGCGAGGTTCTGCGCGCGGCGGCGGCGGTTCTCCGCCTGCTGCAGCTCCTGGTCGCGCTTGAGCAGCGCGATCTCCAGCTCGCGCTGCTCGGCACCGTAGCGCGCCCGCAGCTCGCCCATGCGCTGCCGGTCGTGCTCGTTGCGCATCTGCTCGGTCGCGGCCGCGGACTTGCGCTGATAGTCGAGCGCCGCGGCCAGGTCCCCCCGCGCCTCGCTGGTCAGGGCGAATTCCTGGTAGATCTCCGCCAGCACCTCGGCGCTCTCCAGCGTGTCGGCGATCGCCAGCGCGGTCTGCAGGTGGGCCAGCGCCTCGTCGGGCCGCCCGGCCTTGCGCAACACGAGGGCGAGGCGGCGGTGGGTGTTGGCGATGTAGCGCCGGTATTTCAGCGTCTCGAAGGTGGCGAGCGCGCGCGTGAGGTAGTCCAGCGCCCGGGCGGGATCGCCCCGCGCGCTGGCGATCAGGCCGAGGTTGGTCAGCGACTCGGCGATGGCGCGGCGGTTGTTGTAGGTCTCGCGGAGCTTCAGCGCCTCCTCGTGGTTGGCGGCGGCGAGGTCGAGTTGCCCGAGCCCGAGGTAGTAGTTGCCGAGGCTGTTCAGCAGGCTGGAGCGGATGCGCACATCCCCGGCGCGCGCCGCCAAATCCAGCCCGAGCCGGAAATGCTGCAGCGCGTCCTCGTCGCGGCCGTAGCGCTGGTAGGTCAGCCCCAGGCCGCCGTGGGTGCGGGCGAGCAGGGCGGGATCGTCCAGTTGCGTGGCGAGCTTGAGCTCCTCCAGGTGGCTTTCGAGCGAGCGCGGGTAATCGGTGAGGTTCCAGTAGAGCCGGCCGAGCAGATAGAGAAAATCCACCTGCAGGCGGGGGTCGCCGAGCTGGCGCGCCCGGGCGAGGCCGTCCCGCGCGCCGGCCAGGCCGGCGGGATAATCCCCGCGGCGGCGCTGCAGGTTCACCACCGTCACCAGCGCCCGCGCCTTTTCCAGCTCGGTGCCGGCCGCAGCCAGGGCCTGCTGCGCGGAGGCCCACACCTCGTCACCGTCGGGCAATTCGCTGTCGGTCGCGGTGGAGAGCGGCGGGCCGGCATCGCGCACGGCGCGGGGCGCGGCGGTCTGCGCCGGGAGGCCAAGGCCGGCCGCCAGCAGCCACACGACGGTCAGGAGCGGGCGCGACATCCGGGGCATGGCGGCCAATCCGCCACATCACCCCCGCGTTTTCAACCCCCAATGGCCCGCGCGGGCTCGATGTGCACCGCCACGTCGCCGATGGCGAGCGGCGCGGCCACGAGCGCATCCTGCACAGCGTGCGCGATGGCGTGGCCCTCGCGCACGATCAGGGCCCCGTCCACATGCACATGGATGTCCACCAGCAGGCTGAGGCCGCTGCGCCGCACGCGGCACTTCTCCACGTAGCGCACGCCGGGCACGCCCCCGGCCAGCCGCCGGATCTCCGCCTCCGTCTCCGGCGGCACCACCGTGTCCATGATCTCGCCAAGCGCGGCGCGCGCGATGCCCACGCCGTTGGCGGCGATGAGGGCGCAGGCCAGCAGCGCCGCCCAGTCGTCGGCGGCCTCGTAGCCGGGCCCGCCGATGACGCCGATGGCGATGCCGATGAAGGCCGCGGCGGAGGTGAGCGCGTCGCTGCGGTGGTGCCAGGCCTCGGCCTTGAGCGCCGTGGCGCCGTATTGCGCGTCGAGCCGCAGCATCCGGCGGGAATAAATCTCCTTCGCCGCCACGACCACGGCGAGGAGCGGCAGGGTCAGCCAGTGCGGCCCGTGGTGCGGCGTGAGGATCTCGTGCACGCTCTGCCACGCGATGCCGGCGGCGGCCACCAGCACCGTGCCCGCGACAAACAGCCCCGCCAGCGCCGCGGCCTTGCCGTGGCCGTAGGGATGCTCCGCATCGGGCGGCTTGGCGGCGACACGGAAGCCCGCCCACACGAGCACGGAGGCGAGCGTGTCCAGCAGCGACTCGGCGGCGTCGGCGACGAGTGCATAGGAATGGCCCCACACCCCGCCCGCGAGCTTGGCGGCGCCAAGCACGAGGTTCAGTAGGATGCCCGCCGCGACGAAGCGTGCGCTGGTTTCCGCGCGGTGGGTGGCGGTCTGGTGCTGGCGGTTGCCCGATGACATCGCGCCACCTTGGGCCCGGCGCCCGCCGGGCTCAAGGCGGCATTGACCCTGCCCGCGTTCCGGCCTAGGGTGCGGCTTGTCGCCATGTCCGATACCGCCGCCCCGGTCGCCGCCGATCCCGTCAAGCAGTTCTCCGTGTTCATCGAGAACCGCGTCGGGCGGCTGCACGACCTCGTGGCCCTGCTCGCCAAGCACAACGTCCATATCATGGCCATGACCACCATCGACCAGACGGACACGGCGCTGGACCGCATGATCGTGGACGACCCCGACCGCGCCCGCGAGCTGATGGCGGCGAACAACTTCTTCTTCACCGAGTGCGAGGTGGTCGCGGTGGAGATCGCCAACGAGTCGCAGCTCAGCGCCGTGCTCAGCGCGCTGCTCACCGTCGAGGTGAACATCCACTACGCCTACTCCTTCCTGATGCGCCCGCGCGGGAAATCCGCCCTCGCCCTGAGCGTCGAGGACAACGATCTCGCCGCCAGCGCGCTGAACACCCGCGGCTTCAAGGTGCTCACGCAGCGCGACATCTCACGGTAGGGCGCGTCATCCCCGGCGCGTCGTTGCCCGAGACGGTATAAGGATTGCTCCAAAACCTGTCATTGCGAGGAGGAGCCCTGAATGGCCGACGAAGCAATCCAGCTGACTGGATCGCCACGCCCGGCCAAGCCGGGCTCGCGATGACAAGGGGCTAAAACCAGTTACGTCGTGAATTGACACAGTAGGGGCGGACACAAGGTCCGCCCCTACAAAAGAGCCACACCAAGCTGAATGGAATAAGAGCCTATCCGAATAACGGCCTGTCCTGTAGCGGCGGTCTATGACCGCCGAACGATCACCACACCACGCTCGACGGCGGTCACAGACCGCCGCTACAGAAAACCACGCTGCCGGGAATAGGTTATCCGAATAAGTCCTCAGGCGACCACCTACCCCTTCACGCCGACCAGCCGGTCGCCCTCGAGCAGGTAGAGGCCGGTGAGGTAGCCGTTCTCGAACATCTCGCCGACCCGCAGCCGGCCCTCGAAGGTGATGGGGATGTCCATCAGCGGCTTCACGCCGGCGCCGTTCATCTTGACGACGATCCACTCGTTGACCTTCGGCATGGCGCCGTAGCAGCACATCATCGCGTCCTTCACGAGGAGGAATTCCTTCACCAGGCCCTTGTCCATCTTGGTCGGCAGCATGAAGCCCGTCACCGCGACCTTCGCCTGGTCCAGCGCCTTGATCTTCGCGGGAATCTGGTCGGTCGGCTTGGCGGTCTCGGTCTCCGGCGGCGTGTAGTCAAACGCCGCCAGCCGGTCGAAGCCCACGGGCTCGTAGCCATCCGCCTTCGCCGGCTCGGCCGCGCGCAGCGCGAGCACGCCGGCGGCCAGCAGCAAAACGTGACGGGCGGAAAACTTCATGCGCGCACCGTAGTCACCGGCAGCCGGGCGTCAAAGGGTTTGATGACGGGAAGCGCCGCCGCGCCCCGGACTCACGACACGGGCGCGATGGTCTCGGCCACCGGCAGGCGGTAGGCCTTGATGGCGGGCACGAGGCCGCCGAGCACGCACAGGCCCACGAGCACCGCCGGGGTCCACCAGAAGACCGGATTCCATTGCCACGGCGCGAGCGCCACGCCGGTCTGCGCCCGGATGAGGGCCGCCACCGCGCCGCCCAGCACCGCGTAAACCGCGAAGCCCGCCGCCGCGCCCAGCAGGCCGACGGCCGCCGCCTCGCCCACCACGGCGCCGAAGACCGTGCGCCGCCGCGCCCCGAGCGCGCGCAGGATGGCGAGGTCGCGCGCCCGCGCGCTCATCGAGTTGTAGATGCCCACCAGCACCGAGGCCGCCGCCACCGCCGCCACCAGCCAGGCGACGAGCGTCAGCACGCGGTCCACCCAGCTGATCTTGTTGAACAGCTCCGCCACGATGCTGCCGATGGGATAGGCGAAGGTGAGCCGCCCGCCCGACGCGTTGAGCTGGTTGCTCATCATCAGGCCCGCCGTCGGCGCGCGGAGCTGGAGAAGCACGGCGCTGAGCTCGGTCGCCGCGAGCGGATTGTGCCCGCTCATCGTCTGCACACCCTCGAGCGGGATCCAGACCACGCGGTCCGCCGGCGTGTTGGTCGGCGCGAGGATGCCCACCACATCATAATGCTCCTCGTGCTCGTGGCCGGCCTCCTCGCTCAGGCCGTGGTGCGGATGGAAATGGCTGCCCACCTTCCAGCCGAGCTGCTGCGCCACGTAGCTGCCGACCACGGCCTCCTCCGCGCCGAGCTTGAAATTCCGTCCCGCCGCGAAGGCGTAGCGCTTCCCCGGCAGGTATTCGATCTCGTCGAAGAGCTGCGTCGTCGTGCCGGCGATGCGCCAGCCCTCCACGGTGTCGCCGAGCGCGAGCGGAATGGCCGCCTTCACCGCCGGGTGCCGCCGGATCATCTCGTAGTCCGCCGCCGCGATGTTGCCCGGCGAGGCCTCGAGGTGGAAGATGGCGTTGAGCACGAGCTGCAGCTTGGAGCCGCGCGCGCCGAGCACGGCGTCGAACCCGGAGTTGGTTGCGGCGAACACGGCCTGCGACTGCGTCTTCACCACCCACACCGTCAGCAGCAGGCCGGCGGCCAGCGCGATGCCGGCCGCGGTCACGAGCGTCGCGAGCGCGTGCTGCCGGAGCGAGCGGTAGATGAGGTTGAGAATCATGATGGTCCCCCCTTCCTTGTCATCGCGAGGCCGGCGCAGCCGGCCGTGGCGATCCAGTCGGCTGGATTGCTTCGTCGCTTCGCTCCTCGCAATGACGGGTTCAGGTTCATTTTGCCGCCTCCGCCAGCGCCCGGTTCAGGGTCGCGAAATCCTGCATGCGCTCGAAGGCCGCGAGCACCCGCTCGTCGTGGCTCACGAGCAGCAGCGCGGCGCCGGTCTCGCGGCAGACCTCGCGGATGAGCTCGAGCGCCTCGCGCCCGTGGCGGCGGTCGAGGTTGCCCGTCGGCTCGTCGGCGAGGACGAGCTTCGGTTTGTTCGCGAGCGCGCGGGCCACGGCCACGCGCTGCTGCTGGCCGGTGGAGAGCTGGCGCGGGAAATGCCCGAGCCGATCGCCGAGCCCGACGCGCTGAAGCAGCGCCGCCGCGTGCGCGCGGTCCACGCCGCGGCCGAAGGCCATGCCGAGCTCCACGTTTTCCAGCGCGGTGTGGCCCTGCAGCAGGTTGAAGGTCTGGAAAATGTAGCCGATGTGCTCCGCGCGGTGCCGGTCCCGCCCGGCCTCGCCGAGTTGGGCCAGGTCCCGGCCGGCGACCACGATGCCGCCATCATCGGGTGCGAGGATGCCGGCGATGAGGTTGAGGAAGGTGGTCTTGCCCGTGCCGCTCTCGCCGCGCAGCGCCAGCTGGGCGCCGGCCTCGAGCGAGAACTCCCGCACGTCCACCACCCGGTGCGTCCCGCCCCCGGGCCGGGCGTAGGTCTTGGTGAGGCGGGTGATTTCCAGCAGCGGCATGGGCGGGCCAACGAAACGCAAACCTCCCGCCGCGTCAATGGCGGCGCGCCGGCCCGGCCCCCGCCGCCGATTCCGGAGAAATGACTGGCCTCGCCCCGGGGTGTTCGCCAAGTTCCGCGCCTACACATTACCCCCTCCGTATGCTAAAAAACCCCCTCCGGAAACGTATCGGCGCGCTGCTGCTTGCCCTGGCCGCGACCGCCTCCCCTGCCCTCGCCAGCGAGGCCGACATCAAGATCCCCGATCTCCGATCGGTGAGCTTCCTCAACGGCGCCCTCAGCGGCATGAGCGTGCTGATGATCGGCCTTGTGGTCTGCGCCCTCGGCGTCGCCTACGGCTGGATGCAATACCTCCAGACCAAGCGCCTGCCCGTGCACAAGTCCATGGCCGCCGTCTCCCAGATCATCTGGGAAACGTGCAAGACCTACCTCTTCCAGCAAGGCAAGTTCCTCGCCGTGCTGTGGGTGCTCATCGCGATCTGCATGACCTACTACTTCGGCGTGCTCTCGCACAACTCCGCCAGCCACGTCGCCCTCATCCTCGCCGCCTCCGTGCTCGGCATCCTCGGCAGCTACGGCGTCGCCTGGTTCGGCATCCGCATCAACACCGTGGCCAACAGCCGCGCCGCCTTCTCCGCCCTCCAGGGCAACCCGCTCGCCACGCTCCTCATCCCGCTGAAGTCCGGCATGAGCGTCGGCCTGCTCCTCGTGGCCATCGAGCTGTTCTTCATGATCTGCATCCTGGCGTTCCTCCCCACGGACCTCGCCGGCCCCTGCTTCATCGGCTTCGCCATCGGCGAGTCCCTCGGCGCCTCCGCCCTCCGCATCTGCGGCGGCATCTTCACCAAGATCGCCGACATCGGCGCCGACCTGATGAAGATTGTCTTCAACCTCCCCGAGGACGACCCGCGCAACCCGGGTGTCATCGCCGACTGCACCGGCGACAACGCCGGCGACTCCGTCGGGCCGACCGCCGACGGCTTCGAGACCTACGGCGTGACCGGCGTGGCGCTCATCGCCTTCCTCGCCCTCGCGCTCGCCGCCAGCCCCGCCCTGTGCGCCACCCTCATCGTGTGGCTCTTCGCCATGCGCATCCTGATGGTCGTCACCTCCCTCGTCAGCTACTGGGTGAATGACGCCGTCTCCCAGGCCGTCTGGGGCCGGGCGAAACACTTCAACCTCGAGCACCCGCTGACCAACCTCGTCTGGATCACCTCCGTCATCTGCATCCTCGTCACCTACGCCGCCAGCTACCTGCTGCTCGCCGGGGTGCGGAACGACGCCGGCGCCCCCATGCCCGACCTCTGGTGGGTGCTCTCCACCATCATCTCGCTCGGCACCGTCGCCGGCGCGCTCATCCCGGAGTTCACCAAGATCTTCACCTCCACCGAGAGCCGCCACGTCAAGGAGGTCGTCACCTCCTCCAAGCAGGGCGGCGCCTCGCTCAACATCCTCTCCGGCCTCGTCGCGGGCAACTTCTCCGCGTTCTGGACCGGCCTGTGCATCCTCGCGCTCATGTTCGGCGCCTACTACTTCGCCGGCTACGACGCCGTCGCGCAGATGATGCCCGCGCAGTTCGCCTTTGCCGCGCCCATCTTCGCCTTCGGCCTCGTGGCCTTCGGTTTCCTCGGCATGGGCCCGGTCACCATCGCGGTGGACTCCTTCGGCCCCGTCACCGACAACGCCCAGTCCGTTTACGAGCTCTCGCAGATCGAGGGCAAGCCGGGCATCGCCGCCGAGATCGAGAAGGACTTCGGCTTCAAGCCCGACTTCGAGGGTGCCAAGCACCAGCTCGAGAAGGGCGACGGCGCCGGCAACACCTTCAAGGCCACCGCCAAGCCCGTGCTCATCGGCACCGCCGTCGTCGGCGCCACCACGATGGTCTTCGGCATCATCATGATGCTGCAGGACCACTACCAGAAACTCGACGCCAAGTTCTCCGTCCTCGAGCGCCTCTCGCTCGTCCACCCCGAGGCCCTCATGGGCCTCCTCATGGGCGGCGCCGTCATCTACTGGTTCACCGGCGCGAGCACGCAGGCCGTCGTCACCGGCGCCTACCGCGCCGTCGTCTACATCAAGGACAACATGAAGCTCGACGCCTCCACCGCCGCCACCGAGGCCTCGAAGGAAGTCGTGAAGATCTGCACCCAGTATGCGCAGAAGGGCATGGTCAACATCTTCATGGTCATCTTCCTGCTCTCGCTCGCCCTCGCGTTCTTCGACCCGTTCTTCTTCATCGGCTACCTCGTCGGCATGGCCTTCTTCGGCCTCTTCCAGGCCATCTTCATGGCCAACGGCGGCGGCGCGTGGGACAACGCCAAGAAGATCGTCGAGGTGGACCTCAAGATGAAGAACACCCCGCTCCACGCCGCCACCGTCGTCGGCGACACCGTGGGCGACCCGTTCAAGGACACCTCCTCGGTCTCGCTGAACCCCGTCATCAAGTTCACCACGCTCTTCGGCCTGCTCGCCGTCGAGATCGCGGTCAACATGCCCGCCGGCCTCAAGCACACCCTCGGCGCCGCCATCTTCGTCGCCGCCCTCGTGTTCGTATACCGCAGCTTCTACGGCATGCGCATCCCGGTGAACCCCAGCGACGCCGACGTCGCCCCCCACCAGATGCAGAACGGCTGAGGCTCCGGGCGGCGGGCGCCACCCGCCACCCCGGCAGCCCCTCCAGGCCGCGGCCCCCGCCGCGGCCTTTTTCTTTGCCCGCCCCGTCGCCCCGCCACAATCACCTTTGTAACCTAATAGGTTACAAACCGGTTTGTCATCTAATAGACTACCAACGTCCCGCCGCGCCGGGTGGCACGGGTCTCCCGACCCGTGAGTCCCCGCGCTTGCCACTCCGGCAGCCCCGCCGCAACCTGCCCGCATGAGCGACACCCGCCCACCCGCCCCTCCGGCCCCGGCCGAGCCCCACGGCGAACTCGTCATCCGCACCATCGCGATGCCCGCCGACACCAACGCCAACGGCGACATCTTCGGCGGCTGGCTCCTCTCCCAGATGGACCTCGGCGGCGCCATCTACGCGCGCAACCTCGCCCGCTCCCGCGTCACCACCGTCGCCATCGACGCGATGACCTTCATCACGCCCGTTTACGTCGGCGACATCGTCAGCTGCCACGCCACGCTCCTGAAGGTCGGACGCACCTCGATGCGCATCGCCGTCGAAGCCTGGGCCCAGCGCACGAAAGGCGGCGAGCTGGCCCGCGTCACCGAGGGCGTGTTCACCTACGTCGCCATTGACGAAGCCGGCAAACCCTGGCCCGTGCATCGCTGACCCCCCGACCGGTGAAAGTCCTCCGCCTCCTGCTGCTGTTCGCGGCCACCGCCGCCTCCCTCCCCGCCGCGGACGACACGATCCTCGCCGCCGTGCGCGCGGCCGACGACGAGCGCGTCGCCGCCATCCTCGCCGCCGACCGCACGCGACTCGACGTCATTTTCTCCGACGAGCTCCACTATGCCCACTCCAGCGGCAAGATTGAGAACAAGGCCGCCTTCATCGAAACCCTCGCCGGCCGGCATCTGATCTACGAGTCGGCCGAATACGTGCGGCGCCATTTCCTCTCCGCCGGACCCGGGACCGTGCTGATGGAGGGCCGGGCCCTTTTCAAAGTCAGCCGCGGCCCGGAGCGGAGCCTGCTCGACCTGAATTTCCTCGCCGTCTGGCGTCTTGAGGACGGCCGGTGGCGTTTCCTCGCCTGGCAATCCAGCCGGAACCCGCCACCCGTGACCAAGTAGCTGCGCAGCAGCTTATCAGACAGGCCGGCACACCTCCCGGCCGGGTTGACGCCACCGCGACGCCGCAACACGTTGCCCGACCTTGTCCAAGCTCCCGCCCCATCCCGCTGCCACCCGCGGCGCCCTGTCCGCTTCCACCGGCTTTTTGATCTGGGGCCTCGTGCCCGTCTATTGGAAGCAGCTGGAGTCGGTCGCCGCGCTCGAGCTCATCACCCATCGCATCGTGTGGTCGCTGGCCTTCCTGCTGGGCGTGCTCGCCTGGCAGGGCGGGCTGGGCGGGCTGCGCGCCGCCTTCCGCAGCCGCCGGCTGCTCGGCCTCAATCTCCTGAGCAGCGTGCTGCTCGCCGTCAACTGGACCGTCTATGTGTGGGCGGTGAACAACGGCCACGTCATCGAGTCCAGCCTCGGCTACTTTCTGGTGCCGCTGTGCAACGTGGCTCTCGGCTCGCTGGTGCTGCATGAGCGCCTGCGGCCGCTGCAATGGACCGCCATCGGCTGCGCGGCGCTCGGCGTGGCCTTCCTCCTGTTCCGCGTCGGGCATTTCCCGTGGATCGCGCTCTCGCTCGCCGCCACCTGGTCCAGCTACGGCCTGCTGAAGAAGCAGTCCGCCCTCGGCGCCATCACCGGCCTGACGGTCGAGACGCTGCTGCTGTTCCCGCTCGCCGCCGGCCTCCTGCTCTGGTGGCACCACACCGGCGCGGGCGCGCTCGGCCGCGTGGATGCCTGGCACCACGCCCTGATCCTGTTCGTAGGCGTGCTCACCGCCATCCCGCTGCTGCTCTTCGCCTACGGCGCCCAACGCATCCGGCTGGTCACCCTCGGCCTGCTGCAATACCTCGCCCCCAGCGTGCAGTTCCTGCTCGGCTACTTCCTCTACCGCGAACCGTTCGACGCCGCGCGCCTCCAGGCCTACGGGCTCATCTGGTGCGGTCTGGCGCTCTACACCGCCGACGGTTTCTGGATGCAACGCCGGCTCCTGCTCAAGTCCGTCGGCGCGGCGTGACGCGGGGAAGCCTTGCGCTGCGGCGGGCCGCCGTTTCACTGGCCGCCTACTCCCATGAAATTGACCCTCCGCTTCCTCGCGCCCGTGTTCGCCGGGCTGGTTTCCCTCGCCGTCGCGCAAACCGCGCCTGCCCCCGCCACCCCGGCGGCTGCGCCCGCCATTCCCGATGCCTCCGCCGCCATCCCCAAGACCGGCAACGCCCGCTTCTTCGAGCTGCACGAGAAATTCCTCGCCCGCACCAAGAGCGGCCCGATCGGCGTGCTCTTCCTCGGCGACTCCATCACCGAGGGCTGGACCAAGGTGCCGCACATCTGGGAGCACTACTTCGGCCAATACCAGCCGGCCAACTTCGGCATCGGCGGCGACCAGACCCAGCACGTCATCTGGCGCATCGAGAACGGCGAACTCGACGGCATCAGCCCCAAGGCCGTCGTGCTCATGATCGGCACGAACAATTCCGGCCAGCACACCGGCGAGCAGATCGCCGACGCCGTGAAGAAGATCGTCGGCCTCCTCCGCGCCAAGCTGCCGGGCACCAAGGTGCTCCTGCTGGCCATCTTCCCGCGCGACGCCCGCCGCAACCAGGACGGCCTCATCACCGAGGCCGTGATCGCCGACTCCGCCAAGCGCGTCGCCGCCAACGACCGCGCCAACGCCCTGCTCGCAAAATTGGACGACGGGGCCAACGTGCGCTACCTCAACATCAATGCCGGTTTCCTCGGGCGGGATGGCCGCATCCCGTGGACCATCATGCCCGACCAGCTCCACCTGACTGGTGCCGGCTACCAGATGTGGGCCGAGGCGATCGAGAAACCGCTCGCCGAGCTGATGAAGTGAACCGGATCGTGGCACGGGCCTCCGGCCCGTGAACCCGCCGCCCACGGGTCGGAGACCCGTGCCACGTGCGTTGGCGTTGGCTCGCATTGAACCTGTGGGAGCGTGCTTGCACGCGACTGTCGCGAACAAGGTCGCTCCCATGCTGCCGACGGGCATTGGCACTGTAGGGGCGGACCTTGTGTCCGCCCGCGCGGGTAGCAGGGCGGAGCGGCCCGCTCCGCCGCTGCGCACCGGGCCGGTGCGCCCTGCCCGTCAGACTATTGGGGAGCCTCAATGGCCACGCCCTGCAATAGCGCCAAGCCGCGCCGCCATCGGCATGATTCCGCTGTGGGCGGGGTGCCCTCACCCCGCGGGTTTCTGGTTTCGCGGCACAGGCCTCGCGGGGGGAGGGCACCCCGCCCACAGTCTCTCTCACTCAAGCCGGCGGGACCAGCGACCCGCCCCCACCGTCACTTCGCGAAGTCCACCAGCTCCATCTCGAAGACGAGCGTGGCGTTGCGCTTGATGGTCGGCGGCCGGCCGCGCGCGCCGTAGGCCATCTCGGGCGGGATGATCAGCAGCCACTTCTCGCCCTTGTGCATCTTCTGAATCGCCTGCTCCCACCCCTCGATGAGCCCGCCGCGGCCGAGCCGCATCTTGAGCGGGCTTTTCTCGTCGGGCGACTGGTCAAAGACCGTCCCGTCGATCAGCATGCCCTTGTAGAGCACGCTGACCTCCATGCCCTTCTCGGGCGACGGACCGGCCACGTCGCCGGGCTTCAGGATGATGTAGCGCAGGCCCGTGTAGGTGCGCTTGGCCTCGGGCCACTTCTTCTCGACGATCTCGAGGTCCTCCATCGGCAGCTTCTCGCGCTGGGCGTGCAGCGGGGCCAGGCCCAGCAAGGCGAGCAACAGGAAGGCGAGACGGCGGAAGGCGGGCGTGTTCACGGTTTCTTGGGTGGTGGAATGACGCGGAAGGTAAGCGCCGGTTCCGCGGCGGTCGAGGATTCTCCGGCGGCGGCGGGCGCGGCGGCGGGGGACTTGTCGGTCTTGACGGGGTATGATCCGGGGACATAGGTAACAGATTGTCCGGGGACATGGGTTACACTTTCAGGCTATGGCCTGGAACCAAGTAACCCTCATGGAACAGAAGCAACAGTTCGTCAGTCTCGCGGCCAGTGGCCGCTTTACGCGCACC
>JAEUGW010000023.1 GCA_016795565.1 Opitutaceae bacterium | reverse complement strand
GCTACCTCCTTCTGAGTCTGGCCGGTGCTCGCCTGATAGGCGAGCCCCTCACGCTTAAACTCGGCAGTGTAGGATGGATTGGTTTTGGGCACGGGTATCGGTTCCTTTTGGGATGTTCCGCGCCTCCTGTCCACAAAACGGGGGTAACTCTAATTCGTAAACAGTGCTGGGCTTGGCCTGCGCGCACCCGCAGCCATGCTCGTGGGATGCGTGGTGATGCTTTACTTGGAGGCCTTCTCAAGAATCTGCGCCGCACCAAAGATTGGCGCACCATACCCGCTCTCGGTGGAAGGGCGCGGCTGGATTATCGCTGGACGGGGTCCGCGCTGCAAATCCGCTACGGCAAAGGCGCCACCATCGGCACGATTCTGCCTGAGCATGTGAGCCAGGTTCTGCAAAGACGGCGACGGCTTCAGTCCTTGGCCAAGCAAGCGAGCCAATACACCGATCCCAATTGGCCCGAGCGCTTTGACCGACGCAAAGCGCCGTTTGTGGCGGCGGTGATCGCGGCCATCGAGTGATCCATCCCTCTTGTGCTTCCATGCATCTACCTCGCGTCATTTTCCTCGCCCTGCTGCCAGCCCTGCTGACCGTCCCGGTCGGATCTCTGGCCGCGAGTGAAACCTCCGGCGGCAACAAACGGCTGGCCGTCAAAGGCCTGTCCATGGATATGCCCATCGAGGATGCAGCCAAAATCCTGCGGCTGGCGCTCGTCGGCTATGAAATGCCGTTCCCTTATGGCGGCGCCCCAACGTTCACCGAACCCGAGGCCAACGCCGGCGGATTCTTGGTTCGGATAGGACACCGCAAAAGTGATACAGCCTTTCCCGTCTTCTTCGCGTTTGCGGCGATATCCGCAGACAATGCGCGGAGGGTCACTCTGATCGACCTTTCACCCAGCGTGGTTGACTTCCTCTTCGCCGCGACGGAAATGGGCGGCGAAGAATTCGCCCGGAATTTCCTCAAGGCATACAAGCTGGGTACGTTCAAGCCAATGGATGACTCAAGCGGCTGGTATCATGTGACCGCAGACGGCACTCGGGTGACTATCACCAAGGAAAAGCACCTGCGTCTGCAGAAAGTGCGATCGGCCGCCGAACAGCGGAGCAAGTTCAACTGAGATCGGCCCAAACCTGCGCCATGCAGGCAACCCCCGGGCTGCATCACCTATACCGCGAACACCGTGACCGGCCTGCACCGGATTTTCGGGCTTCGATCCACGCTTGAAACCCGGGTGTCGGCGGATATCTCCTATTGGCCATGAGCACCGTGCAGGAAATCGAATCGGCCATCGTCCGGCTTTCTCCGGCCGACCGCGAAGCGGTGCGGGATTGGCTCAACGAACTGGCGGAATCGGGGGCCGAAGTCACCGAGTCTTTCAAAGCCAGGATTGCGCGCGCGCGCGAGGAACTGGCGCGCGGCGAGCCCACTCGGATCCGCCAGACCCCCACAACCAGCCCGTGAGAGCCGCCACTCAGGTTTACTCGCGCGATTTCGACGCGGTTTTCCTGAAGCTGCCCGCTGATCTGCAAGCACGCATTGCCGCCAGGATTGACGAGGTTGGCTCCAAGCTGGAGCACTACCCTCATATCCATTTGACGGGTTTGGACTGCTACAAGTTGCGGGTGGGGGACTACCGCGTGGCTTACGATTTCGATGTGACCAAGGGTATGCTTTACCTGCTGGCCATGGGGCATCGCCGGGAAGTCTATCGCTGATTATCCCGCTTTACAGGGGGTGGGGATTCCCGCTTGTCTGTGGGCTCCTTGCTGTCCGTGGGCGGACAAACTTGATGATCATCCTGCACGACCCCCTTTGCGCTGAATACGGTTCGTCCATGCGACCCGAGCAGCCGGCCCGCGTGCTCCGCAGCGCCGCCCACCTGCAGGCCGCCCACCCGGACTGGACCTGGCAAAAGCCGGCCCTCGCGGACGAATCCGCCCTCCTCGCTGCCCACACCCCGGCCCTGCTGAAACGCATCTCGCTCGCGCCGGACATCGACGACGACACGCCTCATTTTCCGGGCATCCACGAACACGCCCGCCGGGCCGTCGGCGCCGCGCTCGCGGCCGCCGATCGCGCCCTCTCCGGCGGGCAGGCCTTCGCGCTGATGCGCCCGCCGGGCCACCATTGCACGCGCTCGCGAGCCATGGGCTTCTGCTACCTCAACCAGATCGCCATCGCCGCCTTGCACGCCGCCGCCCCGGGCCGCCGCGTCGCCGTCTGGGACTTCGACGCCCACCATGGCAACGGCACCGAGGACATCCTGAACGGCCGCGCCAACACGTTGTTCGTTTCTGTCCACCAATACCCCGGCTATCCCGGCACGGGCACCGCCTCCTTCGCCAATTGCCATAACTTCCCCGTCGCCCCGCGCACCCCGCGCGAAGAGCACATGGCGGCCCTCGCCCGCTCCTGGGAGTCGGTGCTCGCCTTCAAGCCCGACCTGGTCCTCGTGTCCGCCGGCTTCGACGCCTACGCCAGCGACCCGATCACCGAAATGACGCTCGAGGGCGACGACTTCGCCGCTCTCGGCCGCTGGCTGCGCGACAGCGGGCTCCCCGCCGCCGCGATCCTCGAGGGCGGCTACAGCCCTGATTTACCCCAGCTCATCGATGCCTTTCTCACTGCCTGGAACCATTGAACCGTCCCGCTTGAACACCGCACCGCACTACCAACTCATCACCCGGCCCGAGCAACTGGCACCGCTTTTCGCCGCGCTCGACCGTAGCACTGAGATCGCGCTCGATACCGAGGCCGACAACCTCTTCCGCTACAAGACGCGCGTCTGCCTCCTGCAGATCCATGCGGCCGGCGAGATCCATCTCGTCGACCTCCTAGCCGACCTGAATCTCGACGCGCTCTGGCCGCGCCTCGCGGCCAAGCCGCTCGTCATGCACGGCAGCGACTACGACCTGCGCCTGCTCTGGGAGCTCTGCCGCTTTGTGCCCCACAGCCTGTTCGACACCATGTTCGCCGCCCAGCTCCTGAGCATCCCGCGCTTCGGCCTCGCCGCGCTCCTCGAGACCAACTTCGGCGTCAAGCTCGACAAGGACCACCAGAAGGCCAACTGGTCGCAGCGCCCGCTCGACCGCGACATGCTCGACTACGCCGCGATGGATGTGTTCCACCTCTTCGCCCTGCGCGACAAGCTCCGCGCCGACCTCGTGAAGCTCGACCGCCTCCCCTGGCTGGAGCAGCGCTGCCGCTGGCAGATGTCGGTGGCGAAGGACGGTTTCACCCCGCCCGACGAGCACTCCTGGCGCATCAACGGCTCGGAAAAACTCCGCGGCCGCGGCCTCTCCGTGCTGCACGCCCTCTGGCACTGGCGCGAGGGCTGGGCCGAGAAGCTCAACACGCCGCCCTTCAAGGTCGTCGGCAACGAGATGTTGGGCCGCATCGCCCGCGCGGCCGAGGAGGGCGCCCCGCCCGAGGAAGTCATGCGCGTCAACCTCGGCCGGCGCCACGACCGGCTGTTCCCCTCGCTCGCCGAGGCCATCCGCCGCGGCTTTGCCACCGACCCGCACACCCTGCCGCGCCGCGAACGCCGGCGCGACTTCAACCCGATGACGCCCGACGAATTGGCGCGCCAGGACCGCATCAAGGCCGACCGCGACCGCCTCGCCGCGGGCCTCCAGCTCGACCCCACCCTCATCGCCACCCGCACACAGTTGGTGCAACTCGCCCGCGACCCCTCGTCCATCGAGGAGGTTCTGCTGCCCTGGCAGGCCAAGCTGATCAAGGCCGAGCCGGCCTGGCGGAGCTGATCTACCCCATGCCATCCCCTGTTTGTCATTCTGAGCCCCGCGAAGAATCCATCTGTGCGCGCGAATCCTGATGGATCCTTCGCGCGGCTCAGGATGACCGCCTCGCTTTAAAGTGCCTGACTCCGCCAACATCGCCCGCCACCTGCCACTGATGGCCGCGCGCCAGCCGGACCACCCGGCGGTGAAGATCCCCCGCGGCCGCACCGGGGCTGGCGGCATCGATTATCTGACCCTGTCTTTCCGCGAACTGGACGCCGAGGTCGATGCGTGGGCGGCGAAACTCGCCGCGCGCGGCGTGCAACGCGGCGACCGCGTGCTCGTCATGGTGCGCCAGGGCCTGCCGCTCATCGCCGCGGCCTTCGCGCTCTTCAAGCTCGGCGCCGTGCCGGTCATCATCGATCCCGGCATGGGCCGCAAAAGTTTCCTCGCCTGTGTTGCCCGCTCCCGGCCCCGCGTGCTGCTCGGCATCCCGCTCGCGCAAGGCATGAGCCTCTTGTTCCGGGGTGCATTCAAGTCCGTGGATGTTCGCGTTTGGGTAAGCGGCTCCTCAACCCATCGGCTGCTTGGGGATCGTGAAACCGTAAATCTGAAATCTGAAATCGTAAATTCGGCGGCCACGGATCTGGCCGCCGTGCTGTTCACCAGCGGCTCCACCGGCGCGCCGAAGGGCGTCTGCTACGAGCACGGCATGTTCGAGGCCCAGGTGCGGTTGATTCGCGAAACCTACTCCATCCAGCCGGGCGAGGTGGACCTGCCGATGCTGCCGATCTTCGCGCTCTTCAACCCGGCGCTCGGCATGACGACCATCGTGCCCGAGATCGACCCGAGCCGCCCGGCCACGGTTGACCCGGAGAAAATCGTTCGCGCCATCCGGCAGGAAAATGTGACCAACACCTTTGGCTCGCCCACGCTCTGGCGCATCATCAGCCGCCACTGCCTGCGGAACAATCTCACGCTGCCTTCCGTGAAGCGTGTGCTCATGGCCGGCGCTCCCGTGCCGCCGGGCCTGTTCGCCGACCTGCAGAAGATCCTGCCCAACGGCACCGCCCACAGCCCCTACGGCGCCACCGAGTCCCTGCCCGTCGCCAGCATCAGCGCCACCGAGGTGCTGGGCGAAACCGCCGCGGCCACGGCCGCCGGCAAGGGCACCTGCGTCGGCCGCCCGGTGGCCGACATTCAGGTCAAAATCATCGCCATCACCGACGCTCCCCGCACCGAAATCCGCGAACTCCCCGCCGGCCAAATCGGCGAAATCATCGTCTCCGGCCCGGTCGTCACGAAATCCTACGACGAACTCCCCGAAGCCACGACCCTGGCCAAGATTTCTGGCCCTCCGCCCTCCGCCCTCACCCCTCGGCCCGGCGGCTCCGCCGCCACCTGGCATCGAATGGGAGACCTGGGCTACATCGACGCCCTGGGCCGCCTCTGGTTCTGCGGCCGCAAGGCCGAGCGGGTCGAAACCAACCACGGCCCGCTCTACACCGAGCAGGTCGAGCCGGTCTTCAACGCGCATCCCGATGTCGCCCGCACCGCCCTCATTGCCACCGGCCATGACGGTCGCCGGCCGGCCATTGTGGTCGAGCCCGTCTCGCGCGACGTGGTGGCCACTCCCTCCCTGCGCCGCAAGCTCGTGCGGGAGCTCCGCGAACTCGGCGCGGCGCATCCGCACACCGACCTCATACGGCTCGCCTACCTGCATCCGCATCTGCCTGTGGATGTCCGCCACAACGCCAAGATCCACCGCCTCGCCCTCGCCCGTTGGGCCGAGGGCAAGCACGGCTACGAGCTGGACAAGCGCGAGATCTCCCGAGACGTCCTGAAACAATGACCTGCCCTCCTCTTCGTGTTGCCTTGGTGGAGGGCCGGTCTCCTGACCGGCCGCGGTCGGCCGGGAGGCCGACCCTCCAAAATCCATCCGTGCTCATCCGTGAGATCCGTGGCTAAAGGGCCTTAGCTTTCCCCCCGTGCTCATCGTCCGCAAAAACTTCCCCGCCTTCATCACCGGTGCCAGCGGCTTCATCGGCGGCAAGATCGCCGAGCGCCTGCTCGCCGGGGGCCGGCGCGTGCGCGTCCTCGCCCGGCGGCCGCTGCCGCACCTCGCGGCGCTCGGGGCCGAGGTCATCCCCGGCGACCTCGACAACCCCGAGGCCCTGCGCCGCGGCTGTCAGGGCACCGAGACCGTCTTTCATGTCGCCGGCCGCGTCGGCGTGTGGGGACCGGCGGATGATTTTTTCCGCGTCAACGTCGGCGGCACACGCAATGTCCTCGCCGCCTGTCGCGCGGCCGGTGTGCCGCGCCTCGTCTACACCAGTTCGCCGAGCGTCGTCTACAATGGCGGCGATCTGGCCGGCGTGGACGAATCCGCCCCGCTCTGCACGGCAGCCCCCTGCGCCTACCCGACGAGCAAGGCCGCCGCCGAACGCGAGGTGCTGGCGGCCAACAGCACCACGCTCGCGACCGTCGCCCTGCGCCCGCACCTCGTATGGGGTCCGGGCGACAAGAACGTCGTGCCCCGCGTGCTGGCCCTCGCGCGCGCCGGCAAGCTTAAGGTGATCGGCCCAGGCCGCAATCGGGTGGACGTGACCCACATCAGCAACGTCGTGGACGCCCACCTCCTCGCCGAGGGGGCTCTAATCGTCTCTCAACCCTCAGCCCTCAACTCTCAACCTGCTTTGCCGCCAGCAGGCGGCAAAGCCTACTTCATCACCAACGGCGAACCGGTCGTCCTCTGGGATTGGATCAACCAGCTCCTGCGCGGCGTGGGCATCCCCGAGATCACCAAGCGCGTCACGTTGCCGGTAGCCTACGCCGCCGGCGGCCTGCTGGAAGGCCTGTGGCGCGTGCTGCCACTCAAGGGCGAGCCGCCGATGACGCGCTTCGTCGCCAAGGAAATGGCCACCGACCACTGGTTCGACATCTCCGCCGCGCGCCGCGATCTCGGCTACGCCCCGCGCGTCACGATGGAGCAGGGCACCGTTGAACTCATTGAGCACCTGAGAAAAATGTAGGGGCGGTGCTTGCCGCCGCCCGCGAAGTCACTTCGCGAAAATCTCCGCGAGTTTCTCCAGGACTGTTTCCGCTGTGCCCGCATCAATCACCCCGAGACGTTTCACCAACCGCTGCCGGTCCACCGTGCGGAGCTGATCGAGCACCACCTGCCCGGACTTGCCCTGAAACGTGCAGGGCACGCGGGTTGGGTAGTCGCGCCCCTTGGTTGTCATCGGCGCGATGATCACGGTGGAGATGTGCGCGTTCATCTCGTCAGGCGAAACCACCAGGGCCGGACGCGTCTTCTTTATCTCGCAGCCGATGGTCGGGTCGAGATTCACCAGCCAGACATCGAAACGCCCGACTACCATTCCCATTCCTCCGCATCGAACTGCGTGGAGGCGGGCGCTTCTTCCTGCACCAGAAAATCATCCTTGGCCGCTGCCATGCCTGCGAAAGCCTCAGCCCAGCCGGCCCGCGGCGTGTTGACCGGCCGCAGGATCAGCGCGCCGTTTTTGGCCTGCAACTCGACCTCCTCGCCAAAGCCGCAGGTCTCCAGCATCGCCTTGGGGATGCGGATGCCCCGCGAGTTTCCGATGGGCACGATCTTGGTCAGCATGGGCACAAAGTAATTACAGCTTCACTCTGAGCAAGCCGCATTTCCGGCGCGCCGAGACTTAGTCTAATCCCCGCGCGTCACGATGGCCGCCGGCACCGCGAGGATCACAACCAAACTGGAGGCACAAAATTTCCCCGCGCCGGCTGTGCGCCTGGCTTTCATCGCGTTGAACCCAGGCGCTTCGCCCGCTCCGCTGGCGCACGGCTTCGAAGAGCGTGATGATCGTCGCCATGGCGACGTTGAGCGAGTCGGCCTGGCCGGCCATCGGGATGCGGACGAGCACATCAGGCCGTTATACTGCTGCATTTTGTGGCTGGTTCCCTCGGCCACTCCGAAGGATAAGCAGCCTCAAGCGAGGATCGGCACTCCGGCGGCTTTCGCGGCTGCGGCCAAGGCCTTGTCCGTCGTGGCCAAAGTCGCGCCGCAGCGCATGGCGAGTTCAAGGTAGGCGGCGGCGTAAATGGTGAGACCGTATTGCCGGGCCAGCGCAGCGGTGCCGCTGCACGCCCGCCGAGTCGTCTCCTCGTCGCTAGTGACCGGCAACGCGGCGACGAGACCCAAGGCTTCGGTGATGTCAGCTTGCGTCGCGCGCTTGCGGCGCTCGGCCATGATTAAACCGTTGGCCACCTCGACGCCCCAATGGGCGGGAACGAAAACCTTGGTCCCCTTTTCCAGGGCACCGAGCGCCTTCAGTGGAATCGTCTCTTGTTCGTCCTTGAGCAGAAAACCCAGCGTGGTCGAACCATCCATCACCAGCGTGCTCATCGTCAGATGCGGCGTCCGGCTTCGATCAAATCGCGCGCGGTTTCGCCCTTGGGCAGGGGGAGGCGGTTCCGCAATTTCCTAATCCGGGCAAATACGTCCTTGGCTGCGGGCGTGGCCGCCGTGGCGGGAATCAGCCGCGCCACCGGACGCTCATGCTTGGTTATGACGACCTCGCGCCCGCGGGCGACGAAATCAAGCAGCGCGGGGAGGGTGGTTTTGGCCTCGTAGGCCCCGACGGTTTTGGTGGCGGACATGGCGTTTTCCAGACTGGTCTGAACACTGGTCTGATTGCCGATGGAGTCAAGCGCGGTGGCGCTGTCGCTATCCGTTCCGCTGCCGCACGGCTTCGAAGAGCGTGATGATCGTCGCCATGGCGACGTTGAGCGAGTCGGCCTGGCCGGCCATCGGGATGCGAACGAGCACATCGGCTCCCTTCATCCAGAACTCGCTGAGGCCATATTGTTCGCTGCCCATCACGATGGCCAAGGGGCCGCGCAGGTCGGTCTGCGTGTAGAGGTTGGTGGTGTGCGGCGTCGTGGCGGTGGTGCGGATGCCTTTCTGTTTCAGCCAGGCATGCACTGCGGTGCTTTCCGCCACAACGATCGGCACGGAGAATAGCACGCCGGTCGAGGCGCGCACGACGTTGGGATTGAAGATGTCCGTCACGGCATCGCACACGATCACGGCGTCGCAACCAGCGGCGTCGGCACTGCGCAGGATCGTGCCGAGGTTGCCGGGTTTCTCGATCGACTCACACACCAGCAGGAAGGGCCGGGAGCCGAGCTTGAGATCGTCCAGCGCGCGCTTCCATTGCGGTGCGACGGCAAGCAGGCCGTCGGGGCGTTCGCGGTAGGCGACCTTGGCGAAGGCGTCCTTCGACAGCTCGAACAACTGCGCGCCCGCCTGGCGGGCCTGCTCGATCAGCGCCGGTTCGTTCTCACCCAGGAACCAGTCGGGGCTGAAATACAGCTCCTTGGGCTGCACGCCTTTTTCCAACGCGCGGCGAATCTCGCGGTAGCCCTCGACCAAAAACAGCCCGGCCTCGTCGCGCTCGCGGCGCTCCCGCAGCTTCACGAGCTGCTTCACGCGGGGATTCTGGAGACTGGTAATGCGTTCGGGGGGAACCACGGAACACACGGAATACACGGAAAGAAGACGCAGCAATTGCCTTTTATCAGGCCTTCTGTGTGTTCTGTGTTTTGCTACGCCATCTACGCCAAGCCTCCGTCCGTGGTTAAAAAGAAAAAGTTCAACGACCAGCCCTTTCCCTATCACCATGAGCTGGAGGTGGAGATCGCCACGCTGACCAACCTCGGAGTCGGCCTCGGGCGCATCCCGCTGCCCGGCTCTCAGCCCTCAGCTCTCAGCTCTCAGCCCACCCAGCCGCAGGGCGGTTGGGTGATCATGGTGCCGTTCACCCTGCCGGGCGAGAAGGTGCGCGCCCGGGTTTACCGCAACCACAAGAACTACTCCGAGGCCGACCTCGTCGCGGTGCTGACACCTTCGCCGCACCGCATCGACCCGAAGTGCCCGTTGTTCGGCTCCTGTGGTGGCTGCCAATACCAGCACCTCACCTACGCCGAGCAGCTCAAGTGGAAACGCCAGCAGGTCGAGGAGCTCCTGAAGTTCATGGCCGGCTTCGAGTTTGCCGTGAACCCCGTCATCGGTTCGCCGCGGGAGTTCGGCTACCGCTCGAAGATCACGCCGCATTTCCGGGCGGGCCGGGCGAATCGTCCCGATGGGCCGCGGGCTGACGGCTCGTCCGGAGGACTCGCCCTACCACTATCTCCCATCGGTTTCCTCAAGCAAGGCACGCGCTTTGATCTGATCGATGTCCCGCGCTGCGAGATCGCGACGCCGGAGATCAATGCCAAGCTGCCTGAGGTCCGCGAGCGCACGCGCCAGCGCCTCGCCGCCGGCGAATACAAGCGCGATGCCACGCTGCTGCTCCGCCATGCGCAGGAGGGCGTCATCACCGACTACGATGCCGTCATCCACGAAAAGGTCGGTGACCTCCGGCTGCATTTTCTGGCGCGTGATTTTTTCCAGAACAACCCGTTCATTCTGCCGGCCTTCACCGGCTATGTCCGCGAGCAGGCCGCCGGCAGCGGGGCCCGGTTCCTGGTGGACGCCTACTGCGGCAGCGGGCTGTTCGCGCTGAGCTGCGCCCCGGCCTTCGAGCGGGTCGCCGGTATCGAGCTGAGCGAAACCTCCATCAAGTTCGCCGCCGAGAACGCCGCCGCCAACGGCCTCAAGAACGCCACCTTCCGCGCCGGCGATGCCGCGCAAATCTTCGCGGGACTGGAGTTTCCGCCGGCCGAGACGGCCGTGGTTATCGACCCGCCGCGCAAGGGCTGCGACGAATCCTTCCTGAACCAGCTCTTCGCCTTCGGCCCGCGCACCGTCGTTTATGTTTCCTGCGATCCGGCGACGCAGATGCGCGACCTCAAGGGCTTCCTCGCCGCCGGCTACCGGCTCACCGCCGTGCAACCCTTCGATCTTTTCCCCCAGACGCGGCACCTCGAGTGCGTGATCACGCTGGTGCGGGGATGAGCCGCCGCCGATGTCCCGCCTGAACTTCCAACTCGAAAAAACCGCCGCCGGCTCCCGCGCCCGCGCGGCCCGCTTCCAGACGCTCCACGGCGAGGTGCAGACCCCCGTCTTCATGCCGGTGGGCACGCAGGCGACCGTCAAGGCGCAGACGGTGGACACGCTGAAGGCGGCCGGCTCGACCGTGCTGCTGGCCAACACCTATCACCTGCTGCTGCGCCCGGGCCTGGAGGTTTTCAGGAAATTCGGCGGCATCCACCGCTTCATGCGCTGGGACGGCCCGGTCCTCACCGACTCGGGCGGGTTCCAGATTTTCTCGCTGCCCGCGGAACGCGCGCTCAACGAGGAGGGCGCCCGCTTCCAGAGCTACGTGAACGGCGATGTCCACCTCTTGTCCCCCGAGACCAGCATCGCCGCGCAACAGGCCATCGGCAGCGACATCATGATGGTGCTGGACCAGTGCATCCCCTCCACCACGCCGCATGACCAGGCCGCAGCGGCGATGGCGCTGACGCACCGCTGGGCGCTGCGCTCGCTGGCGGCCCGGGGCGATTCGCCGGCCGCGCTGTTCGGCATCGTGCAGGGGGCCTGCCACGCCGACCTCCGCCGGCAAAGCGCGGCGTTCCTGCGGGCGCTGCCGTTCGACGGCCTCGCCATCGGCGGGCTCGCCGTCGGCGAGACGCAGGCGGAGCGCTACGCCTTCACCGGGCTGGTCACCGCCGATCTGCCGGAGCACCTGCCGCGCTACCTCATGGGCGTGGGCACGCCGCTCGACATCCTGGAAGCCGTCCATCGCGGCGTGGACATGTTTGACTGCATCATTCCCGGGCAACTCGCGCAGCGCGGCGTGGCCTTCACCGCGCGGGGCAAGGTCCAGCTGCGCCGCCTGCCGCACAAGTTTGCCGAGGCCCCGCTGGAGGCCGGCTGCGATTGCGCCACCTGCCGGCACTACTCGCGCGCCTACCTGCACCACCTCGTGAAGGCCGACGAGACCCTCGGCTGGCACCTGCTGGGCATCCACAATTTCGCGTTCTACCACCGCCTGATGCGCGACATGCGCGCGGCCATCCTGCGCGGCGATTTCGCCGCCTTCTACGAGCGCAACCGCGGCGAGCTCGGCCGCAGCGACGAGGAGAACGTGGTGCACCCGGTGAAAAAACGCCACCCCGCCCGGGTGAAGCATCTGGGCGATTACGACATCGTCACCGGCCCGGCGGGCCATGCCAGCATCCGGCAAATCAGCTCGGGCGAGGTGATGCACTCGGTGAACCGGCCGAGCGACGAGGCCGAGCGGCTTTACGTGCAGCAATCCGGGCTGGCCGCGCGCCTGCAACCGCCGGCGCCGGACGAGAGCGAGCTGGTCATCTGGGATGTGGGCCTGGGCGCGGCGTCCAACGCCATGGCCGCCCTGCAATGCTTTGAGCGTGCCTGCGCCGGGCACGGCGCGGCGGCCGTGCGGCCGCTGCGCCTCGTCAGCTTCGAGATCGACCTGGATCCGCTGCGGCTCGCGGCGATGTTCGCCAGCCATTTCCCGCACCTCCGCCATGGCGCGCCGCACGCCATCCTCGAGCACGGCCGCTGGTCCCACGCCTCCGGGCGGCTCCAGTGGGAGCTGCACCGGGGCGATTTCCTGGACCACCTGGAGACCTCGGCCGCGCCCGACGTGATTTTCTACGACCCCTTCTCGGCCAAGACCGACACCGGCCTCTGGACGAGTGCGGTGTTCAAGCGCATCCAACGGCACTGCGGGGCCAAGGCCGCCGAGCTCTACACCTATTCCTCCGCGACCGCCGTGCGGGTGGCGCTGCTGACGGCGGGGTTCTTCGTCGCCGAGGGCGTCGGCACCGGCCCGAAGGCGGACACGACGCAGGCCTTCACGCGACTTGACGGGGCGAACGGTCATCGGCCGCCGCCCCGGCTGCTGGGTGCGGAGTGGCTCGGCCGCTGGCAGCGCAGCCAGGCGAAGTTCCCCGCCGGCCTGCCGGACAGCGAAAAGCCCGCGTTCGAGCAGCGCTTGCTGGCTCACCCGCAATTTGCCCGGCAGGCGTGAGCCCGTGCCATGTGGCGCCACTCCATCAATCCCGGCCTGGAGCTCCGGCCGCTGCAGCCGACCGATGCGGCGGCGTTGTTCGCGGTGGTTGACGCCCACCGCGCCTCGCTCCGCGAATGGCTGCCGTGGGTGGACGCCACCCGGACGGTCGCCGACAGCGCCGCCTACATCGCGGGCACGGTGTGCGACGACCGGGAGACCCGCGCCTTCACCTGCGGCATCTGGTCCCTGGGCCGGCTGGTGGGCGTCATCGGCCACAACCGGATTGATTGGGCCCACCGCATCGGGTTTCCGGCCTACTGGATCGCGCCCGACAGCGCCGGACAGGGCATCATGACGCTCTGCTGCCGCGCCGTGATCGAGCACGCGTTTGGCGAGCTGGGGCTCCGGCAACTGGTGGTGGCCGTGGCCACGGACAACCACCGCGCCCAGAAAATCCCCCGGCGGCTCGGCTTCAAGCAGGTGAGTGTTCTGAAAAAGGCCGAGTGGCTCCACGACCGGCATGTGGATCATATTATCTACAGCCTGGCGGCGCCGAAGACGTAGGGGCGCACCTTGTGTGCGCCCGCGGGCGTCGGCAAGCGACGCCCCTACAGGACACCCAAAGACCGTGGTGAATAACTCCCGCTGGTTTTTTCCGGGAAAGGTGCGATAATGGCGGCAAGAAACCACCTTGCGCTGTGCCGCATCTGTGGCGCCGCGCTGATAAACAGCACCATTGAGTGCTGCGACCCCCGACCGCTCCGGCGGCCGCTGGCCATAAAAAGGCGCCGGTGTTCATCACCGGCGCCTGCTTGTTTTGTAGCGGCGCTCTATGAGCGCCGGACGGCGGTCACAGACCGCCGCTACAGAAGCGTGTTGAGGGCAACTCGCTCTACCTTACTTCGCCTCGGCGTCGAAGACCGGCTTCTCGATCACCGGCTTGCCGCCGATGTGGCGGCTGAGCCAGCTCTGCATCTCCCAGTGCCAGTAGATGGCGTTCTGCGGCTTGAGCACCCAGTGGTTTTCATCCGGGAACACCACCAGGCGTGAGGGCACGTTCATCGCCTGCAGCACGCCGTAGAGCTCCAGGCCGTTGCCGTAGGGCACGCGGTAGTCGAGCTCGCCGTGCGTGATGAGCGTGGGCGTCTTGAAGTTCTTGGCGTAGAACATCGGGTTCTCCTTCTGCAGGCCCTCGACATTGGTCCAGGGCTTGCCGCCCATGACCTCGGGGAAGCCGTGCGGCACGTCGCTGGCATACTGGGCGTAGGAGCTGTTCACGCCGGCGTGGTCGATGATGGCCTTGAACCGGTCGGTGTGGCCGAGCACCCAGGCGGCCATGTAGCCGCCGTAACTGGCGCCGGCCGCGGCCATCCGCTCCGGGTCGAGGTTGGGCAGCTTCTTCAGCAGGAAGTCGGCGCCCTTCATGATGTCCTCGAACGGCATGTCGCCCCACTGGTTGAGGATGCTCCGGCAGAACGCCTCGCTGAAGCCGGTCGAGCCGTGGCGGTTGACCCAAGTGACGACGTAGCCGGGCGCGGCGAAGAGCTGCGTGTTCCAGCGGTAGCTCCAGCTGTCGCGGTTCATCGTGTGCGGGCCGCCGTGCATCAGCTCGATCAGGGGGTATTTCTTGTTCTGGTCGTAGCCCGGGGGATAGACGAGCCAGCCTTGGATCTGCTCGTTGTTCGCCCCGGTGAACCAGTAGCTCTCGACCTTGCCGAGAGCGATCTGCGCCATGTAGGCGTCGTTGATGTGCGTGAGCTGGCGGACCGCGCCCGTCGCCTGGTCGAGCGCGAAGAGCTCGTTGGGCCGGCTGGTGTTGTCGTTGAGGAACACCAGCGTGCCGGCCGCGAGATCGAGCGCGCTGGACGTGCCCTCGGCGTAAACCGGCGTGAGGCCGCTGCCGTCGGCGTTGAGCTTGAAGACCGGCACGACGCCCTTGGACTCAACCGCAGCCCACAGCGTCTTGCCGTCGGCGGAGAATTTCACGCCGTCGATGGAGTAGTCGAGCGCGTCGGTGAGCGGGGTGTTCCGGCCGGTCGCGAGGTCGTGCCGCCACAGCTTGGTGAACTCGCCGCTGTAATAGGGCGTCTCCTGCCGCCCGAAGAGGAGCGACTTGCCGTCCGGCGCGAAGACCGCGCCGCCGTCGTCGCCCCGATTCTCCGGCGTGAGGTTCTTCAGCGTGCCGGAGCCGTCGGTCGGCAGCAGGTAAACATCGTGGTTGGGAAAGTCGCGGTAGGGCGGGGGCGTGGTGTTGATGCCCAGCGCCACCCACTTGCCGTCGGGCGCGAGATCGTAACTGACCTCCCCGCTGACCGTGAAGAGCCGGTCCCATTTCGGCGTGAGGTCCTTGAACTCCTTGGTGGCGAGCGTGACGACCAGCAGGCGGTTCGCGGCGCTGTCGGTGATGTAGTGGTCGAAGTAGCGGAACTGGCGGTTCTCGGTGACCTTGGCCGTCATCTTGGAGTCCTTGCGCCGCTTGATCTCCTTCTTCATCGCCGCGAGGTCGGCCTTGGTGAGCGCGCCGGCCAACTCCGGGATGACGGTGGTGACGACCACCAGGCCGCTGCCGTCGGGCAGCCACTTGGGCGCGGAAATGCCGAACGGCAGCTCGAGGATCTTCTCCGCCTCGCCGCCGTCGGTGCGCATCACGTAGAGGGAGGCGGCCTCGTCGTCGCCGCGCTTCGAGGTGAAGGCGAGGCGCGTGCCGTCGGGGCTCCAAGCCGGGCTGCCGTCGGAAGCTGCGGCATTGGTCAGCCGGCGCGGGGTGCCGCCGGCGGTGTCCACGAGCCAGAGACTCGACGTGCTCTTGTTTTTCTCGATGGACCATTCCTGGACGGTGAACACGACGGTCTTGCCGTCGGGCGAGAGGGCGGGACTGCCGAGGCGCTTGACGGCCCAGAGGTCCTGCGGGGTGAGCGGGCGCTTGTCCGCGGCGGTAACGGTCGCGGCCAGGGCCAGCGTGAGGAGCAACACGATGACGCGAGGGGATTGCATAGGCCGGCGAGCCTTGGCACCGCTCCGGCCGGAGTCAAAGGCTCAGCGATAACTGACCCATTCGGGTGAGGCATACTGCTCGACCAGGCCCTCAACCTCGCCCTCGTCGAGGTCGGGCCAAGGCGTGGCCTGCGCCTCGACGCCGAGGGCACCCGCCAAACCGGCGACGAAGCGCGCCGAAAAATCATCCCAGTCCACGAGGCCGACCGCGGACTTCTCGATCGAGCCCTGGAAAAGCAGGCCGTGCTTGTTCCGTTTCTGCGCCGCCCCGGCGATCTTCGCGCCGGTCGCCGTGTTCACGACATCGTAAAGCTCGGCGCGCTGGAAGCAGACGCCCGGAATCGGTGTTTCCTGTGGGAGCGAGCTTGCTCGCGACCCATTGGAGTCGCGACCAAGGTCGCTCCCACAGGATTTGTCCTGATCGCACTGCGTTTTCACCGCCGCCGGCTGGCCGATCGCGACGAGCGCTGCGGCCAGGGCCTCGTGGACGAGGCGGTAGGATTGCGCGGCGCGCTCGTCGTAGAGCGCATGGCCGCGCGGCAGCACGAGCGCGTAGGTCCAGTCGTTGCGGTGGTCCACGATGCCGCCGCCGGTGGGCCGGCGGCAGAGATCGAACGATTCGCCGGCCGGCAGGTTCGCACGGACAAACCCGATCTTCTGGCTGTAGCCGAAGGTGCAGGCGGGGCGACGCCACTCGTAGTGCCGGAAGCGCGGGGCGTCCGCGGCCGGGTAGCGCTGGAGGAGCAGGAAATCCTGCGCCATGTTCTCGGCGGCGGCGGCGGTGCGGACCGGCAGGACGTGCAGGTTCATCGGGCCGGGCTCACGCCTCCGCGGCGTCCAGCAACTGGCGCACGCCGCGCACCAGCGTGCTCAGGGCAAAGGGCTTGGGCAGGTGGATTGTGGCCGAGCGCGGCACCGTGTGCAGGCTCACGGGCAGCGCATGGGTCGAGGTGCAGATGAGCCGGAGGGCGGGATTGTCCGCGTGTAGCTCCTTCACCAGCTTCCCCCCTCCTTGCTGCAGCTTTGGATGAGCACGAGGTTCGGCCGCAGCCCCTGCGCCACCTTGGCGGCGGCGGCCGCCGCCGTGGGTGCATCCGTCACCGCGTAACCATCGGTGGCGAGGATACCGGCGATCATCTTCCGCAAAACCGCATCCGCCTCCACGATGAGCAGGCTCTCGGTGCCGCGCACGGCGGGCAGGATGCCGAGGGAAGTGAGGGAGGTTTGCTCCGGCTCGGGGGTTTCCGGGAGATAGACCTCGAAGGTTGTGCCCGCGCCGCGCGTGCTGCGCGCGGTGATGTGCCCGTGGTTTTCCCGGACGATCGCGAGCGCCGTGGGCAGGCCGAGCCCCGCGCCGTTTTTCTTGGTGGTGAAGCGGGGCGTGAAGATCTGTTGCAGCGTCTCCGGATCCATGCCGTCCCCGGTGTCGGTGACCTGCAGGACCACATAGGGGCCGTCAGCCATGGCCGGCACGCGACGGTCGGCCGCGGTCGCCACCCGATGGTGGCTGGTGCGGATGGTGAGCCGGCCGCCGCGGGGCATGGCGTCGTGGGCGTTGAAACAGAGGTTGAGCAGCACGCGCTGGAAATGCGTGGGGTCGATGCGGGCGTTGCCCAGGCCGGAGACCAGGCGCAGCTCCACGGTGGTCTCCTCTCCCGCCACCCGGCGGATGATCTCCGCAATCTCCCGGATGAGGGTGTTGAAGTTGACCACCGTGATCTCGGATTCCTGCCGGCGGCTGAACTCGAGGATCTGCCGGGCCAGGGCCGAGGCCTTGAGGCCGGCCCGGTGGACCTCCCGCAAATCCTTCAGCGCGGCCGGTGTCCCGGCCAGCTTGGCGCCGAGGATCTCGCAATAGCCGTTGATGACCGTGAGCAGGTTGTTGAAATCGTGCGCCACGCCGCCCGCCAGCAGGCCGACGGTGCCGAGTTTCTGGGATTGCAACAGGGCGGAGTGCAGGCGCCGGGGCTCGGAGTTGTCCCGGTAGAGGCCCAGCAACCGGCCGGAGGCCCGGCCCGCGACCATGAGCGGGGAGAAGCTCCACGCGCCGTAGAATTCGCTTCCGTCCTGGCGGTAGAGCCAGCCCTCGCCCGCGGAAAACTGTCCGCACGGGGTGGCATCCAAGGCCAGCAAATCGGTGCGCGGGCCGTGAAGCAGGCGGGTGTTCCGGCCCGGCAGGGTCGCGGCGGCATAACCGGTCAGCTCCGCGAATTTTTTGTTGGCGTAGGCGATGTCCACGCCGCCTCCCTGCCACTGGTCTCCCGTGATGACGGCCGCGTCGCCCAGCACGTCCAGCGTGCCGGTCAGCACCTCCAAGCCGGGCGGCAGCTCTGGCCCGGCGGGGGCCGGCGGCGCGGGCGCTTTTTTGGCGCACATGGGTTCAGGGCGCGAGGCGTTCGACGACCCAGTCGCCACCCGGCTCGCGGCGGTAGCGCAACCGGTCGTGCAGCCGGCTGCGGCGGCCCTGCCAGAACTCGACCGTCTCCGGTGCCAGCCGGAAACCGCCCCAATTCGGCGGCAGCGGCACCGTCCGGCCCTCGTATTTTTTGTCCACGACGCGGTAGCTCTCCTCCAGGACGGCGCGCCCGGCGACCGCCGTGCTCTGCGGCGAGGCCCACGCCGCCAGCTGGCTGCCGCGCGGCCGGCTGTGAAAATACGCTTCCGCCGCCTCGCGGCTCACGCGCGTGACCGCGCCCTCGATGATGATCTGCCGTTCCATCGCCACCCACGGGAAGAGCAGGGTGGCGCGGGGATTGGCGTCGAGCTCACGTCCCTTGCGGCTCTCGTAATTGGTGTAGAAGACAAAGCCGCGGCCGTCGCAGCCCTTGAGCAGCACCGTGCGGGCGGAGGGCCGGCCATCCCGCCCGGCGGTGGCCAGCGTCATGGCGTTGGGCTCGGCGATCTTGGCGGCCTCCGCCTCCTGGAACCATTGCTCGAATTGCCGGAACGGATTCTTCGCCAGGTCCTTTTCGAGGAGCCCGGCGAGACTGTAATCCTTTCTCATGTCGGCCAGTGCCATGGTGCCGCCATGGTGCGCGCGCACTCCGCGCTGTCAAAATCATCCGCACTCTGCACGCTGGCCCTCCTCCATGCCGCCGCTTTCCGACCTGCCACTCTGGGCCTGGCCCGTGTTGTTCGCCGTCGGCCTGGTTGCGGGCACGGTGGACGCCATCGCGGGCGGCGGCGGCCTGATCACGCTGCCGACCCTGCTGGGTTTCGGGCTGCCCGCCCCGGCGGCCCTCGCCACCTCGAAGCTGCAGGGCGTCTTCGGCTCGGGGGCGGCCGCCTGGGGCTTCACCCGCCGCGGCGCCGTGGACCTGCGCGAATGCCGCTTGGGCTTCGCGCTGAGCGCGCTCGGCGCGGTCGGCGGCGCGGTCGCGCTGCGGTCGGTCGATCCGCAATTTCTCGGCACGCTCATCCCGTGGCTGCTGGGGGCCATCGTGATCTACATGGTTTTCCGCCCCCGGCTCGGCGAGACCAGCCGGCATCACCGGATGGAGCCCGCGCCCTTCTACGTGCTCTTCGGCCTGGGGCTGGGGTTCTACGACGGCTTCTTCGGCCCGGGCGTCGGCTCCTTCTGGACCATCGCGTTTGTCACCGTGCTCGGCCACGATTTCGTGCGGGCCGCCGGCCACACCAAGGTGATGAACTTCGCCAGCAACCTCGCCGCCCTGGCCTTCTTCGCCGCGGCCGGCGCCGTCCACTGGCTGCCCGGGCTCGCCATGGGCGCCGGGCAACTGGTGGGCGGCCGCCTCGGCGCCCGGCTGGCCCTGCAGCGCGGCGCGCGTTTCGTGCGACCCATCTTCCTCGGCATGGCGGCGCTGGTGGCGCTGAAACTCATCTACACCAGCCTGGGCCGCCGCTGACGGTGTTCACGGCACCGCGGGCAAATGCGCCAGCACCCGCCGCGCTACCGCCGCGATGATCGCCCGGTTCTGCGCGTGCTCGCGCCCGTCGGTGAAGGTGACGATGATGACCCGGCCGCCGCCGGGCTGCTCGATGAGCGCCGCGTCGTTGCGCGCCCAGCTGACCCACCCGGCCTTCGACCAGAGCTTCATGCCGGGTGTCAGCGCGGAGCCGGTGAATGCCGTCGCCTGGCTGTCGGGATCGGCGGATGCCGGCGCAAAGGGCTCGCGCGCCAGCAGCGCGAGCATCTCCGCCGAGCGCGCGGGCGTGACGCACCGGCCGGCGGAGATCTCCGCGAGCAGGCGTGCGGTGTCGTTTGTCGAAAGATAATTCCGCGCCGGTGGGTGCGCGTTCATGTCCTGCTTCTCGCGGCCGAACGGGCCGTCGCCCCAGGTTTTCCGGTTGGCGTTCACGTTCTGGTAGCCGAGCCCCGCAAAATACCGCGTGACCGCGCCGCGTTTTTCGCTCCACGCCTTCAGCTCGTCGGGCGGCAGCTCCGGCCCGCCGGTCGTGCCGGTGAGCACATCCACGAGGTAATTCGTGGCATCGTTGGAGGAGTCCACGATCATGTCGCGCATCGCGCGGCGCAGCTCGGGCGTATCGGCGATGCGTCCGTCCTCCAGCCAGCGATGCGTGGCGGCGAGATAGAACAGCTTGATGACGCTCGCCGGGTAGAAGCGCGCGTCGCCCCGGTAATCCGCCTGCACCGGCGTGGTGCCGCGCAGCTCGATGACTGTCACCGCCAGCTGCTCGGGTTTGAGCACTGGGGTCGTGAATTCCGCCCGGGTGTCGGCGACGGCGCGATCGACCGCCGACTGCAGGGGGGTGGACGCGGTCGCGTTGCCGAGCAACGCGCCACCGAGGAAGAGGAACGCCAGATTCTTCATGTCAGGATTTCCACCCCTGCCTGATCATGCTGACCGCGATGGCGGCGAGCAGCATCGAGATGATCTTCGAGATGGCGCGCATGCCGGTGGCGCCGACCTTGCGCCCGAGCCACTCGCTGTAATGCAGCGCCAGCACCACGAGCACGAGGTTCACCGCCAGCGCCACGAGCGCGGCCACCAGCCCGATGGCTTCGTTCTGCGCCAGCACGAGCAACGTTGTAATGGACGCCGGCCCGGCGATGAGCGGCATGCCGAGCGGCACCACGCCGAAATCCTCCGGCAGCTTCTCCGGCTCGGCGGCCGACTGGATGAGATCCTTCGCCGCGAGGATGAAGAGGATCAGTCCGCCCGCGATCTGGAAGTCGCCCACCGAGATGCCGAGCGCGGCAAAGACACTCTTGCCGAGCAGCAGGAAACCCAGCGCCACGAGCCCGCCGGTCCAGACAGCCTGGTCCGCGATCTTCTGGCGCCGCTCGGCCGCGATGTTTTGCCCGAGCCCGAGGAAGATGGCCGCCAGCCCGATCGGATCGATGGCGACGAACAGCGGGATGAACGCCTGCAAAAATCTGGTCAGCCAGTCATTCATGGCGGGGGTGGGGTCAGCAGGTCGCGGATGGCGGGGCCGACAGCAGGGTGGGCGAACTTGAAGCCGGTCGCGAGCAGCTTCTGTGGCGTCGCCCGCTGGCCGTGCAGCACCAGGTTGCCGTCGGTGAAGAAATGATGCTCGGCGACGAAGCGCACCACAAACTCCGGTGCCGCCGGGCACCACGGCCGGCCCACGGCCGCGCGCAACTCGCGCATGAACTCGGCATTCGTCACCGCGCCGGGCGCGCAGACGTTGTAAGCCCCGCTCATCTCCGGCCGGTTGACGGCGGCCGCGAACGCCGCCACCGCGTCGTCGCGGTGCACCCAGCTCAGGAACTGCCGGCCGCTGCCCGCCGCGCCGCCAAGGAATTTCCGGGTCAGACCAAGCATCGCGGGAAACGGGCCGGTCTGCCGGTCGAGCACCGGGCCGAGCCGCAGGACCACGCGGCGCACGTCGGGCAGGTCCAGCGCGGCGAAGGCCTCCTCCCACCGGCGGCATACTTCCGCGAGGAAACCCGGGCCGGGCGGCAGCGGCTCCTCGCAGAACCGGTCCCCCGCGTTGCCATAATAACCCGTGGCCCCGGCCTGCACCCACACCGGCGGCGGATGCTTCGCCCGCGCGTAACCCTTGTTGAGCGCCTTCACGGCGTTGAGCCGGGAGTCGAGAATCTCGCGGCTGTTTTCCAGCGAATGCACGCAGTTGATGCTCCGGCCGGCGAGGTTGACCAGCGCGGCCGCGCCATCGAGCTCCGCCGCCCAGGCCCCGCCGGTCTCGCCGTTCCACATCACCGCGCGCAGCGCCGGCAGGTCGTCCGCCGGCGGCACCCGGTCGGTATCGCGCGTCAGCACGACCACCTCCCAGCCTTGGGCGCACAGCGCGCGGGCCAGCGCCCGCCCGAGGAAACCGCTGCCGCCGGCCAGGATGACTTTTGCCATGCACGGAGTAAGTCTGGTGCACCCCATCGTGGCAACTCCGTCCGCCCTAATCGTTCTCGCCGAGAGAAAGAGAAAGATTAAGAGAACGAGAACGATTCAAACCATGACCACCCCCCGCGCCAACTTCCACGACCTGACCCGCGAGGCCCTGCGCCAGCTCGTCGTGCGCTGGGGTTTCAGCCCGGTGCACGCCGCGCGACTGTGGGCCTACGTCTATCTGGAGCACGCGGACCACTGGGCGCTGATGCCGGAGCTGCCGGCGCGATTCCGCGCCAAGGCCGAGTCCGAGCTGGCGCTCACCTCGCTGCCCGTGGCCGCCGAAACACACAGCCGCGACGGTTTCACCCGGAAATATCTCCTCGCGCTGCCCGACGACCGCCGGATCGAGACCGTGCTCATGCGCTTCACCGGCCGCGTGACGGCCTGCATCAGCAGCCAGGCCGGCTGCGCCATGGGCTGCGTGTTCTGCGCCACCGGCCAGATGGGCTTCGCCCGCCACCTCACCGCCGGCGAAATCGTCGCCCAGGCCCTGCACGTCAACCGCGTGCTGCGCCAGGCAACTGGTAGTCTAATAGACTACCAAGGCTCCGGGCCCGGCCGGCCGCCCGGCGAGCGCCTCCGCAACATCGTGCTGATGGGCATGGGCGAGCCGTTGCACAACTACGATGCCGTGATGACCGCCGTGGAAATCCTGTGCGACACCGCCGGCCTGTCCCTCGGCACGAAGCAGATCACGCTCAGCACCGTCGGCGTGGTGCCCGGCATCCGCCGGTTGGCCGACGAGGGCCGGCCCATCCACCTCGCCGTGTCGCTGCACGGCGCCACGCAGGCCGAGCGCGCCGCGCTCGTGCCGGTGGCGAAAAAGTGGCCGCTCGACGAGCTGATGGACGCCTGCCGCTACTACATCGCCAGGCAACAGCGCCGCATCTTCTATGAGTGGACCCTCATCGAGGGGAAGAATGACACGCCCGAGCAGGCCCACGCCGTCGGCCGGCTGCTGCACGGCCAGGACGCCCAGGTAAACCTGATCCCGCTCAATCCCACCACCGGCTACGCCGGCGCCCCCACCGGCCGCGAGGCGGCCAAACAATTCCAGCAAATCCTCCGGACCTACGGCCTGCCCAGCACTGTCCGCCAGCGCCGGGGCATCGACATCGCCGCCGGCTGCGGCCAGCTGGCGACCCTGCGTTCCTAACCGGGTTGGCTAGAACGCGCCTATTGAGGCGCGCATTATGTTCTGCCGGGTAGGGCGCACCGGCCCGGTGGTAGGGCGGAGCGGGCCGCTCCGCCCTACCACCGGCAGCGCGACATCTGTCTATTGCGCGAGGCTCAATGGGAACCCGGGCTACCTTCGCACGCCCTGAAAACCGGGCCGGAGGCTGGGTTACACCTTTGCGATTTAACCTTTGCCAAAGACCGCCGGGGCTCTACCTCTCAGCGTCCCATGAAATCCTTTCGTCTGTTGAGCCTCCCCCTCCTGGCCGCCGCTTTGACCGCCGCGGCGTCGGCCCAAACCGCCGCAGCCCCCGCCGTCAAGGCCATCGCGCCCGCCCGCGTGGCCTACGTGAACAGCAACGCCTTCCTCGAGCCCGCCACCGGCGTCAAGCAGCTGGTGAAGGTTTACCAGACGCTCGAGCTGGAGTTCAGCCCCCAGCAAAGCGAGCTCGCGCTGCTGCAGGAGAAACTCCGCACCATCGTCGGCGAGCTGAACAAGCTCGGCACCAGCCCCGGCAACGACGCGGCGATCGCTGCCAAGCAGGCCGAGGGCCAGAAGCTCCAGCAGGAGCTGCAGGCCAAGCAGCAGGCCGCCCAGGAAGCGTTCCAGAAGCGCCAGCAGGAACTCCAGGGCCCGGTCAGCACGGAGCTCGGCAAGGAGCTCCGGACCTTCGCCCAGGCGCGCGATCTCTCGATGCTCTTCGACCTCGCCAAGCTCGGCGACGCCCTGCTCGACGCCAAGGCCGAGCTCGACGTGACCGCCGACTTCATCGCCCACTACAACGCCAAGCACCCGTAAGGGCACCGCGCGGTTTTGATTTTCTGGCCCGGCTCAACGCCGGGCCTTTTTGTTGGTGGGCGTTTCGTTCTCGTTCGCTTAATCCTACTCGTTCTCGACTCCGAACAACCAACCCGGAGAACGATTACGAGAAAGATAACGAGAAAGATTTCAGGATCCCCTCACGCCAGCTTCATGATCAGGGCGGCGGCGTCGGCGGCTTGGGCGGCGGGGGAGGCGAGCCAAGCGCTGGCGTGCTGGTGCGCGGCGGGGTCGGCGGCCGCGCCCTGGGCCTTGAGGCGGAGCAGCGCGGCGACAAGCGCCAGCTGCGCGCGGGCATCATCCGGGTTGGCGCGGGCCGACGACAACAGCGCGCCGGTGTCGGGCGCGGCCTGCTCGGGCGCGAGCACGCTCTTCTCGCCGAGGAAGTGCGTGAGGGCCGAGCCGAGTGCGTGCACGTAGGCCAGCGGGGCCGCCGGGGCCGCGTAGGCCAGACCGGTGCCCGCCGGCTGCGCCTTCCACTCCATGTAGCCGCGCACGAGCTCGTGAAACTTTTTCAACTCCTCGTCCGCATTCGAGGGCGTCCAGCGCGTGGTGAACACCTTCAACTCGCGGTATTTCTTCACCTCCCAGATGCGGAGGCTGAGCTCGAAGTCGTCGTGCCGGTTCCGCAGGGCGCCGGTGACCACGTAGTCCAGCCCGCCCTCGGTGGTGTCGTGCACCTGGCGGATGTTCTCCGCGACCCACTCGGTGGAAAACAGCGCGTAGTGCCGCCGGTCGGTGACGCCGATGGCGGCGAACGGCTCGTAGCCGGCGCTGGCGGCAAAGGTTTCCGCGAACCACAGCGGCAGCCCGCGGGCGAGGCGGCCGAGCGGTTCCTCCGGCTGCGCGGCGCGGGCGGCGGCATCCTCCAGGCCGAGCACCGCGCATTGCGCGAAGGCCACGCGGCGGGGCCGGCCTTCCTTGGCGGGCAGCAGGTGCGGGGCGAGGGCCTCGAGGCCGTAGAACCACACCGGCTTGCTGAGGCTGACGAGGCTGATCCTGGCTTCGCTGTGCATCGCGGGGTGTTGCTCCGCCGCCTCGCCCTCGCTGACGAAGAGCTCGGCCACGGCGTTGGAGAAGCCCACGAGGCGCGCCTCCAACTCGGGTCGGTTGAGTTCAAAGAGCAGGTCCAGCAGGTGCTGGGCGGCGTCGGCGTTGCGCGTCACGAGGTAGGCCTGCAGCAGGTTGATGCCAGCGGCGGCACCGTGGCGCTGGGCGTCGTAGCGCGGGGCGAGCAGCTCGATGAGTTCCTTCACGCAACCGGCGGTGCCGAGATCGCCCGAGATGGTCACGAGCACGTCAGCCCGGTCGCCGGCGCCGGCGAGGACGGCCTCGTAGATAGCCATGGCACCGGCCACGTCCCGGGCCTTCAGTTTTTCGCGCGCGGCGGCGAGTTGGGGGAGGACGCCGCCGGCGGCGCTGGTCTTCTCCGCGCCGGGCGGAGTCTCGGTTGGCTGGTCGGCTGGCTTGCGGTCGAAGAATCCCATGGGCTGCCAGCAAAGGCATCCGCGCTCCCGAAGCGAGGCGGTTTTGCGGATGCCGCGCGGCGCGGCCGGGCGGCCCGCGCGCCGGGGACCATCACGGGGCGGCGGGGCGTGCCGTCGCGGGCAATGCGAGCGTCGGGAGCACGGCGGCCTTCAGCTTCAGGCCCGGTTGCTCGCGCCAGCTGATGGCGGGGTCGCCAAAATACCGCGCCGTGTTCTTCGCGCCCCAGTCGGTGGTCGCGATGCGGTAGGTTTTCGTGGAATCCAGATCGGCCGGGCCGTCGGCAAAGGAAAATTCGCCGCGCCGCAACTCGAACGGGGACTCGGGCCCGAGGTTGCCGGCGGCCAGGAGTTCCCGCAGCCGCGCCCCGTCCACCGCGGCGGTGAAGATCGCACCGTCGAAGCGCACACAGGCGTCGAACTCCTCGCGGGTGACATCGCCCGCCGGCAGGCCGGCGCCGAAGGTCGTGTTGCCGATGAAGGCGGCGTCCACCCCGGCGGCCTGGCGCAACGCCGCCACCACGAACCGCGCCGCCTCGGCGGGCCCGAGGGCCGCCGCCGTGTGCCCGATGACCGCCGTGTCCTCGGGCGTGAGGTATTTCGCGCGGGTTTCTTTGATGAGCGCGGCGAGCTCGGGGTCCGCCGGGCTGTCGGGGGCCACGCGAATCTGTTCCACCTTCCAATGCGGCGCACCGTCTGCATCACGATGCAGCCACGCGAGCGTGAGGTATTCATTCCACGAGCCCGAGTGGACGTAGAGGCCGTGCGCGAAGGGGTGGATGAAGCGCTGGTGGTCGTGCGCCCCGGCGTAGAGGGTGCCCGCCGGCACGAGCGGCAGGATGCCGCGATCGGCCTTGATGCCGGCGTGGCTCAGCACGATCGGCAGGGCGGCGCCGGCGAACAGCGCGGGCAGGTTGCGCCGGGCCCAGACCACCGGATCCGACAAGTCCAGCGTGGGCCGCACAGCCACGCGATAGGTCGAGAGATTGTCCGTCGCCAAGCCGACAACCACGGCGTCGGTGTGCCCGAGGGCAACCTTCACCGAGGCCGGGGCGCAGGGCTGGCCGGTGGACCGATCCGTGATGTTGCTGACGACAGCCACGCCGGTGGCCCGGAGCCGCGCCACCGTGGCCGCGAGATCGTAGAACTCCGGCTCATGGTTGCCCACGTTAACGATGGTCGGGGCGCGGCGGGCGAGGGCGGCGAACATCGCGAAGTCCACCGCGCCGGCGCTGCGGCGGGCGACGACATTGCCGTATTCGAGCGTGTCCCCGTTGAGCAGGATGGCCAGGGGGAGGCCGGGGTGCCCGGCCTTCAGCCGGTCCACCGCCGCGACCACCTGCGCCGTGCGCTCGTAGGCCGAGTGCTGGTCGCCGGCGATGATCAGCAAGGCCTCGGGCGCGGTCGCCGAACCCGTCACCGTCAGTCGGAAAAACATCGCGCCCAAGAAAATGAATCGACTGGTCATGGGGCACCTTGGCCTCGTTGGGTCCCCAGCGCAAGGTCGCCGGCACCGGCTTGACTTGGTCCTCTTGTGCTACATTTTGTGTAGCACAATGCAGACGACCACTGTGCGCGCCCTGCGCAATGACTACGCCAAGCTTCTCCGCCGGGTGGAAACGGGCGAGGAAATCTCGATTTCCCGCCGGGGCCGCGTCGTGGCCCGTCTTGTGCCGGCCCATCCAGGCGCGGGCCGGGTTGACTGGGCCGCCAGCGCCGCCGGGCGCCTGCCCCGCACCGGCAGGCCGTTATCGGCGACGACCAGCGCCAAGTTGCAGCAGGCCAGCCAAGGTGATTGGTGAGTCTTCATGCTCTGCGCCGACACCAGTTTCCTTTTCTCGCTCTACGGACATGATGCCCACACGGCGAAGGCCCTGGCCCTGCTCGGAAAATCCGGCCAGCCCCTGCTGCTCTCGCCGCTGAACGAATTTGAGCTCGGCAACGCGCTGCGCTTCGCCGAGTGGCGCGGTCTGCTGCCGGGCGGGGATGCGGCCCGGACACTCGAGGCGTTGGCCGAGGACCGCGCCGCCGGGCGCTGGCGGCTGAGCGAAATACCGCTCCAGGAGATCGTCCGCGAGGCCGACCGGCTTTCCTTGGCGCATACAGTGGCCGGCGGGCATCAATCCTTTGACATCCTGCATGTCGCCCACGCCCGCCTGGCCGCGCCCAGGCGCTTCGTGAGCTTCGACGCCAACCAGCTTCGTTTGGCCAAGGCTGCGGGGGTTCGTTGCTAGCCGGCCTCCGATGGTTTCCCGCGTTGACCGGGCGGGGCGGGCGGGTAGTTAGACCCATCCGCCTTCGCCCCTCGGGCCCCGGCGCGACGAGTCCCACCACATGAACCGGGTCCACATCAAGACTTACGGGTGCCAGATGAACGAGCGCGACAGCGAGGCGGTCGCGGCGTTGCTGCGCGGCCGCGGCTATCGCATCGTGCCGGATGAGGACAACTGCGACATCCTGCTGCTCAACACGTGCAGTGTCCGCGATGCCGCCGAGCAGAAGGCCATCGGCAAGGCCGCGCACCTCGCCGCCCGCAAGAAAAAGCAGCCGGACTTCATCCTCGGTATCCTCGGCTGCATGGCGCAGAACCGCGGCGCCGACCTGCTCGACCGCCTGCCCGACCTCGACCTCATCGTCGGCACGCAGAAATTTCACCAGGTGCCGGACTACCTGGATAACCTCCGCGCCGCGCAGGCCGCCGGCGTGCCCATCGGCGCGAGCATCGTGGACATCGCCGAGGAGACCGGCTCGCAGAACACCATCCGCGACCACGTGCTGGAGGATAAACAGGTGTCGGCCTTCGTCTCCATCCAGCAGGGCTGCAACATGGACTGCGCCTTCTGTATCGTCCCGAAGACCCGCGGCGACGAGCGCTCGCGGCCGATGGACGACATCGTGCGCGAGTGCGCGCAACTGGCGGAACGCGGCGTGAAGGAGATCACGCTGCTCGGCCAGATCGTCACCAGCTACGGCCGGCGCGACTACGCCCACACCGGCGGCATCACGCCCTTCGTGCAGTTGCTCGAGCGCGTGAACGCCATTCCCGGCCTCCAGCGCATCCGCTTCACCTCGCCGCACCCGCGCGGGTTCAAGGACGATCTGATCCAGGCCTATGGCCGCCTCGAAAAACTCTGCGAGTATGTGCACCTGCCGCTCCAGTCGGGGTCGAACCGCATCCTGAAGGCGATGAACCGGCCCTATTCCCGCGAACGCTACCTCGAGATCGTGTCCGCCCTGCGCGCCGTGCGGCCCGACATGTATTTCTCGACCGATGTGATTGTCGGCTTCCCGGGCGAGACCGAGGAGGAATTCGCGCAGACGCGCGACCTGTTCGCGTCCTGCAACTACGACATGGCCTACATTTTCAAGTATTCCATCCGCAGCGGCACGCCGGCCGCGGAGATGGGCGACCAGATCCCCGACGAGGTGAAGGAGGCGCGCAACCAGGAACTGCTCAGCCTGCTGGCGGCCAACTCCGACCGCCGCAACGCCACGCTGCTCGGCACCACGCAGGAGGTGCTGGTCGAGGGGCCGGACAAGAAGGGCCGGCGGTTCATGGGCCGCACCCGCGGCAACCGCATCGTCCATTTCGACGCCGACCCGCGGCTCGTGGGCGAACTCGTGCCGGTGAAAATCGAGCGCGTTTCCACGGCGGTGCTTTATGGCTCGCTCGCGCTGGCCGGAGCGGAAAACTAATCTTTCTCTTTCCTCGTTCTCTTTCTCGTTCTCCCATGACGCCGCAATTCGACCACGAAAAGCTTCGCGCCTATCAAGAGGCGCTTCGATTCGTGGGCTGGGTGGGGCCGATCATAGAAAAACTCCCGGCGAAACTCGCTGCCCGCGATCAATTGGACCGGGCCAGCACCAGCATAGCGCTCAATATCGCGGAGGGAAACGGCAAGCGGTCCCACCCTGATCGCTGCCGCTATCTCGACATTGCTCGCGGATCGGCGGTGGAGTGCACGGCTTGCCTGGACGTGCTGGTTGCGCGAAACACCCTTTCTGCCGCGGAAGCCGCCCAGGGAAAAATTATCCTGTTGGGCGCGGTATCCCTCATAGCCGGCCTTATTGCCCGGTTCTCGAGCGAGATTCGAGAAGACGGCGCCGCCTATGGTTCTGGGCTTGTGGAGAAAGAGAACGAGTAGGAGAAAGAGAACGATTTTTATGTCCCTTTTCCTCGCCACCCTGCTGCCCGGCCTGTTTCTCGCGTTGCTCGGCGCGCTCCTGCTCTGGCCCAACTCGCTGGTCGGCTCGACCGCGAAGGCTCTGCCGCGCTCGAACCGCGGCGCGTGGCTGTTCTTCGGGGCCGGCGCCGCCTGGTTCCTCTGGCGGCTGTCCCAGCTCAACGAGGCCGACCTGATTTTCTTCAAGACCCCGACCCCGGTGATGATCGGCTTCGGAGTGCTCGCCGTGCTGGCCTTCATCTACACGCCGGACTTCCTTGCCGTGCGCGGCCTGTGCGTGCTGATGCTGCTGGCCGCCGAGCCGCTGCTTTACGCCGCCTACATGGAATACCAGCACCCGCAGCGGCTCCTGATGGTCACCGCCGTCTATCTTGGCCTCGCGCTCGCCGTCTATCTGGCCGCCGCGCCCTACCGGCTGCGGGATTTTTTTGAGTGGCTCTTTCTGCGCCCGGCCCGCGTGCGGCTGGCCGGAGCGCTCCTGCTGGCCTACGGCCTGACGACGACCGCCGCGGCCTTCACCTACTGAACATGTCCGCCGCCGCGCCGACCCAGACCGCGTTGCTCATCCTGGCCGGCCCCGCCGGCGTCGGCAAAAGCACGCTGTGCGACCGCCTGGTGCGCGAGGTGCCGGGCTTCGAGCGCGTCATCACCGCCACGACCCGACCGCCACGACCCAATGAGCAGGACGGCCGCGATTACCATTTCCTCTCCGAGGCCGGATTCGATGCGAAGCTCACGGCGGACGCCTTTCTCGAGTGGGCCTGGGTGCACCGCAAATACCGCTACGGCACGCTCAAGTCCGCCGTGCTCGACCGCCTGCCGCACGCGAGCCTGGTGATGAACATCGACGTGCAGGGCGTGCGCAGCGTCCGCGCCGCAGCGGAGAAAATCCCGCTGCTCCAATCGCGGCTCGTCACCATTTTTGTCGCCCCGGACTCGCTCGAGGTGCTGCGCGAGCGCCTGCAGGGCCGCGGCCCGGTGAGCGCGGAGGAACTGGAACGGCGCATGCAGAGCGCCGAGTTCGAGTTGGCGGAGCGCAACTCCTACGACTACGTCATCCACAGCCGCACCAAGGAGCAGGATTTCCGCGCGCTGCTGGACTACTGGGCGCAGGCGCAACGGAAGCTGGGTTAAAATATCCGCGTGCCCTCCCACCAACCCAAACCTCCTGCCGTCCCGCTGCCGGTCTGGCGCGGTCTGCTCGCCGCGGCGACGGAGTTCCGCACGGCGGCTCCCTGGACCTGGCTGGAAGACCAGGATGTGTTTGCGCTGATCGACGAGGAGGGCCGGCCTTGGTTTCCGTCGGTGCTCGGCGCGGCGGGACAGGTCTTCGGCCTGGCGCTCTACCGCGGCGAGAACGGCCTGCGTTTTCTCCTGAAGACCGCGCCCGCCCTTGGCACCCCCGACTGCGATCCGCGCGAGCTGATGTTCCTCCAGGATGCGCTGCTGCTCGACTGGGGCTCCAAGCGCGAGCTAGCCCAGGAAGACCTGGCGGTGTTGGCGGCGCTGGATCACCGCCCGCCGTCGCGCGCGCGCCAGGCCTGGCCCTCTTTTCGCAGCCACGTTCCCGGCTGGTTTCCGTGGTTTCTGGATGAAGCCGAGGCCCTCGCCTTGACCTGTGGCCTCCGCGCGACGCTGGCCTGCGCCGCGCTGGCGCGCGCAAACCCCGGATTCTTCCGGCCCTGTGAGGCCGACGGCAGCCTGCTGCCCACCGTCTCGGTGGCTGCGGCACTGCGCGGGCCGCTGGCCGACGGCCAGGTGGAGTGGCGACAGTGGCAACTGTCCCCGCCGGCGGCACCGGCACCGATCAGGCTGCCGACCGGGTGGGAGTCGATCCGGAAAAAGTCGCTCAACAATCGCGGCGTGCTGGAATTCGACATTTTCCTTGCGGCGACACCCACCTCGGACGGGGGCCGGCCGTATTTTCCGCGGCTGGGCCTGCTGGCGGATGGCCAGACGGGCTACATCTACGCCATGCAGCTCGCCCCGCCCGCCCGGCCTTGGGAGGAGCTGGTGACCGCCGTCTGGGCGCAGGCCCTGCTTTCCCTGCAGCAGCGCCCACGCCGGATCGCGATCCGTCGGTTGGAATGGATGGCCGCGCTGGCACCGCTCGCTGCGGCGCTGGACATCGAGCTGGATCTGCGCGACGAGCTGCGTGAGATCGACTCTGCGCGGGCCGCGATGGAGCGAGACTTGGGCGCCTGATCCGCCCGGCGGCTGATTTTGCCGTGCTGGATTTTGGCAAGACGCGACTGGTGCACCTCAGCCCGCCGCCGGCGGCGGGGTCGCCGGTTCGCGGGTGACCTGGTGCAACTTGAGCCGGCGGATGCCGCCGGGAGTAGGCCACGCGATCTCGTCGCCCACACGGTAGCCGAGCAAGGCGGTGCCAACGGGCGCGAGCACGGAGATGCGGGCCTGATCGGGATCGGCAGCCGCGGGCAGGGTGAGCACGTAGGTTTCGTGCTCGCCCGTGTCGAGATCCTCGAGTTCCACGCGGCTGTTGAGGCCGACGGCGGTCGCCGGCACGGCGGTTGCGTCGAGCACGATGGCGCGGGCGAGTTCGCCGCGCAGCCGGTCGATGGTGTCGTTCTTGCCGCTGACGCCGACGATCAGGTGGCTCAGCAGGCGATGGTCATGGGAGGAGATGTAGATGTTCGTTGTATTCATGTTGTTTTATTGGGGTTTAGGATGAGGTGATTTCAGCGAAGGAGTTTTCAATGGGGCCGGGTTGGCGGCGGGCGGCCGTCTCCAGGCAATCAAGATGCCCGGGGCTCAGGCTCATCTCGGTGGCCTGCGCCGCTTCCCGCACCTGCTCGGGCGCGAGGAAGCCGAGCAGCGGCGCGGTGACGCCGTCGCGGGTGAGCACCCAGGCGAGCGCCACCTGCGCGCTGGTCGCACCGAGCTCGGCGGCGATCTCGCCCAAGGCGGCCAGAACCGCGTGTCCCCGCACGTTGCCGTAACGCTCGCGCAGGCGCCGTGTCCGCGCCGTCTCGGGGGACGGCGCCAGGTGGTAGAAGCCGGTGAGGAAGCCGCCGGCCAGCGGGGACTGCGCGAGGAGCGCCACCCGGTATTCGCGGGCGAGGTCCATCGCGTCGGGCTCAAACGGGACGCGTTCCAGCAGCGAATAGTCCGCCTGGAGTGATTCCAGCCGGCTGCCGCCGCGCCGGGCCGAGCGGCCGAGCGATTCCATGAAGCGCCACACCGGAAACCCGGCCGCGCCCACGTAGCGGAGCTTGCCGGCTGTCACGAGATTATCGATGGAACCGAGGACTTCATCCATCGGCAGGAGCGCCTCGCTCCACTCGATGACCAGTAGGTCAAGGTGCGTGGTGTGGAGCCGGCGCAGCGATTCCTCGCACTGGCGGCGAATGGAGTCGGCGAGTCCGGAGGGGTGGCCGGGCCCCGGGCGGGCCAGCCGCAGGCGCGTCGAAAGCACCAGGCCGTCGCGGGCGCGCGGGTTGTCCTGCAGCCAGGCGCCCACGATCTCTTCCGAACGGCAGAGCCCGGGCCCGGCGGGGGCCGGACCACAGGTGGTCGTCTGGATGAAATTGCCGCCCGCGGCGCGATAGGCGTCGAGGATGGCGCGGGAGGTTTCGTCGTTGGTCAGCCAGCCAAACTGCATGGCGCCGAGGCAAAGCTCGGACACGGGCAGGTTGGTGCGGCCAAATTTTCTCTGATTCATGTCTCTGTCGTCTAGGGGTGGCTCGCCGACCGGGGGGCGAATGGGTCCGGGTGTGAGCGGACACGGGCGGATCAGGCATTGGGACAAGATCGCGCGGAAGGGCGGACAAGGTCCGGCGGGGCGAAACGAGCGCCCCTGATTTACCCCGGTGTCCGCTTTGCGAGCGTCCCGGCCGGGTGATCAAACCCTCAGACGCAAGCAGTCGCAGCACCGGGCGTGCCCGGGAAGATACCCGGAGCCCCGTGATTCGGTCGGTGCGACTGTTGGTGGAACGAAATCATCGTGTCGCGTCTACCGATAGCCCCGAAAAACATTCTGTCAAGGCCCGCGCGGCACTTGGCCCATCGCATGTTCGCCTAGGGTGTGTATTCAAACCCGGATTGTCATTCTGAACGCAGTGAAGAATCCAGCAAGATGACCGTCAGCGTGCGCGCCGATGGATCCTTCGCACGGCTCAGGATGACGGTTTCGATGGTTCGGGCGTCGGTTAATATTCGATGGCCTTGTGGAGGTTGGCTGATTTTCCGGTGGTTTGAATACACGCCCTAGCGATTCGGTTGGTCGCGGGGCGGTTCGCCGGGCGGCGGGACCGCTTGGGTCTTCTTGTATTCGTCGCTGCGGCGCAGGGCATCACGCACGTCGCCCTCGGTCCAATTCCTTTCCAACAACTGCTGCCGGAAATGGCGCAGGCCCTCGGGATCCACCTCGCGGCCCAGCACATCGCGGTAGGCGCGCCGCACGATTCGCTCCGCGCCGTCCTGGCGGTATTCGTCGCCGCGGCGGATGTTGTCGCGCACCATGCGTTCGCTCCAGCCCTGATCGATGATCAGGCTGCGGTAGTCGCGGAGGCCGGTGGGGTCCGGCTCGCGCCCCAGCAGGTCGAGATAAGCGCGCTGGATGATCACCTCGGGCTCCGCCCGGGGTTCGTCGCGCCGGCGCAGTTCGACGCGCAGCGAGGAGATCCGGTCGTTCCAACTGGTGGTCGCGCTGCCGGGCAGCAGGCGGCCGGTGAGATTGCGGGCGCTTTCCGTCAGGCGGAGCACCGCGCCGCGAAACCGGGCGTCGGCGTGCACATAGACCTCGGCCCCGCCCTCGACGCGAATGGAGGAGATGCCGTCATTGAGCTTGGCTCCGCCGGGGAAGGTTTGGCCGGAGAGGTTGTCCAAGGAATCCCCGGGATAAAGCACGAGCCGGTCGCCGCGATACTCCGTGTCCTGATATAGGATGACCCGCGGGCCGCGTTCGCGCCCGGGGTCACGATCCCGGGAGGGCTCGTGACGGTCGCGTGAGTTATTCTGGGCGGTCGCTGACGCCACCAACAGACCGCCAAGCAGGAGGATTCGGCCGAGGTTCATGCGGGTGAGACGCCGGCCGGCCGGGGGATATTCAATTTTCCCGGGCGGCGGACGCCCGCTCAGACCTCGAGCTGGGGCCGCGTGGGTTCGGGCCAATCGACATGATAAAATTTGCCGCGCGGCTGGTCCACGCGCTCGTAGGTGTGCGCGCCGAAGTAGTCGCGCTGGGCTTGGAGCAGGTTGGCCGGGAGGCGGGCGGCACGGTAGCTGTCGTAGTAGGCGAGGGCGGAGAAGAAGGTCGGGGCCGGCACGCCGCACTCGGCGGCGAGGGACACGACCTTGCGCCAGTTGGCCTGCGCCTTCTTCACCGTCCTGTTGAAATACGGGTCAAGGAGCAGGTTCGCGAGGTCGGGTTTCCGCGCATAGGCCTCGGTGATCTTCTGCAGGAAGGCGGCGCGGATGATGCAGCCGCCGCGGAAAATCTGGGCGATCTCGCCGAAGTTGAGCTTCCAGCCGTATTCCTGCTGGGCGGTGCGCATGAGCTGGAAGCCCTGCGCGTAGGAGCAAATCTTCGAGCAGTAGAGCGCGTCGTGGATGGCTTGGATGAGGGCTTTCTTTGCGCCGCGGTATTTCTTGCCCGGGCCCTTGAGTATCTTGGCCGCGGCGACGCGCTCGTCCTTGATGGCGGAGATGCAGCGGGCGAACACCGCCTCGGCGATGGTCGGGGCGGGCACGCCCATGTCGAGGGCGTTGGTCGAGGTCCACTTGCCCGTGCCCTTCTGGCCGGCGGTATCAAGGACGACGTCGACGAAGGGTTTCTTCTTTTTCGAGGCCGGGTCGTTCTGCTTGAGGATGTCGGCGGTGATCTCGATGAGGAAGCTGTCGAGCGCGCCAGTGTTCCACTCGGAGAAGATCGCGCCCATCTCGGCGGGCTTGAGGCCGAGCAGGCCGGACATGAGGGCGTAGGCCTCGCAGATCATCTGCATGTCGCCATACTCGATGCCGTTGTGGACCATCTTCACGTAATGGCCCGCGCCGTTCTCGCCGATGTAGGTCGTGCAGGGCACGCCGCCGGTCACGGGCTTGCCGGGCGCGGCGCCGGGGATGGGCTTGCCGGTCTTGGCGTCAACCTTGGCGGCGACGGCCTCCCAGATGGGCTTTAATTCCTGCCACGCGGCGAACTCGCCGCCGGGCATGAGGGACGGGCCGAAGCGCGCGCCTTCCTCGCCGCCGGACACGCCGGAGCCGATGAAACGCAGGCCTTTTTCGCGGAGTGCCTTCTCGCGGCGGATGGTGTCGGTCCAGAGCGCGTTGCCGCCGTCGATGATGATGTCGCCCGGCTCGAAGACGGCGGCGAGGCCGTCGATCACGGCGTCGGTCGGCTTGCCGGCTTGGACGAGGATGATGGCCTTGCGCGGCTTCGCCAGGGAGGCCGCGAATTCCTGGAGGGTCTTGGTGGCGACGAGGCCGCCCGGGGTGTGCGGGTTTTCGGCGACGAACTTGTCGGTCTTCTCGGTGGTGCGGTTGTAGACCGAAATCCGGAAGCCGTGGTCGGCGATGTTGAGGGCGAGATTCTGACCCATCACGGCGAGGCCGATGAGTCCGATGTCAGAGTGCGTTTTGGCCATGGGTGTGGCTCCAGACCTAGCCGCCCGGAGGCCAAAGACCAACCTGTTTTTAGCCGCGAAACGTGTAATATTGCCGCTTACCTCTGCGGCCGATCCAAACGCCCCGGAACCCCGGCGAAAAAGGGCGAAGCGTATAATAACCCAGCCTGTTGACTATCAGGGCTTGGGTTGCGTGCCCTGCTTGGCGGTGTAGGCTCCGGCGCTCGGGAAGAAGGGGGCGATGCGCTCCACGATCGGGGTCATGAACTTCGGCTCGTTGCGGTTGTAGACCCAGGAAAAAAACACGACGGTGCCGACCACGAAGACCACGATGCTGGCGATGATTTTGTTCATCTTCATCACGCGGCGGAAAAGAAAAATCGTCAGGACAAAGGCCCCGATCGCGATGCCGATCTTCAGCCAGATGGCCGGGGGCATCGTCTGAATCTTCTCCCAAGCGGTGACGGCGAACAGTGGCATGGCTTACGGGTTAGCCGGAAAGGGCGGTGATACGAGCCCTTTTTGATTCCCGGCGGGATTTCACCGGGGTTTGACTGCCGGAAAACGCGCCCGGAGGTCGCGTTCCACCCCAAGGCCAGGTCACTGATACCGGCCGGCGAGGCCGAAATAATCCAGCAGCCAGGCCTCCTTCCAGATGCGGAAGCGGCCCTCCGGCGTGATCTTGCCGTATTCCTCGCGCTCGGCATGTGGCAGCAGGTAGCCCAGCTGGGTGTTGATGATTTCCATCTGTTGCTGCTGTTGGTTGATGTCGTCGATCGGTTGGATGGTCCAAGCCCGCGCGGTTTCCCCGGTTTGGCGCACGCGGGCGAGATGCCGGGCCACCAGCTTGGCGAGGCGGCGGCACCAGGGGTGGCGCTCCACGTGCCAGCTTTCGGGATAAAAACCGCCGAAGGGAATGTAGAGATTGTCGGTCACGTGGCGGCGACCGGCGGCGGTCTGCGTGGCCAGGCTGAAGCAAACCGTGAGGGCGCCGTTTTCCTGGGGCACAAAAAGCACGTGCAGCCGCAGCGTGTCGTCGTGGCTCTGATACACCGAGGTGCGGAGCCAGACCCCGCCGCCCAACTCGGCCTTGAGGGCTTGCACGGGGGTGAACCGGTTGTCGCGCAGCCAGTCGCGGACCTTGAGCAGCCGGGGCTGGGTGGGCCACTCATCCCCGCCGGTGTTCACGACATAGCGCGGAAAAAGCGGCATCGGGCTGAGGCTGATGGCGCTGACTTTCAGCCAGTTGAAACCGGACTCGAGCAGGAACCACAGCAGGAACACGGCGGCGGCCACGGTCCAGAACGGCCGGTCAATCCATCCGAGCTGCGCGTTGGCCTGTGCGGCGAACAGTGCAAACAGGATCCAGCGCAGCCAGCGGATCGGAATCGCCAGCACCGGCGAGGCCACGCGCAGGTTGATGTAGAACAGCAGCAAGAACACCGCCGCGGCCGGGGAAAGAAACAGGAGGATGGGTTCCGGCATGGTCCGGGTGGGGGCGGGCGGGCCCGCCCGGGGCTCAGCTCAGCCGCACGGGCATGATGACGCACACGAAGCTCTCCAGCGTCTTGAAGACACCGGGGCTGACCTCGTCCTTCAACTCGAAGAAGACCTCGTCCTTGGTCAGGGCGCGGAGCGGATCCATGACAAACTGGGGGTTGAACGCCACCTGCAGGTCCGGCCCGCTGTAGGAAATCGCCATGGACTCGTGCGCCTCGCCGAAGTCGGGGGACGACGCGGTGATTTCCAGCAGGTTGGCGGTGACCTTGACCTTGACGGAGTTGGATTTCTCGGAGGTGACGAGGGCGGCGCGATGCACGCATTCCAGGAACAGCTCGCGCTCCAGCTTGATGCGCTGGTGGGTCTCCTTGGGGATCACCTGCTGGTAGTTCGGGTAGTTGCCCTCGACGACCTTGGAGAAGAGATAGATGTTGTCCGTCAGGCCGCCCGCGTCCTTGCCGGTGTCGATCTGGAAGGCGGCGTGCCGCTCGTTGAAGGCGATCTTCAGCTTCTCGCCCTTGCCGAGCAGGCGGAGGAGCTCGGCCACGGTCTTGGCGGGCAGGATGATCGCGCCGGCGCTGGCGGCGGGCACGGTCATTTCCTTGCTGACCATGGCGAGGCGGCGGCCGTCGGTGGCGACGAGCGCCAGCTTGCCGTCCTTGAAGTTGAAATAGACGCCGTTGAGGATGTAGCGGGTCTCGTCGGTCGATTGGGCGTAGGAGACGTTGCTCAGCATGGTGGCGAGCTCGCCCTGTTCGAGGGTGTAGGCCTTGTCGTCGCCGGAGGTTGGCAGCTTGGGGAACTCCTCGGCGCCGATGCCCATGATGCGGAAGTTGGAGCCGCCGGAGGCAATCTTCACCTGGTGGGAAGCATTGGCATCGAACGAGACATCCACGTTCGGCAGCTCGCGCACGATGGTGGCCAGGCGCTTGACGGGCAGGGTGACGGTGCCGCCTTCCTTGACCTCGGCCTTGATCTTGCAGCGGATGCCCAGGTCGAGATTGGTCGTGGTGAGCGAGATGTGGTCCTTCTCGGCCTCGATCAGCACGTTGCTCAGGATGGGCATGGCCGCCTTGGAGCCCACGACGTTGAGGACCTGGGCCAGGCCGTTGCTGAAGTGGTCGCGGTTGATCTTGAATTTCATCGGGCGGAAATCGGGGTGGGTGGTTTTAACTAACAAAGGGTGATTGGAGAGAGATACAATAATGAAAAGTATCCGTATTATTATGGGGGCGGTTTATCCGGATAACCCCGGCGTTTCCGAGTGAAAACCGCCGCCGGCGAACCTGTGAACCAGTCCTGAACAAGCGCGAATAACCCCTGGGTTGCTCACAGGAGAAAGTTATTCAGAACTTCCCTGCTTCATCTTCACAACCTTCCGGCGCAGAGCCCGCATCTGCGCATGCCGCACGCCGCGCTGGTAATGGGCGAAAAGGCCGTAGGCGATGTAGCCGAGAAAGAGGAACACGAGCGCGACCTCGCGCATCTTGACCACCAAGGCGGCGATGATGACCACGAGCACGAAGGTGCGGAAGCGGGTCTTGGTCTCCCAATTGATCTGCTTGAAACTGGGATAGCGGATGGTGCTGACCATCAGGAAGGCCACGAGGAGGAGGAGCAGCGGCAGCGTGACGGTGAGCTGGCGCAACTCGCGGTCGGTCTTGGCCAGGTTGACGAGCAGGAGCACCAGCGAGGCCACCATGCCGGCGGCGGCGGGGATGGGCAGCCCGACGAAGTCCTTGTGTGATTCCGCCTCCGCGCGATGGAGCAGGGGGTTGGTGATGACATTGAACCGCGCCAGGCGCACGGCGCCGCAGAGCAAGTAGATGAACGCGATGAACCAGCCGAGCTCGCGGAACCACTGGTATTCCTCGCGCGGCGCCAGGATGAGGAAGAACGCCATCAGCGCCGGCGCCATGCCGAAGGAGACCACGTCGGCGAGCGAATCGAACTCCGCCCCGAAGAGCGAGGTGCGCCCGCCCCACCGGGCGAGGCGGCCGTCCAGGGAGTCGAACACGACGGCGAGCAGGATGAACCAGACCGCCTGCGTGTAGAGCTCGAGCGCGGTGGAGCCGCCGCCGGGATGCAGCAGCGCGTATTCGCGCGCATACTCGCCGGCGTCGGTCAGCAGCCGCGCCTGGATGCACTTGATGACAGCCACGAAGCCGCAGAAAAGATTCCCCGCCGTCATCAGGTTCGGCAGGAAATAAATCCGGCTGGCCGTGGTGACGTTGTAGGGGTTGTCGCGCTGCTCGAGGTCGGGCATGTCGGCGGGGCGGGATTACTTGGTGAGGCTTTCGAGGTATTTCCAGAACTTCGAGTCCTGCTCGAAGAGCTGCTTTTCGCTCACCGGCAGCTTCATCCGGAAAAGGGCGTCCTCCAGCGAGGATTTGTGCAGGATGTAGTGGGTGTGGAGCGTCTCCCCCTGCACCTCGAAGTAGAAGCGGAAATCGCCGGCCCGCAGCCGGTAGAAGTCCTTGCCGCCGCGGTGGAACTTGCCCAGCGGCTCGCGCGGGTGGGCGAGGTCGGCCGGGCGGATCTGGCTGATCGGCTCGATGGCTTCCAGCTGGGCCAGTTTGTCGAGCCGGTTCAGCTCGCGCATGCTTTGTTCGGAGAAGGTGACCTGATACATGATGGAGGGCGACGGAGCCGTAACCGTGGAGGGGGCGGCGCGTCTTGTCTAGGCAACGTCACCCCTATATCCCTGTCCGCATGAAAACCAGCTCCGTTTCGCTCGCGCTTCTGGCCGCCACCCTGCTCGCGGCCCCGGCTTTAGCCCGGACTGAAATGACCACCGCGCAGCCCCCGCCGCCCGCCGGTGGCGGGATGAAGGCCCGGCACCGCGAGCTCATCAAACGCTTCGACCAGAACAAGGACGGCCGGCTGGATGACGAGGAGAAGGCCGCAGCCCATGCCGCGATGCGCCAGGAAGGCGGCGGCGGCGACGGCCCGCGCCGCAAGCAGCTCCTCAAGCGTTTCGACAAGGATGGCGACGGCCAGCTCAACGACGCCGAGCGCGCCGAAGCGGAGAAGGCCCGCGAGATGATCGAGAAGAACGGCGGGGTCGGCAAATTCCGCGACCTGGCCCTCAAGCGCTTCGACCAGGACGGGGACGGCCAGCTCAACGAGAGCGAGCAGGCCGCGGCGGAAAAGTTCCGCGCCGCCCAGGTGAAGAAATTCGACGCCGATGGCGACGGGCAGCTGAACGACGCCGAAAAGCAAGCCGCGCTCAAGGCGTTCATGGGCGACCAGCCCGCCGGCAAGCGGAAGAAGGGCAGGTAAGGCGTTTAAGAGCCTATCCGAAGAACGGTCTGTCCTGTAGCGGCGGTCTATGACCGCCGAACGATCACCACACCAGGCTCGACGGCAGTCATAGACCGCCGCTACAGAAAACCAGGCTGCCGGGAACGGGTTGTTCGGATAGGCTCTAAGCCTTGGCTTGTCATTCTGAGCGGAGCGAGGAATCCATCAGCATTCAGTTCGCGCGCCAGCGAATCGCGCTTCACTGGATTCTTCACTTCGTTCAGAATGACGGGCTCTGGGCGCCACCGGGACTGGTTGACCTGAAGGCGGTGGGAGCGGGCTTGCTCGCGCCGCGACAAGCGCTAGAACCGCGTCATTAAAACCACCCCCTCCGTCGCCCTCGCAGACATCCGCGCCGCCCGCCGCCGCATCGCCGGCGGCGTGATTGTGTCGCCCTGCCCCGAATCGATCCCGCTGTCCGAGATCACCGGGGCGCGCGTTTACTGCAAACTCGACAACTTCCAGCGCACCGGCTCGTTCAAGGAGCGCGGCGCCCGCAACGCGCTGCTCCAGCTGGAGCCCGCGCAGAAAAAGCGCGGGGTCATCGCCGCCTCCGCCGGCAACCACGCGCTCGGCCTCACCTATCACGGCCGGCTGCTCGGCGTGCCGGTGACGGTGGTCATGCCCGATTACGCCCCGCTCATCAAGGTCAGCACCTGCAAGCGGCTCGGCGCCCGCGTCATCGTGGCGGGGAAGGATTTTGCCGAGGCGCGCGCCCACGCCGACGCGCTGGCGGACCGCGAGGGCCTGGCCTACATCCACGGCTTCGATCATCCCGCCATCATCGCCGGGCAGGGCACGATGGCCCTCGAGATTTTCGAGCAGGTGCCCGACGCCGACGCCCTCGTCTGCCCCATCGGCGGGGCCGGGCTCGTGGCGGGGTTGGCCGTCGCGGCCAAGGCGCTCAAGCCGCGCCTGAAGGTCATCGGCGTCGAGTCGGTCGCCACCGCCAGCTTCACCGCCGCGCTCAAGGCCCGGCGTCCCGTCTCCATCCCGCGCCGCGCCACCCTGGCGGACGGCCTCGCCGTGCTCAAGGTCGGCGGCAACGCCTTCGAGCTGGCGCGCACCCGCGTGGACCAGGTCGTGCGCGTGTCCGAGGACTGGATCGCCCTCGCCATCCTCCGCATGGTCGAGCTGGAAAAGACCGTCGTCGAGGGGGCGGCCGCCGCCCCGCTGGCCGCGCTCATGGCCGGCCTGCTGCCCGGGCTGCGCGGCAAGAAGGTCGTGCTCACCGTCTGCGGCGGCAACATTGACCCCGCCATCCTCAGCCGCGTCATCGAGAAGGGCCTCGTGCATGACGGCCGCCTCACGCGCTTCACCGCCGTCATCAGCGACCGGCCGGGCGGGCTCGCCGAGCTCACGCGGGTCGTGGCGGCGAGCGGCGCCAGCATCAAGGACATCGAGCACGACCGCGCCTTCAGCGGCCCCGACGTCTCGGCGGTGAACGCCGTCTGCACGGTCGAGACCCGCGACCACGCGCACATCCGCGCGTTGCACCGCGCGCTCCGCCAGCACGGTTTCCCCGTGCTGCGGGCGGACTGACGCCGGTCAGGATTTTTTCCCGAACGCCGGGTCCACCTGCAGGAACGCCGTCGCCGCGAACGACGGGAGCGTCGCCACGCAGACCCACAGGAAAAACAGCGGGTAGCCGAGATGGTCCTGGATCCAGCCGGCGGCCATGCCGGGCAGCATCATGCCCAGGGCCATGAAGCCCGTGCAAAGCGCGTAGTGCGCCGTCTTGTGTTCCCCGTCGGCCACCAGCATCATGTAAACCATGTAGGCGGTGAACCCGAAGCCGTAGCCGAACTGCTCCACCGCCAGCGCGGTGCCGATCACGGCCAGGTGCTCCGGTTGGGCCGCCGCGAGATAGAGGAAGACCGCGATGGGGGCGTGCATGATGATGATCATCGGCCACAGCATCCGCTTGAGGCCGAACCGCGAGATGACATAGCCCCCCGCCAGCCCGCCAAGCGTCAGCGCGATGATGCCGATCGTGCCATAGACCAAGCCCACCTGCTGCGTCGTCAGGCCGAGGCCGCCCACGGCACGGGCGTCGAGCAGGAAGGGTGTCACCAGCTTGAGCAGCTGGGCCTCTGCCAGCCGGTAAACAAGCAGGTAGGTCAGGATGAGCCGGATGCCTTTTTTGCGGAAAAAGGCGGCGAATACCTCGAGATAACCCGTGGCGAAGGCCGCGCCGCGCGGCGCGGGCCCGTCGCTGGCGGGCCGCGGCAGCGCGGCCAGGTGATACAGCGCCGTCAGCACGAAGAACCCCGCGAGCACCACAAACACCCAGGTCCAGGCGCGAGCGACATCCCCGGTGAGGTCCTGCAGTGTGCCGGCCAGATAGACCAGGCCGCCCTGGCCCGCGATCATCGCCAGACGGTAAAAGGTGCTGCGCACGCCGACAAACGCGGCCTGCTCGTGCGCGGGCTGGGCCAGCAGGTAGAAACCGTCGGCGGCGATGTCGTGCGTGGCCGAGCTGAAGGCCATCAGCCACAGCACGGCCAGCGAGTAGCGGAAAAAGTCCGGCCCCGGCAGGGTCAGCGCGATCATGGCCAGCGCCACCCCGATGACGAACTGCAGGCTCACGATCCACCAGCGCTTGGTGCGGAACAGGTCCACCAGCGGCGACCACAGCGGCTTGATGACCCACGGCAGGTAGAGCCAGCTGGTGTAGAGGGCGATGTCGGTGTTCGAAACCTTGAGGTTCTTATACATGACGACCGAGAGCGTCATCACGACCACGTAGGGAATGCCCTGGGCGAAATAGAGCGTGGGAATCCAGCGCCAGGGATGCGACGGTTGGGGGGGCGGGCCGGCCATGGAGAGGCGGCCAACGTGGGGGCCCGCCGCGCGCGGCGCAATGGCAGAGAATCCGCCGCCCGCGCTCAACGGCCGCCCGGCACCGCGACCGCCGCCACCGTCGGGGCGGCCGGCGGGGGAGCGGGATCGAGGAGAGCCACCAGCACACCCAAGGCAATGATGGCTGCGAGATACTTGAAATAGGGATCGTGTTTCATGCCGGCCAAGACGGGACGGACCGCCCCGCGTTTCGCGGCGGGCGGAAATATGCCCGGCGAAATTTCGCGCGCCCGCGTAACCACGGCCCCGGGGCCGCGTCCGCGCGTCAGATCCAGTCGGCCTGCGCCACGGTCTTGTCGCCGCCGGCGTTGCCCGTGTTCACGGTCGCCGCCGGTTCGAAGAGCATTACCTCGACCTCATGCTCGGCCACCGGCCGGTGCTCGACGCCGCGCGGCACGACGATCAGGTCGCCGGCCTGCAGTTCAACGGTGCGGTCCCGATACTCCATTTTGAACGCGCCGCGCACGACGAGGAACAGCTCGTCCTCGTGTTCATGCGCGTGCCAGACGAAAGGTCCTTGGAACTTCACCAGCTTCACGTGCTGGCCGTTCAGCTCCGCGATGATCTTCGGGCTCCAGTGTTTCGTGAAGAGCGAGAATTTTTCCGCCAGGTTGATCTTGTCCACGGCAGGATTCGGGTTTTGGGCAAACAGCCGGGAGGCTTCAGCGTTTTTTCTTCGCGGGCTTTTTCTCGGCGGCCTCGGCAAAGGCCCGGTCGTCATCGTCCACCTCGGGCGAGGCCGGCTTTTCGACCGCGTCGGCCGGTGCGGCGGCGGTGAGGCCGCTTTTTTCGGCGGGGGCGACACTTTGGCCGGGCCGGACGGCGGGAGCCTCGGCCGACAAGCGCTTGATGCGCTCGGTCAGCGGCGGGTGGGTGGAAAACACCTTCTGCGGGCCGGCGGGGATTTGCTGGAGGCGGAGGAGCACGGCGCGCAGGCCGCCGGGAGCGTAGCCGGTGGTGGCGGCCAGATCGTGGCCGGTGTGGTCCGCGGCAAACTCCGTGGGGTGGCTGTAGCCCCGCTCGACCAGAAACTTCACGATCTTCTCGGTGTTGAGCCCCACCTGATTGAGGTAGGCCTCGGCCTCCCGGGTGTTGCCGCTGCGCATGGCGACCTGCTTCATGAGCACGGAGCCCTTCTCGCCGGTCTCGATGATGCGCAGGGCGTCGCGGCCGGTGATGTGCGCCATTTCGTGGCCGAGGATGGCGGCCAGCTGGTCGTCATCCGCCACGATTTGGTAGAGCCCGCGGGTGATGAAGACATAGCCGTCGGGCGCGGAAAAGGCGTTGACCGTGTCGGAATTGAGGAGGCCGAAGCGCCAGGGATGGTCCGGGCGCGCCGAGTAGCGGGCGAGGGCGCCGCCGATCAGGTTGAGGCGGCGCATCACCGCCTCGTCCCGCACCAGGCCGCCGAAGCGGCCGATGATCTCCAGGGCCACCGTGTCGCCGAGCGAGCGCTCCTCCTCGGGGCCGAGGCCGGAGAACAGCTTCGTGGCGTCCTTCGCGGTATCGAGGCCCTTCTTGAGCTTGTCGGCGTTGCCGAGGGCCTTGCTCAGGCCGCCAAGATCAAACGCGAACGCTGATGTGGCGAGGCCGGCCGCGAACCACAGGGAAACCAGGCGGGGGCTCATTGGTATTCCCCCTTCTTTTGCTCCTTCATGAAGGAGTCCACCGCCGCGGGCGTGAACGTCCGGCATTGCGCGAGCAGCCAGTTGAGATCATCGCGGGCCTGGGTGAGGTTACGGCGGGCCGCGTAGTCGTCGGCCGCGGGCGAGAGCGGGCGGGCCGCGGCGGTCGCCGTCGTGGCGCTGGCGGACAGGCCCAGCGCGCCGAGGCCCTGGCCTTCCGCGGGCTTGGTCTCGCTGAGGTTGCCGGCGAAGACCCAGCCCGCCGCCGACCCGGCGCTGACGCGCAGCCACGCGCCGCGCACTTCCGCGATCTGCACCGGGCGGCCGGCGGGGAGCCGGCCAACCGTCGCGGCCAGCGCGGCGGGCTCGGCGAGCAGGTTGGTCTCAAGGCGTTTGGTGTAGGCGGTGCCGCCGGCCGTGAGCGCGGCGGGCAGCGGGGCGGTTGCCGCCAGGGCCAGCAGGACGACCGGCCACCAGCGGGCGGGAGGGGTGGGATTCATTTTGATTTCAGGATTAGGATCGGCTCCCAGTCGGGCGGGGGCGGTTCATCCGCATAAAGCCCGGCCAGGCGGAGCAATTCGGCGGTGACAGCATCATCGGGGCGCAGCGCGAGCGCACGGCCAAAATCGGCGGCGGCCTCCGCAAATCTGCGTAGGCCATAGGCGGCATAGGCGGGGAGATAGCAATCAAGGAAGGCGCGTTGCTCCGCTGTCAGGTCGGCAGGTGCGCCGACCAGTTCGTGCACCTCGACGGCCTGCAGCTTGCCCTTGACGCGCAGCCGCGTGAGCGGGCGGGTCGCCATCCGGCCGGCCACGGCGCGCGCGGTCGTCTCGCCAAGCAGGATGCCGGTGCCGAATTCCTTGTTCGCGCCCTCGAGCCGCGAGGCGAGGTTCACGGCGTCGCCCATCACGGTGTAGTTCTTTTTTCGCGCCGAGCCGAGGTTGCCGACGATCATCTCGCCGGTGTTGAGGCCGATGCGCACCTCGAGGGTCACACCGACGGCGGCATAGCGGGTATTGATGGCCGCCAGCGCCTGCCGGGCCTCCAGGGCGGCGCGACACGCCGCCAGCGCGTGGTCGGGCAGCGCCGTCGGCACGCCGAACACGGCCATGACCGCGTCGCCGATGTATTTGTCCACATAGGCGCCGTGCCGGTGCAGGCACTCGCTGGTCTCCTCCAGGTAGGCGTTGACGACCTCGACCATTTTCTCGGGCTCGTCGCGGAGCTTCTCGGACAGATCGGTGAAACCCACGAGGTCGGAGAAGAACACCGTGGCCTCGCGCCGCTCGCCGCCGAGGCGGATGGCGTCCGGGTGGCGCACGAGGGTGGCGACGACCGCCGGGTCCACGTAGGCGCCGAACATGGCCTGGATCTCGCGCTTGCGCGCCTGCTCCCGCCAGAAACTCTCCGCCACGACGCCGAGCAGCGCCAGCACCCCGGCGGCCACGGGGGTGGCGGGCGCCAGGAACCAGCCGGCGGAGAGCAAAGCATACGCACCGCCCGCCAGCAACACCACGAGGCCGCCCGTCATGAACAACGGCCCGCGCAGGGAGGTCTGGGCGCGCCCGGCCCAGCCGATGGCGAGCGCCACGCCGAGCGCGAGAAGAAGCAGCGCGGGCCGCGGCACGGCCGCGATGAAACCGCCGGCGGTGTGATTGGCCCACGCGGTCCAGTGGAGCATCACGCCCGACTCCACCTTGCCGACGGGCAGCGCCTTCACGTCGAACGTGCTGCTGGCATTCGCCCCGACAAACACCACCCGGCCCCGCACCTGCCGCGTGAACTCTTCCGGAAACGGCGGCAGCGCCGCCAGCGCGCGGGCCATGGGCGCAAATTCCAGATCCGGCGCGGCCGCGAGCACCTGTTGCAGGCCCGGTTCGCCGGCCGCGATGAAGGGCGCGGCCGACAGCACCGGCACCCCGAGGGTGCGGAGCTTCTCCAGCCCGCCATGCCAGCGGAGCAGGCCACCCGGCTCCGTCATCGTCGTCTCCAGCGCGGCCGCCGCCAGGGAGCCCGGCAACGGATAGGCCCGCGCGATGCCGTCGTCGTCCGGCCGAAACTCCACCAGCCCGGTGCGCGGGGTCGGGAAATAGTCGGCGTGTTGGCGGACAAAATCCGCGTCCCAGATAACGGGCGGGCGCTCCGCTGTGCGCGCCAACACGAGCTCCGGCACGGCGGCGGCCACGTTGGCCAGCACCTGGTCGTCCATCGCGTCGGATTCCTCGAAAAAGGTGAAGTCCCCCACGATGCGCTTCGCCCCCGCCTGGTGCAGCGCGAGAAAAAGCTGGGCGAAGACGCGCCGCGGATACGGCCAGCGCACGCCCTGCGCACTCATCGCCGCCATCGTCTGCTCGTCCACCAGCACCAGCGCGGAGTCGGCGGGCAGGGGCGGCGCGCGCAGCGGGTGGCGGCTGGCGTGATCGAGGAAAGCCCGGTCGAGCGCGGGGCCGGCGGGGGAAAAGTGAAAGCCCAGCAGCAGGAGCGCGACGGGCCAGAGCCAGCGCCAGCGGGAGACGGGAGAAGTGCGGACGACGGTGGGCAAGCGGCGGGATGGAACCGGCGAACCCGCCGCGAGGCAAGCATCCGCCGGGCGGATTCTTGACCCGGCGGTGCCGCGCGACAGGCTGGCGGTGTTATGAACCGGCGCGGATTCCTGAGAGCGACCTGCGGGTGGTTGCTCGGCCTGTCCGGGCTTGCGCGGTTGCTGGCCACACCGAAACCGGCGATGGAGGATCAGCTCCGGCAGGCGCTCGGGGAACAACGCGTGGTGTCGTTCCGGTATCACGGGCACGCCCGGCGCGTGGAGCCGCACGCGCTCGGCCGCGTGACCGAGGGCCGGCTCGCGCTGCTGGGCTGGCAGGTGGCGGGCGGCAGCGCCAGCGAGCCGCCCCCCGGCTGGCGCACCTTCGTGCTGGCGGAGATCACGGGATTCAAGCTCACCCGCAAGGTCTTCACGCCCCGCGCCGATTACAAAGCGGCCGCCTCCGGTCTGAAACCCATCGAGGCGGAGGTGGCGGGGGACAAAACGCGCTGAGCTGCCATGGACGCAACCCGGACGAAAGAAATACGGATGTAGGCGGGGTGCCCTCACCCCGCGAGGCATGGCGCCGAAACCGGAAACCCGCGGGATGGAGCACACCGCCGACAAAAAGTGTCGCGACCAAGGTCGCTCCCACAAATTGTTTTCTGAAACGGCAGGAGGGGCTTTATCCCAAACGCCACAGCTTTTAGACTGTCATTGCGAGGAGCGGAGCGACGAAGCAATCCAGCTGGATCGCCACGGCCCGCTATGCGAGCCTCGCGATGACAAAGGACTAAAATCAGTTACGGGGTGTATGGGCACTGTAGGGGCGGACCTTGTGTCCGCCCGCGCGGGCAAAAGAGCCAAACCAAGTTCCGCGCTCAGTCGTTCAGGTCGCGGTCCTTCCAGTATTTTGTCCCTTGCAACGTGGCCTGCAGCGCGAGGCCGTTCTTCGTGAGCTGGTAGAGCTCGACGCCGTCGATCACATTCCCCGACAGGGCGAGTTGCGCGCCCTTGTCGTCGGACTTCGCCGCGGCGTCGGCCTGGCCGCTGAAGTCCCAGCCCTTGTCAATGAAGGCCTGCAGCCTGGCCTTGTCGTGGAAGATGAACACGCCGCGAAAATCCTTCACGCCGAGCCCGATGCCGAGCCCGGCCGAACCCATCTTCATGAAGGTCTCGTTGCCCTTCTTGTCCACCACGATGCCATGCCCGCCGGCGAAGCTGGCGAGCACGAGGTTCACGCCGACGTTGGAGAACACGGCGTAGCCCGCGGCCTTCCTGATCCGCGCCTTCAGCTCCGGCTTCTGCTGGTAGAGCTCCGCCAGGACGGCATCACGCATCGCCCGGGTCTTGTCGCGGCGCTCATCCGGGCCGGCCTTGCCGAACGCCGCCGGCACCAGACCGGCAAACACGAGGAACAGAACGAGGACCGGGAGCGAGCGGCGGAGCGGGGACATGGTCACATTGAAACCGGCCGGGTTGGGCGGGGCAAAAACAAACTGGCCGATCCAGGGATGATCCGCCTGCAAACCGGCGCGAGGTGCTCATGTGCGCTTGCCGCCGGGGGCGTCCCTGGGTTCCGCTTCAGGCTGGCATGTCCGAACCCGCACCGAGCGATCTTCGCGCGCATCTCGACACGGTTTACCGCGCGGAATCCGGCCGCATCCTGGCCACGCTCGTTCGCCTGCTGGGAAACCTCGAGGCGGCGGAGGATGCGATGCACGACGCGTTCAACGCCGCCCTGCAAGCCTGGCCGGCGACGGGCATCCCGGCGAATCCGCGGGCCTGGCTGATTTCCACCGCGCGCTTCAAGGCGATCGACGCCTTCCGCCGCCGCGCGAGGTTCGACGCCGCGCACGACCATATCGCCGCGGCGCTGCACGCGGAGGGCCCCGGCCCTGCGGCCGCCGCCGACGAGTTGCCGGACGACCGGCTCAGGCTCATTTTCACGTGTTGCCATCCGGCGCTCGCGCCCGAGGCCCGCACGGCGCTGACGCTGCGGGAGGTGTGCGGACTGACGACCGAGGAAATCGCGCGCGCCTTCCTCGTTTCGGCGCCGACGATTGCGCAGCGCATCGTGCGCGCGAAGGCGAAGATCCGCGACGAGCGCATCCCGTATCAGGTGCCGGCGGGGGCGGAGCTGCCCGGGCGGCTGCACGCGGTGCTGGCCGTGGTTTACCTGCTGTTCAACGAGGGCTACTCCGCCTCGTCGGGCGCGTCCCTGACGCGGGTGGAGCTTTCCACCGAAGCCATCCGGCTCGGCCGTGTGCTGCACGGGCTGTTGCCGGAGCCCGAGGCCACGGGGCTGCTCGCGCTCATGGTGTTGCAGGAGTCGCGCCGGGCGGCCCGCGCGGACGCCGCCGGCGACCTCGTGCGGCTGGAAGACCAGGATCGCTCCGCCTGGGACCGGACGCTGATTGCCGAGGGGGTCGCGCTGGTGGAGCAGGCGCTGGCGACGCGGCGATTCGGCCCCTACACCCTGCAGGCGGCGATCGCGGCCGTGCACGCCGGGGCGCGGCGGGCGGAGGAGACCGACTGGCGGCAGATATGCGCCCTGTATGATGCGCTGCTGGAGATGCAGCCTTCGCCGGTCATCGCCCTGAATCGCGCGGTCGCAGTGGCGCGGGTCGCGGGCCCGGCGGCGGGGCTGGCGCTGGTGGACGGGCTGTTGGCACGCGGCGAACTGCTCGATTATCATCTGGCCCACGCCACGCGGGCGGATTTCTGCCGTCGGCTCGGCCGGGTGGAGGACGCGCGCGAGGCCTGCCGCCGCGCTTTGGCGCTCGCGACCTCCGAGCGGGACCAGCGCCACCTGGAGGGCCGGCTCAAGGAGCTCGGATAAAATTTTTCAACGGCCGGTCGAAAATCCGCCCGGCCAAACGACCAGTAGGTGAACGCGCCCAATTCCGGGCCCGCTCCCAACCCAAGACCCCATGAAATTCATCTGCCTCGGTTATGCCGATCCCAAGCTCTTTGCGACCACGCCGGAAAAGGAAATGCACGCGATGATGGACCGGTGCTTCGCCTACGACGACCACCTCCGCGCCAACGGCCACTTCACGGGCGGCCATGCGCTCCAGCCGCCGAGTGCCGGCATGCTGCTGCGCTGCGTGAACGGCAAGGTGGTGGCGACGGACGGGCCCTTCACCGAGACCAAGGAACAGATCGGCGGCATCCTGATCCTCGAGGCGCGCGACCTGAACCACGCGGTCGAGCTCATCTCCCGGCATCCGGGCGTGACGTTCGGCCCGTGGGAAATCCGGCCGGCCGCCGACCTCGACGAGATGATGCGGCTCAGCGCGGCGCGGCGCGGCTCCCCGCCCGCTCAGTAAACCTGCGCGTCCAACAGCGCGAAGAGCTCGGCTTCGGTGATGCGGCGCTGGGCCATCGTATCGCGCTCGCGCAGGGTGAAGGTGTCGCCGGGCTTCTCGATCGTGTCGAAGTCGATGGTCACGCACCACGGCGTGCCGGCCTCGTCCTGGCGGCGGTAGCGTTTGCCGATGGCGCCGCCGTCGTCGTATTGCACGGCGTAGCGGCGCTGGAGCTTCTTGTAGAGCGCCTGGGCGCGGCCGGTGAGCTGCTCCTTGTTCTTGAGCAGCGGCAGCACGGCGACCTTCACCGGCGCGATGCGCGGCGAGAACCGCAGCACCGTGCGCTTCTCGACGTTACCCTTCTCGTCCTTGACGTCCTCCTCCGCGTAGCCGGCACAGAGCACAGCGAGCAAAATGCGGTCCACGCCGACCGCGGGCTCGATGACGTGCGGCACGAACTTTTTCTTCGTCGCCTCGTCGAACAGCTCCTGCGGCTTGCCCGAGGCCGTGGCGTGCTGGCCGAGGTCGTAGTTGCCGCGGGCGGCGATGCCCCACAGCTCCTGCACGCCGAAGGGATACTTGAACATGATGTCCACCGTGCCCTTGGAGTAGAACGCGAGCTTCTCCTTCGGGTGGGCGTAGCGCGAGAGGTGCGAGGCGGGCAGGCCGATGCTCTTCAGCCAGGTTTCGCACCACACGATCCACTCCTCGTGGCACTTGGCCCAGTCGGCGTCCTCGTGGATGAAATACTCCATCTCCATCTGCTCGAACTCGCGCGAGCGGAAGATGTAGTTGCGCGGCGTGATCTCGTTGCGGAACGACTTGCCGATTTGCGCGATGCCGAAGGGCAGCTTCACGCGGGTGGTGTCCACGACGTTCTTGAAGTCCACGAACATGCCCTGCGCCGTCTCGGGCCGCAGGTAGGCGACGGACGAGGCGTCCTTGAGCGCGCCGACATTCGTCTCGAACATCATGTTGAAGGCGCGCGGCGGCGTCAGGCTGCCCGGCTCGCCGGTGGCGGGCGAGGGGATGAGCGGGATCTCGGCCTCGGTGGCCTCGGTGAAATCCTTCGGCGTGACGGGGGCGAGCGTGCCGGTGATGGCCTTCTTGCGCTTGAAGGTCTCGGCGGCGGCCTGCAGCTCCTCGCCGGTCTTTTCGCTCTCGAGGGCGGAGACGTGGCCGACGGTCTTGCCGTCCACCACGACGGCGGCCCAGAACAGCTGGTCGGCGCGGTAGCGCTGCTTGCTCACCTTGCAGTCCACCAGCGGGTCGGTGAAGCCGGCGACGTGGCCGGACGCCTCCCAGACCTTCGGGTGCATGATGATGGAGGATTCGAGGCCGACGACGTCGTCGCGGCGGCGCACCAGGTCGTTCCACCAGCAGTCGCGGATGTTCTTCTTCAGCTCGGAGCCCAGCGGGCCGTAGTCGAAGAAACCGTTGAGGCCGCCGTAAATCTCGGAGGACGGGTAGATGAAGCCGCGGCGCTTGGCGAGCGACACGACGGCTTCCATGAGGTTGGCGGAATCGGCGGGAGAGGACATGGTTGGTAAGGATCGCCCCCAACTGGATGTGGGGAGCAGCCGCCGAGCAAAGGCCCCCGCCCCGCGGCGGTCAAGGCCGGGTCTTGTCATCCACTTCGCGCTTGCGGGGCGGGGCGGGCGGGCAAGGGTGGCCGGCATGAAAGCCGCCTTCACCGCCAAGGAATACCGCCAGTTGCTCGAACTCGTGCACCTCGGCATGTGGACCGTCACCGGCTACCAGGGCGAGGACACCGCCGCCGCCAAGCGCTACTACGAGCTCGACCAGAAGCTGCTGGAACTGGCCACCGCCGCGGGCTGCGCGGATTTGGTCGAAACCATGGACGACGGCAGCCTGCAACCGGCACCGAAGCTGTCGGAGGACGACCGCGTCCGCGAAATCCAGAGCGAGTTCCAAAATGATGTTTTCTGGCACGAACTGGTCACGCGCCTGGCCGATCGCGACATCGAGGGCGACCAGGTGAAGCGGGCGATGGACACCCCCGGTGTCGAGCCGGCGCCGTCCCGCGACGACCGGCTCAAGAAGATCGAGGACCGGCTCTGGGCGGAGTTCGAGAAGAACGACCTCTCCAACATCGTGTTGCTGCGCGGCGGGCGGGGGTGATTTGTGGAGGAGGGGCCATGGGGGAATGTTTTCAAACCCACCAAGAACCGCTTTCCTGTCATTCTGAACGAAGTGAAGAATCCATCGGCACAACCGCCTGCGGACATCGCGATGGATGCTTCGCTACGCTCAGCATGACAATGCCTTGGCGTGTTCCACGCAAGCCTCCCGCTTGCTGGTCTGTCTCGGGATGACAAGCCGGGTTTGAAAATACCCCCCGGTTCCGCGAGGCTTGGCGTTGGTTACACGCGCGGGACTGATGGTCCCGCCTCCCTGGGTGCACCTCAATACGCGATACCCAGCTTCTTATAGATGAAGTGCATCAGCCACGCGGGGCCGATGAGTAGGAAGACCACGTCCTTGAAGAACGACGGTTTCTTGCCCTCGATCTTGTGGCCGATGAACTGGCCGATCCACGCCAGCACGAACAGCCCCAGACAAATCTGCCAGACCGGCCGCCAGCCGAGCAGGACTAGGCCCTCGATGGCGCAATAGCACCCCGCGACGAAAGCCAGCAGCCCGAAGGCCAGTGGCGCCGACAGGCGGAAGTAGAACACCAGCGCCGCCACCAGCAGCGGGTGCAGCCAGTTGAACCACGGCAGCGAGCCGGCGATGGCCGGCGGCACCGGGATGGACCACAGCAGGCCCATCACGCTGAAAAATATGACCGGCACGCAGATCCAGTGGATCGCCTCGTTCGTGTCGTCCTGGTGGCTCTCGCCATACTCGGCGAACCATTGGTCGGCGGATTTGCGCGGGGCGGCCATGGGGTGGGGCGACTGCCGCCGAAGCTGCCGCGCCGCGTGCGGCAGTGCAAGCCTCTGGATGGGGCCGGCGGGTGGAACCTATCCGAATAACCTATTCTTGGCAGCCAGGTTTTCTGTAGCGGCGGTCTATGACCGCCGTCGAGCGCGGGGTGGTGATCGTTCGGCGGTCATAGACCGCCGCTACAGGACAGACCATTATTCGGATAGGCTCTTAACCCGCGCGGAGCGCAGGTTCCACCAAGCCATCGCCTCCCGATGGCACCCAAACCCGGGTTTGCGGTCTGAGCCCCGACCCACACACTGCCTTTTGCCATGAAGCGCCTCCGCCTGCTCGCCCCGCTTTGTCTTCTGCCCCTCGTTCTCGCCGCCGCGGAGCGCCCGCTCAAGGTGGACCGCGGTCGCTCCTTCGTGGATGTGGACGTGGATGCGACGAAGAACTTCACCGCCCACCTCGATGCCTACGAGGCCAAGGTGACGGAGGAGGCCGGGAAGATCAAAAGCGCCGTGTTCACCTTCAAGTTTGCCGACCTCAAGACCGGCAGCACCGACCGCGATGCCGAGATGATCAAGTGGCTCGGCGGCGGCGCGCCCGAGGGCCGTTTCGAGCTGGGCAACCTCGCGGTGACGCCCGACGGCCAGGGCCAGGCCTCCGGCCGCTTGATTTTCCACGGCGCGACCGAGCGCATCGAGTTTCCGGTCAGCGTCACCCGCGAGGGCGACGCCTACGTCATCACCGGCGAGACGACCTTGGATTACCGGAACTGGAACCTGAAGGTCATCCGCAAGGCCTTCCTTTTCAGCGTATCGCCCGAAGTGAAGGTCCGCTTCAAGTTCACCGGCGCTCCGGTGGACGTTCCGGCCAAGTAAGAGCCCCGGAGCCAAAGCAGGCTTGCGTTCTTGGCCCCGCCGGTTGGTGTTTTGCCCATGAAATTGCCCCAGAACGCCTTGGTCACTACCCTGGTTGGAAGCCTGCTGCTGTCGGGATTGTCCGCGGCGGACAACGCGGAGAAACCCGCCGCCCAGCCCCAGGGCTCGGTCACCTATTTCGACGCGGCCGGCTCGAACACCGCCGCCAAGGCCGACGGCAGCACCGCCACCTTCGTCAACAGCGACGATCCCGCCGTCAAGGACATCGCCCAATACGGCTTCAAGATGATCGAGCGCATCGGCGGCATGATGATCTCCGAGGTCAACCAGGAGCTGGCGACCCGCGAAATCGCGCAGACCGTCAGCATCATGCACCTCAAGAGCCTCGAGCTGCCGAAGCCCGTCGCGGGCAAGCCCACCGTCACCGCCATCAAGCGGACCAGCCTGATGCTGCGGGACCCGCGCAACGCCCCCGACGCCGCCGACGCCGCGGCGTTGGACAAGATTCACACCCAGCTCATGGCCGATGAATCCCCGGACAAGATGCTCGTGCAAAAAGTGGAGCGGGCCGGCCAGCCGGTCGAGTGGCGCGTGTATCGCCCCATCGCCGCCTCGCAGTCCTGCCTCGCCTGCCACGGTGATCCCGCGACCTTCCGCCCCGGCGTGAAGGCGGCGCTGGATCTGCTTTATCCCGAGGACAAGGCCGTGGAATACGGCGCCAAGGAATGGCGCGGCGTGATCCGCGTCTCCCTGACCGCCCCGACCACGGCCAAGTAACACCGCCCGCCTTTAGGGTGGCACGGGTCTCCGACCCGTGCGCCGAGAGCGCGTCCCACGGGGCGGAGACCCGTGCCACGGTATTCACGCCTCCAGCACCAGGTCTCCCTTGGGCCGGGCGAGACAGGTCAGGCAGGTGCGCGCTTCCGGGGAAAACCCGGGCGGCTGGAGGTAGTCCGTCTCGCCCGCCTGCACCGCCACGGCGCAGGTCCCGCAGTTGCCTGCGCGGCAGCCGGAGGGAATCGCAATCCCGGCCAGCTCGGCGAGATCCAGCAGCGTGGCGCAGCTCCCGTCCCACGGCAGGGTCCGCCCGCTCTGGCGAAAACTCACCAGCGGGGCCTTGCCCGCGGCGGGCGCGGCCCCGGCGGCCGGGTCGGGGCGCTTGAAGCTCAACGGGCCAAACGCCTCGCAGTGCAGGTGGGTTTCGGGCACGCCCCAGGCTTTCAGCCCGGTCGCGAGCTCCTCCATCATCGGCCCCGGGCCACAGTAGTAGAACCGGAAATTGCTGGATGGCAGCTCGCGCCGCAACAGCTCCGCGGTGATCCGGCCCGCGTGATGATAGTCCGTGCCCAGGCGGTCGCCGGGGTCGGGCCGGGAGAGGCAGAAGCGCACGTTGAAGTGCGGATGGTCGCGCAACAGCGCCGCCAGCTCGACGGCGAACAGCAGCTCGCGGCGGTTTTGCGCGCCGTGGAAGAACCAGACCGTGCGCCGGCTGCGCTGCTGCGCCAGCGTGGCGAGCATGCTGTAGAGCGGCGTGATGCCGATGCCGCCGCCGATCAGCACCACCGGATCCGTCTCCGCCGGATCGAGGCAGAAGTTTCCCGCCGGTGCGCGCACGTCGAGCAGGTCGCCTTCCCGGATGACGTCGTGAAACAGCGCCGAGGTGCGCCCGGCGGGGGCCGCCGCCGCGCCGGGCGGGGGCAGCGCGCGCTTGATGCTCACGCGGTAGTGGCCCGCGTGCGCGCGGTCGCTCAGGCTGTAGCAGCGCACCAGAGGGCCCTGTCCGGACGCGCCGGGCAGGCGGAAGGTCAGGTGCTGGCCGGGCTTGAAGGCGGGCAGCGGCCGGGCGTCGTGCGGCTTCAGGTGGAAGCTGCAGACGCTCGGGCTTTCCACGGTCTTGCGGCTCACGACAAACTTGCGGTAGCCGTTCCACGGGAGCGGATCCTCGGCGAGCCGGCGGTGGTGGGCGCGCGCGGCGGCCAGCTCCTCGCGCAGGCGCGTCAGCTCAATCTCGCGGCGGCCGGCCTCGGCGCGGACCCGCTGCGCGGCGGCGATCAGGCCGAGCAGCAGCCGGCCGATCGCCAGGCTGATGAGCGTGAGGCCGAGAGTGGTCCAGAGCATGGCGATGATTCAGGGGCGGGGAAACGGCCGGGCGGGAGGCGTTATCAGGGAGCGGCCGGCAACAGACAAACCGAATATGGTGGAGAATCGGCTTGCGCAGGAAATGCGCAGCTTAATCTTGGCGGCGAGGTTACGCAGCCACGCACCCCGCACCCACCGACCCCATGCCCATGCCGTCTCGTGCGGGCCGTGCCCACCCCCCATGCGTCTGATGAATTTTCCATCCGGTCTTTCCCCGGGGGCGCTGGCCGGTCTCCTCGCGGTGCTGGCCCTGCCGGGGCGGCTCGGCGCGACCGCGCTCTTGGCGGAAAAAGTGACCGGGCCGGCCTCCTGCGCCGAGTGCCACGTGGAGGAAATCGAGGCCTGGAAACGCACCAAGCACAACCAGACCCTGCACGAGCTGCCGCGCCGTCCCGCCACCGCCGAGATGCTCCTCCGGCTCGGCCTGACCAAGGTGAAGGGCGAACGCCAGTGCCAGGACTGCCATTTTCTCGGCCAGGTCATTGACGAGGAATACCGGACGGTGGCCGGCATCGCCTGTGAATCCTGCCACGGCGCGGCCCGGGACTGGCTCAAGACCCACGGCGACTATGGCCCGGGGGCCAAGCAGGCGACCGAGACCCCCGCCCACCGCGCCGCCCGCCGCGTCGAGGCCGCCGCCGCCGGCATGATCACCCGGGACAACCTCTACGCGCTCGGCGCGGCCTGCTATGGCTGCCACATCGTGCCCGACGAAAAACTCGCCAACGTCGGCGGCCACCCCGCCGGCAGCGCGGGCTTCAACCTGCTTTCCTGGTCCCAGGGCGAGGTCCGGCACACCATCCTGCACACCGGCAACCGGTCAAACCCACCGGCCACGCCCGAGCACCGGCGCCTGCTGTTTGTCGTCGGCAGCATCCTGGAGACGGAGTTTTGTTTCCGCGCCGTGGCCGGCGCCACCGTGAAGGCGGGCTTCGGCGTCACGCAGGCCCGCCGCGCCGACGCCGCCCGCCAGTTGCTGGAGAAAATCCAGGCGCTCGCGCCCACGCCCGAGCTGGCCGGCATCATCACCGTCGCCCGGGCGACGGGCCTGCGCCTGAACAACGCCGCCGAGCTCACCGCCGCCGCCGACAAGATCGCCGCGCTGGGACGGGAATTCGCCGCCCGGGTGACCGGCGCGCAGCTCGCGGGCGTTGATCCGCTGCTGCCCGGGCCCGACGCCGACAAGGGCAAACCCTACCAGGTCCCGGGCGCGCCCTGAGCGCCCCCGTCCGCACCATGGCCAAATCCGTCAGCAGCGCCCCGGTGCAGACAGGCTCCATCCCGCCCCAGGGCGTGGCCAGCCGCCATGCCGCGCCGGAGCGGTGGGACAAGCCCTTCAGCGCCGACATGCAGGAGGTGGACGTGGACCTGCTGCTCGCGCACCCGCTGTTTGTCGCGACCGACCCGCGGCGTTTCCCCGCGTCGATCCCGCTCCGGGGGATTTTGAAAAACGATGCGCGCGTCCGCCGCTTCCAACGCGGCGAGATCATCGTGCGCCAGGGGGACTACGGCCATTCGGCCTTCGTGATCCTGGACGGGGCGGTCCGGGTGCTGCTCAAGGAGCCCACGGCGGAGCAGCTCGGCCACCGCCGGCAGGTCCGCCCGTCCGTCTGGGGCAGCCTCGCCCGCTGGTGGCGGCGCCCCCGGTTTGCCGAGCAGGCCGGCAACCGCGGTGCGGCGGCGGAGCTCGAGCTCACCCGCGACGGCGAGGCCCGCATTTTTTTGCAGGACGTGCCGGGCGTGCTGGCCCCGGACCGGACCGCCCTGCTGGGCACGGGGGAGATGTTTGGCGAGATCGCCGCGCTCGGCCGCACCCCCCGCACCGCGACCATCGTGGCCGACCAGGAGACGCAGATGCTGGAGATCCGCTGGCAGGGTCTGCGCGAGATCCGCAAGTATTCCCCCGAATGGAAGCAGCAGATCGACCGGCTTTACCGCGAACGCAGCCTCCGCCGGCATCTCGCCGAGACCGCCCTGTTCTGGAACCTGTCCGACGAGGTCCTCGGCCGGATCGCCGACGCCACGCGGTTCGAGACCTTCGGGGAGTTCGACTGGCACCACGCCTATCACCGCGGCCGCGAGGCCGGCGAACGCGAGCGTCTGGAGCAGGAGCCGCTGATGGCCCGGGAGGGCGACTACCCCAACGGCCTCCTGCTCGTGCGCAGCGGCTTCGCCCGGGTGAGCCGCCGCTACAACCACGGCGAGCGCGCCGAGAGCTACCTCGGCAAGGGCGAGGCCTTCGGCCTCGGCGAGCTCATCTCCGGCTGGCAGGGCCAATTCCGGCCGCTGCGCCACAGCCTGCGCGCGCTCGGCTACGTGGACACGCTGTTCATCCCCACCGCCGTGCTGGAGGAGCACGTCTTCCCCCGGCTCACGCCGGCCCAGCTCGCCACGCTGACCCAAGGATTGGCGCCGGAACCCGCCGCCCCGCCGGCCGCCCCCGAGGCGAACAGCTTCCTCGAGTTCATCGTGGCCCAGCGCTTCATGAACGGCCGCGCCGCCATGCTGATCGACCTCGACCGCTGCACGCGGTGCGATGACTGCGTGCGCGCCTGCGCGGCGACCCACGACAACAACCCGCGCTTCATCCGCCAGGGCCCCGAATCCGACGGCGTGATGGTGGCCGGCGCCTGCATGCATTGCGTGGACCCGGTCTGCATGATCGGCTGCCCGACCGGAGCCATCCACCGGGAGGGTCTCGATGGCCAGGTGGACATCAACCCCGACACCTGCATCGGCTGCAGCGTCTGCGCGCAGAGCTGCCCCTACGGCACCATCCAGATGGTCGCGTTGCACGACGCCGCGGGCCTGCCCGTCGTCACGGAGGAGACCGGCGCCCCCATCCGCCGCGCCACCAAGTGCGATCTCTGCATCGACCAGCCGTCGGGTCCGGCCTGCGTGAGCGCCTGCCCGCACGACGCGCTGGTCCGCGCCGACCTGCGTTCCTCCGAAAACCTGAACCGCTGGCTGCACCAATGAAAGCCCTGACCCGCCGCCGCTGGCTGCTATCGCTGACGACCGCCCTGCTCGCCCTCGCGCTCACGGCGGCCTGGTGGCTCGCGGGGAACGCCCTGCGCCCGGCGGACCTCTACACCGGCTGGTTGCTGCTCGGGCTGCTGCTGGGCCTGGCCTTTTTCAACGCGCGCAAAAAGCTGCCGTTTCTCCCGCTGCTGGCGGCGAGCACCTGGCTGCAAATCCACCTCTATGCCGGCTGGCTGGCGTGCGTGGTGTTCGCGCTGCACGCCGGGCTGCGGCCGCCGGGCGGGCGGCTGGAGCTGGTCCTCTGGCTCGCCTTCCTGATCGCGGCCCTCAGCGGCATCTTCGGGCTCTGGCTCAGCCGCTGGCTGCCGCCCCGGCTGGCGCGCTCCGGCGAGAGCCTGGTCTATGAGCGGATTCCCCGACTGCGCCACGGGGTGGAGGCGGAGGTGCTCGCCCTGGTGCGGCAGGCGGAGAAGGAGACGCAATCCACCACGCTGGCGGATTTTTATCTGCGGGTGCTGGCGGGCTATTTTGCCCGCCGGCCGCCGCTGCTGGCCCCGCTGGCGGGGGACGATGCCCGCCACCACCGGGTGATCACCGAGCTCGCGGCGCTGCGCCGTTTCCTGAACCCGCGCGAAAGCGTCCTGGCGGATCAGCTCGGGGAATTGCTCGAGGCCAAGCGCAACCTCGACGCCCAGTGGGCGGGCCAGCGGTTGCTCAAGCTCTGGCTCTTCGTGCACATCCCGCTGACCTACGGGCTGCTCGTCCTCGTGGGGGCGCACGTCTGGCTCGTCCTGCACTACGCCCACCGGCTGTAGCCCTCCCGCCATGCGCCGCCTGCTCCAGAGCATCATCCATAACCGCAAAACCTACGACCGGCCGCAGGACGAGTGGACCTGCGGCCGCGCGGCCGAGGGCTGCCCGTGCATCTACGGCCCCGGCCCGAAGGGCGAATGCCGCGCCACCGGCCAGTGTCTGCCTGCGAAAAAGGGCGATCGCTGGGTTTGCACCCGGCTGATTTCGCTCGGGGCCGCCTGCGAGACCGGCCCGCGCCCCGACGGCACCTGCGGCTGCCCGGTGCCGCCCTGCCAGCCGCAGCGCAGCCTGCGCGCCCAGCGCGGGCGGCTGGCCGGGCTGACGGTTTGCCTGGCGCTGGGCCTGGTGCTGCTGGCGGTCTGGGGCCGGACGCGGGAGGCGTGGTCCAGCCCCGGGCCGCTGACCAGCCAGCACACCGCGTCGGCCCACCGCTGCACGGATTGCCATGTGGAGTCGCCCGCGTTTTCGCTCGCCGCCCCGCTGAGCTCCGCGCGGATCAAGCAGCACAACCAGCTCTGCCTCAAATGCCACGACCTCGGGCCGCACAGCGATTCGCCCCACGGCGTGAGCGCCAGCGAGCTCCTGGACATCGCCCGCACCCAGGCGCCGTCCGCAACTTCCCGGCCCTTCGCCCTGGCGGCCGCCCACGCGGCGGGGCCGCCGGCGGATCTCGCCTGCGCCACCTGCCACCGCGAACACCGCGGCGCCGACCGCGATCTCGCGCACCTGACCGACCGGCAGTGCCAGGTCTGCCATCAGGCGCCGTTCGCGGGGTTCGCGGCCGGGCACCCGGAATTTGCGGGATATCCCTACTCGCGGCGCACGCGGCTGCAGTTCGATCATGTGGCGCATTTCCAAAAACACTTCTCGGACGTGCGGGCGCCGGCCCCCGGCCCCACCTCGTGCGCCCAATGCCACGAACCCGCGGCGGATGGCCGGCAGATGCTCGTGCGCGGCTTTGCGCAAACCTGCGCCGCGTGCCACTCCGGCCAGATCGACGGCGCGGGCCGGGCCGGGGCCAAGGGCCTGGTGTTCTTCCGCCTGCCGGACATTGATGTCGCCACGCTGGCGGCGTCCGGGGCCGCGATCGGCGAATGGCCGGCGTATTGCGAAGGCGGCCTCACGCCCTTCATGCGCTGGCTGCTGGAGGGGGATGACACGGCGCGGGCCGCGCTGGCGACCCTGGGCAACCTGAATCTGGCCGACCTGTCCCGCGCGACAGCGGCGCAGAAAGCCGCCGCCGCGCAACTGCTGTGGAGCATCAAGGGGCTGTTCGCCAATTTGGTCACGCAGGGCCAGCCGGTCATCATGCACCGCCTCGGGGCCACATCCGCCGCGGGCCGCACCGGCCAGTTTTCCGCCGATGTCGCGCTCGCCGCCCAGCGGGCGTGGCTGCCCAATCTGCTGACGGAGGTCGCCGCCCACCGGCGCGGGGAAGCCATCCCGCCCGCCGCGCCGGCCGGCCCCCGCGCGGCGTCGCCCAGTGCCGCGCCGCCGGCGGCCACCCAACCGGCCACCGTGGCCGCCGATGACGATCTGCTGTCTGATCCCGCGCCCACCGCGCCGCCCCCGTCACCGGTGCCGGCCGTGGTCGCGGCTCCGCCGCCGGCGACGGCACTGGAGCTTGACCCGGCGGAGGAGCGGGTCGCCACCGGCGGTTGGTATCGGCTGGATGAAAGCTACACGCTCCATTACCGGCCGTCCGGCCACGAGGATGCCTTCCTGACGGCGTGGCTCGACGGCACGGTGAACAATCCCGCGCCCACCGCGCAGGGGATATTCACCCAGCTCGCGGCACCCACCGCGCCCGGGGCCTGCATGAAATGCCACACGGTGGACCGCGCGGCCGGCGCCACCGTGGTCAACTGGCGCGCTGCGCGGCCGGCGGCGGGCGTGAGACCCTTCACCACCTTCAAGCACACGGCGCACTTCAGCCTGATGGGCACCCAGGGCTGCAGCACCTGCCACACGCTCGCGACCGGCGCCGACTACGCCCGCTCCTTCGGCGCCAACCGCGACCCGGCGCTGTTCCTGAGCAACTTTGCCCCGCTCCGGAAAGACGTCTGCGCCACCTGTCATCAACCGGCCAAGGCGGGTGAGAGCTGCCAGCTCTGCCACAATTATCACACCGGCGAGATGGTCCCCTTGCGCCTGCCGGCGGCGGAATTCTCCAAGCCGCGCCCGCCGCGCTGAGGCGCGCCGCGCGGCCTGGTTGAACGGACCGAAACTATTTTCCGTGCCGGCGCTCGAGCACGGCAATGGCGTCGGCGAGCGACAGCTTCTTCACGCGCAGCAGGACGATCAGGTGGTAGAGCAGGTCGGCGGCCTCGCCGGCGAATTCCTGCTTGTCGGCCGTCATCGCGGCGAGCGCCGTCTCGACGCCCTCCTCGCCGACCTTCTGGGCCACGCGGGCGACGCCTTCCTTCGCGAGGCGCACCGTGTAGCTCTTCTTGTCGCCGCTTTTGATGCGGTCCACGACGGTCCGCTCGAGTTGCGCGAGAAAACCCACGCCGCGCGCGCCCGCCTCGCCGAAACAGCTGACCGTGCCGCGGTGACAGGTCGGGCCATCGGGGCGGGCGGTGACGAGCAGGGTGTCGTGGTCGCAGTCCACCTTCACGTCCACGAGGTGCAGAAAATTTTTCGACGACTCGCCCTTGGTCCAGAGGCGCTGCTTGCTGCGGCTGAAGAAAGTGACCTTCTTCGTGCGCAGGGTCTTCTTCAGCGCGGCCGCGTCCATGTAGCCGAGCATGAGCACCTGCAGGGTGGCGGCATCCTGCACGATGGCCGGCACGAGCCCGGCGTTCTTTTTCCAGTCGATCTTGGGGAGCTTCATTTATGAAAGTGTTTAAACGCGGAGAGCACGGAGGACGCAGAGAAAGACAAAGCCTAACTCCGCGGCCTCCGCGATCTCTGCGTTAGAAAATCCGGGGATCGGCTTCATGATCTGATGGGGATGCCGTCGGCGATGAGCTGTTCCTTGAGCCGGGGGATGGAGATGACGCCCTTGTGGAAAACGGACGCGGCGAGCGCGCCGTCCACGCCGGCGATCCGGAAGACGTCATTGAAGTGCGCAATCTCGCCGGCGCCGCCGGAGGCGACGAGCGGGATGTGGAGGAGGGCGCGCAGGGCCTTCAACTGCACGAGGTCGTAGCCGCGGCGCACGCCGTCCTGGTTCATGCAGTTGAGCACGATCTCGCCGGCGCCGAGCTTCTGCGCCTCCGCGGCCCAGTCGAGGGTCCGCCAAAGGGTCGAGCGCGTCTTGGTCGGGTCGCCGGTGTATTGCTTCACGAAGTAATCGGAGCCGTCCTGCAGGCTGTCGATGCCGACGACGACGCACTGCGAGCCGAACTCGCCGGCCAGCTCGCCGATGAGCGCCGGGTTTTCGAGGGCGGGGGAGTTGATGGAAATCTTGTCCGCGCCGCCGTGCAGGATGGCGCGCGCGCCGTCGAGCGAGCGGATGCCGCCGGCCACGCAGAAAGGAATGTCGAGGACGCGCGCCACGCGCGTGACCCACTCGGTCGAAACCGTGCGGCCGTCGCTGCTGGCCGTGATGTCGTAGAACACGAGCTCGTCGGCGCCCTCGTCGCGGTAGCGTTGGGCCAGCTCGATGATGTCGCCCACGTCCTCGTGGTCGCGGAACTGCGTGCCCTTCACGACGCGGCCGTCGCGCACGTCGAGACACGGAATGATGCGGCGGGCTAGCATGCGAGCGCCTCCTTCAGCGTGAACTTCTTTTCGTAGAGCGCGCGGCCGACAATGACCCCGGCGCTGCCGGTTGTTTGCAGCGCGCGCAGGTCGTCGAGCGACGACACGCCGCCCGAGGCCTGGATTTGGAGCGACGGGAATTTCTTCACCAGCGACGCGTAAAGCGCCGTGTTCGGGCCAGTCAGCTTGCCGTCGCGGCTGATGTCGGTGCACAGGATGTGCACGAGGCCGGAGCTTAGGAAACCGTGGAGGAAATCATCGAGTGCCACGCCGGTGCTCTCCTGCCAGCCGGCCGCGGCCACGCGCGGCGTGCCGGTGGCGTCAAGGCGCACGTCGGGCGAGAGGATGATGTGTTCCGGGCCGAAGCTCCGCAGCCAGTCGTGCACGAGCGCCGGTTGTTTCACGGCCACGCTACCGACGATGACACGCTGGGCGCCGGCGGCGAGGAGGGCGGCGATCTGGGCTTCCTCGCGGATGCCGCCGCCGGTCTGCATGCGCAGGCCGCCGCCGCGCGCGATTTTTTCCACGAGCGCGGTCTGGCGCCTTGCCGGGTCCTTGGCGCCGTCGAGATCCACGACGTGCAGCCAGGTGGCGCCGGCTGCGGCGAAGTCCTGCGCGACCGCCAGCGGGTCGTCGCCGTAGGATATCTCCTGGTCAAACCGGCCCTCGGTCAGGCGCACGACGCGTCCGCCGCGCAGGTCAATGGCGGGATAGATGATCATGCGGAAATCTCCCCCGGAAGTTGGTCATCTATTAGATGACCAAGGATTGGCTGGCTCATGCGCGGCCCTCCACGAAATTTTGCAACAGGCGGGCGCCGGCGGGCCCGGAGCGCTCCGGGTGAAACTGGCAGCCGGAAAAATTGCCGCGCTGCACGATGGCGGCGAAGGGCGTGCCGTGGCGGCAGCTCGCCTGGGTGAAGGCGTTCACCGGCGCGGCAAAGCTGTGCACGAAATAAAAGCGGGCCTCCGGCGCGATGCCGTCGAGCAGGTCGACTTCGCGACCGGTCGTGAGCGTGTTCCAACCCATGTGCGGCACCGTGATGCCGGGCGAGTCGGGCAGCAGGGCCACCTCGCCCGGGATGATGCCGAGGGTCGGCGTGTCACCTTCCCCGGATTTTTCAAAAAGGAGCTGCATGCCGAGGCAGACGCCCAGCACGGGCTGGGTGAGGCTGCGCACACAATCGACGAGACCCTTGGCCTGCAGGCGCTTCATGCCCTCGGCGGCGGAGCCGACCCCGGGCAAGATGACGCGTTCGGCGGAGCGGATCACCGTCGGATCCGCCGTGAGTTCGCTGGCCACGCCCAGCCGCTCGAGTGCAAAGCGCACCGAGGCGATGTTGGCGCCGCCGCTGTCCACGATGGCTAGCATTGGGGAACAAAGGGCAGGGCGCACCGGCCCGGTGCGCTGCGGCGGAGCGGGCCGCTCCGCCCTACCGGCGCTACCGCGTCAAACTGCTGCGGTGGGTTCATCACAGCACGCCTTTGGTTGACGGGATCTCGCTGCCGGCGCCGCGGGCGAGGGCGGGCCGGAGCGCGCGGCCGAAGCCCTTGAAGAGCGTCTCGACCATGTGGTGCGTGTTGTCGCCCTTCACGCTCATTTGGAGCGTGGCGAGCAGGGAGTCGCTGACAGAACGGAAGAAGTGCGCCACGAGCTCGGTCGGCATCTCGCCGACGAACTCGCGGTCAAACTTGCCGTCGAAGGTGAAGTAGGCGCGGCCGCTCAGGTCGAGCGCGACCTGGGCCTGGGCCTCGTCCATCGGCAGCACGAAGCCGTAGCGGCCCACGCCGCGCTTGTCACCGAGCGCCTGCTTGATGGCCTGGCCGAGGGCGATGCCGACATCCTCGATGGTGTGGTGCTCGTCGATCTCGAGGTCGCCGTCGCACTTGATGCTGAGCCCGATGGCCGCGTTCTTCGCGATCTGCTCGAGCATGTGGTCAAAGAAGCCGAGGCCCGTCGCGAGTTGCGCGGGCGCGGGGGTGTCGAGGTCCACCGAGACAGTGATCTTTGTCTCCTTAGTGTTGCGCACGATGGTGGCGCGGCGCGGGGCATCGACGAATTGCCGGGCGATTTCCGCCCAGCCAAGGCTCTTCGGGTTGTAGCGGATCCCGCGGATGCCGAGGTTCTGCGCGAGGGTGACGTCGGTCTCGCGGTCGCCGATGACGGCGGACTGCTCGCGCGACCAGGCCACGTCCTTCACGTAGTCCGTGAGCAGGCCGAGCTTCGGCTTGCGGCAGTCGCACTTGTCGGCCGGTGTGTGCGGGCAGACACGCACCGCCTCGAACGCAATGCCCTGCGAGGAAAGGATGTCGACCAGCAGCTTCTGCAGCGGGCGAAACTCCTCCTCGCGGAAACTCGGGGTGCCGAGGCCGTCCTGGTTGGTGACCATCACGAAGGTCCAGCCGGCGTCGCGCAGGCGGAGCAGCGCGGGCACGCAGTCCGGCTCAAGCGCGAACTTGTCGAGGCGGTCGATCTGCTGGTCGAACGGCTCGGTGATGAGCGTGCCATCGCGATCAATGAACAGGATTTTTTTCATGGAGCGTGAGCTGAAGCTTGGTAGTCTAATAGACTACCAACGCCTGGAGGGCCTCCAGGGTGGCGGTGTTTTCGGCGGGGGTGCCGATGGTGAGGCGGATGGAATTGGGCACGTCCTTGCTGCGGTCGCGCCAGACGACGCCGGCGGCACGGCCGGCGGCCATCGCCTTGGCGGAGTCGGCGACCTCGACGAGCAGGTAGTTGGCGTCGCTCGGCCAGACCTTTTTCACGGCGGGCAGTTTCGCCAGTGCGGCGGCGAGCCTGGCGCGTTCGGCCACGATGGCGGCGACGGATTCGCGCGCGGCGGCGAGACCGGCCGGCGTGATGGCGGCGAGCGCGGCTTGCAGCACGGGCGTGGCCACCGGGTAGGGCGCGATGACTTTTTGCAGCACGGCGATGACGGCCGGATCGGCGATGGTCGTGCCGACGCGGGCACCGGCGAGGCCGAAGGCCTTGGAGAGCGTGCGGAGGACGACGAGATTCGGGTTGGACGGGATTTCGGCGGCGAGGCTCGGCTGGCCGGAGAAATCCACGTAGGCCTCGTCAACGACGACGACGGCGCGCGTGGCGAGAGCCTTGACGACCGACAGCACGGCCGCGCGATCGAGCAGGCCGCCGGTGGGGTTGTTGGGCGAACAGAGGAAGACGAGCTTCACTTCCGGACCCACGGCCTTGAGCACGGCGGCGGCATCGAGGGCGAAGTTCTTCTCGCGGATGAGCGGCACGGTGACGGTGCGGGCGCCCTGGATGCCGGCGGCGACGACATACATGCCGTAGGTCGGCGGCGTGAAGAGGATGGCGTCCTGCGCGGCGCGACAGAAGGTGCGGAGCAGAAGATCGATGCCCTCGTCGGAGCCGCGGGTGACGAGACACTGCGCCGGTTGAACGGAATAGAGCGCGGCGAGCTGCGCGACGAGATCGGCCGGCTGGGGTTCCGGATAACGGTTGAGCAGCGGCTGGTGCGCCGAGGGCGTCTCGGGGTTCTCGTTGGCATCGAGCCAGACGCGGCCGCCCTTGGCCTCCTTGCGCGCGGAGCTGTAGGCCGACAGCGCGAGGATGTCGGGACGGACGAGGGACAGGACGGAGTCGACGGGGGTCATGGATGGTTCGGAATCATTCTCTTTCTCTTAATCTTTCTCGTTCTCTTAGATTGGAGGGTCGTGCTTGGGTAAGGGGGCGTTGGGGAAGAGGAGAAAGAGAAAGATTAAGAGAACGAGAAAGAGGATTTATCGGGCGTGTTTCTCGAGTCGCACGCGCACGGCGCGCTGGTGGGCGGCAAGGCCCTCGGCGAGCGCGAGGCGCTCGACGACCGGGCCGAGTTTTTTCAAACCGAGCGGCGTGGCTTCCTGCACGGTCATCGTGCGCAGGAAGTCAGTGAGACCGAGGCCGGAGCAGGCGCGGGCCCAGCCGTAGGTGGGCAGGACATGGTTGGTGCCGCTGGCATAGTCACCGAGCGACTCCGGCGTCCAGGCACCGACGAAGACCGAACCGGAGGTCGTGATTTGCGGCAGCAACGCGCGCGGGTTTTTCACCTGCAGGATCAGGTGTTCGGGGGCGTAAAGGTTGGCGATCTCCACCGCCCCGGCGGGCGAGGAAGCAAGAATGACGCGGCTTTTCCTGAGGGCTTTGGTCGCGATGGCGCGGCGGGGGAGGGCCCGCAGCTGTTTCTCCAGCTCGGCCTGCACGCGGGCGGCAAATTTCCGCGAGAAGGTGACGAGCATCACCTGCGAGTCCGGGCCGTGTTCGGCCTGGGAGAGCAGGTCGGCGGCGACGAAGGCGGGCTCGGCGGAGTTGTCGGCGATGACCATGACCTCGGACGGGCCGGCGGGCAGATCAATGGCGGTGCCAGCGGCGTCGCGGGCGACCTGCTGCTTGGCCTCGGTGACGAAGGCGTTGCCCGGGCCGAAGAGCTTGTCGCATTTCGGAATGGTGGCCGTGCCGTAAGCCAGGGCGGCGATCGCCTGCGCGCCGCCGACCTTGAAGACTTCCGTGATGTCGCAGAGCCGCGCGGCGCAGAGGATCCACGGGTTGATGCGGCCGTTTTTGTCCGGCGGCGTGCACAACACGCGCACGGGATTGCCGGCGATCTGCGCCGGCGCGCCCAGCATCAGCGCGGTGGAGAAAAGCGGCGCGCTGCCGCCGGGGACGTAGAGGCCGACGCGCTCGATGGGCCGGGAGACTTTTTCGCAGACGATGCCGGGTGTGGTTTCGACCCGGACCGGCTTTGGGCGCTGGGCGAGGTGAAACTTGCGGATGTTGGCGTAGGCGCGGCGCAGGGCGGCGCGATCGGCGGGACTGAAGGCCTTTTCGGCCGCGGCGAACTCGGCCGGGCTCACTCGCAACGAGGAAAGTTTTGCGCCATCGAGCCGCGCCGTGAGCTGGCGCAGGGCGCGGTCGCCCTGGCGTCGCACGAGGGCGAGGATGCCCGCGACGATCACGGCGGTCCGTTTCTGGGCCTTTTGCGCCGGCCGTTGGAGGGCGGCAGCGCGGGCGGGGGCGGAGAGATTTTTCCAGACAAGGGGTTTCATGGGCGGCGCTTGGTTCGTTCTCGTTCTCTTAATCTTTCTCGTAATCCTGAACGAAGCGGTGGCAGGGAGAGAGAAAGAGTAAGATTACGAGAACGAGAACGAGGGTTTGATCACAGCATCATTTTTTCGATCGGCAGCACGAGGATGCTGGAGGCGCCGGCCTTCTTGAGCGACTCCATGGTCTCCCAGAAGACGGACTCGGCGCAGACGGCGTGGAGCGCGACCTTGGTGTCGTCGCCCGCGAGCGGCAGGATGGTGGGATTCTCCGAGCCCGGCAGGAGCTTCTTGATCTGTTCGAGCGAGGCTTTGGGGGCGTGGAGCATGATGTATTTCGTGTCTGCCGCCTTCTGCACGCCGTCGAGGCGGCGGAGGACGATCTCGAGGGCGTGAGCTTTCTCGGGGTTGAGCTCGCGCGTGTTGCGGATGAGGGCGGCCGTGCTCTTGAAGATGGTCTCGACGGCGCGGAGCTTGTTGGCCTCGAGGGTGGAGCCGCTGGAGACGAGGTCGCAGATGATGTCGGCGAGGCCGAGGCGCGGGGCGATCTCGACGGAGCCGCTGAGCGTGACGACCTCGGCCTTGATCTTCTGCTCGTCGAGGAAACGGCGGGTGAGGTTCGGGTAGGAGGTGGCGATGCGCAGGCCCTGCAGGTCCTTCACGCCGGCGTAGGCCTTTTCCTCGGGCAGGGCGATGGCCAGGCGGCAGGCGCCGAAGTCGAGCGTGCGCTCGATGAAGTAGCCGCCGGCGGTGCCGTCCGTGCGGCGCTGGAGCGCGGCCTCCTCGAGGACGTTGGTGCCGACGACGCCGAGGTCGCACACGCCGTCCATGACGAGCTGCGGGATGTCGTCATCGCGCACGAAGAGGATGTCGATGGGGAAGTTCTCGGCGTGGAGCAGGAGCTTCTCCTTGGGTGATTTGACGCGGATGCCGCAGTTCTTGAGCAGGTCGAGCGAGTCGGTGGACAGCCGGCCGCTCTTCTGGATGGCGAGGCGGAGGCGGTCTTTCGGGATGGTGATGGGAGGCATGGCGGAGGAAGTGAGAGTGACCCGCCGACGCCCGGTCGGGCTATGGCGAGGCAAGGAGTGAAAGTGAAGGTAAGTGGGTTGGCGAGGCGCGGAGCGGGTCGGCCGGATCACCGGGGGGCCTGGGCCGGGGGAAAAGAAAACCCCCGGCGGTTTGCACCTGCCGGGGGTTTTGGAAAGGGGTTCCATCTGCCACGGGCAAGGCGCTTCAGGCCTTCCCGGGGAGGGAAGGCTAGCTCACGTGGTGGTGGTGATGGTTGAGAACCATGGAGGAGGGCCGCCTTGATGACTCCGGCGCAGGGGCGGCGCAAGGATTTTCCTGTCGCGGCGGACCGCCACCCGGGCAACGTGGTGCGTCATAAGCCCGCGCATGGCGCCGCAACCCCAACGGCCGGACGGAAAAACGTTCCTGGCCGCCGTGACCACGGTGGCGGCGGTGTATGTGTATTTCCTGATCTTCGCCCAATTCGGATTCCTCCGGGCGGTCGAGGCGGCCTGGGGCGGAGCGGAAGGAGTGGTTCATTCCATCCTGGGTGGCATGGGGCTGGCGGGGATCGTCGGCAGCATGATTGCGGCCAGGGTTTTCGCGCCCGGTCGCGGCGCCCGGCTGATGACGACGGGCTGGGCCTTGTGCGCGCTGGCGGCCGGGGGCACGCCGTGGGCGGAGTCCATCGCGGCCTTTTCCGTGGTGGCCGTGGGCACCGGCCTCGGCGTGGGCTTGCTGACCGTCACGCTGGCCGGGGTGCTGCGACCGGCGACGAGTGATGGCCGGTTGGGTCTGATCATCGGCCTCGGCACGGGGCTGGCGTATGGCTTTTGCAACCTGCCGGGCGTCTTCGACGCCAGCATCGCAACGCAGGCGCGGCTGGCGCTCGCGGCGGCCGTGATCGGGTTCGGGGCAAGCCGCGCGCTGCGTCCGCAGTTCGAGGACGAGCCGCCGCGCACCGGGGATTTCTCGCGCGCCGGCATCGCGTGCTGGGTTCTGGTTTTTCTGGCGCTCGTCGGCCTCGACAGCGCCCTGTTCCATTTCATCCAGCACACGCCGGAGTTGAAGCAGGCCCTGTGGACGGGAGCGGGGCAGCAGGGCTTGAATGCCGCAGTGCACGCCGGGGCGGCCGCGCTGGCGGGTTGGGCGCTCGACCGGCGGTGGGGCGGGCGGACGGTGTGGCTCGCTGCGGGCGCGTTGCTCGCGGCCGGCTGGTGGATTGGGGGCCGGCATGCGGGCTACGCGGCCGGTGCGCTCATCTACATCGCCAGCGTGTCGGCGTATTCGACGGCGCTCGTGTTTTATCCCGCGCGCAGCGGCCGGCCGGCGGTGGCCGCGCTGGTTTATGCGATCGCGGGGTGGGGCGGCTCGGCTGCGGGCATCGGGCTGGCCGAGGGCCGCGCGGATTGGCCCTCAGCCCTGACCGTGGGGGCGGCAGCCTTGCTGGCCGCCGGCCTGATGGGCCGGTATTTTGCCTCGCGTCCGGGGCCGGCAATGAACGAAAACACCCCCGGCAGTCCCACGCACACCCGCCCCCCACTTTGAACGACACCAAAGGCCCGATCCGCCGCTTTTTCTCCCGCCAGCTCACCCGCCGCCACGGCGGGCTGCTGGTTTTCTTCGGCGTGTTCCTCGCGCTGTCGTTTCTCACGCGCCTCGTGTTGCTCGTGAAGGCGGCATCCGACGTGACCTGGACGCTGAGCCTCGTGGCGGCGTTTGCCTGGGGCGTGCTGTTTGACCTCGGCGCGGCGGGATTCGCGGCGCTGCCGCTGCTGTTTCTGCTGACCTTCCTGCCGGCCGGCTGGTTCAAGCACCGGTGGGAGCAATGGCTGGCGCACGGCGTCGGCTTCATCGTGATCTACCTGCTGCTGTTCAACACGGTGGCGGAGTGGGTGTTCTGGGATGAGTTCGGCGTGCGCTTCAATTTCATCGCGGTGGACTACCTCGTTTACACGACCGAGGTGATCGGGAACATCCGCGAGTCCTACAACCTGCCGCTGATCTTCGGCGGGCTGGCGGCCGCCTCCGCCGCGGCCTACTGGCTGTGCTGGCGCACCGGCTACCCGCGGCGCTGGGCCGAGGCCGCGGCGCACGAGCCGTTCAAGTCCCGCCTCGCGGCCGGCGGCGCGTGGTTGGCCGGCATCCTGGTCTTCGGGACCGTGCTGAACGAGACCCAGCTCCCCGCTTTCCGGAACAACTTCAACCGCGAGCTGGCGAAGGACGGCCTGTGGTCGCTGTTCGCGGCGTTCCGCAACAACGAGCTAGACTACGACCAGTTCTACCAGACGCGCACGCCGGTGGCGTCGTTTCAGGCGCTCAACGAGGAGCTCGTCGAGGACGGCTCCGTGCTGCTGCGCCCCGGCGAGCTCGACACTCTGCGCTACGTGCGCAACGACGGCCCGGAGCTCCGGCCGAACGTCATCCAGATCACGGTCGAGAGCCTGAGCGCGGACTTCCTCGGCATCTTCAACCGCGCTTCCGGCCTCACGCCCAACCTCACCGAGATTGCCGCGCAGAGCCTCGTGTTTGACGCGTTCTACGCCACCGGCACGCGCACCGACCGCGGCATGGAGGCGCTCACGCTCTCGATGCCGCCGACGCCCGGCCGCTCCATCGTCAAGCGCCCGCGCAACGAGGGCCTGTTCACCCTCGGCTCCGTCTTCCGCGCCAAGGGCTACGACACGGCGTTCATCTACGGCGGCTTCGGCTACTTCGACAACATGAACTACTTTTTCGGCCACAACGGCTACCACGTCATCGACCGGACCGGCGTGCCGAAGGAGGACATCACCTTCGCCAACGTCTGGGGCGTGTGCGACGAGGACCTCTTCCGCTGGACGCTGCGCGAGGCCGACGCCAGCGCCTCGTCGGGCAAGCCGTTCCATTATTTCGTGATGACCACGTCGAACCACCGGCCCTACACCTTCCCCGAGGGCCGCATCGACCTGCCGTCGAAGATCTCCGGCCGCGCCGGCGCCGTGAAATACACCGACTACGCCATCGGCAAGTTCCTGCGCGACGCGGCCACGAAGCCCTGGTTCAGGAACACCGTCTTCGTGATCGTGGCCGACCACTGCGCCTCCAGCGCGGGCCGGACCGAGCTGCCGGTGCAGAACTACCACATCCCCCTCATCATCTATTCGCCCGGCGGCCACATCGCGCCCGGCCACATCCGCACGCTCACCAGCCAGATGGACTACGCGCCCACGCTCCTCGGCCTGCTCAACTGGAGTTACCCGAGCCGCTTCTTCGGCCATGACGTGCGCAAGATCGACCCGGCGGAGGCCCACGCGCTCATCGGCAGCTACCAGAAACTCGGCCATCTGGAGAACGGCAACTTCGTCGTCCTCAGTCCGCAGCGCGGCGCCACGGCCTACCATTACGACCTCAAGGCCAAGACCCAGACCCCGCAGAAACCCGGCGACTACGACCTGACCGAGGCCATCAGCTTCTACGAGGCCGCGAGCCACATGTATAAGCACGGCCTTTACCGCGAGCTCACCCCCGAGGAATTCGCCCGGTTCACCGCGCAGGGGCAGCAGCTCCTGTCGCCGGGCAAGACCGCCACCCGCCCGTGACGCACACCCCGGGCACCCACCGCTCGCTCTGGATCACGCTGGCGCTGCTCGCCGGCGTGCTGGTGCTGTTCGAGTTCACGGAGCTCGACCTGGCCCTGCAGGACCACTTCTACAACTTCGAGACCCGGCGCTGGGTCGTGGACGAGAAGGCGCCGCTCGGCCGGCTGGTCTTCTACAACGGGCCCAAGGCGCTGGTGTGGATATTCGCCCTGACCACACTCGCGCTCGCCGCCGGTCCGGCCCGCTGGCGCGAGAAGTGGGGCATTAACCGTCGCGGCCTCTGGCTCGGCGTGCTCGTCATCGCGACCGTGCCTGCGCTCGCCGGGCTCGGGAAGAAATACACCAACATCTTCTGTCCCTCGGAAATCCGGCGCTATGGCGGCGACGTCGCCTACGTAAAGCTCTGTGAACCGCAGCCGAAGGACGATCCGGCGCCGCGGCGCGGCGGCTGTTTCCCGGCCGGGCACGCCAGCGGCGGCTTTGCGCTGCTGGGCCTGCTCGCCGTGCGCGGCACGCGCCGCTGGCGCCACGGCGTCATCGCCCTCGGTCTCGGCCTGGGCTGGTGGATGGGCGGCTACCAGATGCTGAAAGGCGCGCACTACCTCAGCCACACGCTCACGACGATGCTCGTGGCCTGGCTCGTCGTGCTGCTGTGGCGGAAGGCGCTGCGGATCAATCCGGGTGCCTGACCCCGGCCGCGCCCTCCGCGCCGGCCTTGATGTGGTTGAGGACGCGCCGGTGGATGGCGTGCACGAGGTAGTCGGACCACGGTTTCCAGTAGGCTTGCGGCCAGATGCTCTGCTCATACCACGTCGTGCCCTCCAGGCGGGTGCGGCCGCCCGGCAGCTCCGTCAGCCGGAACTCACCTCGTCGCGAGCGGAAGAATCCTTCCAGGTGCGCTGGGTGCAGCTCGTTGTAGGGCGACCATTCGCGCATTGGGTGCGGCTGCGATCGGACATCAAACGCGAGTCGCCGGGGCTCGTCCCACGCGGTGATCGGCTCGACGAAGGGGCCGGTGGAGAATTCACAGTAGCGCACGGCACCCACGCCGACGCCTTCCAGCCGCGCCCGCACGGGGTAGGCGATGCCCGCGAGGAAGATTTTCTCCTCCGGCGGCGGCAGCTCGCCGAAGGCGACGACGTGCCGCCACACCGTCGCGGGCGGCGCGGCGATCTCGCAGACGGTGGTGGCGGCGAACACCGGCGTGGCGGCGGGCACGCGCGCCTCCGCCACCAGCAACACCGGGGCCAGCACCCAGGCGGCGGCGTAGAGTTTCACCTGATCGAGCCGGTGCGACCACCGCTCAAGCTGTAATATCCAGCCGGCGGTCGCGCCCAGCACGGCGAGCGCCAGCCCGATGGGCGCGGCCATGATCAGACAGAAAAATCCTTCCACGGCGAGAGCGAGGAGGAGGAGGCTGACGAGCGTCACAGAAATCACGGCGATCAGCGCGCACTCGGGCCAGGTGCGCGGCCGGGTCAGGCTGTGGAGAATCGCGCCGAAGAAACCCATCATGAAAGGCGTGCCGACAAACAATCCCCAGCCGTAATTCTTGAGAAACACGGCACCGAACCAACTCAGGGCCAGGCCGAGCAACACGCTGAATAGGATGCCGAGGACCGCGGCCATGAGGGTGCTTTCCATGGGCAGGAGGCGCTGCCACCAGCGCAGCGGGGGCGTGCCCGGCACCGCCGACTCCCGTGTCTGCTGTAGGCACAGGAACACGAAGAAGAGCAGGTTGATGAACGGCACGAAGAACAGGACCACCAGCGTCTGCGACCAGCCGGCATCGCGCAGTCGGCGCAGGGTCATCGTCACGCCCCAGAAAACAAAAGGCAGCGCCAGCAGCAGCAGCACCATCGCAAGAAGCGGGCCGTCGGCGCCCGGCGGAGGCCCGGGCTGGTTGCGGCCCGTGAGGTAGGACCAAGGCAGCCACGGGCGGTCGAAGCAGGCCATGGCGACGGCCCGGTCGAGGTTGTATTTGACCGCGAACAGCACGCCGCCCCAGAGCGCATAGTCGCGGCGGCTCATGGTGCCCCGCCAGGTTCCGAGGTCGCGCACGTGCATCGCCATGGCCGGAAGCTATTCCGGGATTAACCCGCGGCAACGGAGAAATCCCCCGGGCCGCCGGCATAAAACCTTGAACGAATCCGCGGGGCCCGTGTCGTAGCCGCATGCGAATTTTCCTCCACGCCCTCCTTGTTGCGCTCGGCCTGCTGGCCGCCGGGCCCCGGCTGGCGGCCGCCGATGCGCCGGCGCGGCCCGTGTCCATGGCGGAGAAGACGCTCAAGGAGATCGTCGCCCGGCAGCGCGCGATTCTGGTCCGCGCCGAGAAGGAGGGCGAGCACCTCGACGAGGCGTGGCTGCGCGGCGAGATGCAGGCCGTCATCAACAGCTACGACATCCTCATCCAGAAAGCCCCGGATTTCGCCCCGGCCTATGTCGCCTACGGCATGCTGCTCGGGCAGGTGGGCATGGTCCGCGAGGCCGTCGGCATTTTGCTCAAGGCGAACAAGCTAGACGGGGAAATCCCCGTCGTGAAGAACGAGCTCGCCCGCTTCCTCGCCGAGGACGGCAAGATGATTGACGCGCTCCCGTGGCTGATGGCGGCGATCGACCTCGCGCCCGGGGAGCCGCTCTACCACTACCACCTCGGCAAGCTGCTCACGGAGGGCCGCGACGAGTTCCTCAAGACCGGGCAGTTCAACCGCGCCTCGCTCGACCGGGCCATGCTGCACGCCTTTGCCCGCGCGGCGGAACTGGCGCCGGCGAACTTCGCGTATGCCTACCGCCACGCCGAGGCCTACTACGACCTCGAGGCCCCGCAGTGGGACGAGGCGCTCGCGCGGTGGAAGACGCTCGATGCCACCGTCGAGACGCCGCTCGAGCACCAGACGCTCCGGCTGCACCAGGCCAACGTGCTGCTCAAGCAGGGCAAGGCCGCCGAGGCCCGCGCGCTGGCGGACACCGTGACCGAGCTGGCGCTGGTGAAGCAGAAACAGACTTTGCTCGACTCGCTGGCGCAGGCCGGGGCAAAGTAGCGGGCCATGGGTTTTCTCCACCGCCTCGAGCGCGCCCTCGGCCGCTTCGCGATCCCGAATCTCGCGCTGTATCTGATCGGCGGGCAGGTGCTGTTCCTCGGGTTTGCCCTGCTCGGGCAGTTTGACCTCGGGCGGATCCTCCTCGTGCCGGCGCTGGTCGTGCAGGGCGAGTTCTGGCGCCTGTTCACCTTTGCCCTCGTGCCGCCGGTGGCCGGCGGCCAGCTGACGATGGTCGGCGCCGTCTTCCTCGCGGTCAGCTGGTATTTCTTCCACCTGATCAGCCAGGCCCTGGAGAACCACTGGGGCGCCTTCCGGTTCAACCTGTTTTTCCTCGTCGGCTGGTTCCTGACGGTCGCGGTCTCGTTCCTCACGCCCTACCAGGCGACCGGCTACGCCTTCTTCGCGGTGTCGGTGTTCCTCGCGTTCGCCCTCCTCAATCCGGACTTCGAGCTCTACGTGTTTTTCATCCTGCCGGTGAAGATCAAGTGGTTCGCCCTGCTGATGTGGCTCGGCTTCGCCTACACCTTCGTGACCGGCGGCTGGAACGCCCGGCTGGCGGTGCTGGCGGCCACGGGGAACTTCCTGCTCTTCTTCGCGGGCGAGATCGTGCAGCGCATGAAGACCGGCCGCCGCCACATGCAGCAGCAGGCCCGCCGCACCACCTTCCGGGAGGACAAGAGTGAGCCGCGCCACCGCTGTGTGGTCTGCGGCAAGACCGACCAGAGCCACCCGCAGGAGGATTTCCGCTACGGCGGCGACGATCGCTGCTATTGCTCGGAACACCGGCCGAGCGCCGTCAACAGGGCCTGAGCAATGGCTGCGACCCCGGCAACCTTGGGCGACTGGCTCGAACGGGCGCAGAAACTCTACGCCAAGCACAAGGTCGCCCTCGGCCAGGTGGCGACCACGGCGCACGACGAGGCGCTCTACCTGCTGCTGCGCACACTCGACCTGCCGCTCGACAGCAAGCCCGCCGTCCTGCGCCGCAAGCTGTCGGCTGACGAGCAGGCCCGCGTGGCCGGGGTTTTCCGCCGCCGCACCGAGGAGCATGTGCCCGCTGCCTATCTGACGCGCGAGGCCTTCCTCGGCGAACACCGGTTCTACGTGGACGAGCGCGTCATCATCCCGCGCTCCTATTTCCTCGAGCTGCTGCCGGAGCAGATCCCGCAGTGGCTGCCGGCGAACCGGCCCATGAAGCGCGCCGTGGATGTCTGCACCGGCTCGGGCTGCCTCGCCATCTTGCTGGCGCACCAGTTCCCGGAGGCGAAGGTGGACGCCATCGAGCTGTCGCCCGACGCCGCCGCGGTCGCGAGATTCAACATCGCGACGCACCGCCTCGCGAAACGCGTGAAGCTCCACCACTCCGACGTGTTCGACGCCGTTCCGCCGGTGAAATACGATCTGATCCTCTCGAACCCGCCCTATGTGCCGACGCGCGAGCTGCGCGGCCTGCCGCAGGAGTTCAAGCAGGAGCCGGCCATGGCGCTGGATGGCGGCAAGGACGGCCTCGACATCATCCGCAAGCTCCTGCGCCAGTCGCGCGAGCGCCTGCAGCCGCACGGCATCGTCGTGATCGAGGTCGGCGGCCTGCGCGCCGCGATGGATCGGGCCTTCCCCGAGCTCGACCTGCACTGGCTGCATACCGAGGACGGCGAGGACTGCGTGTGCCTCATCCAAGCCGCGCGGCTGAAGGGCTGGAAAGGTTGATCGAGGTAGAGCGCGGCCTTCATCCTTCGCCAAGGCTACGGATGACAGGCGGGCGCGCTTTCATGATGCGCAGCTGACATACAGGACTCATACCCGGCAACCCGTCCGGAGGCCGGGTTCCGCCTCAGGCCTGAATCGCCGTTGCCACCACCGCGCGAGTTGCTTGCATACGGCGCACCCCCGCCATGGACGCGCACTACCTGGAGTTCCTCAGCATGCTGGTCCGGTGGCTGCACATCATCGCCGGCGTGGCGTGGATCGGGTCGTCGTTCTACTTCATCTGGCTCGACAACAGCCTCGACGCACCGGCCCCCGGTTCCGACGCGGCGAAGAAGGGCGTGGGCGGCGAGCTCTGGGCGGTGCACGGCGGCGGTTTCTACAACCCGCAGAAATACCTCGTGGCCCCGGCGGCGCTGCCGGAAAAGCTGCACTGGTTCAAGTGGGAGGCCTACACGACCTGGCTCTCGGGCACGGCGCTGCTCGTGCTCGTTTATTGGCTGAAGGCCGGGACGATGATGATCGACGGCAACGTGCGCGCGCTGACGCCGCTCCAGGCGGTCGGCATCGGCGCGGCGAGCATGGCGGGCTCGTGGCTCGTCTATGACCTGCTCTGCCGCTCGCCGCTCGGCAAGCGCGAGGGCCTGCTCGGTCTCGTGGTGTTCCTCCTGATGGGCGCGCTGGCCTGGGGGTTGTCGCGGCTGCTTGGCGGGCGGGCGATGTTCATCCACGTCGGCACCGCCATTGGCACGATCATGGCGGCCAACGTGTTTTTCATCATCATCCCCGGCCAGCGGCGGATGGTGGCGGCGATGAAGGCCGGGCAGGCGCCGAATCCCGCCGACGGCAAGCGCGCCAAGCAGCGCAGCGTGCACAACAACTATTTCACGCTGCCGGTGCTGTTCATCATGATCAGCAACCACTACGCCTCGACCTACGCGCACGCCGGGAACTGGGCGGTCCTCGTGTTGATGATGGCGGCGGGCGTGGCGATCCGGCATTTCTTCAACCGCAAGCACAAGGGCGTCTATGCCTGGCAATACCCCGCGCTCGGCGCCGGGCTGCTCGGCGCGGTGGCGTGGATGACGCAGCCGAAGGTGATCGAGCTGCCGCCGGTCGAGGGTGAGGTCACGTTCAACCGCGTGCGCGCGATCGTGGGCCAGCATTGCATCCAGTGCCATTCGCCGCAGCCGACCTTTCCCGGTTACACGCAGCCGCAGGCCGGGGTGTTGCTGCACACGCCGGCCGACCTCGTGCAGAACGCGCCGCGCCTCTACCAGCAGGTGATTGTCACCCGCATCATGCCGCTGGGCAACCTGACCCAAATGACCGACCAGGACCGCGCCGTGCTCGCCGCGTGGGTGCAGGCCGGGGCGAAGATGGAGCCGTGAACGTGCCCTGATTGAGACTTACCCAAAGAAATTTGCCCACCGGTCATTGCGAGGAGTGAAACGACGACGCAATCCAGCTGGATCGCCACGGCGCGCTTTCAGGATGTCGTTGCGACATCCGGGCAGACGCGCGGCGCGCAGTTCCGGCTAGACCACAGATTCCAAGGCGCTAGGTTCGAGGGCGTCGTCTCCAACATCAAGTCCGGGTTCCGGCTAGACCACAGATTCCAAGGCGCTAGGTTCCTGTCCAAGCCCCAGCTTGACGGCTGGAAGTTCCGGCTAGACCACAGATTCCAAGGCGCTAGGTTCGTCCTTCGCTACCCCGGCAAGGTCATCGAGTTCCGGCTAGACCACAGATTCCAAGGCGCTAGGTTGCCCTGCCCGGCGAAATGGCAGACGCACCCGTTCCGGCTAGACCACAGATTCCAAGGCGCTAGGTTCCGGCCGGTGTAGGCGCGGGTTTCTGCTCCGTTCCGGCTAGACCACAGATTCCAAGGCGCTAGGTTTTGGGAGTGCCTTTCAACGACTTACGAATAGTTCCGGCTAGACCACAGATTCCAAGGCGCTAGGTTCTACCGCATCCGCAAGCAGAGCGCTCAGCGGTTCCGGCTAGACCACAGATTCCAAGGCGCTAGGTTGGACAAGGCCCGCGGGGACGGACGCATCAGTTCCGGCTAGACCACAGATTCCAAGGCGCTAGGTTCGGCTACGAGTTGCTATCCATCGAGGGCGAGTTCCGGCTAGACCACAGATTCCAAGGCGCTAGGTTGCAGTCCTCCAAGCCCTCCGGCGATGGACTGTTCCGGCTAGACCACAGATTCCAAGGCGCTAGGTTGATTCGTTGCGGTAGGATTGGCTGCTGTGGGTTCCGGCTAGACCACAGATTCCAAGGCGCTAGGTTTTGGGAGTGCCTTTCAACGACTTGCGAATGTTCCGGCTAGACCACAGATTCCAAGGCGCTAGGTTGAAGGGCGTGGCGCGGCAAGTGCCGTGCCTGTTCCGGCTAGACCACAGATTCCAAGGCGCTAGGTTTGCGGCCACCAGTGGGACGACGGCGCGCAGGTTCCGGCTAGACCACAGATTCCAAGGCGCTAGGTTAAATAACCAGCCATGAGCGGACGTATACCAGTTCCGGCTAGACCACAGATTCCAAGGCGCTAGGTTCGGAATTGAAGCGTAGTGTTTGGCTTTAGTGTTCCGGCTAGACCACAGATTCCAAGGCGCTAGGTTTTCTCGCGACATCACAGAAGACGAAGAATAGTTCCGGCTAGACCACAGATTCCAAGGCGCTAGGTTGCTGTGATCGTCATGTCCAGGCTCAAAAAGGTTCCGGCTAGACCACAGATTCCAAGGCGCTAGGTTCCAAATGAAACAACCCCCGCAGAATGCGGGGGTTGTTTCATTTGGAACGGAAATTTTTGGCGGGAAACCATATCAGAAAAGGGTGAGTTGGTCTGGATTTTCTCTCTTTCTCCGGCGCATGCCTTCTTCTGTGCCGTGGAAGGTTCTCATTTTTTCATACTGTCGGTCTGTAACCATGAGGATGTGGATCCGACCGTAGCGCGGGAGGTTTTGTTCAATCTGTTTGGTGAGAGTGTCGGCCATTTCCTTGCCGGAGCAGGCGCGCTGATAAACCGAGTATTGCGCCATCTCGAAGCCCAGGCCGAGCAGGAAATCACGAAATTCGGTGGCGGCCTTTTGCTTGGCCTTCGAGGTCACCGGCAGATCGTAGAGGACTTGGAGCCACAAGAGTCGGTAGCCGGAAAGTTGCACCGGGTTAGGGTTTGGCAGTCGGGAAAAGGGAGTCGGGCAGGTCGAGGGAGGCCACGCCGTCGAGCAGGCTGCGGGAAAGTGATTGCGCAGCGGTGTGCAGCGCCGTGGCGAGGATGGTATGCCCAACTGCGGTGGCGACGTCGGCGACCAGCAGCTTCGCAAGGGTGCGCTTGGCGGAAGTGCTTACGTCGCTGAACCCGGCGCGCCAGATGTCGTGGACATGGGCGTCAATCAACGGGCGAAACGGCTCCATGAGGTCGTCGGCCAAAACAAAGGCGTTGGCCTGATTGGTGTGATGCAGGCCAAGCGCGGGATAGAGCCCCGTCGCAACCAATGCGCGCGCGGTGGCGGCGCGCAGGACAGCGTAGCCGTAATTGAGCAGCGCATTGATGCCGGGCCGGGCTGGGTCGCGAGAGAAGCCTTCGTCGAAAAGCCCGGACCAGTAGCGCCGCGCTGCCTGAGCCTCGATATTCTCGGGATCGCCCGAGCCAACGCGGTGGATCAAGGCATCGAGCGTAGGATCGGGTTGGGTGCAGCGACGCAGGCAAGCGGATTGGTTCTCAACCTTGGCACGGATGATCTGCTGCCAGAGTCGTTTCTTCAGTGGTTCGCTGGCATTGATCTGGGCTTCCAGCCGCTGACGATGCAGATGGTGGGAGTCGAAGGGCAGCACCAAGGCCTTGGGGTGATAGTTGTCTCCGCAAACCACCACGCAGACGGAACGCTCAGACAAGGCGGTGATCAGATTGGTCGAGAGCGAATTGCCCGGGCCCGAAAACAGCAGAACGGCAATGTCGTCCAACGGAACGCGCCCCGCCTCCTGCCCGGCCCTGTCAACGACGAGAAACCCACGCTCTAAATGGGCGTGATTCCCCTGCTCTTGAAGCTCGACCACCCGGTGGATCATTGCAGCGGCCGAGGATCGCGCACGTCGCCAATCGGGGAGATGTGCAGAGGACGGGTTTGGGTTGAGAGCAGCAGGCTGAACTGGATGGTAAACGAGCCGGATGACTTGTCCGTATCGGGCGCTGCGCAACGCACAGGCTTGCAGCGCAGGTATCCGTTTGCAGGAGAAATGGATGTTACGATCACGGTTTTGGTCTCATTTTTGTGAATCGTGCGCAGGCAATCGCCTTGTCGGACGACGAACAGCTTTTTGGCCTTCGGGTTGGGACGCAGCGCGCCCGTTGCATCCGCAGAGGCCGGGCGCTGCGGCCTGTAGTCGCTGCGATTGACAGTAAGCAGGTCGGCCGCGATAGCCTCGATGCGCGGAGACGGTCCGGGCATGAGCCAGAAAGCGACGTGATCAATCTGCCCGGGAATCACGCGCCGACCGGTATCTCGCCCGGCGTGGGTCAGCGGGGCGCTGGCTTTCTTTTTCACGATACGGACGGTGCGAATGCCATTGGCCGCGCCATATTGCGCGAAAGCTGCGCCGACCGCTTTGTCGTAAGCGGCCTTCTTTTTCTTGTCACCACCGTGGTTTCTCAAGTCGGCGGGAATACCGTCCAAGCAGCCACGGAGTTTCTCGCGGAGCACGCGATCCCGGACGCATCCGCTCCGCGTGCTCTTGGGGTCGAGGTTCTCCTCGCCGAGAGTCTCAATGCCCACGCGGTAAACCAAATCAAACTCATGATCCAACTCCCACTGCTGCTCTGGACGGCGACGCTCTTGGCCGACCGAGCCGTAAAAAGTGTCCTCATGCAGGCTTCCTGCTGGATTGTGATCGGGACGATGGGAGACGACGATTCGCTCCACCTGAGCGGTAGCGTCAGCCCGGAAGCGGGCCCAAGGCGGGGGCACCTCAATGCCGTCTAAGTCCTCGGCTGCGTTGGCATCGCGGATGAATTTCAACAGGCGGTAATCGAGCAAAGAAACAACCAAGGCATCGATGGCGTGATGGCGATGATCGGCCCGGTTTTTGCCGATGCGATCGGGCGCATCGTCCGTGGTGAGCAACGTATCCAGTCCCCAGTGGTGGCGAAGCAAAGCCGTGATGCGCCCCGGAGAGACGCGAATGAGATTGGGCGGTGTGATGCAACTGAGATAGCGGTGCGCCGCGCGACCGAGATGCTGGGTATCAACCAACTGACGGGCCTGGAATTTGTTGTCGTCGCGGAACCGTTCCATCGCGTCGGCTTGGAATCGCCAGCGCTTGTTGCCGGGCAGAAGGATGGCGCGGCTGAGGATGGCGTCGTAGTCGTAGCCGGCAGGCGAGTGTCCGAAGGCTTCGTAGGGCGAGCGCTTGCGTTTCTCGCGATTAGCGGAGCGCAGGCAGAGGGTCTTGTTGGCGGGGGAATCGTCGCAGGTGGCGCCGAAGGGGAGGATGTGGTCGATCTCGATTTCGTCGCTGAATAGCTTGGCTGGGGTGATGCGCTGGCCGGTATAGGGGCAGCACCGGCAGTTCACGTCATCGGCCAGCTCTTCCCAGAGGCGCAGACGAAGCCGGTTGTCGTAGTTCTTCGCGAACCTGGCGCCATGGGCGGCGTTGATTTCCTCAATGAAGGCATTGCGACGGTCGTTGGCCTTGGTGTTCTTGGCCTGCTCCTTCAGAAGCTCCTCTCGCTGTGCGGCGCTCATTTTAAGGTCACGAGCAATCTCCAGATTTATCTCGGCGGGCTTACCGTAGCGCGCGATGAGGGAATTGACGACCAACCGGAGTTGGTTGAGTGCGATGTGGACCGTAGGATTGGGGAAGCGGCCGTATTGATATTCCTCCTCGACCTTGCCTTTGCTTTTGGGCGAGGGCACGACGCTGTCGGGCATCGCCTTCCCATAATAGGGCAACTCGGGGGCGCTGCCGTCTTCCGGCGTGATCGTGTGCGGCCAGCCGCAGGCTTCGACGGCCTCGTTATATTTCAGGCCCTTCGCCAGTTGCGGCACAAGCAGGCGAAGAGCCTTCGCGCTGAAACGGGCTGTGCCCTTGGGTAGATCGTCGGGAGTGAGTCGGCAAAATTCATCCAAACCATCGCCCGCGAGTCCTTGTTTAGCGCCCACCGCGCGCAACGCCTCGAGGTCATCGAGATCAAGCACCGCGCTGACGATGGCGTCGCGCTCAGCGAGGTCCATGTCGTGCCAGCGAGCGCCGAACAGATTCTTGCCGGAAAACAGCGTTCCTACTTCATCGCCCAGCAGCTTGTCGCGCTTATCTGACTCGAGATTGAATCGGACCTCATCGTCGAGCTTCAGTTTGGTCCGGAGTTTCGAGAAGCTGGCGGTCTTTTGGGTGCGGGTCAGGGCCAAGACGGCGGCGCGTTGATTCACGTCGAGCATTTGCACGGTGCCGAAAGCATCGGATTTGTAGCCGAGGTGATTGGCGTCGCTCAGGAGGCGGAACTGCTGAAAACTTGGCAGGGCGATGGAGGCGCGGGATTCGCCGGGTATAAAACGACACTTGCCCCGCTCGGGTGTCTTCAAGTCTCGCTGGTGAAAGATCAAGTGATCGATGCGATCCCAGGTGGCGGCGGACACCGTGTTCATATGGTGAGGCTCCTGAACGGAGCGAATAACCGCGAACTCAGCCCGATACATGGCGCGTTCCGGATAGAGCGGAAAGTCCTTCTTGGGTTTACCGGCGGATTCCGGGCTGGGGCGAAAGCGCGCGCCTAGGCCGCGGGAGATTTGCTCGTGCAGGAATTGACCGAGGGTTTTCCCCTCAAGCTGCTCGTGCAGGCGTTTCATGGCCTCCTTGGTGTTGCCCTCGGCGTCCTTGGCGGGGGTGCGGCGATTGCTCTGAAAACCGCGCCGCTTCGCCAGGTGCATCAACGCCCGCCCAAGCAAAAACGCATCAATGGGTTTGGTGGCCGCGCGGGCTCTAAGCTCATAAGGATCGCGCGAGGCGAGATTGCGGGCGCTCTCCATGTCTTGCGGGAGCAGTCCGGATTGGCGCAGCGTCAGGATAAGAGCATCGCGCCGACGTTTGGCCCGGTCGCGGCGCGTGCGTTGCCCACGAACGGAAGTGCGACTGATGGCAAGCGACTGCCCGCTTTTCGGGTTGCGCCCGTCAGAGAAGATGCGCGAGCCCATTCGGCGGATGGCGATCGGCTTTCCCTCAGCGGATAGATCAAGTATGGTCCAGCCGATGGAATTGGTGCCGAGATCAAGGCCGAGACGGTAGGGTTTGTTCATAGTGGAGGGCGGTGAACGAACTTGAAAACGACTGCGCTCGGACCATATCTTCAGCTGTTACCAGTCAGTTCGCATTTGGAATCTGTGGTCTAGCCGGTAACAAGCGCGCAAGCGCACCAGATTGAAACCTCGGCTACGGCCGGGGTTTCCTCTTTTGGGGCCTGGAGGCACAGGGCGTGTCAGCGGACCGATAGTGGAAAGAGCGGGTGTTCTTATCGCCAGAAGCAATGGGGCATCGGACCACAGCAATGTTTGTGTGAAGCCGTAGGTCGGTCAACGCCACTTTCTTATCGGCTGTTGGCCACAGGCCGACGCCACCACCAGCAAGTCGCGATCACCCGCTCACGGCTTGGCGGCGCGAGTGGGCAGGCCGGCGGCGACCCAGTCCTTCATGCCGCCGGCGTTGGCGACCGCCCGGCCCTCGGCGGCGAGCGCCTCGGCGACCGCGCCGGCCCGCTTGCCGGAGCGGCAATACAGGATGATCTGCTTGTCGCCGACCTGCGCGAGGAAGTCCTTCCATTGCTTCTTCTCCCCGTCGAAATCGCTTTTCGGGAGCAGCACGGCGGGCGCGGCCACGCCGGCCTCGGCCCACTCGGACGGTTCGCGGACGTCCACCAGCACGGCCTGGCCGGCCGCCACGCGTTGCGCGGCTTCGGCCGGGGCGAGCTTCGAGACTTCCGCCGCGGTGACGGCGAGCAGGGAGGCAAACAGGAGGGCGGTGAGGCGGAGCAGGGTTTTCATGCGGTTCAAGATGGACGGTATCCCCGCCAAGACAAGGCCGGGCATCGCCTCAGGCCTTGGGGGAGACGACCGGCCAGCCGGCCCGGTCCCAGTCGCCGAGCGAGCCGACATTGACGGCGTCAACGCCCTCGCCGCGAAGCTGGGCGGCGGCCATGCCCGAGCGCATGCCGGACTGGCAATACAGCAGCAGCTTCTTGCCGGGATGCCTGGCCAGAAACGCCCGCCATTGCGTCCGGGCACCGCGCAGGTCGCTCAGCGGCAGCAAGGCCGCCTCCTTGGCCACGCCGCCGCGCCACTCCTCCGGCTCGCGCACATCCACCAGCACGGCGGCGCCGGACTGCAACGCGGCCCGGGCGGCGGGCAGGTCCAGGCCCCGGCGGGCCAGGAACACTTGCCGGAACACGAGGAAACCGCCGACGGCGGCGAGGATGATCCAGAACAGGCTCATGGCTTGGGTTGGTTGATCATGAAATAGAGCACCGGCACGGCGAAGCGGCTGATGAGCAGCGAGGCAATCTCGCCGAACATCAGGCTGATGGCCAGGCCCTGGAAGATCGGGTCGGCCAGGATCACGCTGGCGCCGACGACCACCGCGAGCGCGGTGAGGAGCATGGGGCGGAAACGCACCGCGCCGGCCTCGACCACCGCCTCGGCCAGCGGCAGGCCCTGAGCGCGGCGCAGCTCGATGAAATCCACCAGGATGATCGAGTTGCGGACGATGATGCCGGCGCCGGCCATGAAGCCGATCATCGAGGTGGCGGTGAAGAACGCGCCGAACAGGGCGTGGGCCGGCAGGATGCCGATCAGGGAGAGCGGGATCACGACCATGATGACAAAGGGCGTCCGGTAGCTCCGGAACCAGCCGACGACGAGCATGTAGATCAGGATGCACACGGCGGCAAAGGCTAGGCCGAGATCGCGGAAGACCTCGAGCGTGACGTGCCACTCGCCATCCCACTTGATCGCGGGCTCCAGCTCGCTGTCGGGCTGGCTGGCGTGGTAGAGGGCGATGGCGGGCGCGGTGCCGCCGAACTCGCGGCCGTCGAGCTTGGCCAGCTCCCGGTTCATCGCGAAGAGCGCATAGGCCGGGCTGGCGATCGCGCCGGCGACATCGCCCGTGACGTAAACGACGGGGCGCAGGTTCTTGCGGTAGAGGTTCCGCTCGCCGAAGTGGTGCTCCAAGGTGACGAGTTCGCCGAGCGGGATGAGCGGGCGTCCGGCCGCCGGGAGGCTGGCGTCGTGATCGGCGCGCACCTGCAGCGCGAGCAGGTCCTCGGGCCGGCTGCGGCGGTCGCGGGGCAATTCGAGGACCAGGTCCACATCCTCGCGATCCAGCGGCTGGTGCAGCAGATCCACGCGGACGCCGGAGACGGCGGTGCGGATGGTGCGCGCGATGGCATCAACGCTGATGCCGTGCAGGGCGGCCTTGGTGCGGTCCACGGCCAGGTGGACGGTGGCCTGCGGCTCCTCCACATACCAGTCCACATCCACGACGCCCTTGGTCCGGAGGAAAATCTGCTTCACCCGCATGGCGAGCGCCAGGCGGGTTTCCCCGGTCGGGCCATAGATCTCGGCCACGAGGGTCTGGAGCACCGGCGGCCCGGGCGGCACCTCGGCGACGGCGATGGCGGCGCCGTGCTGGGCCGCGATGGCGGCCAGGCGCGGGCGGACGCGCAGCGCGATGTCGTGGCTCTGGGCGCTCCGCTCCTCCTTCGAGCGCAGGTTCACCTGCAGGTCGGCGACGTTGGCGCCGCGCCGCTGGAAGTAGTGGCGGACGAGACCGTTGAAGTTGAAGGGCGCGGCGGTGCCGGCGTAGATCTGGTAGTCGCGCACCTCGGGCTCGGTGCGGACGGCGGCGGCCAGCTCGCGGGCGACGCGGGTGGTCTCCTCCAGCGTGGAGCCCTCGGGCATGTCGATGATGACCTGGAACTCCGACTTGTTGTCGAAGGGCAGCATCTTCACCTGCACGAAACCCAGGAGCACGAGGGACACCGCCCCGAGCAGCAGGGCGGCGACGCCGCCGAGAAAGGCCCAGCGCCAGCGCGACCGCGCGACCAGCGGGTCCATGACGCGGTGGTAGAGCCGCGTGAAGAAATCATCCGGCGCGGCCTCGGCCGGAGCGGGTGCTTGGTCTGTTGTGGCCGGGGTCGCCGCCCCCGGTGCCTTGGGCGACAAACCGGGGTCAGAGACCCCGGCCACATGCCGGCGCAACACCCGGAGCGCGGCCCACGGCGTGACGGTGAAGGCGACCAGCAGGGAGAAGAGCATGGCCGCGCTGGCACCGATCGGGATCGGGCGCATGTAGGGCCCCATCAGGCCGCCCACAAAGGCCATGGGGAGCACGGCGGCGATGACGGCCCAGGTGGCGAGCACCGTCGGGTTGCCGACCTCGCTGACGGCCTCGACGGCGACCGCGTGCAGGGCGCGGCCGCGGTTGGCGGGCAGGCGCTGGTGGCGGACGATGTTCTCCACGACGACGATGGCGTCGTCCACCAGGATGCCGATCGAGAAGATCAGGGCGAAGAGCGTGATGCGGTTCAGCGTGTAGCCGTAGAGGTAGAAAACCAGCAGCGTCAGGCCGAGGGTGACCGGGATGGCGAGCAGCACGACCAGCGACTCGCGCCAGCCGAGGAAAAACAGGATGAGCAGGGCGACGCCGAAGACAGCGATGCCCATGTGCAGCAGGAGCTCGTTGGACTTCTCGCTGGCGGTGGCGCCGTAGTCGCGGGTGAAGGTGACCTCAACATCGGCGGGCAGGAGCACGCCGCGCAGGCGGTCCACGGTGGCGCGGAGGGATTGCACCACGGTGACGGCGTTGGTGCCCGGGCGCTTGGCGACGCTGAGCGTGACGGCGGCCTCCTCCGAATTTTCGATTTCCGATTTTTGATTCCCGGTTGAAGAAGCGTGGGAGCCGCGGCCGAAAAGGACGTAGTTTACCGGTTCAGACGGACCGTCCACGACGGTGGCGACATCGCGGAGGTAGATGGGGCGCGACTGCCAGGTGCCGAGGACGAGGCTGGCGGCGTCGCCGGCATCGCGGAGATAGGCGCCGGTCTCGATCAGCAGGTCGCGGTTGGCGGTGGCGATCGTGCCGTCCTGGCTGCGGGCGTTGGCGGCGCGCAGGGCGGCGGCGAGGTCGTCGAGGGTCAGCGCGCGGGCGGCGAGTTTGACCGGGTCCACCTGCACCCGGAGCTGGCGGCGGACACCGCCGATGAGCGTGGTCTCGGCCACATCGGGCAGCGCCTTGACGGCATCGTCGAGCTGGGCGGCCAGGCGGCGGAGCGTCAGGTGGTCGTGCGTGCGGCTGTGCAGGGTCAGCGCCGCGATGGGGACATCGTCAATGGTGCGCGGCTTGATGAGCGGCGCGCTGACGCCCGGCGGGATGCGGTCGTAGTTGGCCTGCAGCTTCTGGTTGAGCCGGACGAGGCTCTGCTCGAGGTCGGAGCCGACTTGGAAGCGCACGATGACGAGCGAGCGGCCGGGGCTGGAGGTGGCGTAGAGGTATTCGACACCCGGGATTTCCCAGAGCAACTTTTCCATCGGCCGCGTGACGCGGTTCTCGACCTCGCGGGCGGTGGCGCCGGGCATGGCGACGATGACGTCCACCATCGGCACCTTGATCTGCGGCTCCTCCTCGCGCGGGAGCATGATCACCGCAAAGGCGCCCAGGAGCAGGGAGGCGAGCACCAGCAGCGGGGTGATGCGCGAATCAATGCACAGCGCGGCCAGCCGGCCGGCGAAACCGTGCGGGGGGTGCGCGCCCGGAGAACTCATGGCTGGGTGGTGACCGGCTGGCCGTCGCGGAGGGTGGCCGGCGGGGTGAGCACGACGGTCTCCCCGGCGTTGAGGCCGGCCAGGATTTCAGTGCGGTCGCCCACCGCGCGGCCGGTCTTCACCAAGCGGAGGACGGCGTGGCCGCCCTCGACCACGAAGACGCGCTCCATCTGGCCAAAGCGGGTGACGGCGGTGGCCGGCACAAGGAGGGCCTCGCCGTGACCGGTCAGGATCTGCAGGCGGGCAAACTGGCCGGAGCGGCCCAGCCCCGGCGGGAGGGCGACCTTCACCAGGACGGAACGGCTGACGGCATCCGCGGCGGCTGACAGCTCCTCGATGTCACCCAGCACGGTGGTTTCCACGCCCTCCAAGCGGACGCCGAGCGGGCGGCCGATGCGCAACTCGGTCGCGGCCTGCTCGGGCACGGCGCCCTCGGCCCGGAGCCGCTGGGTGGACTCGAGCACGAGCAGCGGCAGGCCGGGGGTCGCGAGGTCGCCGGGCAGCACATGCTTTTCGGTGATGACCCCGGCAAACGGCGCGCGGACGGTGGCGTAGGCGAGCAGGGCGTCGGCCTCGGCCAAGGCGGCCTGGGCGAAGCGGAGGCGGTCCTCGGCCTCGCTCAGGGCGTCGGTCGGATTGACGCCGCTGCGGACGAGGGTGCGCTGGCGGTCCGCCGAGCGCTCGGCCTCGGCCAGCTGGGCCTGGGCCTGGTGGACGCGGGCCGCGGCCTCGGGCGCGTTCAGGGTGAGCAGGATGTCACCGGCGGCGACCGCGGCGCCGAGGCCGAGGGGGAAGGTGGCGACGGTGCCGGTGAGCTTGGCCGCCAGGCTGGCGCGCTCGGCCGGCCGGACGGTGGCGGGAACCTCGAGCACGACGGGCAGCGCCTCCGGCAAGACCGCGCCGGTGCGGACGGCCACCGCCGGGCCGGCGGATGTGGCCGCCGCTTGGTGGGGCCGGCCGCAGCCGGTCAGCGCCAGTGCGGCGAAAAGAGCGAGGAGGGGGCGCGCGGTCATGGTTAATAAGGATTGCCGCCCCAGGAGATGATACCGTCGGCACCCAGCCAGCCGAGCTTGCGCAGGACAATACTTGGCGGACAGAAGCCGGTGAAGGCCGACTGGATGAGGTTCAGGCCCACGAAGCAGGGGAGCAGCAGCCACCACGGGCTCATGAAGAGGGCCAGCGCCACGCCCAAGAGGACCATGGAACCGGCCAGGGCGCGGATAAAGAGGTCGATTTTCATAAAAGTATATGAGCAAATACGTATATACTTGCCATGGGGTCAAGCCCCGATTGGCTTCGCGGCATGGCCCGCCAACTGCCGCTCAACGACCAGGCGCTGGAGATCGTCGCCCGCCGCTTTGCCGTGCTGGCCGAGCCGATGCGCCTGCGGCTGATCCAGGTGCTGTTTGAGGGGGAGCGAAACGTGACCGAGCTCGTCGCGGCCACGGGCGGCACGCAGGCGAACATCTCGCGGCACCTGCAGACGCTCATCGGGGCGCATGTGCTCGCGCGCCGGAAGGAGGGGCTGCAGGTTTTCTACCGGATCAGCGACCCGACGATCGCCAAGCTCTGCGCGCTGGTGTGCGGGAGCCTGGAAAAGACCCTGGCCCGGCAGGCGGGGTCGTTCGGCGCGTAAGAACCCGTTGCAGGTTCTGCGCTACTTTCAGTGGGTAGCCCGTCTCCTCCTGAAATTCTGGAACCACTGATGAGTTTCGCCAACGGGCGAAACTTTCGCGGTCGCCCTCCGGCTAATCGCCTCCGGGATGGGGTTCCGGGGCGTCCGCTGATCGCGGACCGGGAGAACCGCCTGCAATGGGCGGGCCCCAACCCAATCGGCGGCGACGAAGGGCTAAAACCAGTTACGTCGTGAATTGGCACTGTAGGGGCGGACCTTGTGTCCGCCCCTACATTTGGTATTACCCATTGCGAACCGCGAGGGACTTCAATCTGAAGCGCTTAAAATCCGGACGCAGGCACGCCGGCCCGGCCGGTTTTCCCCCAGGTTTCAACCTCAGCGGGCTGGGAAGCCGCCGAACCATTGTTGCACGCGGTCGCCGAGGGCGCCGGTGTCCTGCCGGTGGGTGAACTCGTTGGTCGCGGGCTGGTAGGTGTAGTCGGCGGCCCAGGCGCGGTGGTGCGCGGCGAGCTCCGCGATGGCGGCGACGAGCCGGCGGGCCTCGTCGTCGGTCGTGGTGGGGTGGAGCGAGACGCGCACCCAGCCGGGTTTCTCGGTCTGGTCGCCGCGGTTGATCTGGTCGGTGATGGACTTGGAGTGGGCGCGGGTGACGTGCAGGAGGTAGTGGCCGTAGGTGCCGGCGCAGGAGCAGCCGCCGCGGCTTTGGATGCCGAAGCGGTCGTTGAGGAGCCGCACGGCGAGGTTGTAGTGCAGGTCGTCGATGTAGAAGGAGAGGATGCCGAGGCGGTCGCGGTGCTGGTCGGCGAGGAGGTGCAGGCCGGGGATGGACACGAGGCGGGGCCAGACGAGGTCGAGGAGCTCGTGTTCGCGGCGCTGGATGGCGGCGACGCCCATGGCCTCCTTGAGGCGGATGCAGAGGGCGGCGCGGATGGCCTGGGTGAAGCCGGGCGTGCCGCCGTCCTCGCGGGCCTCGATGTCGTCGAAATACTTGTGCTCGCCCCAGGGGTTGGTCCAGTTGACGGTGCCGCCGCCGGGGTTGTCGGGCACGCGGTTGGTGTAGAGTTTCTTGGCGAAGATGAGGACGCCGCTGGTGCCGGGGCCGCCGAGGAACTTGTGGGGGGAGAAATAAATCGCGTCGAGCCAGCCGTCGGGATGGGCGGCGGGGTGCATGTCGATGTCGATGTAGGGGGCGCTGGCGGCGAAATCCACGAAGCAGAGGCCGCCGGCGCGGTGCAGGCGGGCGGCGATCTCGTGGTAGGGGGTGAGGATGCCGGTGACGTTGGAGCAGCTGGTGACGGCGGCGATCTTCACGCGGCGGTCGCGGTATTCGGCGAGCAGGGCGTCGAGGTGGGCGAGGTCCACGAGGCCGTCGGCGGTGGCGTTGATGACGCGGACCTCGGCGACGCTCTCGATCCAGGAGGTCTGGTTGGAGTGGTGCTCCATGTGGGTCACGAAGACGATGGGCCGGTCGGCCGGCGCGAGCTGGACCAGGTGGCGGTATTTCTCGTGGACGCGGAGGCCGAGGATGCGCTGGAGCTTGTTGACGACGGCGGTCATGCCGGCGCCGTAGCAGATGATGGCGTCGTTGGCATCCGCGCGGACGTGGGCCTTGATGAGGTGCAGCGCCTCGTGGTAGGCGCGGGTCATGGTGGAGCCGGTGACCGAGGTCTCGGTGTGGGTGTTGCCGATGAAGGGCGCGATTTCCTCCGCCATCAGCTTCTCGATGGGGCCGAACATGCGGCCGCTGGCGGTCCAGTCGGCGTAGAGGATGCGCTGCCGGCCAAAGGGGGTCGCAAAGTCCTGGTCGAGGCCGATGATGCCGGCGCGGAACGGGGCGAAGTAGGATTCGAGGCTCATGGCGGAAGGGAAGGAGGCGAACGATGGCCGAAGCCGCGCGAACCTTCAACCCGCAACGGCCGGGTTAGGCCGAAAGGACCAGCCGCGCCGAGGGGGCGGCGCGGGGTTGGTCCGGTTTATTGAGGCTCGCATAATAGTCTGACGGGTAGGGCGCACCGGCCCGGTGCGCCGCGGCGGAGCGGGCCGCTCCGCCCTACCGCCTGCATCGCGACGTCGGCCTGTTGCGCGAGACTCAACAGGTGAAGATATAGCCATGGGTGGTCGCCGATTTCCAGATCGGCGACAGGCTGCGCACTCGCGGCGCCGGGGTGGAAACCGGCGTCCACCCGAATCCACGCCGACTACACCTTAATTTTAACTGCTGAAATCGGCGCGATGGATGGCGGCGCACATGGCCCCGCCGGGGCCGGGCGCGCCGCCGCTCAGCCGCGCTTCTTCCGGGGCGTGACGTTCTTCATGCCGCCGGCCGCCGCGGGCTTGGCGCCGCCGTTGTTGATCGGCAGGTCGGGCTCGGGCATCCGGTTGATAATCATCTGCTGGCCGATGGTGAAGAGGCCGTTGATGGTCGAGTAGAGCGCGAGGCCGGAGGCGAAGGTGTAGCAGAAGAGCGTGAAGATCCAGGGCATGACCTTGAACATCACCTGTTGCGCCGGATCGGTGGTCGGGGTCGGCGTGAGCTTCATCTGGAAGATCATCGTCGCGCCCATGAGGAGGGGCATGATGTTGACGTTCAGGTGGGTCAGGCCGAGGAGGGGCAGCGTGACGGTGCCGAAGGAATAGATCGTGTCGGGCGCCGAGAGGTCGTGCGCCCAGAGGAAGGAGGCGAAGCGCAGCTCGGAGGCGCTCTGCAGCATGGTGAAGAAGCCGATGAAGAACGGGATGGTGATGAGGATCGGGATGCAGCCGCCGACCGGGTTGACCTTGTTCTCCTTGAAGAGGCGCAGCGTCTCCGTCTGCATCTTCTGGGGGTTGTCCTTGTATTTCTCGCGCATGGCCTGCATGTGCGGCTGGAGCTTCGCCATGCGCTTGGCGGAGCGGGAGGCGGCGAGGGTGAGCGGGAGGAAGACGACCTTGAGGATGAGCGTGGTGATGACGATGGCCCAGCCCCAGCTCGGCACGAGCGAGTGCACCCAGGTCATGATGGTGAGCAGGAGCGGGGCGAAGAAGCCGGAGAAGAAGACCTTGCCGATGCCGCTGCTGAACTGCATGACCTTTTCCTCGCGGTGCTTGAAGATGTCGGAATTCGCGAAGCGCCGGTATTCCTTCGGGCCGGCGTAGTAGCTGGCGCCGAAGGTCGTGCTCGCGCCGGCGGCGAGCGGCGGGAGGTCGAACTGGGCGTAGGCGGTGACGCCGTAGGCCGAGCGGTTCTCCGCCGGCAGCAGCGGGTTGACCTTCACGCGCTCGATGCGCACGCCGGAGCCGGGCTGGTCGGGCGTGAGGATCATCGCGAAGAACTGGTTCTTGACCGAGGCCCAGCGGATGGCGGCGGGCTTGTCGAGGTGGGTCGGCGGCGGGGCCGAGCTGAAGAAGCCGGAGCTGGCCAGCTCGTCGCGCTGGACGAAATGGGCGTCCTCGCCGTCGTAGTAGCCGACGTTGAGGTAGATGCCGGTGTCGGTCTCGCTGAGCGGGATGGCGGTGCCGAGGTTGAAGACCGCGCGGGGCAGGACGACCGGGGCGTCCGACAGGTTGCGGAAGGTGGTTTCGTGGCGGAGCTGGTAATCGTCCCGGCCGGGCACCTTGGCCAGCGAGTAGCGGCGCGTGACCTCGAGGCTGGGCGTGCGGGCGCGATAGACGATGTCGGTGGCGGTCTGCTCCACCAGCGTGTAGGCGACGGTGCGGTCGGCGCCGGGGAAATCGGCGAGGCTCAGGGCGGGCGCGGCCTGGCTGGCGTTGAGGGTGTAGCGGTCGGCACCGGGCCGGCCCTTCGCGTCGAGGTGGGCGGCTTTCTGGAGCAGGGCGATGGAATCGATGGCGCCGCCGTGGTTGGTGAACTTCACCTCGAGGAACTCGTTGGCGAGGGTGACAAACTGGGCCGGGGTGGAAGCGGCGGCGGGCGCGGCGGTGAGGGTGGCGTCGCTCGGCGAGCTGGCCGGGCCGGCGACCGGAGCCTCGTTGGTGGCCAGCGGGCTGCCGCTGGTGGCGGCGGGCGCGGGCGCGCGGACGGGCTGCTGGGGTGCATGGCGTGCGCTGATGTAGAAGCTCGCCATGGCGGCGACGAGGAGCAGCACCCCGATGATGGTGTTCTTTTTATCCATGAGAAGGAGACGACGGACGAGGGACGGCCACGCAGGCCGGTTTGCGCAACGGAACCGGATCCTCGCCACCCGGGTGCCAGGGGCCGCACTTGGCGAGGCGGCAAACCGTCAGCCAACTGCCGGCCATCAGGCCGTGCTCGGCCAGCGCCCCGCTGGCGTAGTGCGAGCAGGTCGGCGCGAAGCGGCAGCCGCCGGTCGGATCGAGCACGACCAGGGCCGGCGAGAGCGTCTTCTGGTAAATCCAGATGGCTGCGGACAGGCATTGCACCGGCAGGCGACAAACCCACAAAACGGTCATCCTGAGCGCAGCGAAGGATCCATCGGCACGACCGCCAGCGGCTATTCTGATGGATTCTTCACTGCGTTCAGAATGACAAACAGGAGTTTGTGTCTTGTGAGAAGAATGGGCCATTATTCGGCGGGGTTCGGCGCGAGCTTCTGGCAGGCGGCCGTGAATCTTTGTTCCACCTCGGCAAATTCCAGGCGCAGGAGGGCGGCGCGGGCGGTGAGGATGAGGTCGAGGCCGGGGGGCACGAGGGACTGGTGTTTGCGGTAGAGGGCGCGGAGGCGGCGCTTGGCGCGGTTGCGTTGGACGGCGTTGCCCACGGCGGCCCGGGAGGCGACGACGCCGACCCGGGCGGCGGCCGCCGGCGCGGAGCCCGGGCGGGGGGCCCAGGTCAGGAGAAAGGCTCCGCAGTCGAGGCGGCGGCCCCGTTCGCGGACGGAGCCGAAATCGGCGTTGCGCCGCAGGCGTTGCCCGGCGCGGAGGCGCATCCTCAGACGACGGTCAGGCGCTTCCGGCCCTTGCGGCGGCGGGAGGCGAGGACCTTGCGGCCACCCCGGGTGGCCTTGCGAGCGCGGAAACCGATTTTGCGGGCGCGTTTCTTGCGATGCGGGCGGAATGTAGGCTTCATGGTTGGATAGAAAAAAGAGGGTCAGGTTCGCGGGGCGGGGCGGGGGGTGTCAAGCGAGAGGTTTTCGGCTATTTCGCCCGGCGGCAAGCCCGCGCCGCTTACATTCTCGCCCTGGCTTTCGCGTGTGAACAGCCTGCGCACAAATAGTTTTTGCGTTCGGGCGCGGCCGCCGCGACCTTGGGCGCGTGCCCGCCTCATGCCGCTCATCGACCCCTTCACCGGACGCGAAACCCACCTCGTCGGCGCCCGCCTCCCCGGCCCGGAAGGACGGGCCGCTGTTCTGGACGGTCACCGGCAACGACTTCGGGCGCTCGATCACCTGGGCCAAGCGGCAGCCCAATGCTCTATCGCAACAGATAAGGACCGCTCTCTCGTCCTCGCGGCCGAAGACGAAGTAGGCCTGCTGGAGCTGACCGGCGGTGAATGGGCCGCGCTGGGCCAGGCCATCCGCGCCTTCCGGGCCACGCTGCCCCTGGTGCGGCTGGAAGACTTTGGCTTCAGCGCGGAAGCCGACGACCCCTTTGAGGCCAACACGGTGCAGTTGCGGCGCATCGGCGGCGGCGTGGAGGCGCTGGCCTTCGTGGACGCGGAGCTCTCGGTCTATAAATTTTTCCTGTTCCGCGAGGGCGGCGACATCGGGGCGACCTTTGCCTTCCGCGGGGGCGAGGGCGAGGTGCTGGAGGCCACTGCCGTGCCCGGCAGCTACCACATGCTGTTCGAGAAGCTGAGGCTCATCCATGAATTCGGCATGCCCACGGAAATCGCGGGCCTCACGCCCGAGGGCATCCTCGTGGCGAAACAGACCCTCGGCCGCGCGCTGCCGGAGCAGACGGATGTCTCCGGGCTCGAGCCGGGGCGGCTCATCCCGATCCCCTCGCGTTTCCTCCGCGCGAACCGCGACCATCCGCGGCTGGCCTTCCTCGACGGCGCGCCCTGGCTCGTGGCCGACACCCATGACCGCAACGTCGTCAGCGACGAGCGGGGGGTGCGGCGGGTCATTGACCTCGTGGCGGCGCCGCTGCCGCCGGAATGGCTGGGGCAGCGGCGCCTCTTCGCGGATTGGATCGAGCGCGCCCGGCACGATCCGCAGGCCGGGGCGCTGGCGGCGGTGGATGATTCGGAGCTGTAGGGCAGGGCGGATTATCCTTAGCCGGAACGATGCAGTCGAAGCAGCGCATGAGCGTGTTTCCCAGCGGTGCAGTGAGCCAAATCCAACTGCAATGCAGTAGGAAATCTCCATGTGACGCAGAAGTTTAGCCCACGCAGTCGGCGATTCTACTGCATC
>JAEUGW010000019.1 GCA_016795565.1 Opitutaceae bacterium | reverse complement strand
GGGGGCCGGGGGGGCGCAGGCGGTCCGCAACACCAGGAGCCGCCACACCGTGCCAACACAACGCGGGCCTAACCTGTCGCGGGGGTCGGTGACCGCCGCCAGTCGGAGCCGGCGGTCACAGACCGCCGCTACAGAGGCCGAGCTCATGGCCGATCTCCGCTCAGGGCGCGGCGGGCGGCGGCGGGCTGGCCGGGGCCTGCGGCTCGCGGACGTGGAACTTGGGCTTGCGCTTGTTCACCGGCAGCGGCGAGAGCATGACGTTGATCTGCTTGCCGTTCAGCTTCGGCGGGGAATCGGGCGTGCCCATGGTTTCGAGGTCGGCGAGCGCGCGCTTCATGACATCGAAGCCCATCTCGGTGTGCGCCATCTCGCGGCCGCGGAACTTGAGGCGGAGCTTCACCTTGTTGCCGTGGTCGAGGAATTCCTCGGCGTGGCGGACCTTGGTGTTGAAATCGCCCTTCTCGATGCGGACGGTGAACTCGATCTCCTTGAGCTTGGCGCCGGCGGGCTTGCTGTGCGCGTGCTTCTTCTGCTCCTCGTAGACGTATTTGCCGAAATCCATGATGCGGCACACCGGCGGCGTGGCGGTGGCGGCGACCTCCACGAGGTCGAGGTTGAACTGCATCGCGAGCGCGATGGCCTTCTGCGTGTCGAGGATGCCGAGCTGGCGGCCTTCGGGGCTGATGACGCGGACCTGGGGCGACTTGATCCGCATGTTCCGGCGGATGGCGGCGAAGGGGTCGTTGTTGCGACGGTTGTCGCGGTTAAAGGGAGGGCGGCCGCCGGGCGAAGGAGAGGATAGTGCCATTCAGGAGGTGGGATTGCTGGTCAGGTTGGTCGCGGGTGTTTTTGCCCGGATGCCCGGGGATGACAACACCTATTATTTCAGAGGGAAAACGGCCGTTTTCAGACGCTGAAACTCTCGCCGCACGAGCAGGAGGCCTTGGCGTTCGGATTGGAGAACTTGAAGCCGCCCGCGACCATTTTGGACGAGTAATCCAGCACCGTGCCCTTGAGGTAGAGCGCGGTCTTGGGGTCCACGGCGACCGGCACCCCGGCCGAGCGCACGAGGATGTCGCCCCGGCGCAACTCGGGCGTGAAGCGCAGCTTGTAGCTGAGGCCGTTGCAGCCGCCGCCGGCAATCGCGATGCGGAGGTAGGCTCCCGCCTGCTCGCGCGCGACCAGTGCCGCGACCTTGAGGCCCGCGTCGGGCGTGAGGCGCACGAGGTTTTCGTTCCCCTCGCGCACGCCCTCGGGCAGCGGCGGTGGGGCGGTGGTGGCGGTGGTGGCGGTGGTGGCGGTTGACACGGGCCCACTCATGCGCCGGAACGGGATTTTATCAAGCGCCGCGCCACGCCCACGGCGTTGGTGAAGCTGCGCGCGCTGGCCTTCCCCTGCCCCGCGAGGCCGAAGGCCGTGCCGTGGTCCGGGCTGGTGCGCACGAACGGCAGGCCGAGCGTGACGTTCACCGCCTCGTCGAAATCCACCGCCTTCAGCGGCGCGAGACCCTGGTCGTGATACAACGCCACGACCACATCAAACTCGCCGCGGAGCGCGCGGGCAAAAAGCGTGTCGCCCGGCTGGCAGGCCGAGAGCCCCGGGAATTCCGCGCGCAGGTGCGCGAGCGCCGGGTTCAGGAAATCCTTCTCCTCGTAGCCGAGCAGGCCGTCCTCCCCGGCGTGCGGATTGAGCCCGCAGACGCCGATGCGCGGCGACTGGATGCCCTCGGCGCGCGCGAGCGTGTCGGCCGCGGCCACCGTGCGATGCAGCAGGTGCGGCCCGAGCTGCCGCGCCACCTCGTGCAGCGGCACGTGCCAAGTTGCGAGGACGACGCGCAGCCGACCGCCACAGAAAGCCATCACCGGCTCCCCGACCCACTTCGCCGCGAAAAATTCCGTCTGGCCGGGAAAGGGGTAACCGATCTTCGCCAACGCCGCCTTGCTGACGGGCCCGGTCACGACGCCGCAAAACTCGCCGGATTGGCAGCCGGCGGCCGCGCGCTCCATCGCCGCCCAGGCGACCAGCGCGCCCTCGCCATCCGGCTGGCCGGGCTTCGCGGCATATTCCTCCAGGCCCACGGCAATCTTCGCGCCCGCGGTCGGCAGCGAGGCCAGCCACTTCGCCGGGCCGATGAGGGCGACGCTGGACGCATCGCTGGGATGGGCGGCAAGCCAGCTGGCGATGATCTCGGGCCCGATGCCGGCGGGGTCGCCGCAGGTGAATGCCAGTTTAGTGGGGGGATGGTTCAACGCAGAGGGCGCGGAGAGCGCGAAGACCGGCGGAGTTCGACTCCGCGTTCTCCGCGAACTCCGCGTTTATTCGATTGATTCATTTTTCAGGCCCGTCGCCGGCCGCGCAAACCCGCGCTTGCCCGCGCCAAAGAACTCCAGAAAGCGCCGGGCCTCCGCGCTGGCCACGCCGGCGCCGAGCCGTGCGGCCGCGGCTTTCCGCGGGTCACCGGCGGCAAACACGTCGCGGAAACATTCCTTCAATTCGCGGATCACCTCGCGGCCGAAGCAGCGGCGCTTGAGGCCGACGACGTTGAAACCCGGCACCTCGTCGCGCTCGGCGACCATGAGAAACGGCGCCACATCCTTTGTGAGGCGCGTGAGACCGCCGACCATCACGCCCTCGCCGATGCGGACGAACTGGTGCACGCCCGCGCCGCCGCCGACGAAGGTGAAGCTGCCGACCTCGACGTGCCCCGCGAGCATGACGTTGTTGGCCAGCACGACATCGTCCGCGAGGATGCAATCGTGACCCGCATGCGAGTTGGCCATGAAGAAGCAGCGCGCGCCGACGATCGTGTTCTTCCCGGCGTGGATGGAGCGGTTGATCGTCACGTGCTCCCGGATCACGGTGCCCGCCCCGATGCGCACACCCGAGACGGTCGCGGGGTCGAACTTCAGGTATTGCGGGTCGCCGCCCACGACGGCGAAGGGATGCACGACCACACCGTCGCCGAGCACCGTGTGCCGGCGGATGATGGCATGGGCCTGCACGACGCAGCCCGCGCCGAGTTGCACGCCGTCCTCGATGATAGCGGTCGGGTGGATGCTCATCAGTCGTTGCCGCGCGGGCGTTTCGCCGGGAGCAGATCCATCTGCGGGTCCACCAGCAGGTCGTAGTTTTTCAGGATGCGGATGAGCTGCAGCGTGTCGCTCTTGCCGTAGTTGCGGTTGAGTTCCACGCGCTCGATCAGGTCGAGCAGCATGGCGCGGAAGGAAATCACGGCATCGACGCCCTCCGCCTTGAGCATGGCGACGGCCTGGGAGCGGAACGGCTCGGCCGTGGGCAGGCCGGGCAGCACGAGGATCTTGGTCAGTGACTCTTTCGGATCATCGGGGTTGTCGGGGAAGAACCGCGCCGCCTCCTTGATCACGTTCTGCTCGAGGAAGCGGAAAATCTCCGGCTGGTTGCGCAGCGTGCTGGGCGTGAAGCGGCCGGCGGCGTGCCAGCCCTTGATGCTGACGACCGCGCGCTGGACGAAGGGCAGCTCGGTCGGGAAGAGGAAGAACTCCGGCTTGCGCGAGCCGCGCTGCCAGGCCGGGTTGAACACCAGCAGGTCGATGACCTCCTCGCCGGCACCGCGCTTGGCGCTCAGGGCGTATTTGCGGGCCTGGCGGACAAAAAAGCCGGCCTGCTCGAAATACTCGCGGACAATGCCTTCGTCGATGGCGGACATGGAGGGGCAATCTACCTATTTGGACCCGGATAGCACCTTCAAATTAGACCGCACCCAGTTCGCGCCAGACCTCCTCGACCAAGGCGGGCGGGATGCCGGAGCGGGTGGCCGCCGCACCCAAGGAGTTGAGCACGACGAAGCGCACGCCGTCGGCGCGGTTCTTCTTGTCGCGCGTCGTGGCGGCCTGCAGATCGGCAATCGTGAGCGGGGCGCGAAGCCGCACGGGCAGTTGGTGGGCCGCGACCGTGCGCTCGATCCGCGCGACGTCGGCGGCGGCAATCAGGCCGAGCTTCTGCGAGAGCCGCGCCGCCCCGGCCAGGCCGACGGCCACCGCCTCGCCGTGCAGATAGGCGCTGTAACCCGTCACCTGCTCGATGGCATGGCCGAAGGTGTGTCCCAGATTAAGCAGCGCGCGACCGCCCTCGGCGGCGGTTTCGAATTCGTCCGCGCGGACGATCCCGGCCTTCATTTCGCAGCAGCGGCGGATGACCGCGGGCAGGTCGGCGTGCGCCGGCGCGAGCACCGTCCCCTCGAGCTGGGCAAAGAGCGTCGCGTCGCCGAGGAGGCCATACTTGATCACCTCCGCCATGCCGGCGGCAAATTCGCGCGGCGGCAGCGTCGCGAGAAAATCCGCGGCGATATGCACGGCGCGCGGGTGATGAAACGCGCCCACGAGATTCTTGCCGGCGGCGAGATTGATGCCGGTCTTGCCGCCGACAGAACTGTCCACCATCGCGAGCAGCGTCGTCGGCACCTGGATGTAGTCGATGCCCCGCAGGTAGCTGGCGGCGGCGAAGCCGCCGAGATCGCCCACGACGCCGCCACCGACCACCCACAGCAGTCCTTGGCGCGTGACCCCGTTCGCAGCCAGGAAATCCTGCACGCTGCCATAGCTCTCCAGCGACTTCGATTTTTCCCCGGCACCCACCGTCAGGCGGGGCACCGAGCCAAAGCTTTGCTTCAAAAACTCCGCCTGCGCCACAGCCACGCCTTCATCGGTCAGAAGCACGGACTTCCGACCCTGCGCGCCCGCTTCGGCGACAGCCTGCTGGATGGCAGAGACGGCCCCGTTGAAAAAGTGAATCGGATAACTTCTTGTGCCAAGTTCGACTCTGAGCTCGTTCGTCATTGACTCGTTAAAAGCCAGCTACTTGCGAAGGTCAATGCTCGTTCTATGACACTTTTTGAGATGAAATCTCAAATATGTATTTGACGTGAGATTGCGTCTCATCCTCAGATACTCGCCTGTGAACGAAGCTCCCAAACACCTGATTATCACTCAATCCACTGACACCCGGTTCGTCGTCGGTGCCGTGCTCGCCCTGTCCGTGGTCGTGGCCTTCGTCCTGATCCTGCACTGCGCCTAATTTCCAACCTGCCGCCGTCACGTTCCCTGGGCCAAACCAGCAATGTGTGTGCGGTTCAAAAATCACCGGTCCAGGCCGGCGGCAGGTTGGCAGCTCCTTTCATCAATGAATCAACCACGCTCATTCACTGAGACCAAGTCTCGCCCGTTAACGCGCCGCACCATCCCGCTGGCTCTCGCCTGCTGCGCCTTGGCCGCAGCCGGAGTCGCCCAAGCGGAAATGGCTCCCAGTTATCTGCCGCCGACCAATGAGGTCCTGCAGCTCGAAAAACTCCAGGTCAACGGCCACAACGGCAAGGATAGCTACGCCGTCCAGCGCAGCATCACGGCCACCAAGACCGACACCGCCCTCGTTGACGTCCCGCAGGCACTCACCGTCGTCACCCGCGAACTGATCGACGACCAGGCGATGCGCAGCATCGGCGACGTGACCCGCTACGTGCCCGGCGTCGGCATCGCCCAAGGCGAGGGCAACCGCGACACCCCCGTGCTCCGCGGCAACAGCACCACCGCCGACTTCTTCGTCGATGGCGTGCGCGACGACGTCCAGTATTTCCGCGATCTCTACAACGTGGACCGCGTCGAGGTGCTGAAGGGACCCAACGCCATGATCTTCGGCCGCGGCGGCTCCGGCGGCCTCATCAACCGTGTCACCAAGCAGGCCCGCGGGCAGACCTTGCGCGAACTCACGCTGCAGGCCGGCTCTTGGGAACAATACCGCGCGACCCTCGATGTCGGCCAGGCCGTCTCCGGTGCCCTCGCGTTCCGCCTTACCGGCGTCTATGAGGACAGCGGCAGCTATCGCGACCACGTGACGCTCCAGCGCCACGGCCTGAATCCCACCTTTGCCTACGCGCTGGCTCCCAATACCACCCTGCGTTTCGGCTACGAGTATTTCCACGACGAGCGCGTCGCCGACCGCGGCGTGCCGTCCTTCCAAGGCCGACCGCTGCCGACCGCCCCCTCCGCCTTCTTCGGCGACCCGGCGCAAAGCTCGACCTGGGCCAACGTGAACACCGTGTTCGCCATGCTCGACCACAAGTTCGCCAACGGCGTCAGCCTGCGCAACCACACGCGTTTCAGCGCCTACGGGAAATTCTACCAGAACGTCTTCCCCGGCGCCGTGAACGCCGCCGGCACGAGCGTGTCGCTCGCCGCCTACAGCCAGGCCACCGACCGCGACAATCTCTTCAACCAGACCGACGTCGAATACACCGTCGATACCGGCTCCGTGCAACACCACCTGCTGGCCGGCCTGGAGCTCGGCCGCCAGGTGACCGACAACCTGCGCCTCACCGGGTATTACACCGCCATCAGCCCCACGACCACCTCCGTGCTCGTGCCGATCACGAACCCCCGCCCCACCTCGCCCATCACCTTCCAGCCGAGCGCCACCGACGCCAACAACCACGGCGTCGCCCGCACCGTGGCCGCCTACGTGCAGGATCAGATCCGCCTCCTGCCGCAGCTGCAGGCCGTCCTCGGCCTGCGCGTGGAGAAGTTCACCGTGGACTTCCGCAACAACCGCACGGCCGCGACCCTGGACAGCGCCGACACCCTCGTCTCACCCCGCTTCGGCCTGGTGTTCAAGCCTGCCGCCGCCCTTTCCTTCTACGCCAGCCACACCATGTCCTACGTGCCGCGCGCCGGCGAGCAGCTCGCCTCGCTGAACCTCACCAACCGCTCGCTCGATCCCGAGGAGTTCAAGAACTACGAGGTCGGCGTCAAGTGGGACGCCCGCCCCGACCTTTCCTTCACCGCCGCAACCTACCGCCTCAACCGCAGCAATGTCGTGATCCCCGATCCCGCCGACCCGACCAAGTCGCTGCTGGTTGACGGCCAGCGCGCCACCGGCATCGAGCTCGGTGCGACCGGGCGCATCACCCAGCACTGGAGTCTCGCGGGCGGCTACGCCTATCAGGACGGCCGCATCCTCACGACTCAGTCGGCCACCATCATCGCCGGCGCCCGCCTCGCCCAGCTGCCCCGCCACACCCTCTCCCTTTGGAATCGCTATGATCTCAACGCCCGTTTCGGCGTCGGCGTCGGCGCGATCTACCGCGACGCGATCTACGCCTCGATCGACAACACGGTGAAACTGCCCGGCTTTGTCCGGTTCGATGCCGCGCTCTTCTGCCGGATCAACGACCGCCTCCGCGCCCAGCTCAACGTCGAGAACCTGTTTGACCGCGCCTATTACGCCTCGGCCCACAGCAACAACAACATCACCCCGGGCTCGCCGCGCGCACTCCGCGTGAGTGTGACCACGAGCTTCTGACGCCCGCGCCGCCGGCTCCGACCCAACCAGCCATGACCTTCCGCTCCGTCCTCTTCTGGGCGCACCTCGCCGCCGGCCTCGTCGCCGGCGCGTCGATCGGCATCATGTGCTTCACCGGCACCGTGCTCGCCTTCGAGCAGGAGATTGTCGCGTGGGCCGAGCGCGATGCGCGCCAGGTCGCCGTGCCCGCGGAAGCCACCCGCCTGCCGCTGGCCGACCTGCAGCGCAAGCTGCGCGAGACCCAGCCGGAATTCCGCGCCACCAGCGTGACCCTGCTCAAGGATCCCGCCGCCGCCGTCACTTTCACCGCCGGCCGCGACGACAGCTTTTTCGTGAACCCCTTCACCGGCGAGGCGCGCAAACCCGCCTCGACCAAGGTGCACGACTTCATGCACCTGATGACCGACTGGCACCGCTACCTCGCGCAGGCCGGCGACAGCCGCCCCACCGGCAAGCTCATCAACGGCGTCTGCAACCTCGCCTTCTGCTTCCTCGCCCTCAGCGGCCTCTATATCTGGATGCCGCGCACCTGGTCGTGGCGCGGCGTCAAGGCCATCGCCACGCTCAATCTCCGCGCCACCGGCAAGGCGCGCGATTTCAACTGGCACAACGTCATCGGCCTGTGGTCCGCGCCCATCCTCATCGTGCTGACCCTCACCGCCGTCCCCATCTCGTTCCGCTGGGGCGGCAACCTGATCTACACGCTGGCCGGCGAACCCATTCCTCCTGGAGGCGGGGTGCCCTCACCCCGCGAGCCATCAGCCCCGCCCGCCGTTGAACTCAAGCGCCCCTCGCCTGATGCCCGTCCGCTGAGCCACGACGCCATCGTCGCAAGCGTGCAGAAGGATTTTCCCAAGTGGACGCAGATCAGCCTGCGCCCGGGCGGAGCCCCGCGCGGCGGCAGCGAAGGCCGTGGCACCCCGCCGCTCACCATCACCCTCCGCGAAGCCGGCTCCTGGCCGCGCACCGCGACGACCACGCTCACGCTCAATCCTTACACGGGCGAAACCCTCAGCAAAGCCGGCTACGCCGATCTCTCCACCGCCCGTCAGATCCGCTCCTGGACACGTTTCCTCCACACCGGCCAGGCGCTCGGTTGGGGCGGCCAGTTCATTGCCGGCCTCGCGTGTCTCGGCGGCTGCTTCCTCGTTTACACCGGCTTCGCCCTCTCGTGGCGCCGGTTTTTCCCGCGACGCAAGTCCGTCACGGCATCGCCCGCCGCAGGCTAACCCTGCATGGCGGCAGCTCTGCTCCTTGATGAATCTTCGTCCACCCAAGTTGAGACTGATTCCCGATTTTCACCCATGCATACCAGCATCCGAAAACTCACTTCCAACCTGATTGCCTCCGCGCTGCTGCTCGGCGCGGGCGCCCGACTGCCGGCCCAAGCCGCCCGGCCGGAAACCGCGCCGGACGACGCCCATCAGCTCGACCCCGTCGTCGTCACCGCCGAGCGCGAGCCCGGCAATTTCCTCCTCGGGCAGGACGAGATTGCGCGCACCAACGCCGTGGATCTCGCCCAGCTCTTCGCCAACCAGTCCACCCTCGCCGTGGGCGGCGGCGCCCCGCAGGCGCAGAAGATCTACGTGCGCGGCTTCGAGGACGTGCTCCTCAACGTCACGCTCGACGGCGCCCCGCAGGCCGGCGAGCTCTACCACCATCAGGGCCGCCTCCAGCTCGAGCCCGAGTTCATCAAGCGCATCCAGCTCGATGCCGGCGCGGGCGCCGCCACCGCCGGGGCCGGCGCCCTCACCGGGGTGCTCGCCATCACCACCAAGGACGCCTTTGACCTGCTCGAATCCGGCCGCCGCTTCGGCCTCTCGACCCGCGCCACCTACAGCGCCAACGGCGACGATGCCTGGCAGGGCGTGGCCTCCCTCTACGGCAAGCTCACCGAGCAGGTCGGGCTCATCGTCGGCTACGCGCGCCAGAGCGGCGACGACTATGAGGATGGCCACGGCAATCTCGTCGCCCCGACCGCCTTCGAGCACACGCGCGGCTACGCCAAGCTCAACGGCCGTTTCGGCGACCACGAGGCCAGCCTCGCCTACGAGCGCGTGCACGACACCGGCACCTACTACGAGCGGCCCAACTTCGTGAACTTCACCGGCACCTACATCCTCTCCGACCACGACCTCAACCGCGAGACCCTCACCTACAACCACCGCTTCAACCCCGCCGGGGATCTCGTGGACACCCGCGCCACGTTCTTCTGGACGGCCAGCGACTTCCTCAACCGCCGCAACACCACCCAGGCACTCTACGGCAAGGGCGACTTCAGCAGCGTCGGTCTCGACCTGCGCAACACCTCCGCGTGGGACCGCCACGCCGCCACCTACGGCGTCGAATACCGGGTGGACGACGCCTTCGGCCGCCAGCAGGCCACGCCGCCGCCCTTCTGGGGTTCCAGCCGCCAGAGCGTCAAGGTCCTCGGCCTCTACGCGCAGGACAACTGGCAGGTCGCCGACACGGTGAAGCTCTCCGCCGGCCTGCGCTTCGACGACTACCAGCACGCGGTGGACGCCGGCGTCGGCGCCGGCGCGAGCAACGACGACCAGGGCTTCAGCCCCAACGCCAGCCTCGAGTGGGAAGCGCTCCCCGGGCTCACGCTCCGCACCGCCTACGCGCAGTCCTTCCGCGGCATCACCATCCGCGAAGCCTTCTTCAGCGGCCTCTACGTGCACCAGGGCGGGCTCGAGCCCGAGCAGGCCGACAACCTCGAGTTCGGCCTCGCCTACGAGAAGAACGGTTTCTTCGCCCGCGCCACGCTCTACCGCCAGACCATCGAAAACTACATCAACGCCGTCTTCGTCGGCACGCCCGTCTGGGGCTACTGGCGCAACGTCGGCGACGCCAAGGTCGAGGGCTACGAAGCCGAGTTCGGTCGCCGCTGGCACTCCGCCAGCCTGAGCCTCGGTGTCTGGGAGGCCGACAACACCTTCAACGGCCGCCCGCTCAACGATGGCGATCTCGGCCTCGGCACCCGCATCGGCCGCACCTGGCTCGCCCGCGCCGACTGGTTCCCCACCCGCGATCTCGAGCTCGGCCTCCGCGGCCGTCACGTCGAGTCCGAGGCGAACTCCATCTCCGCCACGGCCCCGGCCAAGCCCGCCTACACGACCGCCGACCTGCACGCCCACTGGCGCCCGCTCGGCGACCGCCGCCTCACCCTGTCGCTCTCCGTGAACAACGCGTTCGACGAATTCTACTACGACCACGCGACCTACAGCTACCACGCCGGCACGGGCAAATACATCGGCTTCCCGGCCAAGGGCCGCGAGTTCGTCCTCTCCGCCGCCTACAAGTTCTGAGCCCGCCGCCCGCCTGCGCATGACGACGCTCCGCCAATTCATCTTCTGGACGCACCTCGCGTGCGGCCTCGTGGCGGGCGTCGTCATCGCCCTCATGTCCGCGACCGGCGTCGCGATCGCCTTCGAGGCCGAGATCCTCGGGTGGCTTGATCGCGACGTCGCCCGCGTTTCCGTTCCCGCCGCCGGCCGGCCCCGGTCGCTCGGCGAGTTGGCCGCCGCCGTGGGTGCCGCGCATCCGGATTTCAAGGCCACCACCATCCTCGTGCCGCGCGATCCCGCCGCCGCCCAGACCTGGCAGATGGGCCGCGACCGCACCCTCTACGTCAATCCCTACACCGGGGCCGCGTTTCTGCCGCGCTCCGGCGCGGCGCATGATTTCCTGCACAAGCTCGAGGAGTGGCACCGCTGGCTCGGCGCCCGGGATGGCGCCACCTCCCGCGCCCGCCTCGTCACCGGCGTCTGCAACCTCGCCTTCCTCGGCCTCTGCCTGACCGGCCTGTATCTCTGGTTTCCCCGCCGTTGGAGCCGGCGCGCCCTGCGTCCCCTCCTGTGGTTCGTCGGCCGGTATCGCGGCAAGGCCCGCGATTTCAACTGGCACAACGTGCTCGGCTTCTGGTCCGCCCCCGTGCTGATCGTGCTCGTCGTCACCGGCGTGATCATCTCCTTCGGCTGGGCCCACGCCCTCGTCTTCCGCCTGGCCGGCGATCCCGCGCCTCAGTTCCGCGATTTCCGCATGATGGCCGTCGCCGCGCCGGCGCTGCCCGCCCCGCCGGCGCCCGACGCCCCGCGGCTCGACGCCGACGCTTTGCTCGCCGCCGCGACGCGCGCCTTCCCGCAATGGGAATCCGTCGGCCTCAACCTCGCGGCCTCCGCCGCGCCCGGCAAACCCGCCGACGTCGTCGTCTTCGAGCCCGCGCCCTTCGCCACCGCCGGGCGCATCCAGGCCTACCTCGACCCATGGCGCGGCGCGGTCCTGAAGAAGGTCTCCTTCGCCGACCGCAGCCCCGGCCTGCGGGCCCGCGTCTGGGCCCGCTTCCTTCACACCGGCGAGGCCTTCGGACTCACCGGCAAGATCATCGCCACCCTCGCCACGGCCGCCTCGCTGGTCCTCGTCTGGACCGGCTTCGCCCTCTCCTGGCGCCGGTTTTTCGCCAAGAAGGAACCCCAACCCTCCGCCGCCCCATAACAACCGCCTTGCCATGCGGGGCGATCCGCCCGGCCGGCCACGACGCAATTCGTCAAGCACGCGCTATCCCGGCTCCCCGCGCCACCCATCCCGCCGAAACTTTCACTTCAACTTCAATGAACACCACCTCCCGCCTGCGGCACCTTGCCGCCCTGCTCATCCTGCCCGCCGTTCTCTCGGCCCAAACCACCGCCCCGGCGGTTCCCCCGCCCGAGGGCGCCCCGCTGCGCCTCGAGGACTTTCAGGTCACGGACCAGCGCGACGGCTACAAGGGCAACACCGCCATCACCGGCACCAAGACGGATACCCCCCTCCTGTATGTGCCCGCTTCCATCCAGGTCATCACCCGCGAGCAGATCGAGGATCTCGGCGCCCTCGACATCACCGATCTCTACCCGCTCATGGGCAGCGTCACCGAATATTCCTACGGCGGGGTCAGCTTCCGCGGCTTCCGCCAGGAACAGACCCGCTACAACGGCATCGCCGGCAGCCCTTACAACGAATTCGGCATCCTCGCGCTCAATAACATTGACCAGGTCGAGGTGCTCAAGGGCCCGGTCGGTCTGCTCTACGGCGACAACGAGCCCGGCGGCATGATCAACCTCGTCACCGCCAAGCCCCGGGCCACCTTCGCCGGCTCCCTCTTCGCCCGCGCCGGCAGCCATGTCCTCGGCGGCTCGGCCAGCGTCACCGGCCCGCTCGATGCCGGGAAGCGTTTCCTCTATCTCGCCAACCTCACCTACAACGAAACCGACGGCCCGCGCTACAACTACCATCAGCAGGCCTTTAACCTCACCGGCGCCCTCACCTGGGTCATCAGCCCTGCCACCCGCCTCACCGGCCAGGTCGAGCACATCAACAACGAGACCCGCGGCGCCCGCGTCCGCGGCGTGCCGGTCAACGCCGGTGGCTTCGTCACCACCGTGAAGTTCAACGCGGCGGAGCCCACCGATCTCCAGGATCTCGCGACCACCGTCTACAACCTCACCCTCGACCACGCCTTCTCCCCGCAGGTCCGCTTCAACGCCTTCTATCGCTACTTCGAGAGCGAGGCCCCCCAGGCTTACCACGAGTCCAACACCTACAACGCCGTCACCGGCATCTGGCCGCGCGAGTTCCGCCACCAGTTGCGCAACATGTATGAGGAGTCCGCTGCGGCGAACCTCATCGCGGATTTCGACCTGCTCCACGCCCGCCACAAGCTCCTCACCGGCGTCGAATACAGCAACGCCCAGCGCGTCTTCCGCTCCCGCACCGTCAACCAGTCGCTGGTCGTCCCGATCAATGTGCTCAACCCCGTCTATGGCCTCAGCAGCGCCGCAAACTACGACATCTCCCTCGCCGCCATCACGCCGAACGACACGACCAAGACCCGCGTCGGCTACTACGTGCAGGACCAGATCTCCGTCGGCCAGCGCTGGCATTTCCTGACCGGCGTCCGCTACGAGGTCTTCGACGACGTCCGCGACCGCCCGACGGTGGACCAGTTCGACGATGCCGTCCTCACCTATCGCGGTGGCGCCGTCTACATGCTCAAGCCCCACATCGCCGCCTACCTCAGCTACGCCATGGGCCTCAAGCCCCAGTCCATCGGCGACCAGACCGCCACCCAGACTTTCCCTCCCCAGGAAAGCCACTCCTGGGAATCCGGCCTGAAGTTCGACCTGCTCCGGCAGCGCCTCAGCCTGACCACCAGCGTCTACCAGATCCTCAAGACCAACCTCATCGAGGAGAACCCGCTCACCGGCCTGGACGAGACCATCGGCGAGGTCACCAGCCAGGGTTTTGAGCTCGACCTCAACGGCCAGCTCACCGCCGACTGGAGCATCACCGCCAACTACGCCTACAACGACACCAAGGTCACCCGGGGCGAGGACATCGGCGACCGCTTCGCCAACGCCCCGCGGCACAAGGCCGGCCTGTGGACCCGCTACAACCTGCCGGCCAGGAACCTCGGTTTCGGCGCCGGCCTCTCCTATGTCGGCCGACGCGGCGACACCAGCGCCACCCTGTTTCCCGGCCCAGCCTACACCATCGGCAGCCTCGCCGTTTACTACAAGCTCGGGCCCGTCCAGCTCAGCTTGAAATGCGACAACGTCACGGATGAGGTTTACTCTCGCAGCGTCTTCGGCTCCGACGGACATTTTCCCGGCGCCCCGCGCTCCTTCACCCTCACCTCGATCTACCGCTTCTAGGCCCCGCCGCGCCGGCGCCATCGGCGCCCCGGCGGCCACACCCTCCCCCTGATGCTCAACCCCAAGACTGTTTTCCGCTGGCACCTCTGGCTGGGCCTCGCGACCGGGTTGATGCTGTTCATCATCGGCGGCAGCGGGGCTGTCGCGGTCTTCATCGAGGAGATCGACTGGCTCGTCACCCCGGCCCTGCGCGCTTCGGCGACACCGGGGGGCCCGCGCGCGGAGCCGGATGCCATCGTCGCCGCCGTGCAGGCCGCCTATCCCGCCGACCGGCTCTCCACGCTCAACCTCTCCATCCGGCCATCCTTCGCGCACGTCGCCAAGGTGCAGTCGAAAACCCGCGGCAGCCTCGATGTCTTCATCGATCCCGCCACCGGCCGCATCAACGGTGACCGCGCCTACACCGGCGCCTACACCTCCACCCTCCGGAACTTCATCCGCCAGCTTCATCTGCGGCTCTTCATGGGCTTGTGGGGCCGGGTCTTGGTGGGCGTGTTCGGCGTCACCCTCCTGCTCTCCTGCCTCACGGGCCTGTGGATCTATCGCGGCTGGATCAGGAACCTGTTCCGCCTCCGCTGGCGCTCGGCCGGCCCGAGGGCGCGCTGGTCCGGCCTGCACAAATTCGTCGGCCTCTGGTCCCTGGCTTTCAATCTCGTCTTCGGTCTCACCGGCGCCGTCTTTGGTCTGGAGAACCTGGTCAGCCAGGTGGAATCACGCTGGCTGCCCAAACCCCCGGCCACCGCGAAGCCGCCCCGCCCGGCCCCGGCCACCGCCGCGCCTGCGCCCGCCACGCCATCGCTCCCCCTGTCCGTATTGCTGGAGCATGCGCACGCGGCCTTCCCCGACTTCGTCCCGCGCGTCATCAACTTTCCTTCCCGCGCGGCTGGTCCCATCGTGTTGCGCGGTGATGTGCCCAGTCTCCTCGTGCAGCAAAGCCATGTGCGACGCGTCAACTCCATCACGCTCGATCCTTTCAGCGGCGCGGTCCTCCAGCAGACGGATGGACGAAAGGCCACCGGCTGGAGTCGCATCTATTCCAGCTTCGATCCCCTGCACTTCGGCTACTTTGGCGGGATTCCGACCAAGATCATCTGGTTCATCGCCGGACTCGCGCCCAGCGTGCTGTCCTTCACCGGGGCCTGGCTCTGGTGGCGCCGCACCCGCGCCCCGCGGACCGCCGCAGCCCCGCCCCCCGCGCCGCGTCCCGCGCACCTGCTCCCCCTCACCCTCGCCGCCACCACCCTCGCCCTGGCCGGTGCCTACCTCCTGGTCGCCCGCGCCCAAGGGTCGTGGGCGTTCACGGGCAAGACCATCGAGCATGGCCTCGCCAAGCCGGTGGCCCTCTTGCTCGTCGCCTTTCCTGTCACGGGACTGCTGGGCTGGCTCGCCGCCCGTTTCTCGGCCCGCCGCCTGCCCTATGCGGGCATCATGACGCTGGCCTGCGCCTATTATCTGACCCTGGTCTCGTTCTTCCAATAGCGGCCCGGCGGGAGCGATTCCCCACCGGGCGATGAGGAATCAACTTCAGGCAAAACAGCTCGCGATTATCCATCAGCGGCCGAGCCTCGTGCCATGTTCCGGCGAGCGACCTCCGCCCTCATCGCGCTGCTGTTTGGCGCCGTGTTGGGCAAGGCCGCACCTGAAACCGATGACCCGTGGATCCGCGGCGTCTTCACGGGCAAGTCGCCCCGGGCCGTTGCCCTCGCCGAGACGGAGGCGTGGCAGCGCGCCAGCCTCATGGCGGAACGCACGCCGGATGCCTTCGTGCTCATCGGCGCCGGGCGCTCGATGCAGCCGCTCTACGCGCCGGGCACCATCCTCGTCCTCCAGAAATTTCCCTTCGAGCTGCTCGAACGCGGCCAGACCGTCCTCTACCGCAACCACGTCCGGAAGATCGTGGCGCATGTGCTGGTCGCGCCCGCCCGCGACGGCTGGCGCGCGGCCGGCCTCAACAACCCGCAGCACGACTTCGAGCCGGTGTCTCCGGACAACCTCGTGGGCGTCGTCATCGCCGCCTACCAGCCGCTGCCGACGCCGCGCCTGACCCTCGCCGCGCTCAATCGCTAGCCGCGCCCGCCGGCGGCCCGGAAATTTGTAATACAATGCGTTACAAATTTCCGCGGCGCGGAAAGGCCCAGCGCAGGAACTCCGGCAAGGCCCGGGCCCATGTGGCCTCGTGGTGCTCGCCGCCCTCGATCTCGTGATAGACGACGTCGCGGCCGCGGACGAATCCCTTCGCCGCGAGCTCGTCGATCAGCTCGGTGGTGTCCTGGATGGCGTCGATGACCCCGTTGCCGTCGCGATCCTCCGTCTCGTCGCGCGTGCCCGCCTCGAACCACAGGCGCAGCGACGGTTTCACCGCCGTCTCCCGCACGAGGCGGTGCGCGATGCGGCTCGCCTGCTTCGCCGCAACGCTCGAATCATCGGCCCGCCACCAGAGCGATCCCGAGAAAACCCCGGCGAGGCCGAATACCTGCGGGCGCCGCCACGCCGAATCGAGGGCACACAAACCCCCGAGCGACGCGCCAAATATCCCCGTCTGTGCCGCGTCCGCCGCCACGTGGTGATTCCCGCGCACCCAGGGCAGCACCTCGTCCACCAACAGTTGCTGGAATGTCTCCGCCTTCCGGCCGCGCCCAGCGTGGTCAAGGGTGCCGGCGGTGCCATACTCATCCATGCGATCCGACGAGGCCGGCACGGCGGCGACGACGACCGGCTCGATGGCACCGGCCGCCACGAGTTCGTCCAGCGTTTCCGCGAGCCGCCATTGCGGCATCGTCTGCCCGTCGAGCGCCAGCAGCAGCGGATAGGGTTGCGCCCGCGTCATGTCGTAGCCCGGTGGCAGGTAAACCGTGAGCGCGCGCGGTTGGAGCCCGCGCGCGGCGAAAGGCTCGCTTCGCTCCGTCCATGTCTTATCCGCCACGCGGCGGCGCCACCAGTTCCGGAGAGGGTTCATGCGCGGTTCGACGGGGATGGCAGGTGCAGGGACATCCCGCTGGTTTGGGGTGCCGCGCCGCGAATGTCCATGCCGTAGCCCAAACGAACGAAGGCGGGCTCCGCTCTTGCCCTCGGGAGGGTTCGTTGGCCGTATGGCTCCAATGACATCCCCTGATTCCCCGGCGGGCACCCCCGCCGTCCCGACCGACCTGCACACCGGCGGCCTTGGCGGCCATCCCCGCGGCCTCACCACCCTCTTCCTGGCCGAGATGTGGGAGCGGTTCTCGTTCTATGGCATGCGCGCCATCCTGATGCTGTTCATGGTGCTGGCGGTGACGGAGGGCGGGTTGGGTTACGACACGAGGAAGGCGGCCGGCATCTATGGCACCTACACCATGAGCGGCTACCTGCTCTGCATCCTGGGCGGGTTCATCGCGGATAATTTCATCGGCGCGCGCCGGTCCGTGCTCATCGGCGGCGTGATCATCGCCCTCGGCCACTTCACCATGGCCCTGAATTCGGAGATCACCTTCTTCATCGGCCTTGCGCTCGTGGCCGCCGGCACCGGCCTGCTGAAACCCAACATCTCCACGATGGTGGGCAGCCTCTACCGCCCGACCGACGAGCGCCGGGATGCCGGCTTCTCGATTTTCTACATGGGCATCAACATCGGCGCGTTCCTCTCGCCGCTCGTCTGCGGCTACCTTGCCCAGAGCGCGGGCTGGAAGGCCACACTCGCCGGCTGGGGCCTCGACCCGCGCACCAGCTGGCACTGGGGCTTCGCCGCGGCGGGTGTCGGCATGACGCTCGGCCTCATCGTCTATGTGCTGCAGCGCGGCCGCCTGGCTCATGTCGGCAACAAGCCGGCGCCGGAGGCCGACGGTTCCCGCCCGTGGGGCAAGCTCGGGCTGGTGCTGCTGGGCTCGCTCGCGCTCATCACCGCAATGTGGTTCAGCGACACCTACAAGTGGATCGTCTATCTCCTGTTCGCGCTGCAGATCGCGCTGATCGTTTTCTTCGCCTTCCGCCCGAGCCAGGAAAGCAAGCGCCTCGCCGCGATCCTCGTGTTCTTCTTCGCCGCGGAGATCTTCTGGGCCATCTTCGAGCAGACCGGCTCGAGCATCTCGCTGTTTGCCGACCGCCTGACCGACAACCGGATGTTCGGCCAGAGCTTCCCCTCCTCGTGGTGGCAATCGGTGAACTCCATCTGGGTGATTCTGCTCGCGCCCCTGTTCGCCTGGCTCTGGATCCAGCTGGGCCCGCGGCAGCCCTCGAGCCCGGTGAAGTTCACGCTCGGCCTCCTGTTCGTCGCGCTGTCCTTCGTGCTGATGGTGCCCGCCGCCAAGCTGACGGCGCACGGCCTGGTCAGCCCGCTGTGGCTGCTCGTGCTGTTCTTCCTGCAGACCGTCGGTGAAATGCTGCTCAGCCCCGTCGGCCTGAGCACGATGACCAAGCTGGCGCCGCAACGCCTGCTGGGCCTCGTGATGGGCATCTGGTTCCTCGCCGCCGCGCTCGGCAACAAGCTCGCCGGCGTGCTCGCGGGCGAGTTCAAGAGCGAGGACGCCGCCGGGCTTTCCACCTTTTTCTGGCAACAGGCCCTGTCGGTCGGCGCCTGCACCCTGGTGCTGTTCGCGCTGGTGCCGTGGGTGAAGCGCCTCATGGGCGGCGTGCGCTGAGCGGAGGCGCCCGCGCACCGCTTGACGGCTCTGGCATTATTCCCCCACTTGCTCCCCCCTTGACCTCCACGCCACCACTCACCGGTCGTCCCCTGCCCTCCGCCCTGCGCGGCGTGGCGGTGCTGTGCGCGCTCACGGTCTGGCTGCTGGGGGTCTTCTCCGCCAGCGCTCACCTGCACGAATCCCTGCACGCCGAGGCTGATCACCAGGATCATGCCTGCGCGATCACCCTTTTCAGCCAGGGTCTCGACAGTCCGCTTGCCTGCGTTGCGCTGGTTCTCGCTCCGACCGAGTTTCCCGCCGGCGTGGTTCTGGTGCCATCCGCGGCACCGGTGTCGGCGATGCCCGGCCGTTTGCCTCCGGGCCGCGGCCCCCCGCTCTGCTGAGTTCAGTTCGTTGTCCGGCACCCGTTGGGGCTGCCGTTGCCTGCTCCTGTCCGGCCGCGTGCCGACAGGGCGTCCTTCCACACGAAACCTGCTCTCAGCATGCATACTTTCCGTCTATCCGCTTCCTGCCTTTTCCTCGCCGGCCTGGCCAATGCCCAGACCGCACCCGCCAAGACCCACGACGAACCCCTCGCCCTCGAGGCCATGGTCGTCAGCGCGGGCCCAGCCGCCAAATCCTCGTTCGACCTCGCCCAAGGCACCTCCGTGCTCGTCGGCGATCAGCTCCGCCGCAGCGTCACAACCACGCTCGGCGAGTCGCTGTCCGCCACGCCGGGCGTCAACGCCACCTATTACGGCCCGGGTGCCAGCCGCCCGATCATCCGCGGGCTCGGCGGCGACCGCGTGCGGATGCTCGACAACGGCGTCGGCACGCTCGATGCCTCCAATGTCAGCCCCGATCACAACGTCAGTATCGAGCCGCTGCTCGTCGAGCGCATCGAGGTTTTGCGCGGCCCCGCCACGCTGCTCTATGGCAGCTCCGCCGTCGGCGGCGTGGTCAACGTCATTGACAACCGCATCCCCTCGTCTGCCCCCGCGCATCCGTTCGGCGGCCGCGCCGAGTTCCGCTACGATTCCGCCGCGCATGAGCGCACCGGCGTCCTCGCGGCCACCGCCGGCGGCCCCGCCTTCGCGCTCCAGGTCAACGGCCTCCGCACCGAGACCGAAGACCTCCGCATCCCCCGCTTCGCCGACCCCGCCAACCCGGCCGACGAGGGCACGCTGGTCAACAGCGCCATCTCGACCAGGAGCGTCTCGGTGGGCGGCACCCGCTTCGGCGAGTCCGGCAGCCTCGGGATCGCCGTCAGCGAATACGACACCGCCTACGGCGTGCCGGTGGGCGAGCCGATCCTGATTGATATGCGGCAGCGCCGCGCCGACCTGCACGCCGAGCTGACCCGGCCCTTCGCCAGCTTCAAGGCGGCCAGGTTCCGCCTCGGCCTCGGCGACTACACCCACTCCGAGGTTGACGGGACCACCGGCCGGCCGAACACCACGTTCCTGAACAAGGCCTACGAGGCGCGCCTCGAGCTGGCCCAGCGGGATTCCGGCGACCTCAGCGGCACCATCGGCTGGCAGACCTCGCGCAGCGATTTCTCCGCCGTCGGCGCGGAAGTCGTCACCCCGCCGACCCTCACCCGCAACCACGCGCTCTTCGCGCTGGAATCCTACCAGGCCCGTCCTGATCTGGTCCTGCAACTCGGCGGTCGCTATGAGTTCCAGAGCATCCGGCTCGGTGAGGTTGATCCCCTGTTGCCCGCCTATCCCGGCCATGCCGCCGTCACGGGCGAGCAGCGCCGCACCGACGGCGCCAGCCTCTCGGCCGGCGCGGTGTATTACCCGGCCCGGGATTATTCCCTCGGGTTCTCCGTGGCCTACACCGAGCGCCTGCCCGTCGCGTCGGAGATGTTCGCCAACGGCCCGCATGGCGGCACCGGCTCCTACGAGGTCGGCACCAGCAAGCTGGACAAGGAGATCTCGGTCGGTCTCGACCTCACCCTGCGCAAGCGCGCGGGCTTCGTCACCGGCTCGGTCGGGGTCTTCCTGAACCGGATCCGGAACTTCATCTTCGAGCAGCAGGACGCCACCCGATACTTTGACGAGGCGACCGGGGCCTTTCTGCCGTATCCCGAGCCGCCCGGCGCGGACATTCTCCCCATCTACCAGTTCATCGCCAAGGATGCCCATTTCTACGGCGGCGAGGCGGAACTCACCCTGCATCTCGTGGACACCACGAGCCAACGCCTCCACCTGGAGCTCACCGGCGACTTCGTGCACGCCCGGCAGACGACCGATGACGAACTGCTGCCACGCATGCCCCCCCGGCGCATCGGCGCGGCCTTGCGCTACGGCAACGGCCCGTGGAGCGCCGGCCTCAGCCTGCGACACTCCTTCCGTCAGGACCGGACCGCCCCCGGGGAAACCGAAACCGACGGCTACGCGCTGCTCGGAGCCGACGTCAGCTATCGCATCACCCGCTCGCGAGCCGGCTGGGAACTCTTCGCGCGTGGTTCCAACCTCACCGATGAGGATGCCCGCGTGAGCACCTCCTTCCTGAAGGACATCGCGCCACTCCCCGGCCGCAGCGTGACACTCGGGATGCGGCTCTCCTATTAAGGCTTTATCAACCGATATTTAGAGCCGGGAGATAAATCGTTCTCCACAAAGCGGGCATCAACGTGTTCTCGCTTCGGGATTGTAAATTAGGGTATTACACCTATCAACCGTGACCATTCAAACCGTCGCACCCGCGACCTCGTTTGAATGATGCCCCAGATCCAATCCGCCCTCCGTCCTTCCAGAAGTGCCGCTCTGAGCTGTTCATTGCGGCGACTGCTGCTGCTTGCCGTGGCCGGATTCTCCGTCCAAGCGCTCCCCGCCGCCGTCATCTCCTGGTCCAACACCGCGACCGACTGGGCCACCGGCACCAACTGGACCGGTGGTGTGGCCCCGGCCGACGATCTCACGACCGACATCGCCAACTTCGCCACCGCCACCCCCACCTTCCAGCCCAACCTCGGCGCCTCGCGCAGCGTGAACGGCATCCGCTTCAGCAATGGCGCCGGCGCCTTCACCCTCAGCGGCACCGGCAGCCCCACGCTCACGCTCGGCGCCTCCGGCATCTCCCAGCAGGACAACACCGGCCAGACCATCGCCGCTTCCCTCTCGCTCGCCCTCGGTGCCGCCGCCAGCTTCCAGACCACGAGCACCGGCGCCCTCACCATCGCCAGCGCCGTCAATAACGCCGGCTTCCTCCTCACCCTCGGCGCCACCAGCACCGGCGCCGGCGCGATCAGCGGTGTCATCAGCGGCGCCGGCGGCCTCACCAAGAGCGGCGCCAACATCTGGACGCTCTCCGGAGCCAACACCTTCTCCGGCCCCGTCACCATCAGCGCCGGCACGCTCTCGATCAACTCCCTCGGCAACGTCTCCGGCGCCGCCTCCGCGCTCGGCACGCCCACGACCGTCGGCGATGGCACCATCAAGCTCGGCAGCGGTGCCACCGCCGCCACGCTCACCTACACCGGCACCGGTCACACCTCCGATCGCGTCATTGACCTCGCCGGCACCACCGGAGGCGCCACCCTCAACAACAACGGCACCGGCGCGCTCGTGCTCACTTCGAATCTCACCGCCACCGGCTCCGGTGCCAAGACCCTCACGCTCGGCGGCACCGGCACCGGCGCCAACACCCTCCAGGGCGTCATCGTGGACAGCGGCGGCGGTGCCACCTCGCTCACCAAGACCGGCGCGGGCAACTGGGTGCTCACCGGTGCCAACACCTACACCGGGGCCACCGCGATTTCCGGCGGCGGCCTCCACCTCTCCGGCTCCGGTGCCATCTCCTCCGCCAACCTCAACCTCAGCGGTGGCGGCGTGCTCGGCCTGAGCGGCACCTTCTCCCGCACCCTCGGCACCGGTGCCTCCCAAGTCCGGTTCACCGGCACCGGCGGCGGCTTCGCGGCCTACGGGGGCGCGCTCTCCGTCGGCTTCGCCGGCGGCGAGATCTGGGGCACCACCGCCAACTTCCTCCCCGCCGCCGGCACCCTCACCCTCGCCTCCTCGCTCGCCAACAACACCGTCACCTGGACCTCCGATTTCTCCCTCGGCGCCGCCAACCGCACCATCTCCGTCGCCAACGGCACCGCCGCCACCGACGCCATCATCTCCGCCGTTATCTCCGGCACCGGCGGCCTCAACAAGACCGGCACCGGCATCCTCTCGCTCACCGGCGCCAACAGTTTCTCCGGCCAGCTTCACGTCCAGGCCGGCTCCGTCACCGTCGCCAGCCTCGGCAACAGCGGTGACAGCGGCCCGGTCGGCACCCACGGCACGATCAAGCTCGGCAACACCACCACGGCCGGCGCGCTCATCTACACCGGCGCGGGCGAGACTTCCAACCGCGTCCTCGATCTCGCCGGCACCACCGGCGGCGCCACGCTCCAGCACGACGGCTCCGGTGCCCTCATCCTCTCCGCCAGCCCCACCGTCACCGGCAACGGCGTCAAGACCCTCACGCTCGCCGGCACCAGCACCGCCGCCAACGAGCTCCAGGGCGTCATCGCCAACGGCGCGTCCAACACCGCCGTCACCAAGTCCGGCACCGGCACCTGGCGTCTCGCCGGCGTCAACACCTACGCCGGCACCACCACCGTTTCCGCCGGCACGCTCGTCGCCACCAACAGCGCCTCCTTCGGCGTCGGCACCCTCGCCCTCGCCGGCGGCGCCGTGCACGGCGACGGCTCGCCGCTCACCCTCGCCAACGCCCTTTCCATCGCCGCCAACTCCACCCTCGGCGGCGCCTCCGACCTCACCTTCTCCGGCAACTTCAACCTCGGCACCACCAATCGCACCCTCACCGTCTCCAACACCGGTGCCACCACCTTCGCCGGCATCCTCAGCAACACCGCCGGCTTCACCAAGGCCGGCACCGGCACCCTCAGCCTCACCGGCAACAACACCTATACCGGCACCACCTCGCTCACCGCCGGCACCCTGGTCGTCGGCCACAACAGCGCCCTTGGCTCCTCCACCCTCGCCCTCGGCAGCGGCACGCTCGCCGGTGATGGCACCGCCCGCACCCTCGCCAACACCCGCACGATGAGCGCCTCCTCCACCCTCGGCGGCTCCTCCGACCTCACCCTCTCCGGCACCCAGACCAATTCCGCCACCGCCACGCTGAACATCACCAACACCGCCCTCACCACCCTCGGCGCCATCAATCTCTCCAACTCCGCCAGCAACCGCACCCTCACCATCAACACCACCGGCGGCACCGCCACCATCACCGGCACCATCGCCAACGGCGGCACCTCCACCGCCTCCGCCCTCGTCAAGACCGGCGCCGGCACGCTGGTCCTCGGCGGCACCGGCACTTATGGCGGCACCACCACCGTGAGCAACGGCACCCTCCGCGCCGGCACCTCCGGCGCCCTGCCCAATCTCGCCACCACCGTCGCCATCACCGCCGCCGGCGGCGCCGCCCTCCTCGACCTCGACGGCCACAACGCCAGCGTCACGACGCTGACCCTCGGCGGCGGCACCGGCGCCAACGCGACCAGCGTCGCCAACCTCTCCACCGGTGCGGGCACCCTCACCCTCGGCGGCAACGTCACCTTCTCCGCCACCGGCAATCCCCTCGGCTCCACCCTCTCGGGCAACCTCGCCCTCGGTGCCGCCACCCGCACCTTCACCGTCAACAATTCCACCACCGCCGCCACCGACCTCACCGTTTCCGCCCTCATCTCCTCCACCGGTGGCGGCCTGACCAAGGCCGGCACCGGCGTCCTCCTTCTCTCCGGCGCCAACACCTACGACGCCGTCACCACCGTCACCGCCGGCACCCTGGATTTCAGCACCATCGGCACCGTCGGCGGCGGCGCCTCCAACCTCGGCGCACCCACCACCGTGGCCAACGGCACCATCGCCCTCGGCGCCGCCACCCTCCGCTACGACGGCACCGGCCACACCACCGACCGCATCATCAACCTCACCGGTGCCGGCATCATCACCGCCAACGGCACCGGCACCCTCACCTTCGATGTCGCCTCCGGCTCCGCCGTCACCGGCACCAACCTCGGCCTGACCCTCAACGGCACCGGCAACGGCGCCATCCTTGATCCCATCGCCACTGGCAACGCCTCCCTCACGAAGTCCGGCACCGGCACCTGGACGCTCGCCGGGGCCAACACCTACACCGGGACAACCACCGTCTCCGCCGGCATGCTTTCCCTCCAGAACTCCACCGCCACCGGCACCACCGGCGGCGGCGTCACCGTCGCCAGCGGCGCCGCCCTCGAGCTCCAGGGAGGCATAGCCGTCGGCGCCGAGAGCCTCAGTCTCGCCGGCACCGGCGTCTCCACCACCGGCGCGCTCCGCAACCTTTCCGGCACCAATTCCTGGGGCGGCGCGCTCGCCCTCACCGCCGCCACCAGGATCCGGAGCGATGCCGGCTCGCTCACCCTGTCCGGCAACATCAGCGGCGCCACCTTCGGCCTCACCTTTGACGGCGCAGGCGACACCACCGCCGCGGGCATCATCGGCACCACCACCGGCACGCTGACCAAGTCTGGATCGGGCACCCTCACCCTCTCCGGCGTCAACACCTTCACCGGCGTCACCTCCATCCAGGGCGGCACCGTCTCCATCAACTCCCTCGCCAACCTCAGCACGGCCTCCGCCCTCGGCGCGCCCACCACCGCGGGCAACGGCACCATCGCCCTCGGTGTCGCCGCCAGCGCTGCCACGCTCCGCTACACCGGCTCGGGCCACACTTCCAACCGCATCGTCAACCTCGCCGGCACCACCGGCGACGCCACCCTCGACGCCTCCGGCTCCGGCGCCCTCACCCTCACCTCCGCCCTCACCGCCACGGGCGCCGGCAGCAAGACCCTCACGCTCACGGGCACCTCCACCGCCGCCAACACCCTCAGCGGTGCCATCGTCAACAACTCCGGCGCCAACACCACCGCCCTCGCCAAAACCGGCACCGGCACCTGGGAACTCGGCGGGGTCAACACCTTCACCGGCGGCGTCACCGTCAGCGACGGCACCCTCACCGTCAAATCCGGCGCGTCCTTTGCCGCCACCAACGACCTCACGCTCTCCGGCGGCTCGCTCAACCTCGACAACGCCGCCCAGACCGTCGCCTCGCTCGCCGGCTCGGGCGGCACCATCAATTTCGGGACCGGCCACATCCTGACGCTCGCGCAGATCACCGCCACCTCCTACGCCGGCGTCCTCGCCGGTGCCGGCGGCCTCACCCTCAACGGCAGCGGCGGCACCGTCACGCTCTCCGGCGGATCGGCCAACACCTACGCCGGCAACACCGCCATCACCGAGGGCACCCTCATCCTCGCCAAGACCGCCGGCACCAATGCCATCGCCGGTGGCACCATCACCGTCGGCAACGGCGCCGGCACCGATGTCCTCCGCCTCGGTGCCTCGAACCAGATCGGCAACGGGGCCAACCTCACCCTCGCGGGCGGCTCGTTCCAGTTGAACAATTTCTCGGAGACCCTCGCCGCCCTCCAGCTCGGCGCCAGCTCCACCATCGATTTCGGCTCCACGGCCGCCAGCCTCGTCTTTGCCGACAGCTCCGCCCAATCTTGGACCGGCACGCTCACCATCGCCAACTACACCACCGCCTCGGGCAACGCCCTGCGCTTCGGCACCTCCTCCGCGGGCCTCACCGCCGGCCAGCTCGCGCAGATCAGCTTCACCGGCTACGGCGCGGGCGTGACCATTGACGGCTCCGGCTACGTCTCCCCCATCCCCGAGCCCGGCACCTACGCCGCCCTCGCCGGCCTCGCCGCGCTCGCCCTTGCGGCCCTCCGTCGCCGCCGCGCGTAGCCCCGCCTGTCCCGGCGCCAACCCGGCTGGCCCCCGCGTCTGGCGGTTCCCTCCGCACAGGAACTTCCCCTCCTCCTCCCCGTGGATCTCACCAAGCAAGCCACCCCCCGCTTCGATCCCGGCAGCCCTGAATACCGTTGGAAACTCTGGGTCACCATCCTGGAGCCGGGTGGCAATCCGCGCGTCGTCCTGCTGTGGCGCCATATCGCCACCGCCTTCCTGCTGCTCGCGGTCGCGGGCTGGCTCGCCACCGCCGGCGCGGCCTGGACGTTCATCCACTTCCGGCACGGCTTCACCGCCAGCTACCTCAACCTCGTCTGGCCGCCGTTCTGGTCCCAGCACCGCGAGGCCCTCGGCCGCCACTACCTGATCCGCGGCCAGCGCGCCCTCGCGGCGGGGGAATTCTCCGATGCGGCGGCGTTCCTCGCCGCCGGCGTCGCCCGCGTGCCCGCCGACATCGCCGCCCGCCGCCAGCTGGCGATCGTTTACCTGCGCTTTGGATTGCGGCAGGGGGCCCTCGATGTCCTCGGAGTCGGCCTCCCCCAGGCCCGCGACGACCTCGCCTACCTCAAGCTGACCTTCGGCCTGCTCGACGAGTTGCACGAGGACACCCGCATCCGCGACCTGACCCGCCGCTACCTGCCCCCGCAGCCCGACGAGGTCCTCACCCACCAGTTCCTCGCTCTCCAGGCGGCCACGGTCCGCTACCATTACGGTGACTACGACGGCGCCGAGCGACTCGTGGCCGACTGGCGCCTCGACCGCAGTCTCGAGGGCCAGCTGCTGCTCGCGCGCTGCGACTGGGAGCGCGGCTATCCCGAACTGGCGCGGCTGCGGCTCGAGCAGCAGCGTCCCCGTTTCCCCGGACGCGACGAGCTGCCGCTCCAGCTCATCCGCTTTTATCGCGACCTCGGGGACACGACGCGGGAGCTCAACGAGGCGCTCGTCCGCCACCTCGCCGACCCCGCCAGCCCCGGGCCGCGCATCGATCTGCTCTACGCCTGGCAGCGCAGCGGCGATCAGACCCGGGTGCAGCGCGAAACCGAATCCTACCTCGCCGACAACCCGACAGACCCGGCGGCCTTGCTGCTGCTGGCTTGGTTCGCCAGCGACACGGGCAACACCGGTCTCGTCCGCCGCCTCCGCGGATTGGCCGCCGAGCGCGGCTATCCGCTCGAGACCTTCGACCTCGCCCTGGTGCAGGGGCTAGCGCTGGCGGGCGATTACCCGGCCGCGCTCGCCGCCGCCGACGCCGCCCTCGCCGGGCCCGCCGGAGCCAATCCGCGCTTCGCCGACACGCTGGCCGGCTTGCGCGCGCTCGCCTGTTTCGGGGCCAGCGACCCCGTCAACGGCGAATCCTACCTCCAGACTTTCCTCGTCCGCCAGCGCCCGCGCAGCAGCGATAGCATCCTGCTCACCCGCCGCCTGGCGGAGATCGGCGCCGTGCGGCCGGCCCAGCGCGTCATTGAATCGGCGGTGCGCCAGCACCCGCTTGATCAGGCCGCCCTCACCGAGCTGGTGCATCAGCAGAGCCTGGCGCGCGACGGCCCCGGCCTGGAAAGCAGCCTGCCGCGGTTGCTGGCCATGCGCAAACCCTCGCGCGCGGTCCTGCAGGAGGCCGCCCTGCGGCTCGATGCCGCGCAGCCCCGCCAGCACCAGCTCCTCGCCGCCATAGAAGTCGCGCTGAAAAACTCCCCCGCCTCACCCGAACCGGAGCCCTGAGTCAATTGTCGCCGTGCGGCGACAATTGCGCCTCCAACCCAAACACGGCGCGGGCGTAGTTGTCCGCCGAGAACGGCTGGAGGTCGTCGGGTTGCTCGCCGAGGCCGATGAAATAGATCGGGATCTTCAACTGCCGCCAGATGCCGACGATCGCGCCGCCGCGGCTGGTGCCGTCGAGCTTCGTCACCACGAGACCCGTCAGCCCGAAGCTTTGGTGAAACACCTTCGCCTGCTCGATGGAATTGGCCCCCAGCGAGCCGTCCACCACGAGCCAGCGGTGCTGGGGCGCGGCGGGGTCGTTCTTCTGCAGGACGCGGCGGATCTTCGCGAGCTCCTCCATCAGATTGCTCTTCGTGTGGAGGCGGCCGGCCGTGTCCACGATCAGCCAGTCGTGCCCCCGGGCCTTGGCGGCCTGCCAGGCGTCAAACGCCACGGCGGCGGAATCGGCCCCGGTGTGGCTGGCCACGATCTCAATCTTCAGGCGCTCGGCCCAGCTCTTCAACTGCTCGACCGCCGCCGCACGGAAGGTGTCGCACGCGGCCACGATCACCGTCTGGCCGTCACCCTTGAGCTTGTGCGCCAGCTTCGCGGTGGTGGTGGTCTTGCCCGAGCCGTTGACGCCAATCATGGCGATCACCGTCGGCTTGGCGCCCAACTCAAGGTTGCCCTCGGCGCCGGCGAGCACGCGGCGGAGCACCGTGACGCCGATGGCGGCGGCCTGCTGGCCCTTGAGCTCGGGGTCCTTGCGGTAGGCCGCCTTGATCTCGTCGAGGATCTCGGTGGTGGTCTCGACGCCGAAGTCGGCGGTGTAGAGTGCCTCCTCAAGTTCCTCCAGCGACGCCGCGTCGATCTTGCGCCCGCCGAAGAGCCCGTGCGTCTTGGCCGCGATGGCCGCGACGGTCTTCGTCAGCCCGTCCTTGAATTTCTTATAAAGTGAAAACATGAAATTGTATGTGGAACTCAGGAAATCAGGAAGGCGGCAGACCGGGACCTATGCGTTTGATGGTGAGTGGCATTGAGGCAAAATTCAGGATCAGACCATCGCGAATGCCGGCCGCTTTCATTTGGGAGCGTCCGATGACGTAGAAAATATCGTCCATATCTTTTACTGCCTTCATCTCGACCAACAAACACCCTTCAACCAACAGGTCCAACCGGTGTTCACCGACTTCTTCTCCGCGGTGCAGGATTCTGATGATTTTTTGCCTCTCAAAACGAATACCCCTCGCGGTCAGTTCCACGGCCAAGGCACTCTCATAAACCGACTCGATGAAACCCGGCCCCAGAGCCGTATGGACGGCAATCGCCGCCTCGATCACCCGGCCACTGAGCCCCTTGTTGCCCAGCTCAGCCATTTTCCAGTTTTCCTGAGTTCCACATTACACTCTCCGCATTATTCCGTGGCCGGCTTCCGCGAGTCGCGGCCGAGCTTGTCCTTCATCCGGTCGAGGATGCCGTTGATGAAGCGCTTCGCGTCCACGGTGGAAAACTGCTTGCTGAGATCAATGGCCTCGTTGATCGAGACGACGGGCGGGATGTCCTTCCGGTGCAGCATCTCGAACATTGCCAGCCGGAGAATGGCGAGGTCGATCTTGGCCACGCGGTCGAACTCCCAGTTGTGCGCCAGTGACTTGATGTGGGAGTCGATTTCCGCGACATGCTCGATGGTCCCGTGGATCAGCTCCTCGGCGAAGGCGTAGTGGTCGCGCGGGTGCTCAAGGTGCTGGAAGAACAGGTCCAGGTCCGCGCTCATGCTGGACGGCTGGTTGACGCTCCAGGCGTAAAGATATTGGAAGGCCGCCGCGCGGCACTCCCGGCGTTGGGTGAACTGGCTGCTCATGATTGGCCTCCGATGGTGCGCCTGAGGGCGGCCATCTCCAGCGCGGCGCGCGCGAACTCCGCCCCCCGGTTGATCCGGCCGGTGCATCGCGCCTGCGCCTGTTTCAGGTTGTCCGCCACGATCACACCGTTGATGACGGGGATGCCGGTGGCGAGCGCCACTTGTTGAAAAGCCTGCGACGCGCTCTGGCCGACCATCTCGTGATGGTTGGTGTCCCCGCCGATCAGCACGCCGAGCGCGATGACCACGTCCCGTTTCCCGCCCTGCGCCAGCCACCGGGCGGCGACGGGCAGCTCGTGCGAACCCGGCACGCGGACGACGGTGATGCGCTTCTCCTTCACGCCGGCGGCGGCCAGCACGGCGCGCGTGCGCACCAGCAGAGCATCCACCAGCACGGGATTGAAACACGCCGCCGCGATGCCGACGGAAAAGGCGGCACCGTTGACGGCGTTGTCCTGGGGGGCGGCGAGGCTCATACGTGAATCTGCTCCACGATCTCCAGCCCGTAGCCGTCGAGGCCGACCACGCGGCGGGGCGAGTGTTGCAGCAGCCGGATTTTCTTCAAGCCCAGCGCCGTCAGGATCTGGGCGCCGGTGCCGTAGTCGCGCAGGTTGGCCGGAGCCGCCCCGCCCGGGGCCGGCTGGTCGGCGCTCAAAAGCGCCTCCTGCATCCGGCCGGTCTGCTCCATGTAGAGGATGACGCCGTGTCCGGCCTGGGCCACCCGCTCCAGCGAGGCCAGCAGCGAGCGATGGCTGCCCATGTCCTTGGCGTGAAACACGTCGCTCAGGAGGTTCTCGGTATGCACGCGCACCAGCGTGGGTGCCGCGTCGAGGACTCCCTTGGTGAACGCGAGGTGGTGCCGCCCATCCACCTTGCTCCGGAAAATGTGCAGCTGAAACTCGCCATACTCCGAGGCAAACGGGCGTGCCGCCACCTGCTCGACGAGTTGCTCGCGCCGGTGCCGGTATTCGATGAGCTGCGCGATGGAGACGAGTGGCAACCGGTGCCGCTGCTTGAACTCGATCAGCTCGGGCAGCCGGGCCATCGTGCCGTCCTCGTTCAGAATCTCACAGATCACCGCCGCCGGCCTCAGGCCGGCCAGCGCGGCGAAGTCCACCGCCGCCTCGGTGTGGCCGGCGCGCTCCAGCACCCCGCCCGCGCGGGCGCACAGGGGGAAGACGTGCCCGGGCTGCACCAACTCGTCCGAACGGGTCGCCGGATCGGCCAGCAACCGGATGGTGCGCGCGCGGTCAAAGGCGCTGATGCCGGTCGTGATGCCCTCCGCGGCATCCACCGACACGGTGAAGGCCGTGCGGTGCGCCTCGCGGTTCTGCTGCACCATGGGGTTGATCCCCAGCCGCTTCAATTGCGGTTCGGCCATGGGCACGCAGATCAGGCCGCGGGCATGGCGGATCATCATGTTGACCAGTTCCGGCGACGCCTTTTCGGCCGCCATGACCAGATCACCCTCGTTCTCGCGCCCCTCGTCGTCCGTCACGACAATCACCCCGCCCGCCGCGATCGTCTGGATCGCGGTGTCAATGGAGTCAAAAGGCGTGGCGGTGGGCATGATGGGAGCCGACAAGCTTTGCAACCGCCCCGGACCTGTCAAATCTTGGCTCCGAACCATCAGTCAGTTGCATGTTCTCGAACCGGGCAATTCGGAGTCGCGCAACTCACTCAACAAAAAGCCCTCCCGAGCAGTGGGAGGGCTTCAAATTGGGTGCAGGGGTTGGATTTGAACCAACGACCTTCAGGTTATGAGCCTGACGAGCTACCAGGCTGCTCCACCCTGCATCAAAGGGAGGGGCATAAGTGTCCACGCCTGCGACACTGTCAAGCGGGCTTTTTCGCCGCGATTGAGCTTAACGGTGCAGTTAAATTTAGCCGCCCTCAATTGCACAGGTTGCCTCGACAAGCGCCTGACCCTGTGGTGAGTAAAGTCACCCCGGCGAAGTCGCTTCTTCGCATCCCGCCAGCCGCATTTCCACCCCCATGACTACTGCCGCTCCGTCCCGTTTCGTCGCGACCCGCCTCTTCGTGATGATGCTCCTCGAGTTCTTCATCTGGGGCGCCTGGCTGCCCCTGATCTGGGGCTACATGGAGGGGCTCGGTTTCACGGGCACCCAGATCGCGCTCATTGGCAGCACTTTTGCGATCGCCTCCCTTCTCGCCATCTTCGCCGGCAACCAGTTCGTCGATCGCACCTTCGCGGCCGAGAAATTCATGGCCGGCAGCCACCTCATCGGCGGCCTGGCGATGATCGGCCTGTTCTTCACGAAGGATTTCACGGTGTTCTTCACGCTGATGCTCATCCACTCGATCTGCTACGTGCCGACCATCTCGGTCGCGAACAGCCTGGTGTTCTCGCACCTGAAGGACGCGCAGGCCGAGTTCGGCCGCGTGCGCATGGGCGGCACCATCGGCTGGATCCTCGCCTCGTGGCCGCTGTATTTCGTGCTGAAGGGTGTGAGCGGGGCCGAGCTGCAGCACGCGCTTGGCTACATCTTCTGGGTCGCGGGCGGCGCCTCGCTGGCGCTCGCGGCCTTCAGCCTCACCCTGCCGCATACGCCCCCCAAGCCCGCCGGCGGCGGCACGGAGAAACTGGCCTGGCGCGAGGCCTTCGGCGTGCTGCTGGGCAAACCCTTCCTGCTCGTGCTCTTCATCGTCACCTTCATCGACTCGACGATCCACAACGGCTACTTCCTGCTCGCCGGCGGCTTCCTCGGCCACGCCGGGATCAAGCCCGAGAACATCATGCCGGTGATGAGCATCGGCCAGGTGGCCGAAATCGTCACGATGGCCGGCCTCGGCTTCTTCCTCAAGCGCCTCGGCTGGCGCTGGACGATGGTCCTCGGCATCCTCGGCCACGCGGCACGGTTCCTCGTCTTCGCCTTCGCCAGCGAACACGTCGCCGCCGTCGTGGCCGTGCAGCTGCTCCACGGCATCTGCTACGCCTTCTTCTTCGCCACGCTCTACATCTTCATCGACGTGGCCTTCCCCAACGACGTCCGCACCAGCGCGCAGGGTCTCTTCAACCTCCTCGTGCTCGGCCTCGGCGACCTCGCCGCCAAGTGGCTCTTCATCCCGCTCCAGTCGCGTCTCACGCACGACGGCGTCGTCAACTACCAGCAGCTCATGCTGGTGCCCGCCGGACTGGCGGTCGTCGCCGCGATCATCCTGCTCGTCGGCTTCAAGCCCCCGGCGGACCTCGGCGCACCCCGCGTCGCGTCCCACTAATCCCCCGTCTTCAATCCATGGCTGTTGCCTCCCAATTTGACGCGATCGTTGTCGGCTCCGGCATCAGCGGCGGCTGGGCCGCCAAGGAACTGACCGAAAAGGGCCTCAAGGTCCTCCTGCTCGAGCGCGGCCAGAACATCGAACACATCAAGGACTATGTGAACGCCCTCAAGGGCCCGTGGGAGGTTCCGCACCGCGGCCGCGACACCATCGCCGACCAGCAGGCGCACCCGGTGCAGCGCCGCGACTACATCCTCAACGAGGAGAACCGCGACTGGTGGTGCAACGAGGCCGAGCACCCCTACGTCGAGACGAAACCCTTCGACTGGTTCCGCGGCTACCACGTCGGCGGCCGCTCGCTCATGTGGGGCCGCCAGAGCTACCGCCACAGCGACATCGATTTCGAGGCCAACGCCCGGGAGGGCATCGCGGTGGACTGGCCCATCCGTTACCAGGACATCGCGCCGTGGTATGATCACGTCGAGCGCTTCGCCGGCATCAGCGGCTCGAAGGAAAACCTCCCGCAGCTCCCCGACGGCCAGTTCATGCCGGCAATGGAGTTGAACTGCGTGGAGCAGCACGTCGCCGCGCGCATCAAGGCGCACTTCAAGGACACGCGCCGCCTCATCATCGGCCGCGTCGCCAACATCACCGAGCCGCTCCAAAGCCGGGTGAACTGCCAATACCGCGCCAAGTGCTGGCTCGGCTGCCCGTTCGGCGCGTATTTCAGCACACAGTCGTCGACCCTCCCCGCCGCCGTCGCGACCGGCAACCTCACGCTCCGCCCCTTCTCCATCGTCACCCGCCTCCTCTACGACAAGGACGCGAAGCGGGCCCGCGGCGTCGAGGTCCTCGACGCCGAGACGAAGCAGACCTACGAGTTCGGCGCAAAGATCGTGTTCGTGTGCGCCTCGGCGTTCAACTCGACCTGGTTGCTGATGAACTCCGCCACGGACGTCTGGCCGGGCGGCCTTGGCAGCAGCAGCGGCGAGCTCGGCCACAACGCGATGGACCACCACTTCCGCGTCGGCGCCAGCGGCGTCGTGGAGGGCTTCGAGGACCGCGTGACCTTCGGCCGCCGCGCGACGGGTTACTACATCCCGCGTTATCGCAACCTCCCGGGCGATGCGCCACGCAACTACCTCCGTGGCTTCGGCTACCAGGGTGCCGCCAGTCGCCAAGGTTGGAGCCGCGACATCGCCGAACTCGGTGTCGGGGCCGCCCTCAAGGAGGAGCTATGCGGGCCGGGCCAGTGGACCATCGGCATGAGCGCCTTCGGCGAGATCCTGCCCGACCACTCCAACCGCATCAGCCTCGACCGGACCAAACAGGACAAGTGGGGCCTGCCGGTCCTAGCCATCGACTGCGAACTCAAGGACAACGAGCGCAAGATGCGCGTCGACATGGGCAACGATGCCGTCGAGATCCTCGAGGCCGGCGGCGCGAAGCGCGTCCGCCGCAACGACTCGGGCTACACCTTCGGCCGCGGCATCCACGAGATGGGCACCGCCCGCATGGGCCGCGACCCGCGGACCTCCGTGCTCAACGGCCACAACCAGGTGTGGGACGCCCCGAACGTCTTCGTGACCGACGGCGCGTGCATGACCTCCTCCGCCGCCGTGAACCCCTCCCTCACCTACATGGCCCTCACCGCCCGCGCCGCGAACTTCGCGATCGACGAGCTCAAGCGCCAGAACCTCTGACCCGCCCCCACCATGAACCTGACCCGACGCGAAGCGGTGATCAAACTGGCGATCCTGATGGGCGCCACGGTGGTCGGCCCGCGCCTGCTGGCCAGATCCTTCGGCCTCCAGACGCCGGTCGACTTCTCCGACACGGACATCGCGCTGCTCGACGAGATCGGCGAGACCATCATCCCCGCCACCAAGATTCCCGGGGCCAAGGCCGTCGGCATCGGCGCCTTCATCGCCATGATGGTCGCCGATTGCTACACGCCGACGGCGCAGGCCGCCTTCAAGACCGGCCTCGCCAAACTGCCGGCCGATTACGCGGCGCGCCATGGCGAAAAATTCGTCGGCGGTAAGGCGGAGAACCGCACGACCTTCCTCAACGCCCTCGACGCCGAGCAGCGCAAATACACCGCCGCCAACCGCCGCAAGAACGACAGCGACAACTCGGCCGAGGAGGTGCCGCCCCACTGGTTCCGCGTCGCGCGCGAGCTGACCATCCTCGGCTACTTCTCGTCCGAGATCGGCTCCACCCAGGCCGTGCGCTACCTCGAGGTGCCGGGACGCTACGACGGCAACGTGCCCTACAAGAAGGGCGACGAGTGGTTTGTTTGACCTCCCCATTCCTGTCATTCTGAGCGCAGCGAAGAATCCAGAAGCACCCTTATTGCTTAAAGCGGATGCGAATATCCTGCTGGATCCTTCGCCTCGCTCAGGATGACCAATTAACTTTACCCAACCCCGCCATGAGCCTTCTCCGCCTTTTTGTTGCCCTGCTCGTCTCCGCCCTCCCCGCCTTCGCTGCGGGCTATCACGACCACCTCGGCCTCCAGCTGTGGAGCTTGCGCGACACCACCAAGGTGAGCACCACGAAGGCGCTCGACCTCGCCGCGGGCTTCGGCTTCACCGAGGTCGAGACCGCCGGCACCGGCAACCTCAGCACCGCCGACTTCGCCCGGGAACTGGCGGCGCGCAAACTCCGGGCCGTCGCCGTGCACGCCAGCTACGAGGCGCTCACGAAAGATATCGCCCAGGTCATCGCCGACGCGAAGACCCTCGGCGCGAAATACGTCATCGTCCCCTGGCTGCCCTTTGACCAGGCGCAGGGATTCACCGCGCAGGACGCCCAGCGCGTGGCGGCGGATTTCAACGCCTGGGGCGCCTCGTGCCAGGCCGCCGGCCTGAAGTTCGGTTTCCATCCGCATGGCTTTGAGTTCAAGGCCGCCGCGGACGGCGTCACGCCGTTCGATATCATCGCCCGCGAAACCAACCCCGACCTCGTGGTCTTCGAGATGGACGTCTTCTGGGTTGTCCTGCCCGGCCAGGACCCGGTGGCGCTGCTCAAGAAATACTCCGGCCGCTGGCACCTGATGCATGTGAAGGACCTCCGCAAGGGCGCGGTCCTCGGCATCCATACCGGCGGCGCGCCGCCAACCGACAAGGTGATCGTCGGCGACGGCCAGGTCGACTGGCCCGCGGTCTTCGCCGCCGCCGAGAAGGCCGGCGTGAAACACTACTTCATCGAGGACGAGGGCGTGCAGCCCCTGCGGGAAATCCCGCTCAGCGTGAAATACATCAAGGGACTGAAGTAAATATTCCCGAAGCAAGCTCCGTGGCATTTGCTCAGCAAACCACCATGCGACCAATCGAGTATCTATTGTAGGAGCCTGCTTGCAGACGATTTGAAATGCCTGCCAGCCTTATGGGTGGATCATCGCCTGCCAGCAAACTCCCACACCCGGACCAGGCCGAAGTTTAGCTTGAGATTATCGAATCTCCCATGCTCAGAAAATAACCTGCACCCGGGAGATCACGCGGCTGCCATCGTTCGTCGAGCCGGGGACATGGCCGTCGAGGTAATCGAGCCCGAACTTGATGTCGTCACCCTTCACGTAGTAGTTGAGCCCGAAAAGGTGGGTGCGGAAGGTGTTGCCACCCATCGCGGTGTTGGGGTCGAAAGACTCCTCGCGGTAGACGGCCTGAAGCTTCGCGGGGATGAGGAAATAGGCGGCCGTCGCGTGCCAGCCCTCGGCCTTGAATGAGGCGCCACCCGTCGGACGGAAGCTGCCATGGAGCCACTCGGCGCCCAGCTCGAGCGGGCCGTGCGTCCACTGCGCATCAAGGCCGGACATGCTGCGCGACCCGGTGAACAGGTTGCCGGCCAGCCCGAGGTCACTCTTGGTAATGCCGGTGTCGATCGTCCACAGGCCGTTCACCCCCAGTGCCACCTTGTCGTGAGCGGTTGAGATCGGCGTGAACACAATGCGGGCCGACTGCTGGAACTTGTTGTTGTCATTGGCGCTGACGTTGGAGCCGTTGCCCTGCGCCACCACGGCGTAATAGCTGAGTTTCTTGCCGAAGAGATCACCGAGCGCGCCCACGGCCAGCTGCCGGCCGTCGGTCAGGCGCTCGCTGGCGAGCGAGCGCTCGATCGTCAGCATCTTGGTGTCGCTCAGCAGGGTCTCGGCGCCGAAGGCCGGCTTGAGCTGGCCGAAGCGCAGGTTGGCGGCCGGGTATTTGCGCCAGTTGATGAAAATCTCGTTCGCCCGGGCGAGATTGCCGGTGCTGGCGCCGAGGGTGTTGCCCTGGAGATCGAGCTCGGCCTTGAAATCAAAGTCCTCCGCGAAACTCCCCGCCACATAGATGCGGGCGCGCCGGAAGAAGAACCGGTCCTTCACCCCGTTCCACCGGGTGTCGGAGGCGTGGCCAAACTCGGCCTGCCCCTGCAGGAAGCCGCCCACGGTGACCTTGGTCTCCTTGCCGCCCGGTTGGGCGAGCACCGGCGGGGTGGATTCCTTCCAACCCAGTTGTTTCTTCAGGTCGGTGTTCTCCTTGGCCAGGGCCTGCACCCGCTGCTCCAGCGCGTTGAGGCGGTCTTCGATGGTGGCGTTTTGGGCAAATAGCGAGCTGCCGGATAGCAGGATGACAGCAAGGAATAAGGGAATGATGCTTGGTGTTTTCATGAATTCATGTAGCGGTCCGGTCGATGACTCGTCGAATGCACGGCACCGTGCGTTCCAGCGGAATAGCGAGCAAGAGATCTTCGGTCGAGCCGGCGGTCAGCCACCAGTGCGGTAAAAATTGAGTGTAGCCGGAGTAGGTATTGGTGGGCACCGGTTCCCACCCCGGCGCTGAAGGGCGCAACCTGTCGGCGGTAGGGAGATCGGCGATCACCCATGGCCGCTCCTTTGCGGAAATCACTGCAGCCCGTCGGCGATGGAGAGCAGCTGCGATTCCTGGAAGGGGCTCCGCACGCCCCTTCGGGCAGTCGATCCATCCGCCGGGTCGGGGGTGTATGAGAAAACACAGTCATCGGCCTGAAAGTCTAGCGCGGCTTGCCCCCATCGGCCAGCGCCCCGGGCGGAACATATGTGCGCAACCAGCGTGCGACACTGTTGAGCAGGTCTATGCGATGGTCGCGTCGGGTGATGACGTGGCCCTCGCCGGGGTAGAAACGGGCCTCCGTCTGGACGCCCATCGTGCGCAGCCCGTGGTAGTATTCCAGCGCCTGGCTGTGGGGCACCGTCGAATCGGCGTCGCCATGCAGAATCAACGTCGCGGCCCTGACCCGGCCCACATGGGCGAGCGGCGAGCGATTGAAGAACTCCTGCGGAAACCGCCAGATCGCCTGCGGATCGCCCCAATGGCTGTCCGACCAGCCGCTCGCCGCGCCTCCGCTGGTGAACAGGTTGATGATGCCCGCGCCGACAATCGCCGCCTTGAATCGCCGGCCTTCCGGCTGGCCGATCCCCCAGGCGGTCAGATAGCCCCCGTAACTCCAACCCGTCAGGGCGAGACGCTCTGGATCAATGAAGCCGAGTGAGATCACATGGTCCAGACCGGCCACCACATCACGCCAGTCACCGCCGCCGATATCCCGGCGATTGCTGCGCACAAACTCTGCCCCGCGGCCCTCGCTGCCGCGCGGATTCGGCATCAGGACGACATAACCTTGGTGCGCCATCCACTGGCTCCAATCCGCGTAGTTCAGGAAACAAGTCGCCCACCATGACCGGCGCGGTCCGCCGTGCGCCTCGATCACCAACGGATATTTTTTGGCCGGATCGAACCCAGGAGGCTTCACCAAAAAACCGTGAATCTGGAGTCCGTCGAACGAACGCCATGCTATATCCTCCACCGTGCCGAGCGTCAGCTCTGCGACGACGGGATTGAGATTCGTCCGCCGGGTGAGCTGGCCGCGCCACGGGCCCGCGATCACGTTGGCCGGTTCGCGCGGGCCGGACACCATGCTGGCGACCCGCGAACCGTCGGCGCTGAATGCGATCGTGAATTTCGTGAACGAGCCCACCCCGAGCGAACCCGGCGCGAAGGACGCCGCAGGGTGATCCGCCCGCAGGTCGGAGCCGTCGCCCGCCACCGAATAGATGCCCGCCCGCAGGTCCTCCAGCGCGCCGAACGCCAGCCGTCCATCCGGGCGGAAACGAATGTTATGCAGACTGCCCGGGAAATCCGCCTGCACGGTGCGGGGTCGCGGCTCACCCTCGGCATTCATCAGCACCAACTGCCCGCTGCCGGGCGTGAACTCGCGTCCGCACCAGGCGACGGTCTTCCCGTCCGGCGACCACGCGAGGCCGATGGTCTGATCCTCCACCGGCCACAGTTCGCGCGGCGTGACGCCCGTCGCAAAGGGCAGGATGGTCACCTTCCGCCGAGATGGAGCAGTCGCCGGCCGCGCCTCCGCGGCGATGGCGTCACCGCGAGGGGACCAGGCATACTTGCCCACACTGTGTGTCAAGGGCGTGCGCGCCTGCGACACGCCCGTCGCGACATCGAGCGTGTGGAAGCGGCTGACACTGCCACCGCCCTCGCGGGTCGCGCCTAGCACCCGGGCTTCCCCGGCGGCGGGTTTCCGGGCGGGCCCGGTGCTCTCCGATTTGATGAAGCCAATCTGCCGGCCATCGGGCGACCATTCCAGCGAGTCGCCCTCGAAGCGGTCCACGAGCACCCGCACGGCACCCGTGCCAGGCTCCAGCAACAGGAGCTGTCGGCGACGGGGAGCGGCCTCGGTTTGCGCGATGACCGCGAGGCGTCCGTCGGGCGACCAGCGGGCGACGGACACCCGGTTCCGGTCCGGCAACAGTCGCCGTGGCGCCGGCGCTCCCTCCACGCTGACCATCCACAATTCCATCGCCTTGCCATTTTCGCCGGCCGATTCCGGGCTGACAATATACGAGACCCATTGGCCATCACCCGACAGGCGCACCTCTTCTACCACCTTAAGGTCCACGATCAGTTCGGGTGTCACCTCGGTCGCGGCGGCGATGGCCGGACCCATGAGGACAAGGATCGTCCTCGCCAGTCGTATTGTCACCATTGCAAGGTTCATGGTCATCCTGGTTGGGGGTTGAAGAAAATCATTGGGGCTGGGGTTCAGCCGGCGTGAGACCGTGGTATCAATCACCCATTCACCCGGTTGATGACCCTTCGGACCCACGGCACCAGCAGGGCCAGCAGGACGGCAAACACGGCGAGCCAAAGCGCCTGGCGGCCAAAGACCCCGGCCAGTTCCCCGGGCTCGCTCCGGCCAAAACCGGCCGCGAGCGAACCCGCCAGTTTTCCGCCTAGGCCGATCGCCAGGAACCACACGCCCATCATCAGACCGGTGATCGCCGACGGTGAGAGCCGCGCGACATTGCTCAGGCCCACCGGGCTCAGACACAATTCCCCCACCGTCTGGGCCGCATAGGCCGCGACTAGCCAGAACGGACTCACCCGGCCCGTGACGGCCAGCCAAGCCGCGACCGCCATCAGCCCCATGCAGGTCGCCGCGCCCCACAGGCCCAGGATGGCCTTGGCCGGACTCGACGGCTGCCGGGAACCAAGCCGCAGCCACAGCCGGGAAAACAGCGGAGCCAGCACGATAATGAAGGCCGGCCCGACGGACTGGAACCAGGACGACGGAAACGAGAACCCGAGGATTTCAGTCCGCGTCAGGCGATCGGCGAAAAGATTCATCGAGGAGCCCGACTGCTTGAGCACCGCGAAAAAGAGAATAGCGCAGACACAGAAGAAACTGATCGAGAGGAAGCGCTGCATCAGCTCACCGCGCGGCAGCGGGGGCGCGGCGGCGGCATCGTCCCGCGCGACCCGACGCGGCGTCGCGTCGGCCGGAATTTCCCGCCAGGAGCGGAGAAAGGTCACCAGGCCCGCGAGCATGCCGACACCGGCGGCGCCAAACCCCCAGTGCCAGCTACCGCGCGGGTCGAACCCGGCCTGCCCGAGCCAGTTTCGGAAACCCTCGCTCTGCGCCAGGTAGCCGCAGGCGAGCGGCGCCAGGAATGCACCCAGATTGATGCCCATGTAGTAGAGCGAGAAGCCGGCGTCGCGGCGCGGATCATCCGCCGCATACAGGCGGCCGACGAGCGAGCTAATGTTCGGCTTGAGGAAACCGGTCCCGATGGCCACGCAACCCAGCCCGATGTAGAGGTTGGCGACCGAACCGAGCGCGATCACGAAGTGCCCGGCGGCGATCACCATCCCGCCGGCCAACACAGCCATCTTCTGGCCGATCCAGCGGTCGGCCACCCAGCCGCCCACGATGGCCAGCAGATAGAGCAGCAGGGTGTAGTTCCCGTAGAGGATGGCCGCGCGCTCCGCCGTGTAGCCCAGCCCGCCGTCCGCCGCCGGCAGCACCAGATACAGCACCAGGAGCGCGTTCATCCCGTAGAAGCTGAAGCGCTCCCACATCTCTGTGAAAAACATCACCGGCAGGCAGCGGGGATGGGCGGAAAAACCAATCATCGACCCGGGATGCCAGAGAATTTTGCCGCCCCATCGACCGGGACGTAGGTGCGCAGCCAACGTGCGATGCTGTTGAGCAGATCGATCTGGTGGTCTCGCCGCCCGATGCTGTGCCCTTCGCCGGGATAGATGCGGGCTTCCGTTGGGACGCCCATCGCACGCAGACCGTTGAAAAACTCCAGCGCCTGGCTGTGCGGCACCTTCGAGTCGTTGTCCCCGTGCAGGATCAGCGCCGCGGCCGTGACCCGGCTCACATGCGCGATCGGCGAACGGCTGAAGAATTCCTGAGCATGGCGCCAGATCGCCTGCGGATCGCCCCAATGGTTGTCCGACCAACCGCCCGCCGCTCCGCCGCGGGTGAACAGATTGATGATGCCCGCGCCTACGATCGCCGCCTTGAACCTCTGGCCTTCCGGCTGGCCTATCCCCCAAGCGGTCAGGTAGCCGCCGTAGCTCCAACCCGCCAAGGCGAGGCGCTCGGGGTCGATGTAGCCAAGGGTGAGGACATGGTCCAGTCCCCCCACCACATCACGCCAGTCGCCGCCACCGAGGTCCATGCGGTTGGCGCGCACGAATTCCGCCCCGCGGCCTTCGCTGCCGCGCGGATTCGGCATGAGGACGACGTAGCCCTGACTGGCGAGCCACTGGGCCCAGTGCGAGCTGTTGAGAAAGCAGGTCGCCCACCATGACCGGCGCGGCCCGCCATGCACCTCGACGACCAGCGGATACTTTTTCGCCGGATCGAAGCCCGGTGGCTTCACCAAAAATCCATGGATCTGGAGCCCGTCAAAAGAACGCCAGGAAATGTCCTCCACCGCTCCCAGCGCCAGCCCGGCCACGGCGGGATTGAGATCCGTCCGGCGTGTGAGCTGGCCGCGCCACGGGCCCGCAATCACATTGGCCGGTTCGCGCGGGCCGGACACCATGCTCGCGACCCGGGAACCGTCGGCGCTGAAGGAGATCGTGAATTTCGTGAACGATCCCACCCCGAGCGAACCCGGCGCAAAGGACGCCGCCGGATGATCTGCCCGCAGGTCGGAGCCGTCGGCCGCCACCGAGTAGATCCCCACCCGCAGGTTTTCCTGCGCGCCAAAGGCCAGGCGTCCGTCCGCCCGGAAAAGAATGTGGTGCAGGCTGCCCGGGAAATCCGCCTGCACGGTGCGGGGTCGCGGCTCACCCTCGGCATTCATCAGCACCAACTGCCCGCTGCCTGGCGTGAACTCGCGTCCGCACCAGGCGACGGTCTTCCCGTCCGGCGACCACGCGAGGCCGATGGTCTGGTCCTCCACCGGCCACAGCGCGCGCGGCGCGGCGCCGGACGCGAAGGGAAGAATCGTGACGACCGGTCGGGACGATGCTCCGGTCGGCCTCGCCACCGCCACGATCCCGTCTCCCCGCGGCGACCAAGCATAATCACCCACGCTGTGCGTCAAGGGAGTGCGCGCCTGGGTCACACCCGTCGCGACGTCGAGGGTGTGAAAACGGCTGACGCTGCCGCCGCCTTCGCGGGCCGCACCCAGCACCTGGGGCTCGCCGGCGGGCCGCTTGCGCGCCGGCACGGCGCTTTCCGACCGGACAAACCCGAGTTGCCGACCGTCCGGCGACCATTCCACCGAGTCACCATCGAAGCGGTCGGCGAGCACATGCATGACGCCCGTGCCCGGTTCCAGCAGCAGCAATTGCCGGCGGCGGGGCGTGTCCTCGCTTTGGGCGATGACTGCGAGGCGGCCATCGGGGGACCAGCGGGCGACCAACACCCGGCTCCGGTTCGGCAACAATCGCCGCTGCACCGGCGCCCCGTCCACGCTGGCCATCCACAGCTCTTTCGCCCTGCCTCCCTCCCCGCCCGACTCGACGCCGACGATATACGACACCCACTTCCCGTCGGCCGACAGGCGCACCTCCTCCACCATGGTCAGATCGGCGATCAGTTCGGGGGTCACCTCCGCGGCCTGGGCGGAGGAAGGGAGCGGGCCCGCCAGGCCGAGGGCAAGAAGTATGGCGATGGTTTTCATGTTGGTTGGGATTGTTTAGGGAAAAATCGCGGGGCCGCATCCTCATGATCCGCCGCCCAGTTTCGCGCCGGCCGGGACGAGCACGCGTCCGGGCAGGGCGAGCGTGCGCTCGGCGTTCCGGATGACGGCCACGCCGTTCACAAACACCTGCTCGACGCCCGTGGCGTATTCGTTCGGCTCCAGCAGCGTGGTGTGATCCTGGAGGCGGGCCAGGTCGATGACGGCGATGTCCGCCTTGCAGCCGGGGGCCAGCCGTCCGCGGTCGCGCAGGTTGAGAATCTCCGCCGGCAGGCCCGTGCATTTGCGGACGGACTCCTCAATGCTCTCCAGTCGCCGGTCGCGGGTGTAATTGATCAGCCGCCACGGGAAGCTCCCGAAGCAGCGGCGGTTGGTGCCGATGTATTTTTTCGGTCCGACGGCCTCCTCGGGCAACACGATCCAGCCGTCGGTGGAGCCGGCGGTCCAGGGCTGGGTCACGAACAGGTCCACATCGCGCTGCTCCATGCTGACGGCGCGGAGCTTGGCGCCGCCGGCCTTCGCCGGGTCGCCCTCGATTTGGAGCCGCACCGCGAGGTCCGTCAACCCGAGCCGCTCGGTCTGCATAAGGTCGGCGAGCGTCCGTCCGACCCAAGCCGGGTTGGGATAGTCGAGCACGTGGATGTTCTCGGCCCCGCCCTTGAGCGCAACCTGATGCTCCACGTCGCGGCGCAGGGCCTCAGCCTGATCGCCTGCCGCCAGGATCCGGCGCAACCCGGGCCGGTAGTCGCGCGGCCCGCTGGTCGCGCCCTCAGGCCGGCCGGAACCAATCGCCCACGGGGGCAGCGCCACAAAATCACCGTCGCTACCCGCGCTGTCGTAAGGATAGACATCGGCATACAGACGCAACCCGCGCGCCCGCGCCGCATTGATGGTGGCCACTGTGCGGGCGGCTTGGCCCCGATAACCGGGCCCCCAGCCTTTGATATGGGTGGCCACCGCGCTGCAACCTGTTCCCTCCGCCACCTGGATGATTTCATCGAGCGCCTGCTCGAGGGTCGGAGGCGGCGCGGCGCCATCCACACTGGGCTTATACCACATCGGTGCGGAACCCTGGCTGCGCAGGTGGGAGATATACACGCCATTGTAGGCCGGCAGCTCCGTCGCCAGCGCGATCAACTCGGTCGTGTCGGCATGCCGGCCGCTGAAATACTCTAGCCCGAGCGAAAGGCCAAACGAGCCCTCATCTGCCAAGCTGCGGCGCAGTAGCTCCCGCATCCGGTCGAGTTCGGCAGCCGTAGCCGGGCGCTGGAGATCCTTGCCCATCACCTGGCGGCGAAGGGTGTCATGCCCGTTGGCGAGCGCGACGTTCACTCCGATCCCGAGGCGCTCGAACTTCTTGCGCTGGTCCGTTAGCGATGCCGGCTGCCGCCCGTCTTGGTTGACGAAGGCCGTGGTCACGCCCTGTGTGATGTAGTTCTGCGCAGCGCGGCGCCGCACGTCGGATGAAGCCAGCCCGTCCCCTTGTTCCAGATGGGTGTGCAGGTCGATGAAGCCTGGCGTCACAATCCGCCCTTCTGCCGCGACCACCACGGGGGCCGACGCGCCGTCCAGGCGGCCGATGGCCGCGATGGTGTCGCCAATCAGGCCCACGTCGGCCACGAAACCCGGCGCGCCGGTGCCGTCAATGACCGTTCCGCCCCGGATCAACACGTCGAAGGTCCGATTCGCCGCCGGGTTGGCGCCGGAGATCAGGCCGGAGGCGACGACAAGCAGCGCGGAGAGAGGGAGCCTGTGGTGCATACGCGGAGATTCGGGTTCAGAGCTTGGCCGGCACCGGGAAATCGGGAGCAGCGAACTTCGGCGCGGTCACGGTCACCAACGACGGCAGGTTCTCGGTGGCGCCGTTACGGACGAAGTCCATGATGGCGGCCGTGGCTTCCGGCAGTTGCGCGCGCACGGCGGCATAGGCGCCGTGGGAACCCTGGTGCACCAAGATCGTGCGGCTGTTGACGAAGTAGGGCTGCACATGCAGCAGGTTCTCCATCGGGGTGGAGGTATCCCAGTCGCCCTGCACAAAGAGCACCGGCGTCCTGTTCAGCACCTCGTTGCGGAAGGCGTCGCCGACATCCGCCGAGGGCCAGATATCCTCGGTCGCCATGTAGTCGTCGAAATTCCATTCGCCGAGCACGGCGATGGCCGGATCGGTGCGCAGCAGGTTGCGGCGCTCCGGCGTGACCGCCAAGCTGGTGTCGATCAGCAACCCGATTAGCGGATCGATCCTCCCCTTGCGCGCCTGCCGCTTCGCGACGACGCTCTTGGCCCACGCGTCGTAGTGACCGTGATATACCGCCAAGATCGCAGCGGGGTTGCCCGGCTGCCAGTCGTCGCGACCGAGGGTGATTGTAACGGCCTTGCCGGATTTGTCCGTCGTCTTGACCTCGAACGGCCCCCGCTCCAGCCGGCGGACGATCTCGCTCACCGCGCCCGCGATGCCCCCGGCCGGAAGGTAGGGCTTGAACGCGGCCTCGCGCTCGACCGCCTGCCACTGCCGGCGCATCGAGGCGTAGATGTGGGAGGGCATGTCGTAGCCGCAATCGATGGGTTCGACCCCGGAAAGCACCGCGCGGGCCACGATCGCCGGGTGCAGGCGCATGATCGCGAAACTCCACTGGGACCCGAAGCTCTGTCCGATGAGCGTGATACGCTCATAGCCCAGTTCGCGGCGCACATCGTTCACATCGGCCGCGCACTCGAGCACGGTGTAGCCGCGGAGATCGATGCCCTTCTTCTGGTGGTCCGCCACCGCCGCCTTGGCGGCGACGACATACTCCGCCGTCTCGCGCGCCATGCGGCCAGGCTGGTCCAGGGACTTGGCGGGAATATCGTAGGCGTAAGCTAGGTTGTCCCCTAGGTCGCTGCAGCCGCGTTGGTCCACGTAGACCACATCTCCGATCTGCCGGTAAAGCTTCAGGTCGGCCGCTTGGCGCTCGTTGAGCTTGCGCGCCGCCGGATCGGCCTTGGTCAGGTTCAGGCTCTTGACGTAGGACCCGCCGGGGCCGCCGGGCAGGTGGAAGGTCGGCGGCGCGCCGGTGGGCGCGATCGCCTTGAAGCGCGCGAAACCCACCTTGATGGTGCGGCTCGCAGGATCGCCGCGATTCTCGGGCACGTGCAGAGTGCCGAGCTCATACTCGGCCGACGAACCGTCCGGCAGCGTCACGGTTCGGGTTTCCAGCGTGATTTTGGCCGCCCGCAGGGAGGAAGCGGTCAGGAGCAGGCAGGCGCAGGCAACGGCCCAGACGGACCGGCGAAGCAGGAGTGGAGTCAGGGTTGGCATAAATTCAGGAGGAAAAGGCGAAACGGGTGCCGCGGCCGGCGGCGACGGCATGATCGTAGGCGACGGACAGCGCCGCAGCATCCTGCAACGCCGTGCCGGTGGCGTCGTAGATCACGGTTTCCGTGTCGTCGCGACGCCCGGGCGCGCGGCCGGCGATAATCGCGCCGATCTCGCCGCGCACCTGCGCGCGATCCATCAGGCCCTCGGCCAGGGCGTGGTGCAGGTCTCCCACCTCCGCGCATTGCGCCAGCAGATCGCAGACGACGACGGCGGAGGCCAGGAGCTGCGGCTCGATCTCCTGCTTGCCCGGACTGTCGGCGCCGACCGCCGCGACGAATGTGCCCGACCGCACATGCTCGCGGCCGAGAAACCATTTTTTAGCAGGCGTGCAGGTGACAATGATGTCGCTGGCCCGCGAGGCGGTCTTGAGATCACGAACCTCCCGCACTTCGCAGCCGAGTTCCGGTGCCATCCTGGTCGCAAAATCCGCCGCGCGTGCCGGGTCGAGGTCCCAGACGGAAATCCGTCGCAGCGGTCGCACGCGAGCCAGGGCGCGGAGTTGCATGGCGCCCTGCACGCCGGCGCCGCAGAGGGTGACGGTTGCCGCGTCCGCCCGGGCGAGCTGTTTCGCCGCCACCGCAGTGGCGGCGCCGGTGCGCAGCATCGTGATGAGCCCCGATTCGGCCACAGCCAGGGGCACGCCGTTGGCCGCATCGTAAAGCAAGATCAGCCCCTGAATGGCCGGCAGATCGTGCCGGGGGCCATTCTGGAAAAAGCCGCCGTTGACCTTGCAGGCGTAACGCGGTGCCGGAGCGAGGAGGCCGCCCGCCTTGAGGTGAAATTCCCCCCCGACCCCGTCGCCATGCAGCAGCCCGGGCGGGATGGTCTCGCCGCGGGCGTGGTCGGCGAAGACCGCTTCGACGGCGGCGATGCAATCGTCGAGTGAAAGGACCGACGCAATGTCGGACCGGGTGAGCAGGAGGGCGGGCGGCGTGGGTCTCATTTCTTTTGCCAGGGAAGGTGTTCGAGATCCACGTTGCCGCCGCTCAGGATGATGCCGGTGCGGCGCCGCGCCAGCGGGACCCGGCCCTCGAGGATCGCGGCGTAGGGCACGGCGGCGGAGGGTTCGATCACCACCTTCAATTCCTCCCATATCCGGCGCATGGCGGTGACTATGCCCGCCTCGCTGACCGTAACGACATCGTCCACGCATTCGCGCATGATGCGCAGATTCGGCCCGCCCACGACGGTGCGGAGCCCGTCGGCGATGGTGTCAACCGGACGCCGGACCAGCCGACCCGCGCGGAACGATTGCGCCGCGTCATCCGCCTGCTCCGGTTCGACGGCGATCACCGAGATCGCGGGGCGCAGGCTTTTCGCCGCCACCGCGGTGCCGGCCAGCAGGCCGCCACCACCAACCGGACAGAGCACGACATCAAGATCGGGTTCATCCTCCAACAGTTCCAGGACCGCCGTGCCCTGCCCGGCCATCACATCGAAGTTTTCATAGGGATGAATAAAGGCCGCGCCCGTCTCCTCCACGATCCGCTCGCAAGTCTCCGTGCGCGCCTCGGGCGTGGGCTCGCAGAAGGTGATCAGGCCGCCGTGCCGCTCCACATTGCGCACCTTGGAGCGGGGCGAGTTGCTCGGCATCACAATGTAGGCCGGGATGCCTCGGAGCCGCGCTGCCCGGGCCAGCGCCGCCGCGTGGTTGCCCGACGAATGGGTGGCCACGCCTCGCGCCGCTGCCGCCGCAGTAAGGCTGAATACGGCGTTGGCCGCGCCTCGCGCCTTGAAGGCACCGACCGCCTGGAGATTCTCACACTTAAAAAACAACGGTGCACCGGCCTCGGTATCAAGGGCACCGCTGGTGAGCACCGGTGTGCGCCGGATGTGCGGGGCGATGCGGACTTGCGCCGCTCGTATCGCGGCGGGCGTGAGAGTATCGGGGAGGACAGGTGGGGTGGACATGGGAGGATTGGTCAGGCGGCGCGGAGCAGCCGGTCGGCGATGGCCGCGTGGAGCGCCACCGCGTGCGTCAGCGCGGCTTCGTCAAAATCGAAGGCCGGCTGATGGTGCCCAGCGGCCAGCGGCGTGCCCACCAGCAGGTAGGTGGCCGCTCCGCCACGCCTCTGCACGGCGTTGATAAAAAAGGTGGCATCTTCGCTGCCGGAAGTATCAAGCGAGTCCACGGCCCGGGTCGTCCCCGGCAGGCTTTCCGCTGCGGCACGAACCACCGCCTTGCACATGGCGTCACAGGCCGCGCCTTCAGCCCTCCCCGCCAGCAACACCTCCGCTCGCACTCCGTGCATTTCCGCCGTGGCGGCGATCACGCGCCGGGCTTCCGTGGTCATGTATTCGTTGATCGCCGTCGTAGCTCCGCGCACCTCCAGCTTGAGTTCGGCCCGGTCGGCGATGATATTGCGGCTCGTGCCTGCGTGCAGGATGCCGACATTGACACGCGTGTCGCCCGCGCCATGGCGGGGCAGCGCATGCAACTGGAGCACGAGTGTCGCAGCGGCGAGCAGAGCATTCCGCCCTCCCTGCGGAGCCAATCCCGCATGGGCGGCCACCCCGTGCAGCACCACGTCGAGTTTGGTCGTCGCCAGCCAGCCGTGGGTGCCGCAGCTCACCAGCCCGGTTTCGGTCGCGGCCGTGCCAATGTGACCGGCGATGAAATAGTCGGCGTCCCGCACTACGCCCGCAGCCACCATCGCGGGCGCGCCGCGACAGCCCTCTTCCGCCGGCTGGAAAATGATCCGCAGTCGCCCACCCCAGTTCGCGCCTTGCTGCGCGGCCAGAGTGGCCAGCCCCAGGCCGATGGCCGTGTGCCCGTCATGACCGCAGGCGTGCATGCGGCCGGGGTGCCGCGACGCAAATCCCTCGGCTGCCGGCCGGTGGCCGGTGGCCGACGATTCGGTCACCGGCAAAGCGTCCATGTCCACGCGGAAGACGACCGTCGGACCCGGCCGGGAATACGTCCACTCGGCCACCACCCCGGTCAGGCCATCGCCCATACGGTCGACCCAGGCCGGATCCGCCCCCAGATCCAGCGCTTCGGCGCGCGCCACTGCGATTTCTTCCGCCGTCGGCACGCCTGCACGGGCTGCGGGATCCATGACCTCCCTACCGAGGCGCACCGCGCAGCCCGACAGCCCGGCGAGCACGCCGCAGACCTTGGCCGCCGTGCGATACTCGCAGAAACCCAGCTCCGGGTAGGCGTGAAAATCCCGCCGCCAGCTGACGAGTTGCTCGGATAGTGAGGGCGGGATGTTCATGCGACGATTAGAGTGCGCGGACAAAGCCAAGCACGAGGCGCAGATCGGGGCTGTCGCGCCCCACCCCGACGCCGACGAGAGCGTCGAGCGTCCAGCCGCCGACGCCCTCCCGTTTCATGCCGGTGGCGATCATGCCATGGATATCGCCCCCTCGCTCAGGAAAAGTGACGAACACCTCCCCCACCCAATCCAAGCTGGCTGTGACCGATCGGCGAAACCCGGCACTGGCGATCCACGCATCGTCTCCCCCGCCCCAAGCACCGGTGAAATCGTAGCCGGCATTGAAATCGAGCACAATCGCGTCGAACATGCGCGTGGCGAGCAATCGCAGATGACCGTGCCGCTCCATGTCCGCGCGCGGCCCGCTTTGTTGCTTCGGCCAGCCTAGGTTGCCCTTGAGCGCGAAACTCAGACGGCCATCCGCTGAAGCCCACCCCTGCTGCTTGAACTGCAGCGCAGGCTTCAGGCTGCGGACATCCGGCGCGCCGGCCACGCCGAGCTCGACCAGATAATCGCAGCCGATGTCGACCTGCAGCCGGTCGTTTACCCCGTAGGCCAACACCGGAGTGATCGCCCAGGCCTCGACGCCGCCGGCGCGCACGAAATCGACCCCGCCCTCCACCTCCCAAGTCCCGCGAGCCACCGTGCCGGTGTCATCCGTGTCGAGCGGGCGCGCTGACATCACCTGCCCGAACCACAGTAAAACCCCGGCCAACAGGAAGCGCGTAGTGGTTGGTTTCATAGCGAAAGCGCGGCGGATTGACAGACCGATCACTGGCTTTGAGATCTATGTGTATACAATATGCAATCCTAAAACTTTCGCCGTGTCCGCTTTTCGCGCAATCCGATCCTGCATTCTGAACGCGATTCGAACGCCGGCAGGATATTTTCAGTTAGGAATTCGTGAATCTGCTTCCCATCATCCGCGTGATTGCCGCACCCGAATGACCCCACGCCGATGATGTCGGTTTTGTCTCTCTGTCACAAAATTTTGCTTCGTATACAATACAGACTTGCTTTTGGCACCGGTGCTGCTTGTCATGACCCTACCCCGCTCAAGGACCTTGGTCGTTTCCTTCACCTCCCTCCCCCTCCTCGCCATGAAGATCACCTCCTCCATCCTAGCATCCGTGGCTTTTGCCGCTGTTGTCTCCGCCCAAGAAAGCGCTCCGGTCAAAGCCGCAGACCCCAAGGACTCCAAGGTCCTCGAACTCGATGCCTACGTCGTCACTGACCGCCAAGACTCCGCCTATAAGAGCGCTACAGCCATCACGGGGACCAAGACGGACACCCCCCTGATCAACATTCCGCAGAACATCCAGGTCATCACCCGGGAAATGATCGAGGACATGGGGGCGACCGATATCACCGACCTCTACCCGCTGATGGGTTCTGTCACGGAATTCTCCTATGGTGGCGTCAGCGCTCGCGGCTTCCGCCAGGAGCAGACGCGCTACAATGGCATTGCGGGCAGCCCCTACAACGAGTTCGGCGTCCTGACTCTCGACAACGTCCAGCAGGTCGAGCTCCTCAAGGGCCCCGTCGGCCTCCTCTACGGCGACAACGAGCCGGGCGGTCTGATCAACATCGTGACCGCGCGGCCGCGGGCCGAGCGCTCCGCCTCGATCGGCACGCGCTTCGGCGATTACGGCCTGCTCGGGGCCAACGCCAGCGTGACCGGCCCGATCGACGCCAAGAAGCGCTTCCTCTACCTGGCCAGCGCCAACTACTATGAACGCGACAGCTTCCGGGCCAACTATCACCAGGAATCCACCAATGTGAACGGTAGCTTCACCTGGGTCATCACCCCCGAGACCCGCGCGACGGTCGGCGTCGAATATATCAAGAACGATCAGAGTGGCGCCCGCCTGCGCGGCGTTCCCTTCCTCGCCACCGGCTTCGCGACCGACATCAGCTTCAACGGTGCCGAGCCCACCGACTATCAGAATCTGGACACGACCGTCTATAGCTTCCAACTCGACCACACCTTCTCGCGGCAGCTCCGCGTGAACGCCTATGCGCGGTATTTCCAGAGCGACGCCGACCAGGCGTATCACGAGACCAACACCTTCAACCCCACCACCGGCCTGTGGCCGCGTGAGTTCCGCATTCAAAATCGCCACATGGAGGAATATTCTTGGGCCGTGAATGCGGTCGCCGACCTCCAGTTCCTCGGCGCAAAGCACAAGGTCCTCACGGGTGTGGAAAACTCCTACGCCAACCGCGTCTTCACCACCAAGACCATTCCCCAGGCCCAGGTTACCGCCATCAACGTCTACCATCCCGTCTACGGCCTGAGCAGCGGCTTGATGTATAACACCTCGCTCGTCGGCATCGTGCCGACCGACACCGAGAAGATCCGCCTTGGCTTCTACCTCCAGGACCAGATCAACATCCGGGAAAAAGTGCATCTCCTAGCCGGCCTGCGCCTCGAGAAATACGACGACAGCCGCTCGCGCCCGACGGTGGACCAGTTCGACGACTCGGTTCTCACCTACCGCGCCGGCGCGGTCTACATGATCCGCCCGAACATCGCCGCGTTCCTCAGTTACGCCATGGGCCTAGTGCCCCAGTCGCTGGGCAGCGAGGATCGCAACGGGCCCTTCCCCCCGCAGGAAAGCCATTCCTGGGAGGGCGGCTTCAAGTTCGACCTCTTCAACAAGCGCCTAGGCATCACCACCACCACCTACAAGATCATGAAGACGAACATCCTTGAGCGTGATCCGACGCCCGGTGCTCCGTCCACCTGGTTGGCCCCCATCGGCGACATCACCAGCAAGGGTTTTGAGTTCGATGCCACCGGCCAGCTCACCAAGAATCTGAGTCTCTCCGCCACCTACGCCTACAACACCGCGATGGTCACCCGGAGCGTGCTGGCCGCCACCCCGGTAGGCAGCCGCTTCCCCAATGCGCCCAGGAACAAAGCGGGCTTCTTCATGCGCTACAACCTGCCGCAATACAAGCTGGGCTTCGGCCTCGGCGGCAGCTACGTGGGCCAGCGCCCGAATTTCTCCGGCGCGGCCAACTTCCCCGGGCCCGCGTATCACGTCTACAACGGCTCGATCTTCTACCGGTGGAAGGAACTCCGCTTCACCCTCCGATGCGAGAACCTACTCGACAAGGTCTATGCAAAGAGCGTCTTCACCTCCGACGGCCACTTCCCCGGCAACCCGCGCACGTTCACCGGCACAGCCAGCTACCGGTTCTAGCCGTGCGTCACCGCGAGCGGGCACTCCGGCATCCGCTGGATCGTGCCCACTTCTATTTCCGAACCGTTCCTTTCCATGTCTGCCAAAACGCTTTTCCGCTGGCACCTCGCGCTGGGCCTGTTCTCCGGCATTTTCATGTTCCTGATCGGCCTGACCGGGGCGATCGCGGTGTTCGCGGAGGAAATTGACTGGCTGGTCATTCCTCCGTTGCGCGCCAAGGCCGCACCTGACGGGCGGCGCGCCGACGCCGACACCATTGTCGCCAATCTCAAGGCCCGCTACCCGGGCGGCCGCATCGGCACGATCGAATTTTCCACGCGCCCGTCCTTCGCGCACCAAGTCAACGTGTCCACACGCCAGCCGGACGGCCGCAGTCGCGGCGTGACCGCCTACATTGATCCCGCCACGGGCACCATCCAGGGTGACCGCAGCTTCGGCAGCGGCTACTTTGGCTCAGTCTACCAGTTCATCCGCCAGTCGCATGTGCGGTTGCTGATGGGCGCATGGGGCCGCGTCTTCGTCGGCGTATTCGGCGTCACGCTCATGCTGTCCTGTATCACGGGCCTCTGGATCTACCGCGGCTGGATCAAGAAACTCTTCCAGCTCCGCCTGAAGGGCGGCTGGGGCGGCCGCCCGCCGTGGGCCGAGCTGCACAAATTCATCGGCGTCTGGTCGCTGCTCTTCAACCTCCTCATCGGGTTGAGCGGCGCGGTGCTCGGCCTGGAAAACGTCTACATCCGGGTCCAGAAGGAATGGTTCGCGTCCAAGGAAGCGGTCGCCACCAAGCCCGCCGCCCACCCGGCGGCCGTGGCGACGGGTGCCCTCCTCACCCCCAACCAGTTGCTCGCTCACGCCCGTCAGGCGTTTCCGGACCTCACGGTCCGCTCCATGTCCCTGCCCGTCAAGGCAGGCACTCCCGTGTCCCTGAGCGGGGATGTGCCCAACCCGCTGGTCGCGCAGAGCCATGTCCGTCGCCGCAACTCCCTCCGCCTCGACCCGGTCACGGGCGCCATGCTCGGCAAGGTGGACGGGCGCGAGGATACCGGCTGGATCCGCGTCTATTGGGCCATTGATCCGCTCCACTTCGGCTATTTCGGCGGCCTGCTCACCAAGGTGATATGGTTCATCCTCGGCATGACGCCGAGCTTCCTCGCCTTGACCGGCACTTGGATGTGGTGGCGCCGCCGGGCCCACGCCGCCCAGCCCGCGCCCGCCTCCGTGCCCGCCGCGACCCGCGTCGCCAGTCCGCGCTGGGTCGTGCCCGTGATCGGTGTCGCCACGCTGGCCTGCGCCTACGCTGTGGTCGCGAAGGATGCCGGCAACTGGGCCTTTACCCACCGACTGGCGGAACACTGGCTCGTCAAGCCGGTTGCCCTCGGTCTCGTCGCTTTTCCCATCACCGGGCTGCTCGTTTGGATCAGTTGGCGTTGGCGGCATTCTGCGGCCGTGCATGCCGGGGCCTGGCTGCTCCTCGGCGGCTGGTATGTCTGCCTGACCAGCCTGTTCCTGCGGTGAATCCTCCCGGACGGGAAAACAACTCGACCACCCGGACTCTCTGCATGATAACTTGGCTCCCATCCGCTCCACCCCATGAAATCAGCGCTCGTGTCCAAGTCTGCGCCCGAACACCCCAACGGAGCGCCCAACGCCAGCCGGGTGCTGCCGGATCGCGTCTATGCCGAACTCAAACACCGGATCCTGACCTGCGCCCTCAAGCCGGATGACCGCCTGATCGAGGTTGAGCTCTGCGCGGACCTGGGGGTGTCGCGCACGCCGATCCGCGAGGCGCTAAACCGGCTCGCCAACGAGAACCTGGTCCTAGCCAGCCCGTTTCGCGGCTACACCGTGGCTCCGCTGACCGCCCGGAGTTTTCACGACCTCTGCGAGGTTCGCAGCATGATCGAACCCGCCGTCGCCGCTCTCGCGGCGGAACGCGCCACCCCGGAGGACGTCGCCCGCTTGTTCGAGCTTTCCAAGCTGACCTACACGCCGGGAGATCACAAAAGCTACCGCAGCTATCTGCTCGCGAACAGCCGGTTTCACCTTGAGATCGCGCGCTGCGCCCGCAACAGCCAGCTTGAGAGCCTGGTCGTCACCGTGCTCGACCGGCACCAGCGCCCTTGCTTCCTCGGGCTCGACGTCGGCATTGACGCGGAGGAATCCACTCAGGAGCACGTCAAGGTTGTGGAGGCGATCAGCAAGCGCGACACGGCCCAGGCTCAGAAACTGATGGCTCGTCACATCGGGGGCGGTGAGCGCCGCATCCTGGCTGCCCTGAAGGAAGCCGGCTACTAGAACGGTCAAACGCCTCGGTGAATTCGGATGGACATATATTTCCACCTTGGTGCCGGTGTGCGCAGACTGTCACCGATATGGCATTCAGCGGTCATTTGTGGCGCAGCTTTATTGAAAACGCTGTAGCCGCTATCTCTTACACGCTGCACAGCTTCACGGCGGCCTTGAGCGAATCGAGCGGCGGCTTGCGCTTCGGCACGAATTCCTGGGCGACGAAGCCGGTGAAGCCCGTCGCCTTGATGGCGCGCATGATGGCCGGATAATTCAGCTCCTGCGTCTCGTCGATTTCGGCGCGGCCGGGATTCCCGCCGGTATGGTAGTGGCCGATGCAGGCGGCGTTGTCCTGAATCGTGCGGATGACGTCCCCCTCCATGATCTGCATGTGGTAGATGTCGTAGAGCAGCTTGAAGCGCTCGGAGCCGACGCGCTTGCACAGTTCCACGCCCCACGCCGTGCGATCGCACATGTAGTCCTTGTGGTTCACCCGGGAGTTGAGCAGCTCCATGCAGATCGTGACGCCGCGCTTCTCGGCCTCGCCGACAATCTGCTTCAGGCCGATCGCACAATTCTCCATCCCCTGCTCGTCCGACAGGCCGTCGCGGTTGCCCGAGAACACGATCACGCTGGGGATGCCGGCGGCGGCGCATTCCTTGATCCGCACCAGCATCGATTCCACGTAGGCGGCGTGGTGTTCGCGCCGGTTGAAGCCCTTGGTGATCGTCGTCGTGCCATTGGCCATGGCGCAGGTGAGGCCGAGCTTCTGCACGACCGGCCAGTCCTCGGGGTTGAGGAGCTCGACCGAATCGATGCCGAATTCCTTCACCGCCGCGGCTAACTCGGCCAGCGGGATGTCGCGGTAGCACCACTTGCACACCGAGTGCCGGAAGCCGCCGGAGGCCGGGGTTGTGGCGGCCGTGCCGGGGCGCGGGAGCGCGGCGAGGGCAAAACCGGCTGCGAGGGAGTGGAGCGCTTCACGGCGGGTGAGTTTGATTTCCATGGGGGTAAGCGGGAGTTGAATGCAGGGGCGGCACTTGCCGTCGCCCGCGGGCGCCGTCAAGCGGCGCCGCTGCGAGAGGTCACGGCAACACGCGCACCTTGAGATTGCGGTAGTGCACTTCGCTGTCGGGATCATGGCCCTGCAGGGCGAAGGTGCCGCGGCCGAGCTTCCGGCCGGCAAAGGCGGCCGGCGGCGTCCACCCCGCGGGCTCGGTGAAATCGGAGATAACCTTGCCGTCCACGCTCGTGGTGATGCGCCGGCCCTCGACCTTGATCTTCATCGTGAACCACACGTCGTCCTTCGCGACGGCGTCGAAATTGTCCTTGATGCCATAGAGTCCGGCGGTGCGCTTGATGTCCTTCTGCGTGTTGTTGACCTGCACCTCATAGCCTTTGGCCGGCCAGCCCTCGGGTTGCATCTCCGTGTGGAAATACACCCCGGAGTTCGCCCCGGGGCGCGTCAGAACGTCGATCGTCAGCTCGAAGTTTTTGAAATCATGGTTCGCCACCGGGCCGGTGTAGAACAGGTGCGACCGCGGCCCCTTCACGACGATCGCTCCGTCGGCGACATGGAAGGTGGCGGGGGCTTCATTGGCCTGCCAGCCGGCGAGCGAATTGCCGTCGAACAGCAGGTGCCAGCCCGCGGCGGACTCGGCCGGGGTCAGCGTGTTGGTTTCGGCGGCCGGCAAAAACGGCAGCACGGAACAAAAAGCGGCAATCAGCAGTTTCGTTTTCATGGATAAGCTTTGGTGCGTCATCCTGAGCGCAGCGAAGGATCCAGTAGGATGTTCGCACCCTCAGGGTGTGGTGGAAGTTTTGATGGATTCTTCGCTGCGCTCAGAATGACAGGCGTTTGGGAATTGGTTTTTGGGCGGCTACATCAACCCGGCCTTCCGGAGCACCTCCGGCGGCGGGCCGTCGAAGGTGGCCAGCGGCATGTTGCCCACGTAACGCAGGTCCTGCCGGCCCTGCGGCGTGGTGTAGAAGCCGCCGGCCGTCAGGTCGCGGTAGGTGGCGAAGAACCGGGCCGCCTCCCGGAACTCGGGCTTCGCCGTCGCCGCGTGACAGATGTCGTCGCAGATCGCCGCCTGCTGCGTGGCATCCAGCTCGGCAAACACCCGGCCAAAGCGGCGCGACGATTCCGCGTCGATCCAGGCGAGCCCGGGCAGCACTATCCCGCGGTCCGCGACCTGCGCGGGATACGGCGCGCTGATCCACTCGTCGAGGAAATCAACGACCCCCACGGCGGAAGCGGCCGGCGACCGGTCGTCCGCCGGGATGATGACATCGCACAGCGCGGCCGCCGTGCGGCGCTGGGTGTCGGTAAACGTGAGCGGCCACACGTCGCCCGGCTTGTAATGTTTGAGCAGGTCCGGATCGGTGCCATAACCCTGCGCGGCGGGCGCGGGGCCCTGCCCCTGCGCGTAGCGCGAGGCCAGCGCCGTGGACGCGGCGGCGGCCAGCATCCATTTCAGGGCGGTGCGGCGGTCCATGCGGGACGGAGTGGTGTTCATGGCGGCGGGACGGGCTTAGAGGTTGTGCTTCTTCAGTTCCGCCACGATGTGGTCGGCGGCGCGCCACGCCTGCGCCATGATGGTGAGCGTGGGGTTCTTGTCGGCATTGCTGCAGAACGGCGCGCCGTCGGTCAGGAAGAGATTCGGCACATCCCAGGTCTGCGACCACTGGTTCGTGACGGATTTCGCCGGGTCGGTGCCCATGATGGCACCGCCGACCTCGTGGATGATAACGCCGCCGTTGGCGATCGCCTTGGCGCCGTCCTTCTCCGGGGGCTGGCGCATCTTGCCGCCCATCGCGGAGACGATGTCGGCGAAGGTTTGCTGCATGTGCGCCGCCTGGCGGATCTCGTGCTCCGACCATTTCCAGTGGAAGCGCAGGACGGGGATGCCCCATTTGTCCTTCACCGCCGGGTCGAGCTCGCAGAACGAGTCCTCGTTGGGAATCATGTCGCCGCGGCCGGAGAAACTCATGAAGGAGCCGTAATAGCGGCGGGCATCCTCCTTGAACTTCCGGCCGTAGCTGCCGCCGGTCACCCATTCGAGGCCGCCCGCCGTGCGCATGCCCGGCAGACGGCGCCCGCCGTCGATCTCGATGTGGTAGCCGCGCGCAAAGCCGAGTTTGCCCGCGAGCTGCTCCTGATACTGCCACCAGGGCGCATACACGTGCGCGCCGCCGGCACCGTCCTCGTTGTGCGGCGGCAGGTCTTCCAACGCGGGGATCTGGCCGGTGAAACTCGCGCCGACCGTGTCCATGAGGTATTTGCCGACGAGACCGCTGGAATTCGCGAGGCCCTGCGGGAAGCGCGCCGACTTGGAATTCAGCATCAGGCGCACGGTTTCGCCCGAGCTGGCGGCCAGCACGATGACGCGGCCCGCGGCACGGTGCTCGCGGCCGGTGGTCTTGTCGATGAAGGTGACGCCACTCGCCTTGCCATCCGGGGCGGTGGTGACCTCGCGGACCATGGCGTTCGTGACGAGATCCAGGTTGCCGCTGGCCATGGCCGGCGGCAGGTGGACCGTGGTGGACTGGTAGGTGGCGCGGATGGCGCAACCGCGCCCGCATTCCGTGGCCCAGTAGCAGGCGGCCCGCCCCTCCATCGCTTCGCGCACCAGGCGTTGCGCGGCGGGATTGCCGGGATGCAACCTCGCCGGCAGGTTGCCGGCATCCAGCCGCTTGGTGAGCACCGCGCGGTGCGCCGCCACCACCGGGATGCCGAGCCGGCCGGCGTGTTTCCGGAAGAGCAGGTCGCCGACCCGCGGCTTCGGTGCCGGCAGCAGCACGCCGGGCGGGGAATCGGGCGTGTTCTCCAAGCCGTCATTCTCGCCGTAGACGCCGATCAGCATCTCGACCTTGTCGTAATACGGCGCGAGGTCGGCGTAGTCCATCGGCCAATCGAAGCCGAGGCCGTCCCGCGTGCGGGGCTTGAAATCATACTGGCCGTTGCGGAACGAATAGCGCCCCCAGTGGTTCGTGCGGCCCCCGAGCATGCGGGCGCGCCACCACTCGAACTTCCGGCCGCGCTCGTTGTTGGCGCAGGTGTAGGGCTCGCCCGGCACGGTCCAGCCGCCGTCGATGGTCGAGTCGTGAAAGCCGAACGGCTTGTCCGGAGTGCCCGCGCCGCGCAGCGGTGCCTGGTCGGGTGTCTCGAACATCGGCGTCTCGGTCTCGGGCACATAGTTGCGCCCGGCCTCGAGCATGAGCACCTTGATGCCCTCGAGCGTCAGGGTGTAGGCGGTCTGCCCGCCGCCCGCGCCCGAGCCGACCACAATGACGTCGTAGCTGGATTTGAGTTTGTCCGGGGTGATGAGTGCCATGGGGGAACAGGTATTCTCTTTGTCATTCTGAGCGTAGCGAAGAATCCAAAATGATGCGCGCTGGCGGTCGTAGTGCTGGATGAGGATGTCGCTTCGCTCGGCACTTCACTTCGTTCAGAATGACAGGCAAGGCCGGTTGGTGATCATTCGCCAGAGGCTACAAGCAGCGCGGAAATTTGACCCAGCGCGCACCCAACCGGGCGCTGCGCACGGCGGCCGCGATGAATTGCATGCCTTCGATTCCATCGGCGATGCCCGGGAAGTCCAGATCGCGCGGCGGCCTTTTGCCGCTCACCTCGGCGGCGATGGCCCGGAACGCCTCGCGGTAGATGTTGCCAAAGGCCTCGAGGTAGCCCTCGGGGTGGCCGGGCGGGATGCGCGCGGCCTGCGCAGCCGCCGGGCCGTTGTAACCGTTGCCACGCCGCCAAATCTCGGCGGGCCTGTCGGGATACTTCACGACCAGCTCGTTCGGGTGTTCCTGCTTCCACTCGAGACCGGCCTTCTCGCCATAGACGCGGAGGCTCAGGTTGTTTTCCTCGCCAACGGAAATCTGCGAGGCGTGCAGCACGCCCTTGGCGCCGCCCTTGAAGCGGACGAGGATGTTGCCGTCGTCGTCGAGCTTCCGGCCGGGCACGAAGCTGGTGAGATCGGCGCAGAGCTCGGCGATGGGCAGCCCGGTGACATAGCGAGCGAGGTTCTCGGCGTGCGTGCCGATGTCGCCCATCGCGCCGGCGGCACCGCTCTTCCTTGGGTCCGACCGCCACGCCGCCTGCTTCTGGCCGGTGGCCTCGAGCCGCGTGGAAAGCCAGCCCTGGGGATACTCGACGACCACCTTGCGGATCCTGCCCAGGTGCCCGGCGGCGACGAGCGCGCGGGCCTGCTTCACCATGGCGTTGCCAGTGTAGTTGTGGGTCAGGACGAAGACTTTCTTCGTCTTCTTCACAACCGCGGCCAGCTTCTTCGCCTCGGCGAGGTTGAGCGTGACGGGCTTGTCGCAGACGACGTTGAACCCCTGTTCAAGGAACAGCTTCGCCGGCGGAAAGTGCTGGTGGTTCGGCGTGACGATGGCGACGAAGTCGAGCCGCTCGGACGCGGGGCGCTTCGCCTCGGCGCGGGCCATTTCCTGGTAGGAGCCGTAAACGCGGGCCGGGTCGAGGTGCAGGTCGGCACCCGAGGCGCGCGAGCGGGCGGCGTCGCTGGAAAAGGCGCCGGCGATCAGCTCGGCCTGTCCGTCCATCCGGGCGGCGATGCGGTGCACGGCGCCGATGAAGGCTCCGCGGCCGCCGCCAATCATGCCAAAGCGAAGTTTGCGATTCAAAGCCATGATGAGGTGTTATTCTGAAGTCATGAAATCAGGAGCCGTCTTGGCTTCCTGGCTTCTGAATTGATCGGGTTATTTTTTCTTCCGTTCGAAAGCCGCGTCGAAAGCCACGTTGCTGCGGGTGAAGTCGAGTTTGCGCACGAAGGCCGCGGCCTCGGTGGCGCCGTGGTCGCGGTCCATGCGAATGTCCTCCCACTCGACCGACAGCGGCCCGGCGTAGTTGGCGTCATTGAGCGCCACGATGATGTCCTCAAACCGGATGTCGCCGCGACCGGGCGAGCGGAAATCCCAATGGCGGCGCGCGTCGCCAAAGCCGGTGTGGCCGCCAAACACGCCGACGCTGCCGTCACCGTGCCCCCACCACACGTCCTTCACATGCATGTGGTGGATGCGACTGCCGAGCGCGCGGATGAAGCCGACATAATCCACGCCCTGGTAGCCGAGATGCGACGGGTCGTAGTTGAAGCCGAACCTCCGGTGGCCCTTCACCGCCGCCACCGCGCGCTGCGCCGTGGCCGTGTCGAACGCAATCTCGGTCGGGTGCACCTCAAGCGCGAAGTTCACGTTGAGCTGGTCGTAGGCGTCGAGGATCGGGCCGAAGCGCTTCGCGAAATCCTGGAACCCGCGCTCCCAGTATTCCGCAGAGGTCGGCGGGAAGGCGTAGATCGAGTGCCAGATCGAGGAGCCGGTGAAGCCGTTGACGATGGCCGGCGCCTTCGCCGCGGCCTTGCCGGGCCGGGCATCGAAGAACGCCCGCGCGGCCTGGCCCGTCGTGATCATCTTCCGGGCGGCGCGCTTCCGCACGCCCTCGGGCTCGCCGTTGCCCCAGACATCGGCCGGCAGGATGGCCTTGTGCCGCTCGTCGATCAGGTCGCACACCGCCTGGCCCACGAGGTGATTCGAGACGGCGTGACACGTCAGGCCGTGATCCGCCAACAGTTGCCACTTCTCCGCCCGATATTTCGCAGACGAGGACGCGGCATCGACGTCGAAGTGGTCGCCCCAGCAGGCGAGTTCGAGGCCGTCGTAGCCCATTTTCTTCGCGAGCGGGGCGAGTTTCCCCAGGGACAGGTCGGCCCACTGGCCGGTGAACAGCGTGACGGGTCTTGGCATGATGAAGTGGGGTTAAATTTCTAGTTCCGTCATTCTGCGCGCCCAGTCAGCCCTGGGCGAGGATGGTCTCGATTTTTGCCAGCTCGGCGGCGGCCAGCGGAGACTGGCTGAGGCCGGCGTGGATGTCGTCGATCTGCGCGACCTTGCTCGCGCCGATGAGGACGCTGGTGATCTCGGGCCGGCGCAGCAGCCAGATCGTGGCCAACTGGGCGAGCGTGGCGCCGCGCGCGACGGCGACCTCGTGGAGCGCCTGGATTTTCCGGAGGAGCTCGGGCGTAATCTGGCCGGGCTTGAGGAAGACGCCGGACTTCACGGCGCGCGAGTCAGACGGGATGCCGGCAAGGTAGCGGTTGGTCAGCAGGCCCTGCGCGAGCGGTGAGAACGGGATGCAGCCCGCACCAACCTCGGTGAGCGCCGGCAACAGCTCCGGTTCCACCCAGCGGTTGAACAGGTTGTATTTGGGCTGATGGATGAGCAGCGGCACGCCGAGGCTTTGCAGGATGGCGGCGGCCTGGCGGGTTTCCGCGGCCTTGTAGTTCGAGATGCCGACGTAAAGCGCGCGACCGGAGCGCACGGCGTCGGCCACAGCGCCGAGCGATTCCTCCATCGGCGTGTCGGGATCGGGCCGGTGGTGGTAGAAGATGTCCACGTAGGGCAGGCCCAGCCGCTTCAGGCTCTGGTCCAGCGAGGCGAGAAGATATTTGCGCGAGCCCCACTCGCCGTAGGGGCCGGGCCACATGTGGTAGCCGGCCTTGGTCGAGATGATCAGCTCGTCGCGGTGCGCGGCGAAATCCTCGCGCAGGAGGCGGCCGAAATTCTCCTCGGCCGAGCCGGGGGGAGGCCCGTAGTTGTTGGCCAGGTCGAAATGGGTGATGCCGAGGTCGAACGCGCGGCGGAGCAACGCCCGCTGGTTGTCGATCGGGTCGTCGCCGCCAAAATTGTGCCAGAGGCCGAGCGAAAGCCGGGGCAGCTTCAGCCCACTGCGCCCGCAACGGGCATACGGGATCGCCTCGTAGCGCCGCGGGTCGGGAGTGTAGCCGCTCATGCCACGAGGTTTACCGGGACACGGATTTTGGGAAGCGAAAACCACGCGTAACACGCAATGCACTTGTCGCCGCCCACGCCCGGCCTCTTGCTAACGCTCACGCCCGTTCCCATGAAGACCGCCTCCACCCACTTCCCCAAGATCAAGCGCATTGCCTACGAAGGCACCCGCTCGACCAATCCGCTGGCCTTCCGCCACTACAACCCGGACGAGGTCATCGACGGCCGGACGATGGCGCAGCACCTGCGCTTCTCCATCGCCTACTGGCACGCCTTCCGCGGCACCGGCTCCGACCCTTTCGGTCCGGGCACCATCAGCCGCCCGTGGGAGAAGGGGTCGAACGCCGTCTCCATCGCCAAGGTGCGCCTGGACGCGGCCTTCGAGTTCTTCCAAAAAATCCGCGCGCCATTCTGGTGTTTCCATGACCGCGACATCGCGCCCGAGGGCCGCACGCTCGCCGAATCGAACCGCAACCTTGACCAGATCGTCGCCCACGCCAAGCAGCTGCAGAAGGCCACCGGCGTGAAGCTCCTCTGGGGCACCGCCAACCTCTTTTCCAATCCGCGCTACATGTGCGGCGCGGCCACCAACCCCGACGCCCACGTCTTCGCCTACGCCGCGGCCCAGGTGAAGAAGGCCCTCGACGTCACGAAGCAGCTCGGCGGCCAGAACTACGTGTTCTGGGGCGGCCGCGAGGGCTACGAGACGCTCCTCAACACCAACCTCAAGCGCGAGCAGGACCACCTGGCGGCCTTCCTCCATATGGCCGTGGACTACGCCAAGAGCATCCGCTTCAAGGGCCAGTTCCTCATCGAGCCCAAGCCGAAGGAGCCGACGAAGCACCAATACGACTTCGACGTCGCCAGCGGCATCGCCTTCCTCCGCACCTACGGCCTCGAAAAGCACTTCAAGTTCAACATCGAGACCAACCATGCCACGCTCGCCGGCCACACCTTCGAGCACGAGATCGAGGTCGCCGCCGCCCAGGGCATGCTCGGCTCGATCGACGCCAACACCGGCGACCTGCTCCTCGGCTGGGACACCGACCAGTTCAACACCAACGTCAAGGAGCTCACGCTCGCGATGGTCTCCATCCTCCGCGCCGGCGGCCTCGGCACCGGGGGCTTCAACTTCGACGCCAAGCTCCGCCGCGCCTCCATCGATCCCGCGGACCTTTTCCACGCCCACATCGGCGGCATGGACGCCTACGCCCTGGCCTTCAAGCTCGCCCGCCGCATCCTCGCCGACGGCAAGTTCGAGGCCTTCGTCGCCGAGCGCTACGCGAGCTACGACACCGGCTACGGCCGCGCGATCGAGAAAGGCCGCACCAATTTCCGTGAATTGAACAAGCTCGTGCTCACCAAGCTCGGCGAACCCAAGCCGCGCTCCGGCAGGCAGGAATACCTCGAAAATCTCCTCAACACCTACCTGCACGGCTGAGCCATGAGCCTGTTTCTCGGCATCGACAGCGGCACGCAGAGCACCAAGGCAATCGCGCTCGATCTCGACACAGGCAAGGTCGTCGCCGAGGCCCGCGCGCCGCACACGCTCATCCCCGGCCTGCCCGCCGGGCACATGGAGCAGCATCCCGCCGAATGGGCCGCGGCACTCGACCGCGTCATCGGCGAGGTCGCCGCTAAGGTCGATCGCGCCCGCGTCCGCGGCATCGGCGTTTCCGGCCAGCAACACGGCTTCGTGCCGCTCGACGCGCACGGCGCTGTCATCCGCCCCGCCAAACTCTGGTGCGACACCAGCACGACCGCCGAATGCGACCTGCTGAACAAGAAACTCGGCGGCGCCAAGGGCACCATCCGCGCGGCCGGCCTGCCCTTCCTGCCCGGCTACACCGCCCCGAAGATCCTCTGGCTGAAACGCCACGAGCCGGCGAATTACAAGAAACTGCGCCACGTGCTGCTCCCGCACGACTACCTGAACTTCCACCTGACCGGGAATTACTTCATGGAGCACGGTGACGCCTCCGGCACGGCGCTGATGGATGTGCGCAAGCGGACCTGGTCAACGAAAGTCATCAACGCCATCGACAAAAACCTCGCCGACTGGCTGCCGCCGCTCTCTGCCTCGAGCACGGCCGCCGGCACCCTGCGCCCCGCCCTTGCCGCGAAATACGGGCTCTCTGCCGACGTCGTCGTCAGCGCGGGCGGCGGCGACAACATGATGGGTGCCATCGGCACCGGCAACGTGACGCCGGGCGTCGTCAGCGCGAGCCTCGGCACGAGCGGCACCATCTACGCCCACAGCGCCAAGCCGGTCGTGGACCCGAATGGCGAGATCGCGGCGTTCTGTTCCTCCACCGGCGGCTGGCTGCCGCTGCTGTGCACGATGAACGTCACGCTCGTCACCGAGCAAGTCCGCCAGCTCTTCGGGTGGGACCATGCGGCCCTCGACTCCGCCGTGGCCAGCGCGCCCGCCGGCGCCGGCGGGTTGAACCTGCTCCCCTACTTCGACGGCGAGCGCACCCCCAACCTCCCGCGCGGCACCGGCGTGCTGGCCGGGCTGAACCGCAACACCCTCACGCCCGGCGGCCTGGCCCGCGCGGCGATGGAGGGCGTGACGCTCAACATGAACTACGGCCTGCGTCGGCTCGCGGCCCTGGGCCTGAAACCGCACGAGATCCGCGTCACCGGCGGCGGCGCCAAGTCCCCCGTCTGGCGTCAACTGATGGCCGACGTCTTCGGCGCGCCCGTCGTCGCGATGGTCGAGGACGAGGGCGCGGCACTCGGCGGCGCGTTGCAGGCCGCGTGGTGCGTCGCCCTGCGCGACAACCGCAAGGCAAAGCTCACCGATTTCACGTCACGCGCCGTGGCGCTCGACGAGAAAACCCGCTGCACGCCGAACGCGCGGCATCGCGCAGTTTACCGCGAGATGCAGGGGCGACACGACGAGCTCAGCCGCACGCTGCGGCCGTGGTTCGGTTAAATCGTTCTCGTTCTCGTAATCCTTCTCGTTCTTCGAATTTCCGGATCGGGAGAACGAGTAAGAGAATGAGAACGAGAACGATTGAATTCGCTTAAAACGCCGACCCATCGGCCTTGGTGCCGCAGAACGACACCTCGATGCCCAACTGCGCGGCGAGCGACGCCTTGGTGTAAGCGGCGAGGTCGGCCGCCGCGGCGTTCTTCGCGTAAGCCACCTGGATATGGTTGGCTTGGTGGCGCGCCATCATGAGGTCGCGGTTCACGCCGTAGGTCACCGCGTGCATGATGGGCCACTGCACCGTGGTTTCCTTCCAGCGGCGCTCGGTCTCGGCGCGCGGCAGCGCGATGGCCTTGGCGCGACCGATGTCCATCTTGAGTTTGCCGTGCTGGACGAAGACGCGGCTCCAGACAATTTCGCCGGGCTTGGCGATGCCGCGGAGCGAGCCGCCGCCGAGCCGGAAATACATTGGCGGCTGGCGCAACGAGTCCGAGCCCGCCCAGCCGTCCACATGGTGGTCGGCCGGCGCGCTGCCGGAGATGAGGAAGACCCAGACGTAATCCTTCGTCGTGCCCGAGCGGTCCCAATCACCCCAGCGCAGGTCGTGGAGCGTGTTGGCCACCGGCTGGCCGAGCGCGGCGTGGACGCGGTTGGTGAACAGGCCGTCGAGGCCGGCGCATTCGTCCACCTCGTTGAAATGCACGATGGGCTGGCCCGGGCGGATGACCCGGCCGGCGGCGTTCTTCACCGGCGGGCGGTCGGTGGAATTGAGCGTGCCCTCGACGAGGTCGGAGGCCGGCAGGAGGTCCTTGAGGCCCTGCTGGTATTGGATGCCGACCGTCTCGCAGCCGAACTCGTCGGCGATGCGGCAGGCGGCGACGTAGGTTTTGCACTGCCAGAGCACCTGCGCCTTCGTGAGCTCGGTCTTCTCGTCCTTTCCGAAGTGGAAGGTGAAGCCCTTCTTGATATACCAATCGAACACGGCCTTCGCCTCGGCGTCGGTCACCTGCGTGGCGCCATAGTAGAGCGCGGACTGCGAGAGGCGCTCCTTGCAGACGCCCACGTTGTAGAGGAGGTCGTCGGGGATGATGGCGTTATACATGCCCATGCAGCCCTCGTCGAAGATGCCCATGATGGATTTCTTCGTGCGCAGGTCGGCGGCAATTTTCTTCGCCACGGCCTTCGCCTTGGCCGGCACACGGGCCTTCACGATCGGCCGCACATGCGGCGTGCGGTGCGTGGTGACGCCGGTCTTCAGCCAGCGCTCGAGTCCATCGAGAAAATACTTGTCGTCAAAATTGTCGCTCCAGAGCGTGGAATATTTCACGCCGGCCTTGGTCAGCGAACCGTTGAGGTTGAGCATGCCCACGAGGCCCGGCCAGGTGCCGCTCCAGTTGGCGACGGTGAGGATCGGCCCGCGATGGCTCATGAGGCCCGCGAGCAGGTGATGCGAATACTGCCAGACCGCCTCGGCGACGATGAGCGGCGCGGTCGGGTCGAGTTTCGCGAAGACCTCAAGGCCCTCCTTCTGCGAGGCAATGAAGCCGTGCTTGACCGCCGGCTTGTAGGGATGCGCGCGCACGAGCTTGCGGCCGAAGCGGGCCACGGCGGCGGCGAGTTGCTTTTCCATGGCCGCCTGGGCGGGCCAGCACACTTGGTTGGCCGACTGGCGCAGATCGCCATTGGCCATGAGCAGGACAGTTTTCGGGGAACGGGGCATAGGGCAGCCAGTGCAGCCCATACCCTCACCATCAGCAAGCCCGGTCGTGCCTTGTATCGTTGAACTGTTACGCAAATCGTTCAGTTGCCGGCCGGGGGACGGACTGCCGGACGGATGGCCTCCTGCGCCAAGGCTACGAGGGCCATGCGTAGCCCTGCTCGAAGTCGTATATAGAGGGCCCTCCTTCGCCCAGAGCCTATCCGAATAACCTATTCCCGGCAGCCTGGTTCTCTGTAGCGGCGGTCTGTGACCGCCGTCGAGCGTGGGGTGGTGATCGTTCGGCGGTCATAGACCGCCGCTACAGGACAGGCCGTTATTCGGAGAGGCTCTAAAGCTACGGCGGGCATGCTTCGCACTCGCTCCGCCCGGCGAAGCATGGTGGACGCTACTGGACTCGAACCAGTGACCCCGTGCGTGTGAAGCACGTGCTCTAACCAACTGAGCTAAGCGTCCGAAACGAGGGCCGAAGGTTGTGAACCCCCCGGCGCGAATCAACTCTCTTTTATTTGCGGGTTTTCACGGCCCGTTTCCGCCCGGGAAACAGCGTCCGGCAGATTTCGCAAACCGTTCCATCGCACCCGCGCGCCGTGCAGTGCTCGCGGCCGTAAAAAATGATCCGCAGGTGCAGCCGGTTCCAGGTTTCCGGCGGGAAAAGGGCCTTCAGGTCGCGCTCGGTCTGCTCCACGCTTTTGCCGGCGGTCAGCTTCCAGCGCTGCGCGAGCCGGTGAATGTGCGTGTCCACGGGAAAAGCCGGCACGCCGAAGGCCTGGCTCATGACCACCGACGCCGTCTTGTGCCCCACGCCGGGCAGGGCTTCGAGTTCCTCAAAAGTCCGCGGCACCGCGCCGCCGTGACGCTCGACGAGCAGACGCGAGAGCTCTCGGATCGCCTTCGCCTTCTGCGGCGCGAGGCCGACCGTGCGGATGACCTCCCGGATCTCCTCCACCGGCAGTTGCGCCATCGCCGACGGCGTGTCCGCCCGCGCCCACAGGCCCGGTGTGACCTTGTTCACGCCGCTGTCCGTCGATTGGGCCGAAAGGACCACCGCCACCAGCAGCGTGTAGGCATCCTTGTGGTCCAAGGGGATGGGCGTCTCCGGGTAGAGCTCCGCGAGGCGCCGGGCGATGAACGCCGCGCGCGCTGGCTTGCTTGTGTAAAGGTTTGTCATCGCGAGGCCCGCAACGCGGGCCGTGGCGATCCAGCACTTCGACAGGCTCAGTGCCAAGAGCGGAGTCGAGCGGCTGGATTGCTTCGTCGCTTCGCTCCTCGCAATGACAGACAGGCACGAACAGAACCGCTTCGTCGGCCAGAACAACGCTTAATTGCTCCGAAAGCGCCCAATTCCCGGTTGCGCCGCCCCTGCCCCCGCCTACCGTCCGCCCATGGCTTCCCCGCGCGACCTCCTCGCCCCACTCGACACCTTTGAACGCCGCCACAACGGCTCCCCCGACGCCGACATCGCCCTGATGTTGCAGGCGGTCGGCCACGCCTCGCTCGACGCCCTCGCTGATGCCGCCGTGCCCGCCAACATCCGCCTGAAGCGCCCGCTGCGCCTGCCTGCCGCCCTCGGCGAGCGCGAGGCCCTCGCCGAGCTCCGCACCATCGCGGCAAAGAACAAAATCTTCCGCAGCCACATCGGCATGGGTTACTACGACACCGCCACGCCGGGCGTCATCCAGCGCAACATCCTCGAGAACCCCGCCTGGTATACCGCCTACACGCCCTACCAGGCCGAAATTTCCCAGGGCCGCCTCGAGGCCCTGCTCAATTTCCAGACCCTCGTCACCGATCTCACCGGCCTGCAGATCGCCAACGCCTCGATGCTCGACGAGGGCACCGCCGCCGCCGAGGCCATGATGCTCGCCCACCGCGTGAAGCTCGGCGACAGCCACGACGCCTCCGTCTTCTTCGTCTCCGACAAGTGCCACCCGCAGACCATCGACATCGTCCGCACCCGCGCCAAGCCGCTCAACGTCACCGTCGCCGTCGGCGATCACCGCACCTATGATTTCGCGGGCAAGGTCTTCGGCGTGCTCGTGCAATACCCGGACACCACCGGCAGCATCCACGACTTCGCGGCCTTCTTCGCGAAGGCCCACGCCGCCGGCGCGCTCTGCGTCGTCGCGACCGACCTGCTCGCCCTCACGCTCCTGCGCGCCCCCGGCGAGTTCGGCGCCGATGTCGCCGTCGGCTCGGCCCAGCGCTTCGGCGTGCCCATGGGCTTCGGCGGCCCGCACGCGGGCTTCCTCGCCACCAAGGACGAGTTCAAGCGCCAGATGCCCGGCCGCCTCGTCGGCGTCTCGAAGGATGTCCACGGCAACCCGGCCATGCGCCTCGCCCTCGGCACCCGCGAGCAGCACATCCGCCGCGACAAGGCCACGTCCAACATCTGCACGGCCCAGGTCCTCCTCGCCGTCATGGCCTCGATGTATGCCGTCTATCACGGTCCCGAGGGCCTGAAGCGCATCGCGCAGCGCACGCGCCTGCTCACCCAGCTCCTCGCCGACGGCCTCAAGGCCCAGGGCCTCACCGTCAACGCCGAACCCGTCTTCGACACCCTCACCGTCTCGGGGGTTGACGCCGCCAAGATCCATGCCGCCGCCCTCGCCGCGAAGATCAACCTGCGGCCGGTGAACGACGCCACCGTGGGCATCTCGCTCGACGAGACGTCCACGACGGGCGAGGTGCAGACGCTCCTCTGGCTCTTCGGCGCCCCGCCGCCCGATCTGTCCTCCGACCTCCGTCCCCTCCCCGCTGAATACGCCCGCACCTCGGCCTATCTCACGGCATCGGTGTTCAACAAACACCACACCGAGCACGAGATGCTCCGCTACATCAAGCGCCTCGAGACGAAGGACCTCTCCCTCGTCCACTCGATGATCTCGCTCGGCTCGTGCACGATGAAGCTCAATGCCACGAGCGAGATGTTCCCCGTCACCTGGCCAGAGTTCGGCCGGCTGCACCCCTTCGTCCCCGCCGACCAGGCCCGGGGCTACGCAAAGATGTTCGCCCAGCTCGAGAAATGGCTCGGCGAGATCACCGGCTTTGCCGGCGTGTCGCTCCAGCCCAACGCCGGCTCGCAGGGCGAATACGCCGGCCTCCTCGTCATCCGCGCCTACCACGAGTCGCGCGGCGAAGGGCACCGCAACATCTGCCTCATCCCGACCTCCGCGCACGGCACCAACCCCGCCAGCGCCGCCATGTGCAACTTCCAGGTCGTCCCCGTCGCCTGCGACGCCAACGGCAACATCGACGTCGCCGACCTGAAGGCCAAGGCCGCCGCGCACGCCGCCAACCTCGCGGCGCTCATGATCACCTACCCGTCCACGCACGGCGTGTTCGAGGCGCCCATCAAGACCATCTGCAAGGTCGTCCACGAGCACGGCGGCCAGGTTTACATGGACGGCGCCAACATGAACGCGCAGGTCGGCCTCACCTCGCCCGGCCACATCGGCGCCGACGTCTGCCACCTCAACCTCCACAAGACCTTCTGCATCCCGCACGGCGGCGGCGGCCCCGGCATGGGCCCGATCGGCGTGGCGAAACACCTCGTCGAGTTCCTGCCGAGCCATGCCGTCGTCCACCTGCACGCCGACACCGGCGGCCATCACATGGGCGCCGTCAGCGCCGCGCCCTGGGGCAGCGCCAGCATCCTCGTCATCACCTGGATGTATATCCGCATGATGGGCCCCGACGGCCTCACGCGCGCCACGCAGTTCGCCATCCTCAACGCCAACTACATCGCCCGGCGCCTCGATGCGCTCTTCCCCGTGCTCTACCGCGGCGCCACGGGGCTCGTCGCCCACGAGTGCATCCTCGAGTTCCGCAACTGGAAGAAGCACGGCCTCGAGGTCGAGGATGTCGCCAAGCGCCTCATGGACTACGGCTACCACGCCCCGACGATGTCCTTCCCCGTCCCCGGCACGCTCATGATCGAGCCCACCGAGAGCGAGACCAAGACCGAGCTCGACCGCTTCTGCGACGCGCTCACGGCGATCCACGGCGAGATGGCGGCCGTCGCCAGCGGCGCGAGCGACAAGCTCAACAACCCGCTGAAGAACTCGCCGCACACCGCCGCCGCCGTGACCGTCACCGAGTGGAACCGGCCCTACTCCCGCGAGACCGCCGCGTTCCCCGACAAGTGGACGCGCGCCTCCAAGTTCTGGCCCGCCGTCGGCCGCGTGGACAACGTGTATGGCGACCGCAACCTCGTGTGCAGTTGCGTGGGTATGGAGGCGTATGCGGAAGCGCCGAAGGCGTAGGACTGCATCGGCGCTCTCCGCTATTCCATGACCATCGAGAGCGACCGTAGCGGGGAGCGCCAGCGACACGAGTCCGTTGCACCCAAAGGCCAGCTCCCACGCCTCGCTCCTGAGGCCTACCGCGGCCATGCCTTCGTCCATTGGACCCTCACGCTTGAGACGCGCGCCACTGGCTGGCTCTCACCTGCCTTTCATCACACCTGGCGGAATATCCTGCTACACGCCTGCGCACGTTATCACCTGATTTGCCCCTGCTATACGCTGATGCCGGATCACATGCATCTCCTGTGGGCCGGCACTGCGTCCGCCTCGGATCAGCGTCTCGCCATCGGGTTTCTCCGCCGGCATCTCGTGCCCGCGCTCGCACCCGCCTCGTGGCAAAAACAACCCCACGACCATGTGCTGCGCGAGAGCGAGCGGGAACAGGGAGCCTTTGCAATCATCGCTCACTACATCCTCGAAAATCCCGTGCGCGCAGGCTTGGTCGCACGTTGGCAGGACTACGAATACATCGGGTGCTGCGTGGCCGGCTACCCGGAGTTCACGCCACACCAAGACGACCACTGGCTCCGTTTCTGGCGGGTTTACAATCACCTCGTGCAGGCTGCCGCGCAGTGAACTCGGCTCGCTCCGCGCTCGCCGCTACACCGCTGGCAAAGTAGCGGGGAGCGCCAGCGACCCGTCGGCCCCTTCCCTACTCCTCCCCCTCCACCTCCGGCGGCTTGATCGCCGCGAGCAACCGGTCCAGCTCGGCCTGCGTCGGATTGCGGATCGAAAGCACCGTGAGCACCGACGGCCCGGCGGGCAGGCTCACCTGCGCCGGTTTTCCTTCAGCGAGGCCGAGCAGCACCGCGGCCAACGGTGAGTTGTGCGGCAGGCATTCGATGCCGCTGTCCGGATCCGTCGCCGTCTCGCCGTAGGTCGCCACAAGGAAGGTGAAGCGATCCTTCCGCTTGCCGCCGACGTCGGCCTTCTCGACGCGGACGACGTGACCGAGCTGGACAAAGTCCGTCGGCTTGGTCAGCCAGCCCGCGGGATCAATCTCGATGAAGGTGTTGCGCCGGTAGAAGCGGTCGAGCTCGTCCATCTTGCGGTCCACGGCGCGGATCGCGTCCTTGGCGGCCTTGAAGCCGAAGTTCTCGCGCAGGTCGCCCTGGCTGTGCGCCTCGACCTTGTCCTCCACCAGCGCGGCGCGCTTCACCTTGAGCGCCGCAAACTCCTCCGTGAGCACGCGCAGGAAGCCGCTCCGCACGTAGATCGTCATCGGCGGCGGAGGCGCGAGGCGGAAGATGTTTTTGCGACGGGGCGGCGCCATGCGCCGAGTGAGCCCGACGAGAAACGAAATGCAAGTCGGACGACAAGGCCGGGCACCCAAACCGGTTTAACCACGGATAGAGCGCCTACCAGCGCGCAAGGTAGGGCGGCTTGTCCCAAGCCGCCGCAGCGCGATGGGGACAGCGCGCCCTACCCCAGATCCCAATTGATCGCCGGAGATTGGCCGCTTCCCACCCCAAAGCCACAGCCCCAAGGTCCCGGGTTTCAGCCGGAAATTTGTAATACAATGCGTTACAAATTCCCGGCCACGGGATGCGCACGGCTGACAGCGCGGCAATCCAGAAGATGTCCTTGCGACGGAGCGGCACCACCTCTTTGCGCCGGACTCTGACACGCCTGTCTTATCGATTCCCTTTTGCCCGGTTGTGAGTGATGCACAGCATCTGGCAGTTCTTCGCCGAGCTAAGCGTCACGGCACTCTTGAGACGTGTATACTCGAGTGCGAAACGTGTTAGTTGGATCGTTGGACTCTGTGGTTCCCACGATCTCAAACTGGTCGGGACTATATTTATCGAGGAAGGTGATGGGGACGCCCATAACCCCATCATAATCGCTTGGAATCTCCTTGTATGTGCTGACCTCAATCGCGTCGTAGTTGTCGTATCGGTCGTAGGAATCTTTTCCTTTTAGGGTCTTACCGAACCGCAGGTTATCTGCCTTGGTCATGAGATGCAGAGGATGATGACGGCGGCCATGATCCAAGTTCGTATACCAGCACGATGTTGAAACACGGGCGATCTTCCTGCCAGTTTCCTCGCAAACGTGGTGAAAGTGTTTCCAATCACCCGGCACTTCGAAAAACATCCCTACGTTGAAGTTCGTGCAGCCGAGCCAAAGTCTGTTGTCTTTGATGAGCGGGAAGACTTCCTTGTATGTGATGGAGTTGGTATTCCCGATGATGAGGAATTTCTTCCCGTGCTTCACGAGTTGAGCCACATACTGCCGAAACAGCGAAAATGGCGGGTTGGTCACCACGATGTCCGCCTCTTTCAAAAACGCGATGCACTCGGCACTGCGGAAATCGCCGCCGCCGTAAGTGTCGTCTCCTTTCAAGGCGATCCGCGCGGCCTTGTTGCGTTTGAGGAAAAGTTTCACGTCCTCGATATTCACCGCGCCGTCTCCGTCCTCGTCCTTCACTTGGTCGAGAATCACGGCGAGCGCCTTTGGCTTCTTGCGCTTGCCGTTTCCCTCGCTGTATTCCGGGAACATCTCCCCCTGCCCGGCGATCGGTGAGCCGTCGTAGCTGGTGCTGATGAGTCGTTTCAGTCCGAGCTTGTTGAAGTTCGCGGCGAAGTAGCGGAAGAAGTTGCTCTCAAGGGGATCGTCGCAATTGCAGTAAACGACCTTGCCACGGAAGGTGTCTGGGTCGAACTCGAGGTAAGCCTCCACCTCTTTCTGAATGTCCAGGTATTGGGTGTAGAACTCATCCTGCTTCGCCGCCTTCGCCGCGCCGAGGCCGCGATTCATCGGGGCACTGTCCGCCTCCGGCGGCGCAGCTGTCACCGCATCTGGCGCTCCCGACGTTTTTTTTGAGTGTCTCCGCGATTTTGACTTCGTCATGGCTTCAGCACCCTCCATGTAGGGTTCGCCCAACCGGCATATGACGCGGGGTGAAAACCTCCCCGTGATCGGCGACGCGTTGTTTGGTCTTCACCAAGGCCATTGTGGCCGCCATCTCGCACTAGCTATAAGTAGCTGTCCAGCCTCAACACCAGTTATACCGGGTGTTTGAAACGGTCCGCACCCGCTATGTTCGTGTGTGGTCAACGAAACGGCGAAGCGCTTAATAGCGCGCGTGAAGCAGCTCCGACAGGCGAATGGTCTCACCCAAGAGCAATTCGCCGAACGCGCTGGTTTGGACTACAAATACTACCAACACGTCGAAGCAGGCCGGAGCCTGAACCTAGGGCTGGAAACGCTACTCAAGCTCGCGAAGGGTTGCGGATGGGAACTGCGCCAGCTCTTCGACTTCGATGCCGCTCCTGTGGCCTTGGCCGAAGCCAAGGGCCACGGATCCACCGCGACCCCGCGCAAGGGCGCGGGCAAGGTGGCCAAGCACATAACCGGCCAAACCCGCCGTTGACGGGCGGGTGCATGGGGCAAGGTGGCGAGATGGACTGGCAAAGGCATATCGAGGTGAATCCCGCAGTGCTCACCGGCAAGCCGGTGGTTAAAGGCACGCGGCTGACCGTCGAATTCATGCTCCGCCTGCTGGCGCAGGGCTGGACCGAGGCGGAGATCCTGCGCAATTATCCCGGTCTGACGCACGAGCAGATCCTGGCCTGCATGGCCTATGCGCAGGCGCGGTTGAGCGAAGAGAAGGTTTACGCCACCGCCGGCTGAGCGCACGCCGTCATGCGCTTGTGCGCCGATGAAAACCTGCCGGGCGATTGCGTCGTCGCCTTGCGGGCTGCCGGGCGGCTTGTCCCAAGTCTCCGCGGCGCGTTGGGGACAACGGGCCCTACCCCAGGTCCCAATTGATCGCCGGAGATTGGCCGCTTCCCACCCCAAAGCCACAGCCCCAAGGTCCCGGGTTTCAGCCGGAAATTTGTAATACAATGCGTTACAAATTTCCGGCGCGGCGGCCGGTCGCTCAGGAGAAGAGGATGGTCTTGTTGCCGTGGACGATGACGCGGTCCTCGAGGTGGTAGCGCAGGCCGCGCGAGAGCACGGCGTTCTCCACGTCCTTGCCGAGGCGCATCATGTCCTTGATGGTGTCGCTGTGGCGGATGCGCACGACGTCCTGCTCGATGATCGGGCCGGCGTCCAACTCCTCGGTGACGTAGTGGCAGGTGGCGCCGATGAGCTTCACGCCGCGTTCCTCGGCCTGGTGGTAGGGTTTGCCCCCGACGAAGGAGGGCAAAAAACTGTGGTGGATGTTGATGACGCGGTGCCGGTAGCGCTCGCACAGCCACGGCGGGAAGATCTGCATGTAGCGGGCGAGCACGATGGTGTCGGGCTGCGCCTCGCCGATGAGGCGCGCCGTCTCCTCCAGCGCCGCCTGCTTGCCGGCGGGGTCGGCGGGCACGGGCACGTGGTGATACGGGATGCCATACCACTCGACCAGCGCGCGCAGATCCTCGTGGTTGGAGATCACGCAGGGCACGTCGAGGTTCAGGTCGCCGACCTTGCGGCGGTGGAGCAGGTAGGCGAGGCAGTGGTCGAACTTGCTCACGAGCAAAACGACGCGCTGGCGGCGGTGCGCGTCGGCCAGGCGCCAGGTCATGCCGAGTTCCCGGGCGATGGGGCGGAACCCGGCTTCGAGCCAGGTCCGCGTTTCCTCACCGCCGGGAATGACGAACTCCGAGCGCATGAAGAAGGTCTGCGAGCGGGGGTCGTCGTATTGGCTGGCCTCCGTGATGGAGGCGCCGCGCTCGGCCAGGAACGTGGCCACGCGGGCCACGATCCCGATCCGGTCGGGGCAGCTGGCGATGAGGCGCAGGCGGGCGGGTTCGGTGTTACTCATTGAGGCGGTTGTAGGAGACCGTCGCGCGCACTTCTGTCTGCGCATGCCGCTCGACGCAAGGCCGCGGCGAGCCGCCGTTTTCCTCGCCCCAGACGAGCGTGACCTCGGCACCGTCGGCGATGTTCGCGTCGAGCATGGCGAGGGAGAACCAGCCGCGGACGTTGGTGGTGTAAACCGTGTAGGTGGAGAGGCCGCAGAGGCGGCCGTCGGCGAGGACCTTGTCGAAGGGCAGGATGGCGTAGTAGGCGTTGGGCGTCTCCATGTATTTGAAGCGCACGCCGTCGCCGATCTGGCTGGCGTTGATGCGGACGGCGTCCTCCTTGTTCCAGCGCAGCCAGACCTTGCGGCGGTGCGGCTGCGCCTCGAGCTGCTCGAGGGCGGCGCGGCCGATGAAGTCGTGGTCGAACTTGACGTGGCGGCCGTAGCCGAGGTCCCACGGGGTCTGGTAGTAGTCGGCGATGTTGGGCGAGTTGAAGCTGCCGCCGAGCGAGGCGCTGGCCTCGAAGCCGTCGGCCGGGAGCCACTCGCGGTAGGGCTTGAGCTTGTCCGTCCAGATGGCGGGCATGGGCGAGGGAATCCAGCCGCTCTCGGGGGAAACGGTCGAGTAGGAGCGGCTGCCGCCGCGCAGCAGGCCAAACTTCGGGCCGGCGGCGAGCAGGGCGTTGAGCACGGCCTCGCCGTCGGCGGCGGGTCCGTGGATCTCGAGGCCGCCCATGCGGGACATGTTGTGGTTGAGCGCACGGACCTTGCGCCCGGCGATCTTGAGGTCGCCGAGGTTGAAGAACGGGATCTCCGGGAACGGGCCCTCGTGCACGCTCTTGATGAGGTCGAGGGCATTCGGGCCCTGGATCTGGTAGCGGTAGATGAGCCGGCCGCCGGCGTTGGCGACGGAGCGCTCGTCGCGCGTGACCTTCACGTCGTATTTGCCGCTGACCGCGTTGAACTCGATCCAGTTCGGCACGGAGGGACGGCCGACCACGCTGACCTTGGTGTCGGAGTGGCCGAAGAGGATGGCGTCGCCGATGACGTGGCCGTCGTGGTTGCAGGTCACGATCTGCTTGGCCTTGTTCGGGCCGAAGTTCTTCAGCGTGTTGACGGCGACATCGGAGAGCAGGCGCCGGACGTCCGGCCCCTCGAAATAGATGTCCTTCATGTGGAAGGACTGGTCGAAGAGGACGACGGAATTCTGCCAGGCTTGCTGCTCGTCGCGCCAATTGGTGTATTCGGGCTTGTCGGGGAATTGGTAGCCGCCGACGGGCGAGTGGCGCAGCATGTCCACGGGGCTGGCATACTGCTGGAGTTTGGCTTCGAGGCTGGTGGGTTTTGGCGTGTTCATATGGGTAAAGTTGGTGGTGCGGGGGTTCAGGGATGGGCGGGCGGTGCCGGCGAGACCGGCTTGGCGAGGTGGTCGCGGCCGAGCCAGGTGTTGGCCCAGCTGGAGGTGCCGCGCAGGCTCTGGTCCTGCAGCACCGGCACATGGGCCAGCAGTTCCCCTGCGCGGCCCTCGGATTTCAGCCGGTCGTAGGCGCGCGACCAAATGCACTCGAAGTCCTCCACCTCGCACAACCCGTCGCGCGTGCCGCCGCAGGGGCCGTTGCGCTGGTTCTTGGCACAGGCGGACTCGGGGCAGAGAAAGGCGGTCTCCGGCAGCGAGCAGTCGCCGCAGTCCCGGCAGTCGAACATCAGGCGCTTGCCGGTATGCTCGATGGCGCGCAGCCAGGCCGGGCCCTGCCGCGGATCCTTCGCCCCCGCACTCAGCCGGGCGCCGAGGTCCCAGAGCCCCCGGCCGGGCGTGAACATGAGGCCGTGGGTGAACTTGGAGAAACGGTAGCTGTAGGTGACGTTGGCCGTGGCCGGGCGCGCGTGCAGCGAGGCTTCGTAGGCCGGATGCAGGCGCGTCGGATCGGTGAGGCCGGTCGCGGGATCCTCGGGGAAAACGAAGAACTCGCCGGGCCGCGAGTAGCGCAGCTCGCGGGCGAACTGCCGCCAGTCGTCCGGCGCGAAGCCGCGTGCGATCGCCAGCACGCGCTGGACCTCCTCCGCCGTGTGCACGCCGCCGAGGTAGGCCCCGCGGTAGCCCAGCCCGCGGTAGATGGCGATCTGCCGGGCCGCGAGCTCGAGGAAGAAGGCCTTGCCCTTGTCGGGCGAGGCCGCGTGCCGCTCGCACAGCGCGGCCAGCTCGTCGGAAATCACGACCCCGGGGATGCGCTGGGCGCGGAACACCCGCGCGACGGCGGGATTGAGCACATAGACATTGCCGACCAGCGGCACCGCCCCGTGTCCGCGCCGCTCCAGCCACGCGCGCAGCTCGTGGATCTTGCGGGAATCGTAGCCGATCTGGTTGATGAGGAACCGGGCACCGGCCGCGATTTTTTGCTCCATCTTGTAGAGCTGCGGCATGACCTCGTTCTCGTGCCGCTTGAAGTTGGTGACGACGGCCCCGGCGAAAAACCTGGTCGGGTCGAGCCGCGCCGGCGCCCGGCCTGCGGCGCGCGTGACATCGAGGCCAGCGTTCAACCGGCCCAGCAGCGTGAGCAGGCCGACGGAGTCGATGTCGAAGACCGGCTTCGCCCCGCCGCCGATGCCCGGGCCCGAGTAGTCGCCGCTGAGGGCGAGGAGATTGTGGAAGCCCTCGCTGGCGAGGTGCCACGCCTCGCTCTCGAGCGCGTTGCGGTTGAAATCCTTGCACGAAAGGTGGATCACCACCTCCCGGCCGGCGTCGCGAAAGGGGCCGCCGAGCGCGGGCGCGGCGAGCATGGGATTGCCACCGGCGTTGTCGGTGATGGAGACCCAGTCAATGCCCGGCGCGGCGGCGAGATCGCGGGCAAACGCCACGGTCCTGGCCGCCCGGGTCTCCCGCACGGTGCCGCGGGTCGAAACCAGCTCGACGCCGATCAGGAAATCCTGCGGGCGCGCAAATTTTTCGGGCAGCGTGGGCATGACAGTCGGAAACCGGGGGTTGGCAATACGGGCGGCAAGCCTACCGGAAAGCCCTTGTTCCGTCTTGGCGTTTCGGGCTTGGCGGCATTTGGCAATTCGGGCACCGTGCCGCTCCCATGTCCGTCTCCAAGCCCATCGCCGTCACCCTGCCCGCCCGCGGCGTGGCCTTCGCCGAGAGCGTGCATGGCCCGCGCTTCCGCATGACGGAAAGGGCGGATCCCTTCCACAAGCTCATCTACGTGCTGCAGGGCAAAATCGCCTTCACCGCCACCTCAGCGGCCAAGCCCCTGCACGCCGCCGCCGGCACCACCCTGTGCGTCCGGGCCGGCGTGGCGCACCGCATCGCCGACGCCGCGCCCCCCACCCTGCTCCTGCTGTGCTTCGCCCCGGAGTTTCTCGCCGACGATCCGGCACGGGCAAGGCTGTGGGCCGCGCTCACGGGCGGCCAGGACGCAGTGCGGCGGCCCGGCGGCCAGGGCAGCCCGCGCTTCGAGGGGTTGTGGCGCGCGGGCATCGCCGAACAGGCGGGCAGCCAGCCCGGGCGTGAAGTCGCCCTGCGGGCGGCGGCGGACAACATCCTGGTCGCTCTTGCCCGCGTGCCGCCCGACACCCCGGCCGACCCGACCAACCTGCGCGTCGCCGCCGTGGCCCGCGAACTGGCGGAAACCTTCTACGACCCGTGGAGCCTTGAGCGCGCCGCCGCCCGCGCCGGGATGTCGCGCCGCCATTTCAGCAAGCTCTTCCGCGAACTGACCGGCCGCACCTTCCTGGAGCAACTGACGGAGCTGCGCCTCACCCACGCCGCCACCCTCCTGCGCGACAACCGCCACTCCATCATCGGCGCGGCCTTCTCCAGCGGCTATGGCGACCTCTCGCACTTCTACCGGCTGTTCCGCGCGCGCTTCGGCCAGCCCCCGCGCGCGTGGCTCGAAAAAAGGCGAGGCATGGTCTTGCGCCCCTAGCGCCAAGTCTGCTTTCTCCGGGAGACCATTTCATGAAGATCATCCGCCACCTCTCCCCGACCGGCCCCGCCTGGGCTGCCCTCCAACCCGACGGCTCCGCTCGCGCCATCACCGGCGACCTGTTCGGCGACTTCCAGGTCACCGGCCAGGAGGTGAAACCCGGCAAGCTCCTCGCGCCGCTCCAGCCGGCCAACCTCCTCTGCATCGGCCTCAACTACAAGCAGCACGCCGCCGAGAGCAACAGCCCGACGCCGGTCCATCCCGTGCTCTTCATCAAGAACACCGCCAGCGTCCAAAACCCCGGCGACCCGATCGAGCTCCCGGTGAAGCTCGCCAGCACCAAGGTGGACTACGAGTGCGAGCTCGCCATCGTCATCGGCCGGCGCTGCAAGAACGTGAGCAAGGCCGAAGCCCTCGACTACGTGCTCGGCTACACCTGCGCCAACGATGTCTCCGCCCGCGACTGGCAGCGCGACGGCGGCGGCGGCCAGTGGTGCCAGGGCAAAAGCTTCGACACCTTCTGCCCGCTCGGCCCGGTGCTGGTGACCCGGGACGAAATCCCCAATCCGAACGCCCTTCGCATCCGGACCGTGCTCAACGGCGCGGTCATGCAGGACTGGAACACGGACGACATGATCTTCGACGTGCCGTCGATCATCGCCTTCCTCAGCGCGAGCAAGACCCTCCTCCCCGGCACGGTGATACTCACCGGCACGCCGCACGGCGTGGGTTTCGCGCGCAACCCGCCCGTCTGGCTGAAGGCCGGCGATTCCGTCAGCATCGAGATCGAGAAGATCGGCACGCTCACCAACCCGGTGATCAACGAGCCGGCTTGATTCACCCCGGAACACACGGAAGACACGGTAAGCTGCCGTGACCACGCTCCATCCTTCCGGGCATTCTGTGTGTTCCGTGGTTTATTCCCGATGAAGAAGACCAACATCGCCAAGCTGAAGTGGGAGCACTGGAAATCCCCGAAGGGCAAGTTCGCCCAATCCTACAAGGACATCTCCGGCGCCGTCGGAGATGTGCGCGGCGGCTGGCCAAGGAAGGGCCATCCCTTCAACCTCGAGATCGAGAAGGTGCCGCCCGGCAAGGCCTCGTGCCCCTTCCACCGCCATTCGGCGCAATGGGAGCTGTTCGTCATCATCAGCGGCACCGGCACCGTGCGGGCGAACCAGTCGCGCTTCAGGGTGAAAGCGGGAGACGTCATCATGCATCCGCCCGGCGAGGCCCACCAGATCATCAACACCGGCAAACGCGACCTGGTGTTCTATCTCATCGCCGACAACCCGCCGGTGGACGGCTGCCATTATCCCGACTCGAAGAAATGGTCCTCCATCCGTCCCCACCGGCGCATCTTCCGGATCAGCGAGGTGGACTACTACGACGGCGAGGAATAGGCAGGGCGAGTCGTCCTGTCCGGACCTTGTGGGAGCGACCTTGGTCGCGACAGTCGCGGGCAAGCACGCTCCCACAATGCCAAAACAAAAGCCGGGCACTCGGCCCGGCTTGGTGAAAACGACTTGGTTTGATCTCAGGCTGTCTGCCGCCGACGGCGGATCATCACGCCCGCCATGGCCAGCGCGCCAAAAATCGCCGCGTAGGCCGAGGGCTCGGGGACGGCGATCAGGGTCATCTGGGTGCGATAGGTGAAGAGCCCGAGATCAAGCTCGTTGGCGCCAAACAGGTTCGTGGTCGCGTTGGGGGCCAGGTTGTATTCCATCTCCAGGGTGTAGGTGTTCCCGGCGACCATGGTGCTCGCACTCGGATTGAAGGTCAGGAAGGTCAGCTCCGGGTCGTTCTGCGCGCCGAACTTGATCGACTCGCCCTCGACATCATTCCCGCCCACCTGGACTCCATTGATGAATATGCCGACATGCCCTCCGGACGCATAGCCCGGGAGACCGTTCAGGTTGAAGGTGTAGGTGGACAGACCCAGATTGATCTTCAGCCGGTTGAGACCGTCGAAATCACCGGCCGACAATCCGGTCACCATCGGGGCCGCCCCGGGATAGCCATCCGTGTAGGGTCCGGAGCCGCCCCCCAGCGTGATATTCTGCGTGCTTCCATTGATGTTCACCCCATAGACACCATTGGCATAGGCGGCATCAAGCGCGCCTTTGGTCGCGTAGGTCAGCGCGCTGGGCAATTCCCATTCGTCATCCGATGCAGAATACGCGGAGGCATCGATCGGGCCCGAAACGCCGCTCCCCGAAGCGGTGGTGACAATGCGAACCGGGGTGAAGGCGGAGAGGCTGCTGGATCCTGCTCCGTTAATGGCGAACTTAAATTCATACGGGTTGCCGGCAGCGGTCGCAGGTGCCGAGGGGCTGTTCTGGGTAAACTGAACTTGCTTCTCTATGAACACGAACTGGAGCTGGGCGTGGGCAACTCCGAGGGCTAGCCAAGTGGCGAAAACCACTGCGAACAGTCTGCGCGTCGTTTTCATGTGGCGGAGCATTAACAAAAAACCCGCACCCGGCGAGGGTGCAGGTTGTAATCACCATGCCATCCGGCCCCAGGGCGCAGGCTCAGGCCGTCTGGCTGGTCCGGCGGGCCGAGCGGTAGAGCCAGGCGATGATGCCGGTGAACATCACCAACCCTATGGCAATGCCGGATTTCTCAAAGCTGCTGCCGACCACGGCCAGCGGGGCATCGCTGCCCGACACGGCCACGACGCCGGCGAAGGCCACGCCGAAAAGGCTCTCGCCCACGATGAAGCCGGTCGCGCCGAGCACGCCCATGCGCTTGACGAATTCCGGGTTCTTCCGGCCGTCGGCCCATTTCTCGTAGTAGTGGCCGATGAAGGCGCCGACCGGGATGAGGAGCGTGAGCGCCATCGGCAGGTAGATGCCCATGCCGACGCAGAGCGGGGGCAGGCGCATCTTCTTGGAGGCGCGCAACACCTCGTCGAGGATGACAAGGACGACACCCAGCGCCGCCCCGTAGCCAATCAGGTCCCAGCGGATGTTGCCGCCGAGCACGCCCTGGGCCAGCGCCGAGATGAGCGCGGCCTGCGGTGCGGCGAGCGCGTTCTCCCCCGCGCCGGGCGCACCGGCGAAGCCGAAGGCCTTGTTGAGGAGGTCGAGCACCGGCGGGATCACCAGCGAGCCGAAGATGACGCCGTAGATGAGCGCGAGCTGCTGCCGCCACGGCGTGGCGCCGACGAGCTGGCCGGTCTTCAGGTCCTGCAAATTGTCGTTCGAGATGGTGGCAATGGAGAACACGATCGCCGTCGTGAAGAGCGCGTAGGCGACCAGCGCCTTCGTCTGCTCCGGGTTGCCGCCGTGGCCGTAAACCATGACCAGCAGCACCGAGGCGCCGATCACGGCGAGGATGCCCACGCCCGACACCGGGCTGTTCGACGCGCCGATCAGGCCGGCCATGTAGCCGCAAACGCACGCGATGACGGCGCCGATCACCACCACATAAACCAGGCTGCCGAAGATGGTCGGCCCGATGCCGGTCTCGATCGCGGTGCCGGAGGCGAAATACCACAGCAGGCCGGCAATGGGCACCAGCATCGCCACGATGGTGCCGCCCACGACGCCGATGGGCAGGTCGCGCTCGGTGAGCGGGAGCTCGGTGCCCGCCGAGCGGGCCTTGGACGCCGCCATGGCGGAGCGGATGCCCTTGATGATCGGGCCGATGATGCGGAACAGGCTCCACAGCGCCGCGACGCCGATCACGCCGGCGCCGATGAAACGCACCTCGCTGCGGAAGGTCGTGTTGACGAGTTGGGCGACATTCTCCCCCACCCCGTGCTGGGCGGTGAGGAAGGGCACCAGCCCCGCCCAGGCGATGAGCATGCCGACCAGCATCGCCACGCCGACGGACAGGCCCACGAGATGGCCGACGCCGATCAGGGCCAGCGAAAGGCTCGTCGAGACCGCCGTGGCCCCGGCCCCGAGCTTGAAGGCGTGCGCCACCTCGGCGGCCGCGAGGCGCATCGCCGCCAGCAGCGCATACGCCGCCGACGTGATGGAGCCGAGGATGATCATGCGCAGGCCCTTGGCGTTCTCCTCCTTGCCCTCGGCCGAGCCGAAGCCGACCTTCAGCACCTCGCCGGCGGCGACGCCCTCGGGGTAAGGCAGGTCGGAGCCCGTCACCAGCGCGCGCCGCAGCGGCACGGAGAACATCACGCCCAAAATGCCGCCGACGGCGCAGACCGCCGCCGTCGTCCAATACGGGAAGCCCTGCCACCAGCCGACCATGATCAGGCCGGGCAGCACGAAGATGATGGCGGAGAGCGTGCCGGCCGCCGAGGCGATCGTCTGGACGATGTTGTTTTCCAGAATATTGGAATTCCCGAGCAGGCGCAGCAGCGCCATCGAGATGACCGCCGCCGGGATCGAGGTGGCGAAGGTCAGGCCGACCTTGAGGCCGAGGTAAACATTGGCGGCGGTGAACAGCAGCGTGATGACGCCGCCGAGGATGACGCCGCGGAGCGTGAGCTCGCGGAGCGCGGAGGGGGTTTGCATGGCGGACTGTGGAAAGCCGCCGCGTCGGCGGCAAGCCTCGGAATGCAAGGTGGGACCCGGCCTCCGGTTGGGTTTTTATCAAGCCCGGAAAAAGACTGCGCAGCGCCCGCCACCCACGCCCATCCCGAAAGCGCGGCCGGAGTCCGCGCTCCACCTTTGAAGCTATCCGAAAACTGTCTTTTGTAGGGGCGGGGCTTGTCCACGCCCGATACGGCAAACGCGTCTCTCGGGCGCGCACAAGGCGCGCCCCTACATATGCGCAATGACCAGAACCGGCATGGTTTTCAGATAGACTCTTAGCCGGAACGATGCAGTAGAATCGCCGACTGCGTGGGCTAAACTTCTGCGTCACATGGAGATTTCCTACTGCATTGCAGTTGGATTTGGCTCACTGCACCGCTGGGAAACACGCTCATGCGCTGCTTCGACTGCATC
>JAEUGW010000047.1 GCA_016795565.1 Opitutaceae bacterium | reverse complement strand
AGATGAAGAAGGCCCAGCACGCCGCCCTCGCGGGCCGCGCCTACGCCTCCCTCATGGCTGAGATGCTCGCCGCCGTCGCCGGCCGCGTCGAGGAGAGCCACCACCCGTTCCTCGAGCGCCGCGAGGTCAAGGTCCGCGGCATCATTCTCGTCACCTCCGACATGGGTCTGGCCGGCGCGCTCAACGCCAACCTCTTCAAGCTCGTCGTCGATGAGATCAAGGGTCCCGCCAAGTTCGCCGTCATCGGGCGCAAGGGCGCGCAGTTCATCGCCCGCACCAAGCGCGATCTCCTCGCCGAGTTCACCGTCTCCGACCGCGCCCACTTCAACGAGGTCAAGGTCGTCGCCGAGTTCATGGTGAAGCAGTATCTCGAGGGCGCCGTGGACACCGTCGAGATCATCTACCCGCATTTCCGGAACACGCTCGTCCAAACCGCCACCAACCTGCCGCTGCTGCCGCTGCACAGCCTGCAGGAAGTCATCGCCGACCTCCGCGCCGACGCCGGCGAGACCGTGAAGGCCGACGACCGCGAAATCCTTTTCGAGCCGGACGCCGCTTCCGTCCTCGAATCCCTGCTGCCACTCTACGTCAACCGCGAGATCTACCAGCACGTCCTCGACGCCAAGGCCTCCGAGCACTCCTCCCGCATGGTCGCGATGAAGACCGCGAAGGACAACGCCACGAAGCTCGTGGGCGACCTCTCCCTCGAATACAACAAGGCCCGCCAGGCCGCCATCACCCAGGAAATCCTGGAAATCGCCGCCGCGTCCTTCAGCTCCACCTGATCCCTTTTAATCACCCCCGACCCGTTTAAGTCATGAGCAACACTGGCAAAATCGTCCAAGTCATCGGTGCCGTCGTCGACGTGCAGTTCGCCGAGAACTCCATCCCGCCGATCTATCAGGCCCTCACCGTTGACTTCACCGTCTCCGGCAAGAAGGAGACCCTGACCCTCGAGGTGCAGCAGCACCTGGGCGACGGCGTCGCCCGCACCATCGCGATGTCCTCCTCCGAGGGTCTCGTGCGCGGCATGGCCGTGACCGACACCGGCGCCCCCATCTCGGTGCCCGTCGGCGAGGGCGTGCTCGGCCGCATCTTCGACGTCACCGGCACCCCGGTGGACGGCAAGGGCCCGGTCGCCTTCACCAAGAAATACCCGATTCACCGCTCGCCCCCGGCCCTGGCCGACCAGAACACCAAGGCCGAGATCCTCGAGACCGGCATCAAGGTCATCGACCTCATCTGCCCCTTCATCAAGGGCGGCAAGGCCGGCGCCTTCGGCGGCGCCGGTGTCGGCAAGACCGTCGTCATTCTCGAGCTCATCAACAACATCGCCAAGGCGCACGGCGGTTACTCCGTGTTCGCGGGCGTCGGTGAGCGCTCCCGCGAGGGCAACGACCTCTACCACGAGATGTCCGAGGCCGGCGTCATCAACCAGAAGGACCTCTCCAAGTCCAAGGTCGCGCTCGTTTACGGCCAGATGAACGAACCCCCGGGCGCCCGCATGCGCGTCGCCCTCTCGGCCCTCGCCATGACCGAGTATTTCCGCGACGAGAAGAATCAGGACGTGCTCCTCTTCGTGGACAACATCTTCCGCTTCTCGCAGGCCGGTTCCGAGGTGTCCGCCCTCCTCGGCCGCTCGCCCTCCGCGGTGGGTTACCAGCCGACGCTCTCGAACGAGATGGGCATCCTCCAGGAGCGCATCACCTCGACGAAGAAGGGCTCAATCACCTCCGTGCAGGCCGTTTACGTGCCCGCCGACGACTTGACCGACCCCGCGCCGGCCAACACCTTCGCGCACCTCGACTCCACCATCGTGCTCGAGCGCTCCATCGCCGAGCTCGGCATCTACCCCGCCGTCGATCCGCTCGCCTCCGTGTCCAAGGCCCTCCAGCCCGACATCGTCGGCGAGGAGCACTACAAGGTCGCCCGCGAGGTGCAGCGCGTCCTCCAGCGCTACAAGGACCTCCAGGACATCATCGCCATTCTTGGCCTCGACGAGCTCTCCCCCGAGGACAAGCAGACCGTCTATCGCGCCCGCAAGATCCAGCGCCTCCTCTCGCAGCCCTTCGCGGTCGCCGAGGTTTTCACCGGCACGCCGGGCAAATACGTCCCCGTCAAGGAGACCGTCCGCGGCTTCAAGATGATCCTCGATGGCGAGCTCGATCACGTCGCCGAGGGCGACTTCTATATGAAGGGCGGCATCGACGAGGTCATCGCGGCCTCGCAGAAGAAGTAATCTGAAAGTAGCGAGCATCGAGTAGCGACTAGCGAGTATCCCGCGCCGGCCAAAATCTACTCACTACTCGCTACCCACTACTCGCTACTAAGCATCCCATGCCTCTCACTCTCGAAATCGTCACCCCGGAAGCCAAGGTGTATACCGACACCATCGACTCCGTCGTCGTCCCGACGATCGAGGGCGAGATCGGCGTCCTCCCGGGCCACATCCCGCTGGTCACCCAGGTCGAGCACGGTGAACTCCGCGTCACCAAGGACAATGTCACCTCCTTCCTCGCGGTCGGCGGCGGCTTCGCCCAGATCGACGGCGACCGCATCCGCGTCCTCGCGGAACACGCCATCACCGAGGAGAAGATCGACGAGCACGCCGTCGAGGCCGCCCTCAAGAAGGCCGAGCAGGAGCTCGCCGCCGCGAAGGACATGGACCCGCAGCAATACGAGCACCTCCAGAGCCTCGTGCGCTATTCCGGCGTCCAACTCGCCGTCAAACGCCGCCGCCGATAATCTCTCGCCCCAGGCCGGCCGCGACCGCGGTTTGACCCGGGGCTTTTTTCTGCTTCTGTCCTGATACTCGGTCTCAGCCGCAATGCCCGCCTCACCCATCCCCCTCTCACCCCTCTGCCAGCTGCCCGCCGGCAGCACGGGCCGGGTGTGTGAACTGACCGGCGACGACAGCTTCTGCCAGCGCGTCCGTGAGATGGGTTTCGGCGAGGCCGCGCTGGTCACCAAGATCTCCGGCTCGTCCACCAGCCTCTGCCTGGTCAACGGCACCCGCATCGCCCTCAACCACCGGGCTGCCATGAGTATTCTCGTCGAGCAGCTGCCGGCCAGCGCGCGTTGAAGCTCCCGGCCCATATCGCGCTGCCCGGCCGCCGGCGCCCGGCACCCGGCCCCGACCGCACCCCGGTTTACGCGATGGTCGGCAACCCCAACTGCGGCAAGACCACGCTCTTCAACGCCCTCACCGGCCTCCGCCAGAAAGTCGGCAACTACCCGGGCGTCACCGTTGAGAAGAAGATCGGTGTCACCTACTCCCAGCACGGCCGCCCCATCCAGGTCATCGACCTGCCCGGTGCCTACTCGCTCGCCGCCCGCTCGCCCGACGAGGCCGTGCTCCGCGACGTTCTCCTCGGCCGTCGCGCGGACACCCCGCAGCCCGACCGCATCATCTGCGTCGTCGATGCCGCCAACCTCGAGCGCAACCTCTACCTCGTCCACCAAATCCTCGATCTCGGCCGCCCCGTCATCATCGCCCTCAACATGATGGACATGGCCGCCGCCGCCGGGATGAAGGTGGATGCCGCCGAACTTGAAGGCGCACTCGGCGTGCCCGTCATCGCCTGCGAGGCCGTCCACGGCCGCGGCCTCGTCGAGCTGAAGCTCGCGCTCAGCCGCCTCGAGCTTCCGCTCGCGCGCCACCGCTGGGATGTGCCCGTGCCCATCGCCCCCGCCGTCGCCGAGATCCAGGCCTCCCTCGCCGACAACGACGCCCGCACCCCGCTCATCGCCCGCGCCGAGGCGCTGCTGTTGCTCACCGACTTCGACACCGTGCGCGTCGCCGGCTCCAAGCCGCTCAGCCCCCGCACCCACGAACTGCTTGACCAGTGGCGCCAGCGCTGGGTGCAGGAGGGCACCGATTGGTCCGCCGTGCTCATCCGCAGCCGTTACGACGCCATCAACCTGCTCTGCAAGGACGTCATCCGCCGCCCGCGGGAGGCCGGCCCGTCGCGCTCCGACCGCATCGACGCCGTGCTCTGCCACTCCCTCTGGGGCTGGGCCTTCTTCGCCGTCATCATGGGCGCGCTGTTTTACTCCATCTTCTCGCTCGCCGAGTCGCCGATGAACTTCATTGACGAACACGTCGCTGCCTTCGGCGCGTGGGTGAAAGGCGCGATGGCCCCCGGCGACTTGCGCGACCTGCTGACCGACGGCGTCATCAGCGGGGTGGGGGGCATTGTCATCTTCCTGCCGCAGATTCTCATCCTGTTTTTCTTCGTCGGTCTGCTCGAAAGCACCGGCTACATGGCGCGGGCCGCCTTCATCATGGACCGGCCCATGAGCAAGGTCGGGCTCAACGGCCGCTCCTTCATCCCGCTGCTCGGTGCCTACGCCTGCGCCATCCCGGCGATCATGGCCACCCGCACCATCGAAAACGCCCGCGACCGCCTCGTCACCATTTTGGTTGCCCCGCTGATGAGCTGCTCGGCGCGCCTCCCCGTTTACTTGCTGATGATCGCCACGCTGCTGCCGGGCGACGTGGTGCCCGCCACCACCAAGGCCGGCATCATGCTCGCCATGTATGCCCTCGGCACCGGCGGCGTGTTCTTCTTTGCCTGGCTCTTCCAGCGCACCCTCTTCCCGGCCGCGCCGCAGCACATGATCATGGAGCTGCCGCCCTACCAGCCGCCCCGCCTCGGGGAAATTCTCCGCCACATGATCGAGCGCGGCTGGATGTTCCTGAAGAACGCCGGCACCATCATCCTCGGCATCTCCATCGTGCTCTGGTTCCTCACCACCTACCCGAAGCACCCTGATCCGCACGCCACGCCCACCGCGCAGATCGCCCAGAGTTTTGCCGGGCAGGCCGGCCATCTCCTCGAGCCCGTCATCAAGCCCCTGGGCTTTGACTGGCGCATCGGCATCGGCCTCATCACCTCCTTCGCCGCCCGCGAGGTTTTCGTCAGCTCGATGGGCGTCATCTTCGGCGTCGAGGGCGCGGACGACGACACCACGCCGCTCCGCGACGCCCTCCGCGGCGCCCATTGGCCGGACGGCGCCGCGCTCTTCACCCCGCTCGTTTGCCTTACGCTCATGGTGTTCTATGTTTTCGCCATGCAATGCATGAGCACCGTCGCCGTCGTGAAGCGCGAGACCAACTCGTGGCGCTGGCCGCTGTTCCAGCTCGCCTACATGACCGGCACCGCGTGGCTCGTGTGCCTCATCCTCTACCAAGCCGGCCGCGCCTTGGGATATTGATTGCCCACGAAACACACCAAATACACGAAACTGATTCAGCCCCTGCCTTTTTCCTTTTCGTGTGTTTGGTGTATTCCGTGGTGCCCCTCCGATGACTTCTTCCCTCCAGACCATCATCGCCCTCGGCATTGTCGCCCTCGCGTCACTGCTGCTGCTGCGCTCCTGGTTCGGGAAGAAGAAATCCTCCGGCTGCGGCAGCTCCGGCTGCTCCGCCGTCAGCCCCGAAGTCCGGAAACTCCAGGCCCGGCTGAAGCGCTGATCTCCTGTTGCCTGCCGAATCACTCCGCGTCGCATGCAAGCCACCGTCCTTACCGAGATCAAGAAACCGATCGTCCTCCAGTCGTCGCCCGATCCGGTGGCCGCGCCCGGCCAAGCCGTCGTGCGCCTCAAGGCCGCCGCGCTCAACCATCGCGATCTCTGGATCCAGCTCGGCCAATACGCCGGCATCAAGCTGCCCATCACCCTCGGCTCGGATGGCGCGGGGATCGTCACCGCCGTCGGCTCGCCCGCCGACCAGTCCTGGGTCGGCCGCGAGGTCATCATCAACCCGGCGCTCGACTGGGGCTCCGATGTGCGCGCCCAGGGGCCGCAGTTCCGCATCCTCGGGCTGCCGGACAGCGGCACTTTCGCCGAACAAATCGCCATCCCGGTCGCCAACCTTGCGCCCAAGCCCGCGCACCTCTCTTGGAAACAGGCCGCCGCGCTGCCGCTGGCGGGGCTCACGGCCTGGCGCGCTCTCTTCACCCGGGCGCAGCTCAAGTCCGGCGAACGCGTGCTCGTCACCGGCGTCGGTGGCGGTGCCGCACTCTTCGCCCTCCAATTCGCCGTGGCTGCCGGTGCGGAGGTTTGGGTTACTTCAAGCTCGCCGGAAAAAATCTCCCGCGCCCGGACGCTCGGCGCGCGCGGCGGCATGAACTACCGTGACGCCGACTGGCCCGCCGCGCTACAGAAGCAGGCGGGCGGCCTGTTCGATGTCATCATCGACAGCGCGGGCGGCGAGGGTTTCGGCAAGCTCATCGAGCTCACGCGGCCGGGCGGGCGCATCGCCTTCTTCGGTGCCACGACCGGCAACCCGCCCAGTCTCGACCTGCGCAAAAGCTTCTTCCGCCAGATCAGCCTCCTCGGCACCACCATGGGCTCGCCCGCTGATTTCGCGGGGATGACGGCGTTCGTTGCGGCCCACCGGATTGCGCCCGTGGTGGATCGCGTCTTCCCCCTCGCCGCGACCGAGGACGCCCTGCGCCACATGGAGGCGTCGGCCCAATTCGGCAAGATCGTCCTGGCCTGCTGAGCGCGCGCTGCGGCGGAACGGTCGCTCAAAAGAGCGCGGTCAGGCCGTCGCGCACAAAGACCCAGGCTTCCGCCCCCATCACCGCGATCAGGGCGAAATAGGCGGCGCCGAGCGCGGTGAAGACGTAACCCGCCAGAATCGCCAGGCCGTCGCGCTCCATGACCCCGGCCGCACCCAGCAACACCCCGAACGCGGGCAGCGTGTTGCTGAATGGAATCGGCGCCGGTATCAGCAGGATGCATCCGGCGATGCACACCATCACGGCATGCAGGCGCACCAGCCGCGTGGTCGCCGTCAGCACTGGCAGGCGCGCGCGCAGGACCCGTTCGATCAACCCGATGATCCGGCTCGCCCCCTCCAGCAGCCGACGGAAAAACCCCGGGGTCAGCACCGTGCGGCGGAGTTTTTCCGGCAGCCACGGCGGCAGGCCCAGCGCAAACCGTCCCGCCATGATGGCGATCATCAGCCCGAGCGGCGCGGACATGCCCGGCAGCGTCACCGGCGAGCTGAACGGCAGGGCAAACAGGATCATGAGCAGCGTGTAGGCCCGTTCCCCCAACACGCCGATCACCTCCTCCACGGTGATGGCGTGATGCCGGAACCGTTCCGCCAGCTCGTGCAGCTCGGTGGACAGGCTCTGCGGATGGGTCTCGCTGTTGCGGATGTGCATGGGCGTTCACTTCCCCGACCCTCAGGTCCCGCGCTTGTTGCCGTAGAGTTCAATGTGCAGCCGCGGCGCGTAGCGGTAGCCGCGCACCTTGCAAAGCTCGCCCAGCCATCCGGCCTTCGCCCGCAACGCCTCGACCGTCGTGCCCTCGGGCATCAGCAGCACCTTGGCGCGCGGGATATCGGTGCCAAGTTGCCCGAGCATACCCTCGATCTCGTCCACGTCGGCCACCTGCGCGACGACGAACTTCAGCTGGTAGCCGTAGGCTGACAGCCAGGCCTTCACCACCGCCGGCTGCCAGCGCAGCGCGTCGTGTTTCTCGCGCCAGGTGGCGGACAGGCGCTCGTCGGGCGCGGAGTTTCTCAGCTTGGGGCTGAGCGAGGCGAGGTCGCACGCGATGCCGTCCGGCGCGATGGTCGCCGCCGTCTCGATCGTGATGTGGTAGCCGCGCTGCTTCAACGCCGCCGCCAACTCGTGGATTCCCTTCGCGACCATCGGCTCGCCGCCGGTCAGCACGACGTGCCTGGCTGGGTGCTTCGTCACCTCGGCCATGATCTCGCCCACGCTCATCTGCACACCCTCGGGGTTCCACGACGCGTAAGGCGTGTCGCACCAGTTGCAGCGCAGGTTGCAGCCACTGGTGCGGACGAAGACCGACGGCACACCGGTCAACTCGCCCTCGCCCTGGAGCGAATGAAATATTTCGGAAATCAGCATCGTTGGTCGGGAGAACGAGAACGATTACGAGAAAGAGAACGAATCCAATCGTTCTCGTTCCTCATTCTCCTAATCGTTCTCTCCTCCTTTTATCGGCCCCTTCGGAAGGGGCGCCGTGCTCACGTATTTCGTCGGGTCCGCCAGCCCCGCCAGCAGGAACGCCTCGCGCCGCTCCACGCAGGTGCCGCATTTGCCACAGTGGACGGTGCCGCCCTTGTAGCACGACCAGGTGCGGCCGAAGTCCACGCCCAGCCGCGCGCCTTCCGCCGCGATCTGGGCCTTGTTCATCGCGATGAAGGGCCGCAGCAGCTGGATGCCGGCGTAGGTGCCGATCTGCATCGCGCGGCCCATCGCCTGCATGAAATCCTCCCGGCAGTCCGGGTAGATCGCGTGGTCGCCGCCGTGCGCGGCGATGACGAGCGCCTCGGCGCCGGCGCTTTCGGCAAAGCCCGCGGCCGCCGCCAGCATGATGCCGTTGCGGAAGGGGACGACCGTGCGCTGCATGTTCTCGTCCGCATAGTGGCCCTCGGGGATGTCGCCGCCGCCCTTCAGCAGGTCGGACGCGAACAGCTTCCCGATGAAATCCAGCGGGATGACCTGGTGCGGCACGCCGACCGTTTTCGCCTGCTCGGCGGCCAGCGGGATTTCCCGGTGGTTGTGCTTGGCGCCGTAGTCGAAGCTGAGCGCCGCCCGCACGTCATGCCGCGCCCGCGCCCAGTGGAGCGCGGCCACGGAATCCATCCCGCCAGAGCAAAGCACGACGACTTTCATGCGGCAGATTGGCCACAAAAATCACGAAAAGCTCAAAAACATTCCGCAGAAAGAACCGCTCCGGACTTGTGTGTGGCCTAACCGGAACCATGCTCGCGCGTAGCGCGCTTCGTTGTGGCAGAAGTATCCCAATCTCATTCGACCATCACTGCGGCCTTTGCCTTGCTGGAGGCATTCCCGTTTCCGGCCTCGCTCACGAACCGGGCCAATCGGTTCATGGCGGTCAATCACGCTTTCATGCGTCACTACAAGCGCCCGGTGGATGGACTGCTGGGGCGGTCTCCCCGCCTGCTGACACCGGATGACTATAGCGAGACCCTTTTGAGGGAGCTGGACCAAGCGACCGCAACCGGCGGCTGGGCCGGACGGCTGACAAATTGCGATGCCTTGGGGCGTCGTTTTGAGATCGCGCTTCGCACCCTCCCCGTAGCACGCAGCGAAGGAACCTGCTTTCTTGGGGTTGCCTGCCGACCCGGCGAAGAGGACGCCCTCCAACGCGCTTTGCTCGCTGCATTGTGGCAGGCCAATGCGACCGTCGCAGCGGAGGCCAACCCCTCGCCGGCCCTGAGTGCGCGCGAGTGGCAGATTCACGGCCGGCTGCGGGCCGGACAGACCTACAAGGAAATCGCTTACGACTTGGAGCTGGCGACGGTGACGGTCCGGGTGCTGGCCATGCGCCTTCGCTCCAAGCTTCGCCACGGTGTGGCGGCTAAACATTTGGGATTACCCTCGAATTGTAGACTTGGGGCGCAGTGGGTTTCAGTTGGATTTGTTCTCAAAGTCAACCGGCGAGAGGTAGCCGATGGAAGAGTGGCGGCGACGGAGGTTGTAGAAGGCCTCGATCCACTCGAAGGTGG